>CAZLHR010000007.1:35468-42035 GCA_964559685.1 uncultured Lishizhenia sp.
AATTCTTCATCGCCATCACAAAATAACTCAAACTCACAAAACAATGGTAGTTCCATAGGAAATGGCTCAAATAATAATGGGGGTTCGACAAATTCTTCATCGCCTGCTCAAAAAAAACCAAACTCTCAATATAATGGCAATTCAAACGGAAACGGTTCAAATTTCAAAAATGGAAATTCGACAAATCCACCACCAACAGGTAATAATTCATCTCATCAGCCCTCGAAAATTAATAATACACCTGCAACAATGGGTGTCTCAAATAAAACACCTGTTCAAAGCTCCGGAAATAACTCAACGCCCTCAGGGAATAACAATAAACCACCGCAATCAAATGTACCTAACAATATTTCAAATCCATCCAACCCCAATGATAAAAATAAAAACTCTAGTTCGGAAAAACAAAAAACAGTGATAAACAATAATTTAAAGTCTAATTTAGCTAATCCAAAACCAACTGAAAAAAATGGTAACACAATTAAAAAGGGTGGAGGCAATTAACTCTACTCTTGATTAATTTAATTATAATATTTATATATTTCTTATTATCTTCGTGCTTTTAAAATTGAAATATGGCGATTATAGGGAAAATTCGTTCGAAATCAGGTTGGATTGTTGCAGTTCTAGGTCTTGCTTTATTGACATTTACATTCGATTTGTGGAAAGATGTTTTCTTAAGCTGGTTTGGAAAAACACCAACAAGTATTGGTACTGTTTATGGAGAGGACGTAGATGCAATTAAATTTGATGCCTTAAGACGTTATCAAGACGAACGTTTTCAATTACTTACAGGAAGAGCACCTCAAGAGAAAGAGGTTGAGTTTTGGTACGATGAAGCTTGGAGAAGATTTACAGATTCTATTGTTTTGGCTAAAGAATTTGAAGCTTTAGGCATAAGTGTATCAGAAAACGAATTAAATGCTTACTTCAATGCAACAAATGGGTTTAAAGGACTTCCTGATTTAGTAAGTTTAGAAGGAAACCCCCAAAGTAATGGTCAACCTCAACAAATAATTCCATCGGTTTTCAAAGACAACACTTCTGGAACTTATACCCCTCAATCAATTGCTCAAGGGAAGGAAGTAATTAAAAAACTTAAGGCGGATAAAACAGCGAATGGACAAAAGTTGTGGGCGATTTTTGAAAATGAATACAAGCAATTACGGGCAAGAGAGAAATACATGCAATTGTTGACTCAGGGGATTTACACCACAAAAATCGAATTGGAAGATAGAGTTGAATCTAAGTCGACAACTAAAAATATATCGTATATTATACGAAGATTCAATGAAATACCTGACGAACAAGTTAAGGCTTCTGATAGTGAACTAAAGGCTTATTTTGAAGCCCACAAAGGAGATGCAAAATACAGAGTTGAAAAAGCTAATCGCGAAGTACGCGTAGTTTCCCTTAACATAGTGCCTTCAGGAAAAGATTCTGCTGTTTTTAACGGTGAAATTGCAAAGATTCGAACAGCTTGGTCAAAAACAAAATCAGATTCTTCATTTGTAATTAGAAATTCTGATAGGGCGTTCTATTTCAACGACAAAAGAGCGACCGCAGTTCCAGAAGGAAATGAGAAAGCTCAAATGGGTTACCAGACCTTCCCTGCTGATTATGAATTAATTTTTAAAACGGCAAAATTGGATTCAATTGTAGGTCCTTATTTGTCTCAAGGCTTCATGAATATCTCCAAAGTGGTTGGGTTTACACCTTCTAAAATTAAAGCGCGTCATATTTTTATTTCTACAGCAGGACTTGATGCCAAATCATCTGCTCCAAAAAAGGCATTAGCTGATAGTCTTTCCAAAATTGCTAACCCGACTAACTTTGCACAGTTGGTAACTAAACATTCTGATGATCAACGATCGAAGGCAGATAGTGGGTTAATAAAAGTACCAATGAATAATAGTGCGCCATCGGAAAATTTAATTTCTGGTGATTTAATTGTCTTAGGTTATGACAAGCTTTTGTCGAACTATTGTGAAACAGGTAAAGTAGGGGAGATTAAGAAGATTGAAACGCCTGCAGGGATTCATATCATACAAATTATGGAACGTGACGAAAATAAATTTCCGCTTTTGGTAACGATATCAAAAACATTTGAACCTTCAAAAGAAACGTTTCAAAATAAAGAAGATGAGGCATACAACCTCCTAACTAAGATTTCAGATGCCGTAAATAAAGAATCATCAATTGAAAAGAAAATCGAAAAGTTTAGTCAATTAGTTCAAGATGCCAATAACTATGCTCAACCTATTTCAATTGAGGATGATAACATTAGCTATACAAAGAACCCAAATCTCTACTCATTTGAAGAAATCAATACTACGAATTCATTAATTGAATTAGCTTATGGTGGCGGTGGAATAGGTAGTTTTAACGAATATCCAATCCTTGATGGAAAACGATATATTATAGCAATGTTATCCGCAATTAAACCGTCAGGAGAACCTTCCTTTTCAGATGTGAAACAAGCAATGGAGCAAGAGTTAATGAAGGAGAAAAAAGCTAAATTGTTAAAAGTTCAATTAGCTCAAGCCGGTAAATCAGTTTCTGATATTGTTGCGAAAAGTGGCAATACAGTTCAAGCTATGGTTGCAGACGTATCCTTCAGTGGTGGTTCTGGTGGTGAATTAGATAATGAACCTGATGTTATAGGTGCTATTTTTGGAGGACTGAAAGATGGTGCATCAACTCTACCTATAGTAGGAAACAATGGTGTTTATGTGGTCCAATTGAATAAAACATCTAAAAATCCAGTAGCTGCAAATTACAAAACAGAAAAAGAAAACTTGATTAAAGAAAATCAAGTGGCAGTTGACTACCGTGCAATTCAAGGATTGAGAAAATTAGCAGATATCAAAGACAGAAGAGCATTGGTTAATCTTAATTTGTACAAAAAAGAGGATTAAGCTGAATAAGAAATTAGTTCGTGATAAGTATTTAGGCTTACGCAATCGACTAAGTATAAGTCAAAATAAATATTTGTCTGAGTTAGTTATTCTGCGCTTATTGGGTCATTTTGATTTAAAGGGTAGAACAATCGCCTTATTCCTGCCTATAATTTCAAAAAAGGAAGTTAATACCTATACATTGATTGAATATTTAGAAAAACATGAAGTGAAATGGTGCATTCCTTCTACTAACTTAAAAACATGGGAATTAACTTTTTTTTCGTTGAGTGATCTTTCAGGTATCCAAGAAAATAGACTTGGAATCCTGGAAGCTATAAATGGGCAATTAATTCCTGCCAGTGATATAGATGTTTGCATTACACCTCTTCTTGCGCATGATTTAAATGGATTTAGAATAGGATATGGGAAGGGTTGCTATGATAGATTTTTCTCTAAATGCAATCAAAACCTTATAAAAATAGGCATTACCACAATAGACCAGCCAGTAAAAGAAGTAGAGTTCGATGAAAAAATGGATATAAGGTTAGATTATTGTATCACACCGTTTAATGTTTATGAATTCCAAAAATAATCAAGTTAAGTATCACTTGTCCGCTATTTTTTTCTATTGAACTTAGTAGAGCTTTAATAAAAAATACAAATATGAATCAAAATTCTTGTTCCGATCTTAAGTATTTTAATTCTCTTCAGAATGTTTAAAAAGTAACTTATTTTAGAAAATTCGTGTAAAAATCTTCACACAAATAGGTCTTCCCTTCGGTTTCAATATTTAGAATATCTAAAGCTGAAAAAAATCGCATGATAATTCTTCTTGACATAGCATCTGATTGCACCATTTTAATAGAAAGTTCTTCAGTTTTTTCAGTGTAAACTACAGTAAAATATAAAGGATAATAAGAAGCACTTTTATTCACTTGATCAGATGATAAACCAGAAACACTAAATGTGAATTCTCCAATTTCTTTACTCTTTTGAATTGATTTGTTATCTCCAATCTTTGCTGTTTTAGCTACTTGACTAAATGAAGTATTTATCGAAAGAATTGCGATGAGCACCAACGATACTTTTAAAAGGTTTTTCAATTTCATGGTCTATTTTTTTATAAATGTAGAAAAAATTCTCAATTTTAGAAAATGAATAGATTACAAACCCATCTTTCCTCGCTTGAATTGGAAGCTGGCTGTGATGAGGCCGGTAGAGGTTGCTTAGCAGGACCAGTTGTTGCGGCTGCCGTAATCCTACCTGCGGGATTAATAATAGATGGATTAAACGATTCCAAAAAATTAACAGAGAAGAACAGGAAAACGTTAGAAAAAGTAATCAAACAAAATGCATTGTGCTATTCCATACAATTTGTTGACAATTTTAAAATAGACAAAATCAATATTTTAAATGCGAGTATTGAAGCAATGCATCTTTGTATTTCAGATTTGTCGCTAAGGCCAAAGCATATTATCGTAGATGGAAATCGATTCAAACCGTTTGAAGACATTCCTCACACCACCGTAATCAAGGGAGACAGTAAATTTCAAACGATTGCAGCTGCCTCCATTTTAGCAAAAACAGCGAGAGATGAATTCATGTGTAGAATACATGAAGATTTACCCTATTATTCTTGGAATGTAAATAAGGGCTATCCAACAATTCAGCATAAAAAAGCAATCGAAAAACATGGATTGTCCTCCTACCATCGAAAAACCTTTCAGCATGCCCTTACAGTAAAACAACTGAATCTTTTTGATTAAACATTTAATTGTTGATTTAAAATTATTTTTTCTTCAAGTGACTATAAAAACCAAACTACTTTTACCTTTACATGAAGAGTAGGCTCTTTTTATTTACGATTATTCTCATTTGTCTTTCTTGGATTACATTCGTTTCATATGACATTGTTACTAAGCAAAATGAAGTAAATTTAACCCAATACTTTTCACCTGAGGATGGAAAGATATTAGTAATTCACCATGCTGACGAAGTAAATTGGCAAGAAAACAATCTTCAGGTCTTAACTGAAAATAAACAAATTCTCGAATCAATACAAACTAAAATTTCCAACAGTACTTCTGTTTACATCAGCGAGAAAAGATCTATTCTGGTCATTGAAAAATCTGAAAAATGGAGAAAAGAAGATATTTCAAATGTATTCTCTTCGGGCATCTTTCCTTTTGAAATGGTTGGATTGAATGAATTTACTTTCGGGAAATATAAAGGTATAGTCTCCTCAAATCAATTACTCCTGCATAAACTAGATGACTTAGCACTCTCTGGTCAAGTCTTAGAACCAGATAAAAAGAGTAGTTTTTCCTTAATTTATTGGGATGATCAGGGCCTCATATATGAAGATGTATATTGTAGAAAAGATAAGAATATTACCTATAAACGTTACACCAATAAAAATGCCCTCGATCAAACGGTGGATGACAAAATTAGGTTTTCAGAGATAGTTCCTTCAAATTTTGAACACTATGCTTTTTACAGCTTAGAGCAATTCGAACAAATCGATTCTACATTTTCGAATACTGTTTTTCACAAGATAATTGACAACGGATTAGTACTATTAAAAAAAGAAGATAAACAGGTAGTTCTTTTCGATTTTAAAGAAAATCAATTTCCAATTCAATCGCTGAATGAGCACTTCGGTAAAGAAGAAAAAAATGAAGATTTTGCTCAATTCGATTCGCTTTCGTTTAGTTCTTTTATTGATACTTCAGGAAGAATTGCATATGTTGCACAATTTGAGCAATTTGGCATTATTTCATACGATAAATCCTATTTTGATGCTATAGTGACCGATATAAATTTGGGAAATTCTATATCAACAGACTCAAAAAAAATGGATCAATTATTTGGTGATCTACCGTTGAAGGTTTCTATGAGAGTAGTTGATAGCATAAGTTGTTTTTCTAAGTCGTACATAGGCGATCAAACCATAGAGACAATCGTTAAAAGAAAGTCCTTACTCTCAAAAGAACTTTCTAAGGACATTAAAGATTATTTTTCCATGAATCCTGGAGAAAGAATACTAGGATTCGGTTCTTTTGATGAAAGAGGTAATACAATAGTTTATACAGATAATAAGAGATTACATGGATATATCAATGGTCTAAAAAAATGGTCACAAGATATTTCTGAGATCCCCATTGGTATTGACTTAAGTGTAAACAGAAAATACCTTTTGGTTCATTTTAGAAACGAGACATGGGTATTCCAAAAAAATGGTACAGTGGCAATAAGACTTCCGAAAAATCTTGACATAAAACCAATTATTGCCAATGTCAACGGAACAGAACTCGCATACTCTTTTAATGGCCAAACTTTAATGGAATATCAACTTAATGGAACCATTAATAAACAATTCAATGTAACAGAACCGATTAGAGAAATTGGTTTTATTCAAGAAAACGGAAATGGTAAAGTTGTTTTATTGGGTGAGAATTGTTATTTTCTGTATGATGTCCGATTAAAAAAAGCACCAAAGAAAATGACCACAAGTCATTCTTTTAGTGCAATTGGAACACATGGGAACAATTGGTTTTTTCATAAGTCAGGTAATACCTTATCATGGTTAAATACGATGAATGGACAAGTAAAATCGATTTCTCTTCCTAATTTAAAAGTTCATGACGTGATGGTTAATCCTTCAGGAAAT
>CAZLHR010000007.1:42135-67896 GCA_964559685.1 uncultured Lishizhenia sp.
TTTTGTTGACGGGAGATTTAGCTTTGATTTGAATCTGTTCAGCACGAATTTCAATCTCTACCAAAATTTTGGCTATTTCGATGCTAAATATATGCGAGATGCTCAACGAAACAGATTTGGTGAAAGTTATTGGTGGCTAAATTCATTCAAAGACTCCATTTTTGATGGTTGGGGAGCTCAACCTTTTGAACAATTTAATTTAGAACCTTTTAGTGAAGGGATAATAAAACATTTATACGATACTTTAACTAAAAGCCCACGAGGGATTTATTTGAATTATCAATTAGATTTGCTGAATTTTGCCTTCCACATCACGCCGAAATTTTCCGTAGGCTTTAACGCAAAAGTGCGGTCAATAACAAATATTGACAATATGGATCCAAAACTTGCTGTTTTAGCAGAATCAGGTTTAGATACTAGTGATTTATGGGGTAGAACATTACCTGAGGAACTTTTAAATTTGAATCATATGACTTGGACAGAATATGGAATTAATTTGGGACATGTTCTGCAGGATCGTAAAGAACATTTTTTAAAGGTAGGAGCGGATTTAAAATATATGCAAGGCTATTCTGCGGCTTATGTTTATACCGATAATTTTAAGTACGGATTAGTAGATGAAGACACTTCCTTTTTTCTACAAGGTGATTTTGCCTACGGGTATTCAGATAATTTCGATAGGTTAGTGGCTGGTGATATCGAAACGAATAGTTTCGGTTTGCCTAGATCATCGAGTAAATCAGGTTACGGTGTAGATTTAGGTGTCGTATACGAATGGCGTCCGAAATACAAAAAATATAAATTTGATATGGATGGCAAATCGAATTTATGGATGAAAAACAAAAACAAATATGATTTACGCGTAGGTGCTTCACTATTAGATTTAGGTGCATTGCGATTTACAAAAGGTGGGTTAAGTCGAGATTTTTCTGTAGATGTTAACCGAAAATTTGATTTAAATCAATTTGAATCTGCAACCGGACTTGTTGAATTTGATCAAATCATTGATTCCTTGATTAACCAATCTCTTGACCCTACTGAATGGGTGGCAGGAGCTAAAGATACTGCTTCAACATTTTGGGTGCAAACTCCCTCTGCTTTGAGTATTCAAGTTGATTATCACATTTGGAAGTATTTTTATGTTAATGCCACAGGGATGCTAAATATTATTTCACCAAAAAGACAAGCAAAAGTTAAAATGGCGAATCAGTTTAGCATCACACCAAGTTTCGATTACGCTTGGTTTGGATTTCATTTGCCAATTTCTATGAATGAATATTCAGGTTTCAAGGCTGGTATCGCAACTCGTTTAGGACCTCTAACCCTTGGAATGACAGATTTTAGAACTTTGTTCGCAAGAGGACAAGTGAGAGGTATAGAATTTTACACAGGTGTTAGAGTACCAGTTCTTTATGACGCAATAAGAGATATTGACGGAGATCAAGTTTCGGATAGGAACGACGATTGTATTACTGAACCTGGTGTTTGGGCTTTCAAAGGCTGTCCGGATACGGATGCAGATGGAATTAAAGATACAGAAGATGAATGTAAAGATATTCCAGGTCCGCTAGAATTTAAAGGCTGTCCCGATAGAGATGGTGATAAAATTATAGATAAAAAAGATGATTGCCCTGATGATCCAGGTTTAAAAGAGTTTAACGGATGTCCAGATAAGGACGGAGATAAAATTATTGATAAAAAAGACGATTGTCCTGAGATTGCTGGTTTAGCTAAATTAAATGGCTGTCCCGATAAAGATGGGGATGATATTCGTGATATAGATGACGATTGTCCTGATAATCCTGGACCTGAGAAATATAAAGGTTGCCCGGATACTGATAATGATGGAATAATTGACATTAAAGATGCATGCCCTAAAGATTCTGGTTCTGTTGAGTTCCAAGGATGTCCTGATAAAGACAAAGACGGTTTATTTGATTTTGTAGATGAATGTCCAGAAGTTCCAGGTCCAAAGGAAAACAAAGGTTGTCCTTGGCCTGATACAGATGGAGATGGATTGTTGGATAAAGATGATGAATGTCCGACAAATCCTGGCCCTAAAGAAAACAAAGGTTGTCCATATAAAGATTCTGATGGTGACGGATTATTGGATAAAGACGATGATTGTGTTAATACACCAGGTCCGAAATCAAACAAAGGATGTCCTGTTATCGAAAAAGAAATTATCGAAGTTTTAAAAACAGCATTTGATAATCTAGAGTTCGAGACAGCCAAAGATATAATTAAGGATCTTTCAAAATCTTCCTTAGATGAGTTGGCGGAGGTCTTGAAAAAGAAACCAACCTGGAAACTTCAAATTTCTGGTCATACTGATAATGTTGGGGATGACAATGGAAACTTGGTATTATCTAAGAAACGTGCGGAAGCTTTACGAAACTATCTTGTCTCTAAAGGAGTAGAAGATGTTAGGATGATTGTTCTTTATTTTGGAGAAACTAAACCAATTGCAAGCAACGATACTCCAGAAGGAAGACAGAAAAACAGACGAGTTGAAATGAAAATAGTTTTTGATTAAGCAACTAAAATCAATGTTAAGGAAAATGAGGCCAAGTGCCTCATTTTCTTTTTATGAAATTTTTAATGTTAAAAAGTTAAAGAGTCAGACTTAATTTCAACTGTTATCTTCACGATTTTTGATAAAACGAAGATTATGTTTAAACTCATTTCATATCTAGCTATTTCAGCGACTCTAATTTATTCCTGTGTTCCTGCAAAAAAATACAAAGACTTATTAAAGAAAGAACAAGCTTGTGCTGAGGAACTCGAAAAATATAAAAATTCAAGCAATCAATACGAAGCAGAGGCAAAAGATTTTAAAACGAAATATGATATTGCATCGAAAGATTTATCGAAGATAAAACAAGACACAAGTATTCTCGGAAATAAATGGAGAATCTTAAACAGAGATTATACAAAACTTCAATTAGAACATGAATCTTTGGAAAAGTCATTTGATAAATTAAAAAATCTAAGTGCTAAAGAAACGGCAGCATTACAGGCAGATTTGGAAGCAAAAAATAAAGAACTTCAAGCGAAAGAAGATGCTTTATTGAAACTTGAAAATGAACTCAAAGCCAAACAAAAATTATTAGAAGAAAGAGAAAGACGTGTAAATGAACTTGAAGAAGCTATTCGAAAGAAAGATCAAGCTGTCCAATTATTAAAAGCAAAAGTTGCGAATGCATTGCGCGGTTTTGAAAATCAGGGGTTGACTGTTGTTCAAAAAAACGGAAGAATTTACGTAAGTCTTGAGGCAAAATTACTATTCAAGTCTGGAAGTACAATTGTAGAACCGGAAGGTAAAAAAGCACTGGTAGAACTGGGAAAAGTTCTAGAAAGTGAGAAGGAATTGGAGATTGTAGTTGAAGGTCACACTGATACCGACAAAATGTCGGCTGCGACATCTCCTAAAAATAACTGGGAATTATCAGTTTTGAGAGCAACTTCAGTTGTCGACATTCTTTTGGCAAATTCCACTATGAACCCAACTCAAATAATGGCTGCTGGTAGAGGAGAGTTTTATCCAGTAGATGCAAATGATAAAGCCAAAAATAGAAGGATTGAGGTGATTATTTCGCCGAATCTAAACGAGTTGTTTGAGATAATTTCTAATGATTAGCGAATCAAATTGACATGTCCGCTTATCAAATTATTTTGAAAACCTTGTCTTTTATATTTTAGTAACCAAGTATAGGTTCCAATTGAAACATTTTCCCCTTTATAAGTACCATCCCAAAAAAAATCAAGGTTTTCTGAACTGTAAATTAATTCTCCCCATCTATTGAAAATAGATATTTCAATAGACTTCATTCCTATGAAATTTCCACAAAAATAGTCGTTTACATTATCTGCATTAGGTGAGAATGAATTCGGTAAATAAAAATAAAATTCTTCGAAAATTTTAATTGGTTTTTGAATCGAGTCAATGCATCCCTTATCATCGGTAACTATTAAGGTAACTAGGAAATTACCGGAATTTGAATATGTATGATTCGGATGAACAAGTGATGAAATGTACCCATCTCCAAAATCCCATAAGAAGGTTGACGCATTATTCGTTAAATTTTGAAAACTAGTTAGTAAATTAATCATTGGCTCTTGTGTTGTAACAACGAAATCTGCTATTGGTTTAACAATATTTACTTGTATGGATGACAAAACTGAATATGTCTGACATTCATCACTTACTTCCACAAAATAAGTTGTTGAAACTTCAGGTTTCACCCAAAGCCCAGATGTATAAGCTCCAAGACCCAACCAATTATAAGAAATATTTCCATATCCTCCCAACACTTGCGCATTTATGTAAATGCTATCTCCAGGGCAAATTTCTATGTTTGGAGAAGCACTAACCGTTAAAGGTGGACTAGTAATTGTGTAATTAATTGTATCTGAAATACTATTACCACAATTGTCTGTTACAATTGCAATATAGGTTGTTGATAAAGCAGGTTGAATTCTTAATATGTTGGAATTCGCTCCAGTAATTAATGTATTATTTTGTTTCCATTGGAAGGAAAAATTTCCAGAACCACCAGAAATGTTCGCAGTTAATGTGTCTTCAAGATATGGACAAATAACAATTATATCTTCACCTAGATCTAATTGAATAGGATCAAAAATCGGAACACTTATCAAAATAGAATCAGTAGCTAATGAGTTTGAACATGATTCATTGACCTCAACCCAATAAGTTGCGGTTGAATTGATCGCAACCGAAACGCTTTGCCCAATTGAACCATCCGACCATAAAAAGTTGTATGGTGTTATACCTCCCGTTACGTTTGCTGTAATCTGTATTTCATCACCCGGACATTCGACTGTAGGGGAATTTAAATTAATTGTAAGTGGCTGGACATCTTGAATAAAGAGTTCTAAATTTTGTGGTGTTGGATTTCCACATGGATCCTGTAAAAGAAAGCTTAACTGAATATTTTCTAACCCCTCACTTAATAAATCGGTCAATGAGTTCAATGTAAAGCTCAAATTAGATTGGCCTGCAGCGAAAGTTACCGAGCTTGGCACTCCTGTATAATCTATTCCATTAGATGCGCTTCCTGAGACAGTAATAGGGATAGTCATAGAAGAATTTAAATTAGAATTCCTTGACAATTGAATTGTTGAAGAAACACATCCCTCGGCCATCCAATTAGGATTAGAAAAAAATTGTTCACTGATTTGAGACGAAATGGATACAGGAGTAATAGAAGTTAAGCTATTGGCTTCCAAAAATATTCCTGAGTCCCATTGTCCATCTCCTACATCTGCTACAGCAATAATTAAATGATATGTTTGACCACATTCAACTCTTGAAATAGCCTCTAAAACATCCGTAAATCCATCATATTGAATATAAAATGGATTAGAATTAAATGGAGCACTATTTCCATCTCCATTGTAATTAAAAAATTGAGAATTGGTGATGGCATTCACATTGTTAATACTTACAACACTTCCATTGGTTGGCAAACGGGCAATATTTTGAACACCCGATATTCCTGGCCCACTTATAAAGAATCCAAATACGTCGTTATAGCCAGAATTATTCGGAGGTGCGAATTCAGGGTATTCATCTGAACCAAAAACATATTTAAACCTTACTGTATCCGAAAAAGGAATAAAGTCAAACTCTAAAATTGAAGCATTAAATGTCTGAGTTCCATCAATTATATTAGATAGTAAAGCTGATCCTCCGACATTGTTATCAATACCACATCCAGGTTGATTATTCGGACCTTGTGGGCCATTACCATTGTTAAAAACGGTTCCTGTTGTCATTACAATTCCTTGATCTATTCCTAGGTTTGTGCCGTTAGCAGTAAATGATCCAATGGCTGTTGGACTTCCGTTGTATATTACATTCGAAACAGTTACCCCAGTTCCAAGTAAAACATTCTGAACCAAAGAATTCGGCGCTTGACCTGTATTTGTAGTCAATTGACACAGCATCTCATTTGATAGAAGAAGTATAGTAAAAAGATGTAAAAAATACTTTGCCATCAAAGTTTAAACGTAATTCCGTGAAAAACGTTGTGCATTTTTAAGATTTTTTTTGTTTAAGAAGTATGGTGAATTTATAGTCAACGACATTTCCAATCGATGGATCAGGCTCCATTCCAAAAACAGTTCTATCTAAAGAACCAACTCCTTGTAAAACGCATAGTTCTTTACCGTTTATTTTTTTATTACCAGTACATTTAAGATTAACTACCGTTTCTTTTGTTACGCCAATCATCGTAAAATTTCCCTTAACTATTATTCCATTTGCGGTTTCACTTACCGAAGTTGAATTAAATGTAATGGAAGGAAATTTTTCCGAGAAGAAATACTCTGACATTAAAGCATCATCTCTCGATGACTCAAACGTCGTTAAACTCTTTACTGGCAACATAATTTTAAAACTTGAATTAGCAATCTTTTTATCAAGTACTATCTCACCTGAAATCTCCTTAAACGCACCTTTTGTTCTTGCATCTTTAGGACCTAGTTCAAAGTTAAATTCGAGGTTTTCTTGAGCAATTGAATAGTTTCCAGCAATGGATTCAAAAGGTGAACTCTCAACCTTTTGAAATTCAATATCTAACTCGTTTATTTCTTGCGATGAATCGAAATTTGCTTGCAGTTTTTGCAACTTATAATTTTCGTTCTGAGAAGAAAACATAAATAAAGCAATCCCCATGGAAAAGGTATAAAAAACACGAATTAGGGTAGATTTTTCAAAATTTTCGAAACTTGTATTAGAAAGAAATCCTAAAAAGATTAACGCAACTACAAACGACCCTTGTCCACCAAAAGAAATATTTTTCCCGCCTAAATAAAGAGGTAAAAGTAGAGATAAAGACGAAACTGTCAGAAGTAATAATTTCAAAAATATTCCTTTTGAGGAATTGAAATTAATTATATTCATCAAAGAGAATGCTCCAGACGCCAATCCCAAACTTAGCAAAGCATTCGAAGATATTATAGTATTTTGAGGAAGGTAACTCATACCATAAAATCCAAAAGCAGCAGAAAAGAACATCAAAGAAGTTAATAACTCATTTGTCCTCGAATCGTTTGAAAGTACGAACATGAAAAGTCCAATGAATACAGCTAAAATACCTGAGAAAGAATGATGAAAATAACCTGCAAATAAAAGTAAACCAATTATGAATGACCAAACGATATGGGTTGTTTTAATTTCATCTATTTCAAGCCATTTTTTTAGGAAATATGATTTTAAATATAAAACAAATGGAAACAAAAATCCCAAATAAACATGGCCAATGAACGTTATGGACGAGGTGATTAACTCATATTCTCCAAAGGAAAGCTTTTCTCCATTGATTAAGAAAAGCAAGGGAAGTAGGCTTATGAAAAAAATCTTTGTCCCATTTTTTAAAATGAAACCGTTCAAGATGTGTATTATAGTGAAAATGGTCAACACCCATGTTGGAGCCCAATAAACTCCTTGATAAGTTTGAATTGGATAAAGAAATAAAGAAATGGCAAAGTATGATACTAAAAACGTAAATACGTTTAAGGCTTTAACGTTCTCATATTTGGTAGCTGCAATTCCTAATACAGAGATGACAAAAGCAAAAAAATACAATGCCATTTCTGATAACTATTTTGTCATTTCTAAATCTGCGATTAATTGAACATCGTCAGCTAATCCGCCTGAAGGTTCACCAATTTTAAAATCGCTTCTTTTTACGACACCAGTTATTTTTAGGCCTACGGCTTCTGTTTCACCTTTTTTGGCAACCCCTGTAGATTCTCCAATTAATTTTAAATTTTTTGTAATTCCATGCAAAGTGAAATCTCCTGAAATAATGTACTTGTTTTTAACTTTTTTCACGGATGTACTTTTGAAAGATAATTCAGGGTACTTTTCTACATCGAAAAAATCAGCTGACCTCAGGTGATTATCGCGCATTTCAATGCCTGTGTAAATCGATTTTGATTCAGCAGTCATCTCGATAGAAGACCCATCCCAACTTCCATTATTTAAGTTGATTTTTACATCAAATTTGTTGAATTCACCATTGATATCCACAATTCCCATGTGTTTAATTTTGAATCCTAATCGTGAATGAGCCTTGTCTAGTGAATAGGTAATAGGATCTTCTGATTGAAAAGAAGTAAAAAGAATGAAGGCAATAGAGCCAAATAATACTGTTAGTTTTTTCATGTTATTTGTTTTTATTTCGACAAAGATTCAATAAAAAGTGATTCAAATCACTTGACATAGGTCAATATTTCCTTGAATTAAGAAGAAATAGCCAAAAAATGTTAATCTAGAACATTTGCGCGTAAGATTGGTTAAATAGTTGCGTTACTCATTCACGCCGACTGAGAAACGGTTTTCATATTTAGTAGTTTAGGTTAGGAAAAGGAGGGTTCGCCCTCTTTTTCCATTTTATAAGCTATCAGGAGTTTCCCAACCAAATTACCTATCTTTGTGAAAAATTATAGAATGAGACTAGTTACGGTTGGTAGTGTGGCTTTCGATGCAATAGAAACACCATTTGGAAAAACGGATAAAATTGTCGGTGGAGCTGGTACTTTTATCTCACTTGCATCTTCATTTTTTGTTAAAGATCAAGGGATAATATCTGTTGTTGGCGAAGATTTTCCATCTGAGACTTTAAAAGAAATGAAGCAACGCGGTATTGATTTGGAGGGATTGCAAATTAAGTCAGGAGAAAAAACATTTTTCTGGTCAGGGAAATACCATAACGATATGAATTCAAGAGATACGTTGATAACTGAATTAAATGTACTTGAGAATTTTGACCCAATCGTTCCTGCTTCCTATCAAGGTTCCGATTATTTAATGTTAGGAAACCTAAGTCCCCAAGTACAACGAACAGTTATTGAGCGATTGACCGAAAGACCTAAGTTAATTGCAATGGACACCATGAATTTTTGGATGGATATTGCATGGGATGAATTGATGAAAACTCTCGCACTCGTTGATGTTTTAATTATTAATGACGAAGAAGCGCGACAACTAACCAAAGAATATGCATTAGTGAGAGCTGCAAAAAAAATTAAAGAAATGGGTCCAAAATACGTGATTATTAAAAAAGGTGAGCATGGAGCTCTTCTTTTTCATGACGAACGTGTTTTCTTTGCGCCAGCTCTTCCATTAGAAGAAGTTTTTGATCCAACGGGAGCTGGAGATACTTTTGCAGGAGGTTTTATGGGATACATTGCCCAAAATGATGATATTTCATTTGAAAACATGAAAAGAGCTGTTATCGCAGGATCTGCACTGGCTTCATTTTCAGTTGAAAAGTTTGGTACTGTGCGTTTAAATGAAATATCTTTACAAGATATAAATAATAGAAGTGAGGAACTTCAAGAATTAATAAAATTTGAATTAAACCACCATTAATATGGATTTATCCTTTTTTATTGATAAAATGATTAATTTTCTGAAAGAAGAAAATACAATTTTAGTCGGAAAAGAAGTTTCGGCTTTGAAAGTATCCTTTGAAGATGCAATACTTGAGGCAGAGCGAAAAGATCAAATTAATTTTCTTGAATCAATTGAGTCAGGAAATAATATCGACAAATTTGATTTCAAACCCATCAAAGATAAATTCTATTCGTTATACAAGGAATTTCAAGAAAAAAAGAAAAAACAAATAGAATTAAAGTCCACCTTGGAAATAGAAAATCTTCGGTTGAAAAAAGGATTAATTTCAAGGCTAAAAGAAGTAATTGAAAACGAGGAGAAAATAGGGAATGCGTTTAATTCTTACAAAGAGATTCATGAAAATTGGAAGAAAATCGGAGACATTCCTAGAGAGAAAAGAGATGAAATACAGAAAGAATATTCTAGATTGCTTGAATTATTTTTTTATAATATTAAGATTTACAAAGAACTAAAGGATCATGATCTAAAACGGAATTATCAATTAAAAATAGATCTAATCTTTAAATTGAAAAAACTTCGTAGCAGCAACTTAATTTTAAGAGATTTAGAATCTGCATTGAGGGTGCTTCAAGACGAATGGGAAGAAATAGGCCCCGTATCAAATGACCAATGGGGAGAACTTAAGGCAGAATATTGGGAAGTAGTTAGAACTATTTACGGTAAAATCAATTTTTATTTTGAACAACATAGAAATTCACAAGTTGAAAATTTATCGAAGAAAAAATTAATTATTGAAGCTCTCGATAAAATTCTTGAAACACAATTCAAGAATAACTCTATCAAAGAGTGGGAAAATGACACAAAAAGTCTTATAAATTTGCAAGAAAAATGGAAGACTATTGGAAATGGAACGCGGAAGGATGATGATGAATTATGGAGAGTTTTTCGATCAAAATGCGATTTGTTTTTTAATTCTAAAAAACAGTTTTTTTCTCACATAGAAGCAGAGCATAAATTAAATTTCGAGGCCAAGAAAAAATTGATTTATGAAATAGATTTACTTAAAATTTCAACAGATTGGAAAGAAACTTCTAATAAAATAATTAAATTACAAAATGAGTGGAAGACCATTGGGTCTGCTGGTCATAAATGGGAAAGTAAATTGTGGTTAACTTTTCGCACGAGTTGCCAAGAATTCTTCAATGCAAAAGAGAATTATTTTCAAAGTCAAGATATAACTTTTGCAGAAAATTTAAAAGCAAAAAACCAATTGCTGGATGAAATAAATAATTATGTAATTGGTGAAAATAAACAAGAATCGATTAATAAATTAAAAGAATTTTCTCAGCAATTTGTGGAAATTGGTTATGTTCCTAGAAATCAAGCAGATAAAATATATAAAAAGTTCAAATTACTTATGGATGAAAAGTATTCATCCATAAAACTGGATGAATTTGAAAGGGAAAAAATAAACTTTCAAGCAAAGATTGAAAGTTTACTTTTGTCTCCTGAAAGAAATAGACTTTTGAAGATAGAAAGAGCAGAATTACGTAAACAAAAAGATCAATTATTAAAAGATATTGCTGTTCTAGAAAATAATATAGGCTTCTTTTCAAAATCTAAAGGTAGCGAAAAAATGAAGTTGGATGTCGAGAAAAAAGTAAAACTATTGCAAGATAAAATTTTGTCAATAAAAGAGAAAATAAGCATGTTACCGAATGAATAGTTTTATCAATGTCCTCATTTTATTGGTTTCATTCCCCACTTTTCTTCTAACCATTTTTGTTGGATTTGATTTAACTATAGACTCATTGCGAATGCAAGCAACAGAAATACCCTATTTAAATTATATTTTTCTGGCACTTTCAATGGTTTTAGGCACTTTGTCTTTGCGGAGATCAATAAGAAGATGGTCGGGTCTATTTTTAGTAAATCAACGTTCCAAGTATTTGTTCAATGCTGAAATTAAAACAGAAAGGAAGAAAAGAGTTGTAATTTATTCTATATTAGAATCCGTAATTCTTGGGTACTTCGGCTACGCTTACACTGCAATCACACCCTTAGCTTTCGCCCCTTCAATTGTTATGTATGTTTTTTCAGCGGAAGGAATGGTGTTTTTAGGTTATGGATTGTTAGCTAAGAAGTTTAGAATTGGCATCACTTCTAAGGCTGTATTAGTTTCTGACAGGGAAGTATACGTAATGTATTTCTCAGGTTTACAAGAAATAAGCATTTCTCAACAATCAGTTTATTTCACATACTTAGGTAATTTACAACTTAATTTTCCTATTAATTGTTTAGACGATAATAATAAAGTTGATTTTTTTGAGACTATTAAAACGCAAATCGATCAGGATAAAGTACTGTTAAGAATTCAGGAAAGGTAGAATTTTCTTAATTCATAGTGTTTATTTTTTTGAATTTTAATTTATACTCACAAACGGATTTTTAGAATAAATTGAAAAAAGTATTATTTCTACGATTCAGTTCTATTGGGGATATTGTTCTAACATTCCCAATAGTTAGAGCTGTAAAAGAACAACTACTTGAAACGCAAATCCATTATGCTACCAAAAAGCAATTTGTTGAGTTACTTTCTGGCTGCAATTACATAGATAAAGTGCATGCTTTCGAAAAAAAAACTATTGAAATTTGGAGCGAATTAAAAAAAGAGAATTTTGATTTTGTAATAGATCTTCACCATAATTTACGTTCACGAAGTTTGTCCGGTTATTTGAGAAAAAAAACGTATCGTTTTCCTAAATTAAATATTCAAAAATGGTTGCTAGTAATGTTGAAATGGAATTATTTGCCTTCATCTCACGTTGTCGATCGCTATTTTGAAAGTGTTTCTAAATTAGGAGTTAAAAATACCTTTCAAAATAATTCATTTTTCATTCCGGAAGCAGCAGAAATTAACTTGTCAGATAATGGCTTAGAACAAAGCGATTTTGTTGTTATTGCCCTTGGCGCTAAATTTAAAACAAAACAATTTCCATTCGAAAAACTAATTGGTTTGATAGACAAAATACCGTGTCGAATTGTTCTTCTCGGTGGGAAAAGTGAAGTAGAATTAGCCAAGAGAATTATTGATTACTTTCCAGGGCGAATGTTAGTAGATTTCACAAATAAAATCACTATTCTTGAAGCAGCCTTTATCGTTAAAAATGCAAGATCATTGTTAACGAATGATACAGGAATAATGCATATTGCATCTTGCTTTGATACGCCAATACACATGACATGGGGAAATACGGTTCGCAATTTTGGAATGTATTCTTATCGCCCTCAAAGTCCCAAGCTAACCTCAGAATATGAAGTCAACTTATCATGTAGACCTTGTTCAAAAATAGGGTTTGATAAGTGCCCTAAAGGACACCACAAGTGCATGATGAACATAGACGAATTAAAAATTGCCGAGGGAATTACGAGGGATTTATCCAATAAATAATTTTTGAAGTTCTGTAGCTTCTTTTGGGTCTAGTTTTCCTGCTAAAATTAAACTGAGTTGCTTTCTTCGTAAAGCACTTTCAAATCGTTTCTTTTCCTCCTCCGTTTCCGGAATCAATTCAGGAACTTGTATCGGACCACCATTTTGATCTACAGCCACAAAAGTATAAATAGCCTCATTGCACTTTTCACGTACTCCAGTGACTTGATCCTCTACAAAAACATCAACAAAGATTTCCATAGATGAAGAAAATGCACGAGAAACTTTAGCTTCTAACGTAACAATTGATGCATGTTGTATGGGTTTTTGAAACGAAACATTGTTTACTGAAGCTGTAACTACCACTCTTTTGCAGTGACGATGAGCAGAAACGCTTGCAATTACATCCATCCAAGCAAGCAATTGACCTCCAAATAAGTTTCCTAAGGTATTGGTGTCGTTGGGAAGTACAACGTGTGTTGTGATTGCAATGGTATCGGATGCTTTTTTACTTTTCATATTTCAAAGGTAATGATATTGACTTTTAATATTTAGTCTAACAAAAATTAAATACAAATACTACATAATTTTTTAAATATTTCCTTAATTTAGGCGAGCTATTAAACTAAATTAAACGATTAAGCAGTTTTACGTATGATATTTAATAAAATAATACTCTCCACAATTTTAATCTCCATATGGGCAGGAAGTTCTTTGTTAGCTCAAAAAACTACTGCCTTTGATCCAACCAATGCCCGAGAAGGAGAGAAAGTCGAATATTGTCATCAACACATAAAAATGGCAGAATTAATGAAAAATCCTGAATTCGCTGCCATGTATGAACAGGATAAAATAGCTTTTCAAAAAGCAAAAAACAAAGCGGTTCCTAAAGGAGTTGTTTATAAGATTCCGATAGTTTTTCACGTGCTTCATAACAATGGAATCGAGAACATTTCTGATGAACAAATTTATAATGCACTTGAGATTTTAAATAGGGATTTTAGGAAGTTAAATGCTGACACGGCAACTGTTCAGTCTGATTTCGTGGGAATGCCTTCAGACGTAGAGGTTGAATTTGTATTGGCGACAAAAGCACCAAATGGAACTTGTTTTAAAGGTATTACGCGAACGATGTCTCCTCTTTCCTTTCAAGGTGCTGATGGTAATGCTCAAGTAACAGCTATTCGCAATGGAAACGATGTTTTTCAAAACAGTTGGCCAGGCAATAAATATTTGAATGTTTTTATTTGTGGTGAAATAGGTGGTGCAGCAGGATATACAACAAATCCTTCAACTTGGTCCGCAAGTAGTATGACAAATGGGATTTGGATTTTACATGATTATGTGGGAGCTATTGGTACAGGTTCTACGGGTGCTTCTCGAGCTTTAACTCACGAAGTTGGGCATTGGTTGAATTTGGATCACACATGGGGACCGAATAACAATCCGGGAAATACTTCCTCTTGTTCCACTGACGACAATGTAGATGATACACCAAATTGTATTGGGGTTACTGCGTGTCTTCTTTCCGCCAATACATGTAATTCAATTAACTCATATTGGAATTACGATGTCCGTGATAACGTTGAAAATTACATGGATTATTCCTATTGTTCTAAAATGTATACGCCTGGACAGGTAGATAGAATGCGAACGGCTTTACAAGTAACGAGTACTGGTCGATTTAATCTTTGGCAAGCGGCAAACTTAACAGCTACGGGTGCTACAGGCGACATTTATTTGTGTAAGGCTGCTTTTGATGCGGACAGAACAACTATTTGTCAAAATGATTCCATTCAGTTGAATGACGATTCTTACAATGAGGCGAATGGTTGGACTTGGGAAATCACTCCATCCACTGGATGGTCTTTTGCACCAGGTTCTTCAGCCACATCTCAAAACCCGAAAATATATTTTGCAAATGCAGGATTGTATTCAGTTAAATTGACAGCGACAGATGGAACTACAACAGATGATGAAGTAAAAAACAACTACATTCGTGTTTTACCAGATGCAGCAACGCTCCCATACTGGGAAGGTTTTGAAGCTTATTCCTCGCTAGCAAATTTGACAAATTGGGAAGTCTACAATCCAAATAATAACAATGCTTGGACAATCGAGTCTACAACATCTCACTCCGGAAGTCAATGTGCTAAATTGGTAAATTTCGGACAAACACCAAGTAATATAGACGAACTTACATCTGCTCCAATCGATTTATCTGTAATCCCTTCGACAGGTACTGTTACCCTAAGTTTCAGATATGCTTACAGAAAAAAACTAGCTGCAGACTATGAGTATTTGAAAGTTTTCGTATCTGCGGATTGCGGAGCCAATTGGGCACAAAGAAAAACGTTAGCAGGGAACAATCTTTCCAACCTTTCTTCGAGTACATCATGGAAGCCGACTCAGATTTCTGATTGGACAACTGTTCACATGATCAATGTAACAAGTAATTATTTCTCAGAAAACTTTAAAATGAAATTTAGGTTTGAAGGTGAAGGAGGGAACAATATTTATCTAGATGATATAAATCTTTATGCAGGTGCACCATCCGATAACCTTGTTCTTGGAATTATTGGTATAAATGATATTCAAGATGTTCAACTTTATCCAAATCCTACTGAAGGGGATGTTCACATCCAATACAATGCGATGAAAAACGAGAAATTGACGGTTGTTATTACCGACATTACCGGAAAAGAGGTCTCTACTTCACACGTTGCTTCAAAAGAAGGAAGTAATTTAATTATCCTTCCAACTGAGGGGATGTCATCAGGAACTTACTTTGTAAAATTGGGTAATAATTCCAAGGCATTAAAGTTTGTTGTGAAATAATAGAACGGATTCATTTTTCAGTTCTTGTGAAATAATTAAATAGGATAGTCGCTTTAGATTGTCCTATTTTTTTTGTCACTTCCTCAAGTCCAAACTTTTTAATGTTCGAGATTGTCTTATATTCATTAAGTAAGATTTCTTTGGTCTTTTCACCAATTCCTGAAATTTGATCTAGTTCACTGCTAACAGCGGATTTGCTTCTTTTATTGCGATGGTGTGTAATTCCGAATCGATGCGCTTCATTTCGCATAAATTGAATTAACTTCAAACTTTTCGACCTTCTGTTTAATAGAATTGGAAATTGGTCTCCTGGAAAAAAGATTTCTTCGAGTTTTTTTGCGATGCCAACAACGGCTACTTTTCCTCTTATTTCTAAACTTTCTAATGCTTCAAGTGCAGCACTTAATTGTCCTTTTCCTCCATCTATTACGATTAACTCTGGTAATGTTTGACCTTCGTCAATAAGTCTCTTGTATCTGCGGTAGACAACTTCACGCATGGTAGAAAAGTCATCTGGTCCTTCAACCGTTTTTACGTTAAAATGTCTGTAATCTTTTTTACTGGGTTTTCCATTTTTAAATACAACACAAGCGGAAACAGCATTTGTACCCTGAAAATTCGAATTGTCAAAACACTCAATATGTAGGGGAACAGTTGATAATTTAAAGGTTTTTTGTAATTCATGCAGTAAGTCATCTGATCGGACATCCTCGATAGAAATAGATTTCCGTTTGCCAAATTCTAATCGGTGATATTGCACATTCTTAAGCGATAGTTCTATAATTTGTCTTTTTTCACCTTTTTGAGGCACTTCAATTTTAAAAGCTTCAATATCCAAATCAATTTCTTGATTTGAAATAATTAGTTGATTTTTGGAGCCAAATCTTTGTTTCAAATCAAATAATATCGTGCGAAGATTGTCTACTAATTGTTCTTCTAATCCCGGCACAACATGAGATGTGTATGAATGTATCACCACACCCGCTTTCAAAACCATAAAATTGATGTAAATAAATTCTTCAGTTCTATGCCAAGTGAAGACATCTAAATTGGAAGAAAAAGACGAAACTATTGTTGAACGGGATTGGAAATTATTCAGTTGTTCGATTAATTCTTTAACCTCTTGAGCTTTTTCAAAAGCAAACTCTTTTGAATGCTTTATCATTTCGACATTCAATGATTTAATTAATGGATTAATTTCACCTTTAATTATTTGTTCTGCTTCTTCGATGCCTTTTTGATAAGATGCATTTGATTGTTGTTGTTCACATGGCGCAAGGCAACGTTTTAAATGAAATTCCAAGCAAGCCTTGTACTTTCCTTGATTAATTTTTTTATCTGATAAATCTAAACTACACGTTCTGAATTTGAATAAATCATGCAGTAGTTTAAGTAATGCTTGCATGGTTTTAACATTTGGATAGGGGCCAAAATAACGTGAACCATCTTTGATTTTTTTTCGCGTGTAAAATACCCTAGGAAATGGCTCGTTTTTAATTACAATCCACGGGTAAGTTTTATCATCTTTTAAAAGGATATTGTACTTTGGCTGGTAGGTTTTAATTAAACTGTTTTCAAGTAACAGCGCATCTAATTCAGTTTCTACCACCGTATACTGTACATTATTTATCTGACTGACGAGCAGTTTTGTTTTAAATGAATCGACATCTCTATTGAAATAAGAAAGCACACGCTTTCTTATGTTCTTAGCTTTGCCAACATATAAGACAACATCTTTATCGTTAAAATACTGATAAACACCAGGACTCTCTGGCAATTGTTTTAGTTGTTCTGCAAGTGTTAAAGACATTCAACTCTAAAGTTAATAAGAAGAAATGAATGAATTAAAGAGAAGAATGTATCTTTGCTCTATGTTAGACCTGATTATTCTAAATGCGTTAGCAGAAGATATAGGTGAAGGAGATCACTCTACATTAGCGTGTGTGCCCGAAAAGGCAATAGGTGCGGCTCGACTTTTAGTAAAGGAGGAAGGGATTATTGCTGGAATTGAAGTTGCGAAAAGAATTTACGAGCTTGTGGATCCTACTTTGGAGTTGATAGTGTATAAACATGATGGTGAACAAGTTAAAATTGGGGATATTGCCTTTGTGGTTACTGGATCGTCTCGGTCTATTTTAACCTCTGAACGCCTTGTATTAAATTTTATGCAACGCATGAGTGGAATTGCTACTCAAACCAATCAAATTCTAAGGGTCATCGAAGGTTGTAATACGAAACTGTTAGATACGCGAAAAACTACTCCTGGAATTCGTTACCTGGAAAAATGGGCAGTTAAAATTGGGGGAGGGGAAAACCATAGATTTGGTCTTTATGATTTAATCATGTTAAAAGACAACCACGTAGACTATGCAGGGGGGGTGACCAAGGCCATTCAAAAAACTAAAGAGTACCTTATAAATACAAAAAAGTCTCTTGGGATAATTGTGGAAGTTAGGAATTTAAATGAACTTGATGAAGCTATTAATGAAGGTGGAATAATGCGTATCATGTTAGATAATTTTAACCCAACAGATTTAAAAGAAGCGTTGAAACGTGTCCCTGTAGAAATTGAAACGGAAGCATCAGGCGGAATCACACTATCTAATATTAGGGATTATGCAGAAACAGGTGTTCAGTATATTTCAGTTGGCGCATTGACACATTCAGTAAAAAGTATGGACCTTAGTTTAAAAGCGATGATGTAATTTCAATCGTTGAACGATACTTCATCAAGTCAAGAAAAAAATCTAAGTTGTCTTCAATTTTATTGCCAATAACCACGAGATTAGCACCTGCTTTATGGGTTTTTTGAATGTCCTCTATGTTTTTTAATCCGCCTCCCACAATTACAGGAAGACCAGATTTTTTAACTTCAATAATCATTTCCTTAGGAACGATGTTTTTTGCACCACTTCCTGCGTCGAGATAGATTAACTTTTTTCCTTGGTATTTTCCTGCTAATGCAATTTTAAGAGCGATAGATTTTCCATATTGAGGAATGGGTTGAGTTTGTGAAACGTAAGCTACTGCAGTTTGGACTCCTCCGTCAACTAGCAAATAGGCCGTAGGAATAACTTCAATGTCTACATTTTCAAGATGGTCTACAGCCTTAACATGCTGCGTAATTAAATATTCAGGATTTTGCCCTGAAAGCAAGGAGAGAAACAAGAGTGCATCTGCTCCGGGATGAATTTGATCAAAGTTGCCTGGAAAAATGACTAAAGGAACCTCCACCTTTTCCGAAAGCAGTTCGATACATTGATCAAAATCAATTTTTGATACAACACTACCTCCAACAAATAGAAATTCAGGTTTTAAGGTGTTTACTCGAGTGATCCATTCGTCTTTATGCTTTATACTCATGAATTTATCAGGGTCAATTAAAATTGCTAATCCCTTCTCAGTTTGACTAATTTGCTCGAGTATATTTTTTTTAGACATTGAATGCAATTATAAGATTGTCGACACGAACAATTTCAACAATAACTCCTTTCATTTCATTATCCTCTAACATGGAACATTGAAATTTTTTTCGCGACTCAATTTCTTCTAAAATTAGCAAATCTTTTTTGAAATCTAGTCCTTCATTTTTCGACAATTTGAATAAAACTTCTTTTAAGCACCAAGCAATCGTATTATATTCTAAATCTGTGGCATTAATCATTTCAAGTTCTCTTTCATTGAGAAACCTTGGTCTTACTTTTAATATACGGTTATTTATTTCCTCAATGTCTATTCCTATTCGCCTGTGAGATGAGGCGAGTGCACAAAAATTTTTAGAATGGCTTACGGAAATGAAATAGTCTTGTGCATCACCTTTCAGGAACGGCCTGCCTGAAGGTTCATATAAAACTTCGTTATTACCCTCAAACATATTTTTTACTAGTTGCCACACCCCATTTTTCTCCAATGTACGTTTTTGAGTTTGAGGCTTTATGTTAATATTAGACTTTATTAGTAGCTGATCTAACGGAAGATACCCCAATCGAAAATCATCTCGACAAATAAAATTTATGGATAACTTGTTTTGTTGCATCTATAGTATGTCGAAAATGTTACAAGCAAATATGTTAATTTATTTTCAATTTAAATTTTTTTAACATGAGGTTAGTCAATATGATTTTTCATATATTTACAAGCTTAAAATTCGAATAACGAAACACTATATTACAAAATAATGATGGTTAAACTGAAGATGATTGCCTTAAGTCTCTTAATGTCAGGGACTTTTGTTTATGCTCAATCGGGTTTAGGTTCTGTTAAAGGAGCAGTGAAAGACGAAAAAACCAAACAAGCGATTCCGTTGTGTAAGGTGAAAATTGTACAAAATGGAACGACAAAAGGTGGTGCACAAACCGATTTTGATGGTAAATTTCAAATTAACGGTGTTCAACCGGGGACTTACGATGTAGAAATTAGTATGGTAGAATACCAAACTTCTATAACTACAGGTGTAATTGTCTCTCCGGATAAAATCACCTTTTTGGACAATTTAACGATTGGTAAACCAGAAAAGAATAAGGATTTAGGGGAAGTTAAACTTATTGCGTATAAAGTTCCTTTAATTGATAAAGATGGTGGAGCCTCGGGATCAACTGTAACAAGAGAGGATATTTCGAGATTACCTGTTCGTTCTGCTGCGGGAGTTGCTGCAACTGTGGGAGGGGTAAACTCTAACGAGGGTACAGGTGAAATTTCCGTTAGAGGTTCGCGTTCAGATGGTACATATTTTTACATTGATGGTATTAAAGTTCGAGGTTCTTCAAACTTACCAAAATCAGCACTTGAAGAGGTCTCGGTAATTACAGGTGGTGTTCCTGCCAACTATGGAGATGTTACGGGGGGTATCATATCAATTACAACAAGAGGTCCTTCAGCAAAATATTTTGGAAGCTTTGAGGCAGTGTCTTCCGGGATTTATATTAATGGAAAAGATCCTGATGGATACGATGGTAAAATGTTTGGATTGGATAAATATGGATACAACCTATTAGAAGGAATGTTATCAGGTCCACTTTGGATGCAAAAAGATTCTACAGGTAAAAAGACACGTCCAAGACTTGGATTTTTAATTTCAGCTAACTTAACAGACCAAGTGGATGGTCGACCATTAGCAGGCGGAGGTTATCGTATAAAAAAAGAAAAGAGAGATGAGCTTTTATTAAATCCTTTAAGACCAACGTCTACGGGATTTGGTACTTTTCACAATGCCCTTTTTCTTAGAAAAGAAGATTTCGAAAAAGTTCCTTGGAGAATGAATGCTGGAAACACAGTTTTTTCTGCTCAAACAAAAATTGATGTTAATACAGGGCCTTCTGTTAACTTACAGTTTGGAGGATCCTTAAATTACTCTCAAGGAAGCAGCTATTCTTACACTGGTTCATTACTTAATTTTTCTAATTTCGGAGAGTCTAAGTCTTTGGATTGGAGAGTCTTCGGTCGTTTTACTCAGCGTTTCAACAACACAAGAGAAGGTTCAAGTTCGAAAATTAAATCGGCATTATATAACTTAATGGTCGATTTCTCAAGGTCTCAAAGCGAGTTTTACGATCCACGACATAAATTTAATCTATTCAATTATGGTCATGTTGGAAAGTTTACTACAACGAGAAGACCATCTTATGAATTTGATCCTGTAACGCAGACATACATTCACAATGGTTTTAAAGATGTTGAAGTAGATTTCGAGGCTTCTGAAACAAATGCTGCATTGGCTGCTATTACAACTCAATATTTCAATATTTACGAAGGAAATCCACTTGGTCGTTACGAAAATCTATTTCAAATTCAACAGGGTAATGCCTTAAGAAATGGAGATGCCCCTTCAAGTGTTTATGGAATTTGGAGTAATATAGGAACGCCTTATAATGGATTTGGTAAATCTCAAGCAGATCAATTCCGTGTAACTGGTGCTGGTTCAGTAGTGATTGGAGATCATAGTATTTCCCTAGGTTTTGAATACGAGCAACGTATTGACAGAAGTTGGTCAAGTGGTGATCAAGGTCCACTCGGAATATGGTCTATTGCACGTCAGTTAACCAACTTTCATATTCGTGAATTAGACTTAGCATCTGGTGTTATTTCAGATTCTGGTTCATTTAAAGCAATTACTTATCAACGTTTGAATTCAGGATACGCAAGCACCAATAACGGAGTTTATGGAGGACAAATTCAAAATGATAATCAATCCTTCTTTGATTACAACGTTAGAAAGAAATTAGGATTTGCAGAAGGTGGTAATGATTTCGTAGACATTGACCAATACGACCCATCTTTATTTCAGTTCGATATGTTCTCTCCAGATGAATTATTGAACAGTGGCCAGTCTTTTGTTTCATATTATGGATATGACCACACTGGAAAAATAGTTCGAGGAGCAACAGATATAAATAAGTATTTTAACGATTACGATGACAATGGTAATTTCAGAAGGTTTGTTGGGGCATTTCAACCTATTTATATGGCTGGATACATCATGGATAAATTTGCATTTAATGACATCGTTTTTAACGTAGGTCTTCGCGTAGATTTATTTGATGCAAATCAACCAGTGCTTAAAGACCAATACTTATTCTATAATGCACGTTCAGTGAAAGAAGCGCGTGCATTGAAAGAGAGTGATCCAAATACGTATGCATGGGTAGAATTACCAGAAGGTATGGGTGACGATTACATTGTTTATGTTAATGATGTGAATAATCCGTCGGCAATTAATGGATTTAGAACGGGAATGAATTGGTATAATGCCTCAGGAACCCCTGTTGAAGACCCTAAAGTTATTAGAGGAGCTGCAGGTATTGCTCCTTGGTTATTAGATCCATCACAAGAAACTCCAGATGCAAGTGCATTTGAGGATTACAAGGCGCAAATTAACTTTATGCCTCGTATTGCTTTCTCTTTCCCAATATCTGAGAAAGCTTCTTTCTTTGCACATTACGATATCTTGACGAAACGTCCAACCTCAGGTTTACGCTTCGATCCGTATGAATACCAATTTATCAACAATAGAAATGCAGTTATCAATAACGCAAATCTGAAGCCTGAAACTACTGTTGACTACGAATTAGGTTTCCAACAAGTATTGTCACGCACCTCCTCTGTGAAGATTTCAGCGTTCTATAGAGAACAACGAAATAATGTGCAACTTGTGAATATCTTTGAAGCATACCCAGCAACATACAAAACTTTTGGTAATAGAGACTTTGGAACCGTTAAAGGGATGACAATAAATTACGATTTAAGGCAAACAGGAAATGTTCGTTTTACAGCTGCATACACCTTACAATTTGCTGATGGTACTGGTTCTAACGCTGCTTCAGCTTCTGGATTGGTAAATGCTGGATTGCCAAATTTGAGAAATATATTCCCGTATGATTTCGATCAACGCCATGCCTTTGCCATTACTTTTGACTATCGTTATGGAGAAGGTGAGGATTACAATGGTCCCAAAATTGGAAAATTGAACATTTTGGAAAATATGGGATTGAATGTATTTACTAATATTAATTCAGGAAATCCATATTCAAATCAGACATTTATTACAGATGAAGGTATTGGAAATTTAAATGCCGGATTAAACGGGACATTAAATGGTTCGAGACTTCCTTGGCAATATAGACTAGACTTACAGTTAGATAAAACCATTAACATGGAATTTGGTGGCAATAAAGACAAAAAGAAAATGGCATTCCTAAATGTTTATGTTCGGGTGACTAATTTGTTCAACCAATTCAACATCTTAAATGTTTATCGTGCAACAGGAAACTGGGATGATGATGGATACTTAGCAGCGGCATCCAGCCAAACTTCCATTCAAAACCAAATCGACGAGCAATCGTTCAGAGATTTTTATTCAATGAAAGTTCAAAACCCATTCAACATTAGTTCACCAAGAACAATTAGATTAGGTGTAAAAATAGATTTCTAAAAGATTTAATAATAGAAGAAATGAGAAAGCAATTAATTGCAACAATTTTAGGGTTTACTTTTATAGGTTCAAACGCCTTGGCTTATTTAGGCCCAAACGATAAATCCTCGAAACCAAAACCTTATTTAAAAGCAAACTGTAGTCCAGCGACAGCTAAGTTGTATATGGAATTTAATGACGTAAAGGCATTAATTGAACAAGGTGGAAGTATGTTTCAAAATAGAGCCGCAGGAGTAGCTGCATATGAAGTTCCAAAGAACAGTGGACTATTTGCCATTTTTGCAGGAGCACTTTGGATGGGTGGAACAGATGTGAATGGTCAGTTAAAATTGGCGGCACTTCGCTATAGATCGGGTAATGACTTTTGGCCAGGACCACTAACAGTGACTCCAGGCACTGGAAATTGGAATCCTGGTTCTCCTGTTGGTGACGACGCTACTCGTGATTTTGGAGAGGCTAATATAGACCCAGATCAGTGTATCGCATTTGATAAGTTTTATACAATAAGAAAAGCAGAAGTCATTCGTTTTAATATTTGGTGGGAATGCAACAATGGATTGTCAACAGAAGGTTGTGTAGATGTTACTGCTCCTTCAAATGATGAGTTAAATAGAATTTATGGTTGGCCGGCACATGGTGATATTTCGAGAGGACAAGATTATTTTTTGGCTCCGTTCTACGATAGAGATGGTGATGGCAATTACAATCCAGATAACGGCGATCATCCTTGGTATGACGATATTCTTGGTAGAGATGATGTGGAATGTGGAATTGACAGACGCGTAACTCTTTATGGAGATGAGACACATTGGTGGGTATTTAACGATAAAGGAAATATTCATACGGAAACGAATGGAGATCCAATTGGAATGGAAATCCGTGCTCAAGCTTTTGCTTTTGCAACGAATGATGAAATCAACAGGATGACTTTCTATAATTATGAATTGATAAATAGAGGAACTCAAACACTATACAATACATATTTCTCTCAATATTTGGATGCCGATGTTGGAAATTATGCGGATGATTATACCGGATGTGATGTATCCCGTGGTTTGGGATACATGTATAACGGAGATTTAATTGATGAATCAGATGGCGGTAAGTTAGGATATGGAGAAAATCCACCGGCAATTGGGTGTGACTTTTTTGAAGGTCCTTACCAAGATGCCGATGGCATTGACAATCCAGGACCATATTTCGACGAAGCTACACAGACTGATATAATTCCAACTGTTACGGATGCTTTGGCTAATGGAGGAATCGTTTATAAAGGAATAGGTATTGGTTATTCCGATGGGATAATCGATAACGAGCGCTTTGGTATGAGAAGGTTTACGTACTATACATCTACATCTGCTTACCCATACAACGATCCAGGTCCAGCAGCCGAGTACTATAATTTTATGGAAGGTCAGTGGGCGAATGGTTCAGAAATGTATTATGGTGGTCTAGGTTACACTGGTTCAAATGGGGTAACAACTGTACTTTCTGACTATATGTTTCCTGGTGATTCTGACCCTATCCATTGGGGTACAGGGGGTACAGATATGTCAGGTCAATTTCCTAATGGTTGGGATGAATCAACAAATAACAATCCATCTGGTGATAGACGATTTGTCCAATCTGCAGGTCCTTTTACACTTAGACCAGGTGCAATAAATAACATTACAGTTGGAATTGTTTATGGAAGAAGCACAGATGGCGGTTTATTGGCATCTGTGAATGCGATGAAGCGAGCGGATACTAAAGCTCAGGCTCTTTTTGATGCATGTTTCAAAATTTTGTCACCACCAGACGCTCCTAAGTTAACAATTCAAGAATTAGAGAATGAGTTAATTTTATTATTGGAGAATCCGGCTTCTTCTAATAACTATAGAGAGGGATATGAAGAAATAGACGAAATTAATATTCCGGATCCTACTGTAGATAGAAAATATCGTTTCGAAGGATATCAGATATTCCAGTTGAAAGATGACGAGGCGTCAGTTGCAGATATTGCAGATCCAACAAAAGCAAGATTAGTGGCGCAATGCGACATTAAAAATGATGTCTCAAGAATTATTAATTTTGAATTTGATGAAGCCTTAGGTTTTTCTGTTCCGGTAGAAAAAGTTGATGGTGAAAACAAGGGAATCCGTCACAGTTTTAGAGTAACCGAAGATGCCTTTGCGCAAG
>CAZLHR010000008.1:0-38242 GCA_964559685.1 uncultured Lishizhenia sp.
GCAAATAATCCAATTAAGCATACGTAAATCTTTTTCATGTCAATTAAATTTTAATTCTACGAATTTAGTGATATAATTTGTAATAACAAATCATTAATTCTAATGTTGTAAATAAAAAGTGAAATATTAAACAAACAATTTATGACAATCTTTCAATTAAATATTTAGCAAAAGATCTGTACATATCTTTTTGTACTTCAGGAATTCCTTCAAGGCTTTTAATTGCAAAGTCGTAGTATTCCTCCATTTTATTCTCGACGGCCTCCTTTGCTCCAAGATCATCAAAAATTTGTTGAGCGGTACGTACGCGTTCATTTGAATCTATAATTGAAGAAAGCTGAAGCATGTCGCAACCTAACTCTCTGGCTTTGATACTAATCAATGTTTTTTTATCACTCAAGACATCTCCACCAATCTGTTTTCCAACCTTTGCTGATTCTCCATATAGATCTAGCAAATCATCTTTAATCTGAAAAGCTATGCCAATATATTGACCAAAATCATACAAAGCTTTTTGCATCTTTTGATCCAAATCAGAGACAATACCACCAAATTGAATTGCGCAGCCAAGTAGAACACTTGTTTTCAATCGAATCATTTCGATGTATTCATCCTCAGATACGAATTCTCGTGTTTCAAAGTCCATATCCATTTGCTGTCCTTCACAAACTTCAGTGGCTGTTTTGTTAAACAAATTAAGAAGCACAGGCAAGTATTTTGATTCACACTTTGCCAGTGATTCATATGCCTTTACAAACAAAACATCTCCTGATAAGATTGCAATATGATTATTCCATTTTGTGTGAACAGTTTCCTTTCCTCTTCGAAAAGGAGCTTCATCCATAATGTCATCGTGAATAAGTGAAAAGTTATGGAATAACTCAATAGCCATTGCCGCATGAAGTGCATTTTTACCTTTGGCTCCAAAATTATCGGCTGTCATCAAGGTTAATACGGGTCGTAATCGTTTACCTCCTAAATGGAAGAAATAACGCAAGGGATCATATAAATTAACAGGTTCTAGAGGAAGTGAATATGATGAAATCTCATTTTCAATTCGACTTATATATTCATCCAAAGATGTCATTTCCGTTTAATCAAGTTAAGTAAATATGAACCGTAGCCACTCTTAACAAGTGGTTCAGCGATTTGTTTTAGTTCTTCTTTTGTTATAAAACCATTGCGGTAAGCCACTTCCTCTATACATCCAATTTTCAAACCTTGTCTTTCTTCAATAACTTGGACAAATTGTCCGGCTTGCATTAACGAGGTAAATGTTCCCGTATCAAGCCAAGCGGTTCCTCGGTCTAAAACGGCTACTTTTAATTGATTTCGCTTTAAATATTCAGCATTTACATCCGTTATTTCATATTCTCCACGAGCAGATGGTTTTAGGTTCTTGGCAATTTCTACAACTGAGTTGTCGTAAAAATAAAGACCTGGAACGGCGTAATTGGATTTTGGTTTCTTTGGTTTTTCTTCAATTGAGATCGCCTTCATATCCTTATCAAACTCAACCACTCCGTATCGTTCAGGATCACTCACATGATAAGCATAAACAACACCTCCTGAGGGATCATTGTTCTCTTTTAATAAAGCATCCATGCCAACGCCGTAGAAAATGTTATCCCCTAAAATGAGTGCAACTTTATCTTTTCCTATAAATTTTTCTCCGATTACAAAAGCTTGTGCTAAACCATTTGGCACTTCTTGAACAGCATACGAAAAAGAGCAACCAAGGCTTTCTCCATTTCCAAGAAGTTTTTCAAAATTCGGCAAATCATGCGGAGTAGAAATAATAAGAATTTCTCGGATACCAGCGCTCATCAAAATTGATAATGGATAGTATATCATCGGTTTATCGTAAACTGGCATTAGTTGTTTACTCACTGCGAGAGTAAGCGGGTGAAGGCGTGTCCCGGATCCTCCAGCTAAAATTATTCCTTTCATACTAATTATTTTTGTCCGATTCTTCCTCTCTGTCCGTACTTAATTGAAGCTCGTTCCAATCAATATCGCTTTCTTCATCGTACGCATCAAAATAAGGCTCTTTGAATGACTTTGTTGTTATCCATTTATTAAGTGTTAGTAAAAGTGACGGCAATATCACTAAATTACAAATCATCGCAGAAATTAGCGTTAAAGAAATCAGGTAACCCAGCGCTTGAGTACCTCCAAATTGAGAAAAGGTAAATACCGAAAAACCAAAAAACAATACAATTGACGTATAAAACATTCCCAATCCAGATTCGCGTATAGCTACGAGAACACATTCTTTAGGATCCCATTTTTGCTGTTTCAATTCTTGCCTATATTTGGCAAGGTAGTGAATAGTGTCATCCACAGAAATTCCAAATGCAATACTAAACACTAGCAATGTAGAAGGCTTTAATGGAATTCCTAAAAATCCCATTACTCCTCCGGTAATAAATAGCGGAACCAAATTTGGAATCATGGAAATAACCACCATTCGCCATGACCTGAACAGTATGGCCATTAAAACAGCTATTGAAACAACGGCAAAGATTATACTTGAAATTAAATTATTCACCAGGTATTTCGTTCCTTCCGATGCCACAACTGAGGTTCCGGTGATATCGAAGGTGAAGTATTCTTGGTTGATAGCCGCACGCAATTTTTCCTGAAAATCGGGTTTACGAACGATTTGTTTCGCAAATTGCGGGTCCTCTTCAAATTTTAATTTAAGCTCGTCTTTGTCTCCAAAATACAAATCACGAAAATTGTTATAAACTCCAGGATAATAAGCATAAAAACTATCTATATAGTTGGCGTTATTCCCAATTTGACTGAAATAATTTTCCAATTGTTGACGATCGGGATTCAAAATTCGTTCGATCGTATCTTTAACTTGGTTTACCTTATCTGAAACTTCATACGAACCAATGTCTTGTATTTGACAACGAATACGTATCACACGATTATTGGTGTCTATCAATTCTTTTATGGAGTATTTTCCGTTATCAGATCGCTTACTGAAATCTTTAATGTATCGTAATAAATCACGTTGGACCAGTTTGTTTCTACTGTTGTACAATTGATATTCAGTTGAATCATTATCGTAATAGCACATGTTTATCCACTTGATAATATCCACCGCGGAAACAGATTTAGAGAAAATAGTATCTCTCGATAAGGCAGACTGGACATTGTCAATTTTATCCAACGTTTCTCTCTTCCACCATGATTTGTTTGGATAGTTTATCATGATTTCAAAGGGTATAGAACCACCAAAATTCGATTCTAAAAATTTAACATCTCTTAATATATTATCGCTCTGAGGTAAATCTCCTGTTAAGTTACCCGTAGCAATAATTTTTGACATTCCAAATACACTTATAACTACTATTGCAACTGTTACTAGGTATATTACTGTTCTTCTCTTTTGGGTAATGAAAAGAATAAAGTTGATCATACCTGTTGCAAACTTCCGATCCAAATGCTTGAGATGTCTGTTTCTTGGTGGTTTAAAGAACGAAGATAAAATTGGTAAAATGCATAATGAAAGTATGAACACCATCATAATATTCATACTTGCAGCAAGTCCAAATTCAATGAGTTTTTCGGAATTTGTAAACGCAAAAGTAAGAAAGCCAATTGCTGTTGTGAAGTTTGTTAGAAACGTTGCCGTTCCAATCTTTTGAATTACTTGAGAGAGCGCCTTTGTTTTATTTCCATGTTCCTTAACTTCCTGATGAAATTTTGTCATCAAGAAGATACAATTTGGGATTCCTATTACGATCATTAATGGCGGAATCAAGGCCATTAGAAAGGACAATTTCCAACCGATGAATCCGATACTTCCCATTGCCCAAACAACAGCTACACCCACTACGGTTAAACATATACCTACTACTCTAAAGGACCTGAAAAATATGTAAAGGAGAATTGACGTTACTAATATAGAGAAACCAATAAAAAGGTACATTTCTCCTTGAATTCTTTTGGCAATAACTACTCGGATGTAGGGTAATCCGGAAAAATGCATTTTACCAAGTTTTTGTTCATAACGCTTGGCAATCTGTTCTATATCGAGAACTAATTTACAACTGTCCTTATCTGTCAAATATTCCTCTTCAAGACCGATAAGCATTAAGGAAACATTTTCTTTTTTGTTGTATAGAATATTTTTAAAAAATGGATTATTTCTTATTTCATCTCGAATTTTCTTAACTCCCTCACGGGTTTTAAGTTTGTCCTCGGTAACAATGGGTGTTGGCGGGTATTCGAACTGGCGTTGTACTTTATCATTTTTTAATGTAACTAATGTAGCTTCTGAAATTACCGAATTTACACCAAGAGATTTGGCTAAAATTTCGGACCCCATGTCTCTCCATAATTTCAAATTTTGTGGAGTATACAATGAATCCGACTCTAACGCAATGATGAGAGTACCACCATCTTCACCAAACATTTCCTTAAATTTCTTATAATTCTCAGTAGTAGGTGAATCCTTAGGAAGGGCTAAACCGTACTTGTTATCTAGATTTAAAGAGGTAAATGCATGATAACCGAGAAAAACGGTAATCAATGTGATAGCGCCCAGAATTATAAAGCGATTTCTAAGAATTAAATTAGCAATCCATTGCCACATGCAGTTAGGTTTGATTCGTCAGGCGACAAAGTTAATAAAATCCGTAAAATGAAGAAGGATTTAGCTTATAACCAACGGAAAAGGTCGTCGAACATTCTCCTTCCCCACGGTTGACTACCGTATTTCTTTTCTATATCTGCTTTTAATTCTTTGATAGTAATGGCTTTGTTTTTACCAATATTACCATGTAATTCCTCGACTTTCGGTTGGATAAATTCTACTTTTTTAGCAAAATAGATTATTCCACCATCTTCGGTGGCTACACCTAAAATAGTTCCGGGTAATCCACAAAATCCTTCAGGTCCAACAGAAGGAATTAAACTTGTAGCATACCAAGCATAAATACGAGTACTATCATTTTTCTGATAAATTGCTTTGCGACAATCATATCCTGCAATATTTCTAGTGTTTTCTGTGATTTTCCAATTGCGCTGTGGAAGACTATCTTTGATGTACAAAAATTGACCAAAGAGAGACAAGACAGTCAATTGCTTATTCTCACTCAAATTTTGATAATAAGCATTTTTAGAAGTCATCCAACTTACCTCGCTAGGACTATTATCTTGAATGGGAACAAATGCAGATGCTGTGTCGTTGAAATAAAACGTGAACGCCTCGTTCCTTATTTTATTGTTGTCATTGATCATCCGTTTCATTCGTTGATCGGTATACCTCTTCTCCAGATTGGTTCTACGCTCAAAGGTAATTTTACCATAGGTTTGGTGCTGCGCCAATACGTTACCGCAAACAAAAAACATAAATAACCCTGTAAGTAATTTCATAAAAACTTTTTTACAATTAGTGCCAACCTTTCCACTCATCTTCTTTCGTTTTATTGCTATTGAATTTATAGGTCAAACGCAGTAGAAAGTATCGAGAAATAATTTTTGTGTAATTATCCGTGACAATATTTCCATTAATTTGCCGCTGAAGATTTAAATTTTGATTTAACAAATCATTACCAGATATTGTAATTATCAAATTTTCTGTTTTGAGGAATGAGCGGCTTATTTCCGTATTGACAACAAAAATATTTCTATTAAATCCAACTGCCCTATTGGAGTTAATGACATATTTTACATCAGCCTTAAACTTAAAATGCGATAGTAATTGCCATTCAATATCTGCTTTGTAGGTTTGCATCATAAAAGGAGTATTCGATGCTGAAGTAAGTGAACTTTTTGGACTGGTATAACTGTATTCCCCACCAACGGTAAACTGCAAGGAATCAAGTTTTAATTCGAATTCCGTTCCTGCTGAAATACTGCGGTTTTGTGTGATGTTTTCTTGATTGTTTACAATGTTCGTATAACGCATGTAGGATGAATTCAAATTCGGATTGATTTCAAACTTTCTATTGAATAATGGCAATCCAAATCCAGCAAACAAATTAGAAAATATATTTCCATTTACATTTTCAGTTCTCGAAATGGTTCGTCCATACGGGTCAAAACTAGTAGAATTGGCAAAAGCATTATTGGTAAGGGACCCCGTAAAACCACTCCAAATATAACGTCCCGTTAATGCCGACCATGTATTGAAATTTATTCGTACATTGTGAACATAGTTTGGTTTTAAATCAGGATTACCTTCTTGAATTCTATTCGGATTAGTATTATCCGGCACAGGTTGTATATCATTAATACTTGGTTGCTGCGAATTCGTGGTGTAAAATAAACTAAAACGCTTGCTAATACTAGGTTTGAATTGATAACTAAATTGCGGCAGGTAATTGCTTATGTTCTGCGGAGTTATTGAGTCTGTAATGAGATTTCTATTGTCTATGTCAATATTCCTAAACCCAATTCCCCCAGTCAATGTATGTTTTCTGTCCTCATAAATTCCAACAATAGTACCACGATGTTGTTGTCGAATGTTGTCGAAATTATTGGAGAAAATGGTGTTTTCCAAGGAGTACAATCCGGTATTAATATCGAAGTCATAGGTTCTTTTATCCTGTAATTGATTGCCAAACTCATATAAATATTCGGTTTGAATTTTAATCCTCTTGGTAATGGGTTCTGTGAATGTTAGAATAGTGTAATGATTGGTTGATCCATTGTCATTGGTTTTATCTTGACGGAACGTAGTATCTGAACTACCGGCAAAATCGTATTGTGCCTGATTCAATAACTGACCTGTTGTATTATTTTTACTGTAATTCAATATATATTTTAATTCCAATTCTCGTTTCGGACGTTTAAACCTTCTTCTTAGTAAAGCTTCTGAATTGCTTGTGATTCCTGAAGAAATATTAATGTTTTGTATATCGGTCCTTAATGATCTAGTTTGCAAACTATCAATGAATTCAGAAATACTTAAATTGTCGGCAGTGGCTGCATCGAAATTAACATTAGGTTTTAATTCAATGAACGTCAATGAATCTAAATTCATCGAAAAATTCATATTTATACGATGTGACGTATTAGTAGATTTATTATTTGAAGAATCCTTCGTGAAAAAGGTTGTGTCAGGTAGAAAATACTGAGAGAAACTTGAACCAGCTGCATCCAATCGTGTATCATAGTATGCATAATTGAAGCCAATTTTGCCCGTTTTACCTATTTTATCTGAATAATAAATACCTGCTTTTATGGTTCTAGGTATTCCACTCGTATTATTCGTGTTTCCTTGGTTCCAATTAGACATTCCTGAATTATTACGTTCATTCTCTAATCCAAATTTGTTCATATCTCCCCATTTGAAATTAGATTTTGGAGTATTTGAACCTAACAAGAAAACTGATATCTTTTGTTTACCTTGGAATTTGTTCGCCAAAACTTCAGTTTCATAAAATGGAATATCTTCTAATAAACCGAAATCTGATGCTGCTGATAATTTCCCGAAATAACCCTTTTTAGCATTCTCTTTTAATTTTAAATCCAAAACTTGAATTTTATCATCTTCCCCAGCTTTCGCATTTTCTCTTTCTTTTTCGTAAACTTGAACAGATTCAACGCCTTTCGCTCCTAAGTTTCTGGTCGCGATGGTTGGATCAGCTCCAAAAAATTCATCGCCATCCACCAATACTTGACTAATCTGCTTGCCTTGGGATGTTATGGTCCCGTTTTCATCTACTTTTATTCCTGGCAATTTTTTTAACAAATCCTCTACTACTGCGTTCTCGTTGACATTGAAAGAATCGGCAATATAAACCAGTGTGTCACCCTTAAAATATATTGGATTTTTATTGGCATATACAATTACTTCCTTCAACTGTTTTGACTTTCCACTTAGTACAATTTTTGGAATATCAATTTCATTATTGTTTTTACCGCCAAATATGAAGAAACTCTTTGTGTCAAAATCCGGATGTTCTACATATAGTGTAAACGTATCAACCAAAAAACCTGTCAGACTGAATTCTCCCTTTACATTTGTTCTGGTATGTTTAAGTAATACCGAATCTTTCATTCTAACGGCCATTACACCAGTATTTGACAACGGCTTTACTCCCGAAGTATCAAAAACAACTCCTGTTACTTTCATTTGCTGTGCATGCGCCAAAACATTAAAAAAAGCTAGGATAATTAATAGTATGAATTTTCTCATAATTTTTTATATGATTAATAACGAATTTTAAAGAAATTTGTTCCTTTGTTATCGAATTTTCACCTCCAATAATCGTTGGTACTCAATATTGTCTTCTTTTGAATAATTAGTGAACGAAACATTTAATTTCTTGCTCATGTAGGTATTCGGATTCTTTAAAAGTTTTGAAATATCTCCACTAGAATTTTTATCAATTTCAAGTGTAGAAGTAAAATCATCTGTACCAACCACCATGAATTTTATTCCATTAAAATCACTAAAACCACGGAATAAGGTCTCAAATGGCCCTTCCTGATTGACCAATTGAATAACTCGTTTTTTGTCTTTGTTTGTTTTGCCAATAGCCGTGAAAGGTATAAATTCCAAGGAATCGTATTCCCTATGACTTTTTCGACTTGAATACACCACTTGCTCAGCTGAATCTAAATAAGATTTAGTGATTAAAAATTCAAATTCATCACCTGTTATCTTGGTTTCTTCTGAAACCCAATAAAAGACACCTCCTCCTCTAAAATAGTAAGAACATAATTCAGACGAACCATCTTTTCTAACATCTTGAACGATTACTTTTTTAATCGATTTTTCTGAATCAAAAAATACCAAGGCGCTAGTATGTGACTCGTCATTACTGAGATAATGCAAGGTAGGTCCACTCGTTAATGCTTTTGAGCTATCAATTTCGCTGATGAACCGTAAAAATATTTCTTCTTGAGGAAAATTCGCTTCAACGGTTTTAAGTGGAGATTTCGGTGGGACTAATTCTTTACTTAGTTCTTGATCGTTACAAGATTGAAAAATAACAACCAAAAAAGTAATGACAGAAAATAAGGTTAAATAGTATCTTAAACTTGACATGGCTCGCAAAGATAAAACTTTATACGGCAAAATTAGTTTTTGATTATTCAAGGAGTTGAAAGCTCAGAATTTTTAACAAACTTAAACCGATTGTCGTAATTTTGGTAGATGTTGGAAATAATTGGGATTGATTTTGGATTAAAGAGAACTGGAATTGCAATTTCAGATTCCAACCATATAATTGCTACTCCGCTAACGACAGTAGATTCAAGTAATCTGATGGAATTCTTATATAAATTAATTCAACAACGTGGGATATCTGAAATAGTTTTGGGATTTCCTTCGAATTTAAATGGCAGTGAATCACACGTAACTCAAAACGTATTATTATTAAAAGAAGCATTAGAAAAGAACTTTGCTACTGTCAAAGTTTTTCTTCAAGATGAGAGGTTCACCAGTAAAATTGCAACACAAACTATCTCAAAAATAGGAACCAATAGACAAAAGAAAGACAAAGGTCTAGTTGATCAAATAAGTGCAACAGTCATTTTACAAGATTTTTTAAACGGAAAAAAATCAAAACCTTTTCTTTAACTATTTTTGTACTACGAATAACACATATGATATTACCAATAGTTGCATACGGAGACCCCGTATTGAAAACGGAAGCTGAAGAGATTGACGAATCTTATCCTGAATTAAAAGAATTAATTGCCAATATGTTTGAAACTATGTATCAAGCGAAAGGAGTTGGACTTGCAGCACCGCAAATTGGTAAAAGCATTCGTCTATTCATTGTGGATGGCGCTCCTTTTGCTGATGAAGAAGGAGAAGAGCCAGATCCGAAAGCTGCAGGAATCGAATCATTTAAAAAAGTGTTTATTAATCCAATTATTGAAGAAGAAAGTGGTCCAAAATGGTCTTTTCAGGAAGGGTGTTTGAGTATTCCGAAAATTAGAGAAAATGTATCTCGCCATGAAAAACTGAGTATTTCATATTACGACGAAAATTGGAAGTTTCACGAAGAAAGTTACGATGGATATGCTGCTAGAATTATTCAGCACGAATACGATCACATTGAGGGAATACTTTTCACTGATCACCTAAACCCTCTCAAAAAGAAATTATTACAAAAGAGATTGTTGAACATTTCTTCCGGACAGATTACAATAGATTACAGAATGAAATTTCCCAATAAAAAATAAATGAAAAAACTAATTTTTTTACTTGTCATCACTATCCTTTTTTCGTGCGAAAACAAAAATGACGCAAACACTACAGATGAAAAACAAGAACAAAAAGCTTCTGTAACATCGGCAAAAGATTTACCCTATCTTCTATCAAGAGTTAAACAACTAGAGGATTCAATAACATCTGAAGTTTCAAAAAATCCGTCTAAAAGAATAGGATCGTTTGTTTTTCTAGATTTAATAAATCGTCTTAAAGACGTTGTAAATAATTTCCCCAAAGCTCCCGAAACGGCACCTTGTCTTTTTAAATTACACATGAAATACGGTGAAATGAAAGCCTACAAAGAATCCATTGCCTATGGCGATACGTTAATGCAACGTTTTCCCGATTTCAAAGACCGCGATTTGGTTCTTCAAAGTATTGCTACCACTTACGATATTTTTGTAAAACCTCGAGATGCCGAAAAAGTTAGTTTTTATCTTAATCAGCTCTTACAAAGCAAAACTCTGTCAGAAGATGAAAAGGAAGAGATTAAAACAAGACTGAAGTTTATCAACCTCGACGTAATTGCATACAGTTTAAAACAGTACAAAACAAAGACAAAAAGTTCAAGTTAAAAAGTAAAGTTATTCCAATGTTCAAAAAAGGATGGGTACGATTTATGAATAGCCTGTTCTCCTTCAAATTCAATTGATGTATTTGCAATACAAGTTGCAAGGGTAGCAGCCATAATCAGACGATGGTCACCATAAGTTTTGACTATTCCACCATTAATTTGTCCGGTGCCCAGTATACTAATTTCATTTTTGTTTAACTTATAACTTACCCCGAAAACATCCAACATTTCCACTATTGATTCCAGTCGATTCGACTCTTTATTTTTCAAGCGATCAATTGAGTAAAAAGTTGACTCACCTATTATTCCACATGAAAACACAGCGAGAACCGGAAATAAATCAGGGCAATTAATCAAATCCAATTGAAATGGACGAATTGCTTGACTACATTTTTTAATGCTGATTCCTTGTTCATCAATAGAAAACTCAACACCACTTCTTTGAAGAACATCAAGAATAATTTTATCCGGTTGTTCTGAGTCTATACTTAAACCGTAAATCGTAAGTTCACCTTTTAACACCGCAGCAGCAAACCAAACCACTGCACTACTCCAATCTCCTTGAACATGAAAAACTGTATCAGAAAATGATCTCTTTTTTTGAATATGATAAGACTTACCGAAACAATTTATGTCACATCCAATTTTGCTTAACATATCAATTGTAAGCGAGAGATAAGGAAAACTAACAACATTTTCAATTATGATTTCTGATTGCTGCTCTAAAAAGGAAAGCGCCATGAAAATTCCGGAAATACTCTGGGAACTTTGATTTCCATTCAAAAAATATTTCCCTGGACTTAATTTTCCTGAAACTAGAATTTTGTTGTCTTCTAATGACTCAACTTTTATCCCTAAAATTTTCAAATGCTCTTTCAATTCGCTAAAATCTCGTTTTAACAAGCTCTTTTCTCCTGAAAGTATAACGGTATCTGCCCAATGTAAAGCTACAAAGGCCAAACTTCTAAATGCAAAGCCTGACTCATTAACATTCAATTGAATTGTTGTTCTCCTTGGAGGAAATGAATTAATGGTAATACCAAATTTGTCGATTGTAATTTCAAAATCTATTGATTTCAGAGCGTTAATCAAAGAAAGAACATCCTCAGATGGCTCCTCCATCATGATTTTAATAGGTTTTCGACTCAGTGCTGCTATAATGAGAGCTCTTTGAGCCTCGCTCTTTGAACAAGGAATATGTAGTTTTCCACTAACTGAATTTACCGGAAGTAATTTCATTTTTATCTTCTTGTAGAACATAAGAGGCCTGAATGCGAATTGCCTCTTGATGTATTAATTTTAAAAGCTGAACCACTAATTCTTCAGAAAGACCTAATCGTTTAGCATTTTCAACATTTCTCTCTTTTAATTCGAGCCAACGCTTTGCTTGATATATGGTTGAATTCTGTGCAGACTTAATTGTTCCAATCTTTTGTGCAATTTTCATTCGCTCGATCAAAATTGTAAGAACTTTTTCATCAAGATTGTCAATTTCTTTTCTCAAATCTAAAATCTGTTCAGTTGTATTATCATTTCTATCTTTTAATCGAATAGCTGAAATAAGATGCTGGAGCTGAATTCCGTTCACTTGTTGCTCAGCATCTGTCCAAGCAATTGATGGGTCATGATGAACCTCAAGATGAAGCCCGTCAAAATGTAAATCCATCGCAATTTGACTCAATTCTAACAAGTATTCTCTTCGCCCTCCCATGTGTGAAGGATCACAAATTAATTTTAAATCAGGTCGTTCAATTTTAAAATCTAAAGCAATTTGCCAATTCGGATCATTTCTATAACGCAATTTTTCATAAACAGAAAAACCTCGATGTATAGCATGAATTGTAGAACTCGTTGCGTTTTCAATGCGTTCAACCGCACCAATCCAGAGCTTTAAATCTGGATTAACAGGGTTTTTAATAAAAATTGGAATATTAACTCCTTTTAAGGATTCTGCAATTTCTTGAACGGTAAATGGATTCGTAACTGACCTTGCTCCAATCCAAAACGCATCAATTCCTGCCTTCAATGCTAATTCCACGTGTTGAGACGAAGCTACCTCAATGGCTATTTTATAACCAAATTCATGTTGTATTTGGTTCAGCCATGGTAGTGCTTTTTCTCCGTGACCTTCAAATGTTCCAGGTCTAGTTCTTGGCTTCCAAACTCCGGCTCGAAAATAAGTAAATGAAATTTCTCTTAATTGAGAGGCCGTGGCTCTCAATTGTTCTGAAGATTCTGCACTACAAGGTCCCGCAATGTAAAGAGGATGATTCATACGTGCTTTAACAAAGAAAGGTAGAAGAAAGTTGTTACTTAGCGTAGTTTACAGAACGTTTTTCTCGTATAACGGTTACTTTTACCTGCCCAGGATACGTCATTTCCGTTTGTATTCTCTGTGAAATTGTAAACGATAGCTCTTCCGATTTCTGATCAGTAACTTTTTCAGCTTCTACCAACACACGCAATTCTCGACCTGCCTGAATAGCATAAGCACTTGATACGCCGTCGTAGGATAATGCAAGAGACTCCAATTCCTTTATTCTCTTAATATAAGCCTCAACTATTTCTCTTCTTGCGCCAGGACGAGCTCCTGAGATGGCATCACAAACCTGTACAATCGGTGAAATCAAGGTTGTCATTTCTATTTCGTCGTGGTGAGCTCCAATAGCATTCAACACCTCTCCTTTTTCACCAAATTTTTCGGCAATTTTCATTCCCAAGATGGCATGCGGTAATTCTGGCTCCTCATCTGGAACTTTACCAATATCGTGAAGTAATCCCGCTCGTTTCGCTAGTTTCACATTCAGGCCTAATTCAGCAGCCATGATAGCACAAAGATTAGCAACTTCTCTAGAGTGTTGAAGTAGGTTTTGACCATAAGATGATCTGTATTTCATCCTTCCCACCATGCGCATCAATTCCGGATGCAATCCATGTATCCCTAAATCGATACACGTTCTCCTTCCCGTTTCCGCAATTTCTTCATCAAGTTGCTTCTTAGTTTTCCCAACAACCTCCTCAATTCTAGCAGGATGTATACGGCCGTCCGTAACCAATTGGTGTAACGAAAGTCTAGCGATTTCCCTTCTCACCGGATCAAAACATGACAATATTATTGCTTCTGGCGTATCATCAACAATTATTTCAACACCTGTAGCTGCTTCTAAAGCCCGAATATTTCTTCCTTCCCTACCTATAATTCTACCCTTAACTTCATCAGATTCTATATTAAAGACCGAAACTGCATTTTCAATGGCTTGTTCTGTGGCAACACGCTGAATAGATTGAATTACAATTTTTCGAGCTTCTCTGTTAGCATTAAGTTTCGCTTCTTCTGTAATTTCTTTTATTGAAGCCATTGCTGCTGTACGTGCCTCATCTTTCAATGCTTCCATCAATTGAGCCTTGGCATCTTCTGGAGAAATATTGCTTATTTTAGATAACTCAGCGACCCTTTTTTGTTGAATTTTATCTATTTCTTGCAAGCGAATTTCTAATCCTTTAAACTTTGCGTCAAAATCAGATTGTATCTTTTTAATCTCCCCTTCCTTCCTGCCTAACTCTTCCATCTTTTGATCTAAATTCTTTTCTTTAGATCGAGCTCTATCTTCGTTAGACTGAAGTTTTCGCTCTCTGTCTTTCATTGTAGCTTCATGCTCTTCTTTTAGCTTGAGGAAATTCTCTTTTGCCTGAAGCATTTTTTCTTTTTTGATACGTTCTGCTTCTTGTTCAGCATCTTTAATTAATTTTTGACTTTTAGTTTTTAACAACGATTGTTGCGCTACAAAGGTAGCTCCACCGCCCGCCAATAATCCGATTACTGCATAAATTATTACATCCATTTTCCTTAATATATTAAGGCCTTGAAGTGCAAGAATTAGAGAAGAGACTGCAAATTATCTTTCAACGCTTCAAGATTTTTGTTTAATTCGTTATCATCAAATTTTACATTTTCTGACTTTGAAGCTGTTTTAGATTGTTTTGCTAATAATTGTAATGAAGACATAGCAAGAAGATCCTGTGCATCGTTTACTGCATAGTGTTTTCTTAAATACTCGACAGCCTTGTTAATTTCTTCCGCAGCATGCATAACGGCTTCCTTTTCGTCTTCCGAAACATTTAAAGGATAAGTTCTACCTGCAATTGAAATTTTAATGGCAATCTTGCTCATGCTATTTTTTCAGTTTTTCTATATAATTATCTATTTCCTTCACTAATTCGTCTATGGCTTGATTATCTCTCCCACCATTGCTTTTCTCGACCAAGTTAGTTTCGGTCTTAATCAATGTCGACTTAAGTTCACTAACTTCCTTTTTCAACTCAACGATGAGTGCCTCTTTAACAGAAAGTTGCGATAAAAGCTCTTCATTTTTTCTACTCCATTCAGATTTTTCAACCTCACTAGCCAATAGCTTTTGACGCAGAGATTCCGCTAAATTTTGTATATCGGTGAACAGTTCTTTTGTTTTGTCAGTCATAAATTAAGACTTTACACAAAGTTAATAATGAAAGGAACATTAACATCATTTTTCAAAATCTATTTTCATTTTTTTTTCAATGATTACATTTGTACATGCGCGCAATCTTCTATATTATCTGCTTTTTACCCTTTAATTACACTTCTCAGAAAGCGATTGTTTCCAACGAAATACATTCTCCGTTGAGTATTCCATTAAATCTAAGCACACTTTTTGGTGACATTTGCCCCAACCATTTACACATGGGACTCGATTTTCGAACCAAAGGTATCGAAGGGGTTCCTGTTTTCTCGATAAGAGAAGGATATATTTCAAGAATTCGAATCTCAAGAGGGGGATATGGTAAAGTCTTGTATGTTAACCATCCGAATGGACACACATCAGTTTATGCTCATTGTTCCAAGTTTTTTGGAGTTATTGATTCCTTAATTTCCCAATGGCAAGTGGAGCGTCAAGAAAATGAAATTGATACCACTTTGAACGCATCAGTGTTTCCTGTACTCAAAGGTCAACAAATCGCTTTTTCAGGTAACTCTGGAAGTTCTACAGGACCTCATTTGCATTTTGAAATTAGAGAAACGCTAAGTGAAATAGCGCTGAATCCCCTAGAACATGGTTTTCAATTAATCGATGACACTGCTCCTGTTATCGAGGCTATTAAAATTGTTCCAATTTCGAGGGAAGGATTTGTAATCGAAAATTCTGGTATTGCTATTCCTCCCTACTCGGAAACAGCTAAAAATAAAGAAATTATTCCTGTAATTTCCTTGCCAATACCTCAGTTTTCAGAGGCTTCATCAATTGGGATCATGATTAAAGGAGGTGATAGAATGAAAAAAGAAGGGAATAAATTTGACTTCTACAAAACAGAAGTTTATTTCGATAGTACAATAGTTTTCAAGTACGTAATGGATTCAATTTCTTTTGACCATACTCGATACGTCAATGATTATTGCGATTATCAAGCGTATAAAAGTGGAAAGGTAAAATGGCACAAATTATTTTTGTCAGAGGGAAATCCGTTGAATATTTATAAATCCAATTATGCCAATAAATATTTGTCCGAGTTCTCCTCGAAGAAAATTCATGTGCGTATCGTAGTCAGTGATAAAAATAATAACTCCAATGCTTTCGTTTTTTGGTTAAATCCATTCAATTATAAGTTATTATCAAACGTTTTTGATAGTTCATCATTCTTTTTACCAAGTCAACAGGTCAAAGGAAATTATCTGTCATTCAATTATTTCATAGAAAAGTTCACAATTATACAACCCGTTAAAAAGTCAAAAATATTAAATCCATCTATACCTTTAAGCAAGGCTGTAATTTTTGAAACCGAGTTACCTAAATACAATCCATCACATAGCTACATTAAAATTGACGGTAAATACAGTAAATCTACTTTAAACGAAATTACATTAACAACCGAAACCAAAACACTCGGGATTCCTTCGTTGGCCTGGGATACCCTGGCTCCAAAAATTTCAACCTCAAGTTATTCTGAAACCGATACAAGTTTTTCTAAAACTATTCTCAGGTGGGTAATCAGCGATTCACATTCAGAAATTGGAACATATGCTCTTTTTATTAATGGTGAATTCAAGCCAGTTTATTACGATCTAAAAGCCAATTCAATAAGTTACTCAATACAAAATTTGTCAAAAGGTTTGATAGATATTCGCTTAATAGTTCGTGACATTTTTGGAAATGAACGTATTCACGAGAAGACACTCACTTTGATGTAAATTGAAATTCCTTGAGGTAATTTGGAACTAATGTTGCAGCATTAGCGAATTCCTTTTTTAGATAATATGAATAAGCCATTTTAACCTGTAAACCAGCATTTAAATGGAAATCGTTCATAAATTTTACTTGGCGATGCTTCCAAATTTCTTTAACCTTCATCGATCCATCACCTATGCAAATAAATGGGTCAAATTCGGCAAGGGTATCCGAATTAACTATCAGAGGAGACGATGAAAAAACCTCTTCCTTCGATTCATTTATGCCGTATGCGTAAACTTCCATTCTTCGAGCATCGAGCATAGCAAATACTTTTTCTTCGTTAGGAATACTCTTAGCAATAATCTCTAGGGTATTCAGTGTAATAATCGGACAATTTAAGGCAAAAGCAATGCCTTTAACAGTTGAAAGGCCAATTCTCAACCCTGTGTAAGAACCAGGACCGATAGAAATTGAAATAGCTTCCAATGACGAAATTTCAACCTTAGTCTTCAACAACACTTTTTGTATAAGAATTGTAAGACGTTCTCCATGGATGTAACCGTCTCCAATTTCGGAAATTTCATACAATAATTTTCCCCTCTCAGATAAAGCTACCGAGCAGGTTTTTGTGGCTGTCTCTAAATGAAGAATGAGCGACATTATTCGGTAACCGAAAATTTGAATCCAATACCATGTAAATTAGATATCTGAATTAATTCATCATCTTTAAGGTATTTCCTCAGTTTGGTGATAAAAACATCTAGGCTTCTTCCTACAAAATAATCATCCTGACCCCAAACTCCATTTAAAATAACTTCTCGCGGTATTACCTGATTTTTTAGCTTGAACATTAATTTCAAAATTTGCGCTTCCTTTTTAGTTAATGACTGCTTTTGATTATTGAAGATTAAGGTTAGATTTTCTGTATCGAAAATGGTATTACCAACAATTAAAATTTTATCCTCAGGTTTTTCAACCGATAGCTGCACTCGTTTAAGCAAAGCTTTAATTCTAAAACTCAACTCCTCAATACTAAAGGGCTTAGTTAAATAATCATCACCACCAGATTTATAACCCTCAGCCTTGTCCTCAAGCTGAGATTTGGCGGTAAGAAACAAAATGGGAATGTCTAAATTTAATTTTCGAATATCCTTTGCCAATGTAAACCCGTCCTTTTTAGGCATCATCACATCCAAAATACAAAGATGGTATTTTTCCTCATTAAATCTTTTTAACGCATCTTGACCATCATTACAGAAGGTAACTTTGAAACCTTCAGATTTTAGGTGATCAGTCACAACAAATCCAAGATTCATGTCATCCTCTGCTAATAAAATCTTAATTTCCATGAGACTAAATTAATAAAAAATAGAAAGCCTAAAATTATTAAATCTGCTATAGCCAAAAAATCTAATACAACTTCAAATGGCTGTTTTTTTTAACTATTTATCTAATCATGTTTACTTTTTCTTTTTCGTTTAAAAACGGCCGAAAAAAATAAATGGAAAACAATTCAATTTGATTAATTAATTAATTAATTATATTTGTTTAATGTTTAAAATTCTCATAGTAGATGATGATGAGGACATTCGAGAATTGGTAAAATATAATCTCGAAAAAGAAGGGTATCTCGTTCAAATTGCTGTTGACGGCTTGGATTGCCTAAATAAAATTAAAATCAATAAACCTGACTTAATTTTACTCGACGTAATGATGCCTGAAATGGATGGAATAGAAGTATGTGAAAATTTAAAGTCAGACGAATCTCTAAACGATATATTAATTTGTTTTCTTACTGCAAGATCTGAAGATTACAGTCAAATTGCTGGCCTAGAAGCTGGTGGTGACGACTATGTCACCAAACCGATAAAACCCAAAGTATTATTGAGCAGAATTTCAGCTATTTTAAGGCGAAAAGATATTAAACCTATTGTTACACCTCCCGTTTCGGAAGATCTCAAAATAAATAGAGAAAAGTACTTAATCGAAAAAAAAGGTCTAGAAATTCACTTACCTAGAAAGGAATTTGAACTGCTAGCACTTTTAATGTCTCGACCAAATTTTGTTTTCAAACGTGAAATTATTCTCGAAATGGTTTGGGGGACTGATATTATTGTTGGCGATCGAACCATTGATGTACATATTCGAAAATTAAGAGGAAAGATAGGAGAAGACAAGATTACCACTGTAAAAGGGATTGGTTACAAGTATTGCGAATAGTTTGGAATATTTTTTGCAGTAGTGTGAAACTCGAAACACTAAATTATGAAACAACTCTTCATTTCCGTTTTTTTTTCATTTCTTAACATAACAATTAACGCCCAAATAAGCTTAAATGAAGCATTTGAGCCCGTAAGGTCAGAATTAATCTCCTGGGATCCTATACGCGGAGAATGGCTTGCTTCATCTATCCAAGCATATGCAAGTCAAAAAGAAATACCAGATCGAACTTTTCCCGAGGATTTTACTCCATATGAAATGTTAGTAATGGTCCCAGAGAATACAAGAAAAAAGGTTCAAGAAGTATTAACTCGTACAGCTCCAACATTGTCAAGTACGGATCAATCAAGTTGGAATCAAATTCAACAATTAGTCAATCATACCTTTTGTTCATGGATTCATGGTCGAAGTTACGGTGATCCACACCTCGTCTCATTTGATAACGCCACATACTCCTTTCAAACTGTTGGCGAATTCGTAATGGCTAAATCAAAAAATCATCAATTTGAAATTCAGAGTAGACAACGACCGCAAGGTGATAATTTCTCTTTGAATTCAGCGATTGCAATGAATGTCGGAGGTGATAGACTCTGTTTTTACGGTGATGAAAGACCTGATGGAAATCCTAGTTCTTTGAGACTGAATGGTGCACCAATCGAATTACAAGGAAGAACATACTACTTACCCAAAGGTGGCGTAATTAGGTTTGAAGGAAAGAATTATATTATAAATTGGCCATCGGGTGAACGCGTGGTGATGGACAAGCGAGGCCTGGGAAATAATGTTTTCGTGAACGTATCGGTTTCTGTATTTCGTTGCGATCAAGGTCTCTTTGAAGGATTACTCGGAAATGCTAATGGTAACATAGACGATGATTTCAATCAACGCAATGCGAGTCGGCCTATGCCCGCTTACATGGCATTTTCGTCTTTCGGTAATCAAGCGATGCAACAAGTTGCACAAAATGCCGAACGTGAATACCTAGCTTTTTTGGCCAAAGATTTTGCTGATGAGTGGCGCGTCACTACTACTACTTCACTTTTTGATTATGTCTTTGGGCAAAGTACGCTGAGTTTTACTGATCGCTCATTTCCTCGCGTTCATTACACTGTAGCCGATTTATCGTCAAATCAACAAGCAGCAGCTCGACAACGCTGTTTAGATATGGGAATTCCAACTAATGAATTGGGTGGTTGCATGTTTGACTTTGGTCATTTGAATATTACGCCAAATCCAATGCCTACACCAAGTAATCCAATTAACGGTGCCGTTCTAAACAAAATCGAACGTCCACGAATAAATAATAATCAACATGCATTTGCAGAAGGTAAAGAAGTAGGTAATGGAAATGCTCTTCCTATCGCTAATCCCAACAACGAAGGAGAAAAAAATCCTGCAATTGAAAGACCGAAATCAAATAAAGAAATGGATTTCAAACCTGTTAACGTATCTCCAAAACCTAAAAGTCCGACTAGTCCCGTAACTAAACCTTCAGTAACACCAAAACCTGGAGGTGGTATAAAACCTGGAGGAATAAAAGTTGGTAAAGGTTAAATAATACAAACCTTTCTCCAAATGATTTGTTTGGAAATGGATGTTATTTTAATATTGTAGGTGCCATTTTTTAAGGGTAGAGCTAGATTCTCACCCTCAAAATTGACAATATTGAAAACAAGTTTTCCGAAGAGATCAAATACCTCAATCTTCGAAAATTCATTAAAATCAGTAAAATTAATTATCCCAGTTGAAGGGTTCGGGTAAATGTTTTGGATATTTTTCAACTCAGTTATTTGATTTGTAGTTTGGCATGTTTTGGTTTTCAAAAAATCCCAAATATATGATGGAGAATAAAAATCCATGTTAATAGTTCCGACACCCCCATTCCAGGTGTTAATTCCCGGCCATTGATGCCCCCCGCCTGTAATTTTAACTAATTGAAGATTATTCGTTTGGCAATCGTAGTCTTGTTTTTCACAGGATGATAAATCTAGAAGATTTACATTTGGTATATCAGAAATATTGGGTTGAGAATTACAATTCAAAAAATTAGACCACTTGGAAATGAGTTGATCTACGGAAATTCCTGTAGTAGGAGATCCAGAATAAGGCACCACAGCGTCTAAGGTGCCGTGAATATGAAGTACGGACGTCGGGAAAAGAGGAGCTAAACAGTTGTTATAAACCGTATCACTCATCGTTCCTGAAACGGAGGCAATTCCAGCATAACACAAATTCGATTCGCATGCTAGTTTATGACACATGAAGGCGCCATTTGAGAATCCACATAAGTATCTGCGTTCTGGAATTGTATGAAAATTCGATTCAAAAAATTGAAAAAGCGATTCAATAAAACCAATATCATCTGCGGCCGATACAGAAATATTCATATTAGCGTTCCATGCATTGTTTAAGCCGCTTGGATAAACTACAATAAAATCTTCTTGTTCTGAAAGTGCATTGAATTGAGTGATATTCATTACACCGGAACCTGTTTGCGTTAATCCATGGAGCACACACAATAATGGCAGTGAAGATATTCCATCCCAATTTGAAGGAGCATGGTATGTGTAATTTCTTAATTCACCATTATGCATCATGGAACCTAACTGCTGAGCTGAAACGCTAATGCATGAAAAGATTAAGGCGAAAAGAACAATTTTGCTCTTCATCTTTTGGGCTTACTCTTTAATTATTAGATATATATACGTTTGATTATCAATAACATATTTGACATTGTATACCCCACTAGCTAAATCAGATAAATCGAATGAGTTCGTTTCTGCTAACACTTTGACACTTTGGCCTTGCGAATTCATTAAAACTATTTGACACAAGTCAATAGTTGATCTAATGATGCCATTCGTTGGATTTGGATAAAAAATGACATTATTAGAAACCTCATTAAGTGCATTTGAATTTGGTTGAAAATCCATTTGAGAAAATGCCATAAACCATTGTGGGGTTGAACGTAGTCCACAATATAATTGCAGAACAACATCGTATACTCCTCCCAACGAAGTGTTGAAATAATAGGGGATGGTCAATGTTGTATTAGTGCCATCGTTGAAAAATAGAGACCACGTTACCCACGTGCTGTCATTTACATTTATATAAGAATCAATTGTTGCTGAAATAATTGTGTTGAAATCAAAATTACAATTGTCAATCCATCCACTATATACAGTGTCCACTACATTGGAGTCAATAAAAATTCCACTATTTAAAATAATCGTATCTTCAACATTGCCATCAGGCGAACCAATTGAACAAGATAATGTAATTTGACAATTGTTTGCATCAGCTACCGTTACTGCATACGATCCTTCACATAAATCAATCAAAGATTGATTTGTTTGGCCATTTGACCATAGAAAACTATAAGGTGCAGCTCCTCCAGTAGCAATAATTGTTGCGGAACCGTCGCACAAACCTGATAATGACACATTGGTATTGTTGATGGTTGCTGTAAAACTCGAACAATTGACTATACTGGAATCTCCCATCAATACAGAATCACAAACTTGACAACCGTTGGCATCGGTAATACAAACTGAATACTCTATACCGGCACAACCATTTAAAATGGTTGAAGTTGTTGAGCCTTCACTCCAAGAATAGCTATAAGGGGAAGTTCCGCCCGAAACGGCACTTGTAATTATTCCGTCACAAGTATTGGTATCAGACGCAAAACTGACACTATTAATATAGCCCGAAAATCCTGAACAGGGATTGAAAATACTTGAAAGTGAAGCTGTGGTTTGGGAATAACATCCATTCGCATCAGTCACAGAAATTACATAACCACCACTACATAAATTTGTGAAAATAGGCCCTCCAGAATAGTTTACTCCATTTCCAGAAATTGAAATTACATATGGTTGTGTACCACCATTCACAATTGATTGTACTTGACCATCACAAATATTTGAGGATGTAGCATTTGAAGGTACTGTACTAATTGACAAGGAAGTACATGGATTCGAATTAGAATTTGTCATGACAACTGAAATTGTTGACAGACAACCTCCTGCATCTGTCACGGTAACCGTGTAGACAACACCAGGACAAGCATTTGTAATTGTGTTACCAGACATTCCAATACACGCTCCATTGGAACAAGACCAATTGTAAGTATAGGGGGCCTGACCAGAGGCGATGGCCGTAAGTTGTCCATTACAACTAGTTGAGTCAGAAGCAGGGACTGAATTAATTGAAACATTACACTGAGCGTAGCTCGCAGTAAGAATACCGATTAAGAAATAAAAAACAAATAAAGTTCGCATAATAATATATTAAGTCTATGTCAAGACGAAGTTAAATTTAATTTAGTTGCAAATCTAACTTTTCCGAAAATTGAACGGCAATTTGTATTTTTGACCTATGAGAAAATGGATCGCCTTATTTTTAGTTCTTGTCACTATTCCAACAATAAATGCTCAGAAGCCTAAATTGGTTGTTGGGATAGTTATCGACCAAATGTGTTACGAATACTTGTATCGGTATCAGCCTAATTTCTCGAAGAATGGTTTCAATCGTTTTTTGAATCATGGAGTCAACTATAGGAACACTTTGTACAATTACGTTCCGACGTACACCGGACCAGGTCATGCATCAATTTATACAGGAACAACACCGAGCAATCATGGAATAATTGGTAACGAATGGTACGACAAAGACAAGCAACGAACGATTAACTGCGTGGCAGATGAAAACTATAAAAGCATTGGTAGTGCGTCATTGGAAGGAAATTGTTCACCTAAAAATTTAAAAACCTATACAATAACAGATCAATTGAAATTAACTTATCCAACATCTAAGGTTTTTTCTTTTTCCATTAAAGATAGAGGAGCCATTCTTCCAGGTGGTCATTTGAGTAATGGTTCGTTTTGGTACGATTACAGTTCAGGAAAATTCATAACAAGTAGCTTTTACAGTGCTCAATTACCAGTATGGCTAAATGAATTCAATTCAGTAAATAACGCAAGCTCGTACTCAAAGAAATGGGACCTTCTTTTAAATGAAACCATGTATGATTCCAACGACGATTCTCCATACGAAGTGATTATATCCGGAAAAAATAAAGCTGTTTTTCCTTACGATTTTCCATCATTGGAAAATAATATGTCCGTTTTTACGCTTTCGCCTTTCGCAAATACACTTTTAACAGACGTTGCCATCTCAGCACTAGACAATGAAAAGTTAGGTAAATCTAATGGTTGTGATTTCTTGGCAATTTCATACTCAACTCCGGATATTGCGGGACATGCATTCGGACCGTATTCAAGAGAACTTGAAGATATGTATTACCGTCTTGATAGAGAGATAGCCCGTCTAATTGACAAGTTAGAACAACAAGTTGGAAAAAAGAATCTAGTCGTATTTTTGACAGCCGATCATGCAGTAGTTCCTGTGCCACAAATGTTAACAGATAAAAATCTCCCTGGAGGATACATTTACATGGATAAGCTTCAGCAATCAATTAAGGAGACATTAAAAAATGAATTGGGAATAGAAGAAGAAATCATATTAATTGAAGAAAATCAACATTTTTATCTGAACCATAAAGTTATCCAGTCTGGAAATTATTCTTTGCAAAAAATTACAAACACAATAAAGAAATGTTTACAGGAATGGCCTGGAATTAAAGCCGCGTATACAAAAGAAGAGCTTATGCTAGAAAAAGGTATTGAAGATGAATGGAAAACAATGGTCAGGAAAGGTTTCGATTACAAACGCTCAGGTGACATGGTTTTTTTGGTAGAACCAGGTTATTTAACCAAAACTACAGATTCGCCCAAAGCCCATCAAGGCACCTCTCATGGCTCATCATTCAATTATGATGCACATGTTCCTTTATTGTGGTATGGAAGAACTTGGGAAAAAAAGGACATTTTTTCTCCATGTGAAATAACTGATATCGCCCCTACCCTTGTTCATTTATTGAATCTTCAAAGACCCGGAGCTATGACCGGTTCTCCATTACTTGAGTTATTAAAAAAATGAACGAAGAAAAATTTTTTCTTGAATATCTGGGTCAAACCAATGAACATCCCTTCTTAATTTCGGTTGAACGAGCGGAAGGTTCTTATATATATGACAAAAAAGGGAAACCCTATCTAGATATGATCTCAGGAGTTGCTGTCAACAATGTTGGCCATCGGCACCCAAAAATAATTAGTGCGATTAAAGAACAGTTGGATAAACACCTTCACGTCATGGTCTATGGTGAGTTTATTCAAGATGCTCAACTAAACTTAGCTAACGCACTAAAAGAAGTATTGCCAAATAAATTGTCCTGTATTTATGCTGTCAATTCGGGCACAGAAGCTAACGAAGCAGCTATTAAATTAGCCAAACGCTATACAGGAAGAACTGAAATCGTTTCTTTTCGAGGTTCCTATCATGGTAGCACGAATGGATCATTAAGTATTTCTGGTAACGAGACAAAAAAAATGGCATACAGACCATTACTACCAGATGTGCGTTTTTTACATTGGAATGACGAAAAGGAATTGGATAAAATTACCGAGAAAAGTGCTGGAGTGATTATAGAAACCATACAAGGAGATGCTGGGGTAAGAATTCCAAATATATCTTTTATTAAGGCGTTACGAAAGAAATGTAATGAAGTTGGTGCGTTATTAATTTTTGATGAAATTCAATGTGGAATGGGGAGAACAGGGAAACTATTCGCTTTCGAGCATTATGGTGTTGTCCCCGATGTTTTAACTTTGGGTAAAGCATTAGGAGGAGGAATGCCAATTGGTGCATTGGTTTCATCCCCTGAAATCATGCATGTATTTACCAATAACCCTATGCTTGGTCATATTACAACATTCGGAGGTCATCCAGTAGTTGCCGCAGCAGCAACAGCAGCTGTTAAGGTTCTTTCTCAAGATATTAATTACACGGAAGTTGAACGACTAGGAAAAAAACTGGAATTAAGTATACGTGCATTACCAGGAATAAAGGCCAGCAGAAGAATTGGCTACATGTTTGCTTTTGATATGGAATCAGCTGAAAAGGTTGAAAAAGTAGTCAAAAATTGTTTAACAAATGGAGTCATAACCTTTTGGTTTTTATCCCATCCTTATAGTTTCAGATTATCTCCTCCTCTGACAATTTCTGAAAGTGAAATTGATGAGGCAATTAAAATTATTTCTAAAGCAATTCTAGAGGCTATTTAATTTTTTTTCTTTTTGGGATTGAGTTACCTTTGCACAGATGAAAGTAATTGATCACATATCCAATGCCAAGGCAGCCACCTTGTTTTCTTTTGAAATCTTACCTCCTCTAAAAGGTAAAAGCATCCAATCTATTTATGATGGAATTGATCCATTAATGGAATTCAAACCTAAATTTATTAATGTCACCTATCATCGTGAGGAATACATATATAAGGAGCGCGAGCATGGGCTATTAGAAAAAATTGCCGTAAGAAAAAGACCTGGAACTGTAGGTATATGTGCGGCTATTATGAATAAATACGATGTTGATGCTGTACCGCATTTGATTTGTGGAGGTTTTAGTCGCGAGGAAACAGAAAATGCATTAATCGACCTGCAATTTTTAGGTATTGATAACGTATTGGCTCTCCGTGGAGATCCCATCAAAACTGAAAGCACATTCAGATCTGAACCAGGAGGACATAAATTTGCAGTTGAGCTTATTCAACAAATAGCTGAAATGAATCAAGGCAGTTATATGATGGATGATATTCAGATGGCGCCTACTAATTTTTGTATTGGAGCCGCGGGATACCCCGAAAAACATTTTGAAGCAATGAATCTTGAATTTGACTTGCAAAATTTAAAGGCAAAAGTAGATGCCGGGGCAGAGTACATAGTAACGCAAATGTTTTTTGATAATTCTAAGTATTTTGCTTTTGTTGAAGCTTGTAGAAAAATTGGAATAACAATTCCTATAATTCCAGGATTAAAGCCAATCAAAACACTTTCTCATATTTCATTTCTACCGAAATTCTTTCACATAGACTACCCAATTGAACTTGCAAATGAACTTTTAAAGTGCAAAGACAATAAAGCTGCGGAACAAGTTGGAATTGAATGGGGAATCCATCAATCGAAAGTACTTAAAGCAAAAGGAGTTCCGTGTATTCACTATTATACAATGTCCAACTCTTCTTCGGTAAAGGCCATTGCAAAAGAGATTTTCTAATTATGACTAACTATTTGTTTTATTTCAGTTTTTTCGCAATAACCTTTACAAGTTGGGGGCAATTTAATTTAAAAAATGTAGTAATTGTCGGACAATTCGACAAACCAGAAGATCGTTATGCCATTGAGGTAAATGTGACGGAAATCTTTTCTCAATTAGGGATAAAATCAATACCCCTACAAAACATAATAAAGCAAGGCGGAAGTGCACTAGTTTTAATAGAGGACAGCGTTCAGAACGAATTAAAAAGAAAAGGTTTTGACACATATGTTGTAATCAATGTAAGGGGTTATGATCGCACCTTTAAACCTTCAACATCAAAAGAGAGATTTGAAGAAATATTGAATAGAACGAGTATTTATAAATTGTACAGAGACGAATCTACTTCTGTGAGTTTTGAATTTATTTTCTTTCGAAACAATGAAGTTATATTCAGAGATATTTTAAAATGTGGAAACATTTCTGATCGTGATTCCACGATTAAAAGGTTCAAAAAGAAACTGCCAAAAAGAATGAAGAAGAAATGGAAGGTTTATTGACCTAATCTAAATTTCTTATCTAAATCCATATCAGCCGGATTTCCATAAGCACCGCATTTAGGAGCTCTTTCAAATAATTTTATAAACCTCAACTGCCCTTGAATTGGCCAATACCCTGAAGAAAACCAATTTAAACGAGGACTAAAATTATTCCATTCATAAATCCCAATTAGAGGTAAGTGAACACCTGGCACACACATCCAAGCACGATTAATTCGAATTCCGAATCCTATAGAATAATGAAATTGAGCAACAAGAGGAGCGTGATACCTAGTGGAAACCGGTGAAACAAAATTAGGATCGTCATATTCTTGTTCACTTGGAAACATCAAATAATCGATATTAAACCCAAGACTTTGATCAACGAAATATTTTCTTGCTTGGTCAATTTTCTTTTTCCCAACAAAAATAATCGAGTGTGCAGTAGCTCGTCCATATAGAAATCCATTTCGAAAACTACCAGAGGCTGAAATGGTATCGTAAATTTCACCAAGTGCATTTTTATAGTGTAAGGTTGTAGATTCTGAACCTGCAAGTTGCCTGAATCCAAGAGCAAACTCCCAATAATCCATTATTCTACTCTTCTTAAGTGCTTTTATTGGTATTCCCTTCCATGTTGGAAACTGAACAAGGCCGGCTTCAGCAAAAAAACCTATACTACCTGCCGGGTCTACAAAATAAGTCCCTCTAGAACCATTGTTATCACTTAATTCTCCAGTTATTGTTTTTTTGGTCATGGTGTACGTTGGTCCAACGGCAAAATGATAACCATTTTTGGTAACAATTATATAATCGTTTCCTTTTTTTCCTTTCACAAATCCGCCTTGGGCAAAAAGTGAAAATGGAAACAGTAAAAGGAATATTTTAAAAATTCTCATATATCGAAATTAAAAGATTCACTTCGAGCGCGCATGATATTCATGACCTCTTCTGAATCCCAATTATCGTGAATTTTTGGCAATTCCATTACCTCATCCATAATTGAATTTTGAACTTGCCCTTGTTTATAAGCCACACTGTATGGAATATTGCTAAACGTCACTTGAGAATACAACGGCAACCATTTATTTGGGTACAAATCACTAAATTTTGCTTCAATCTTTTTACGCAACAAGAAATCTGGATCAGCAACATAATCACGCATAACATAGTAGTTTTCTAATGATAAATCTTGAAGAGCGTCGCCATCAGGTTTACGTATAAAACTATATTCCTTGAAAACCTTTTCCCAATTTTCATTGTGTTTAAGCATTAAGCTATTGAGCACACGACAATCTTCAAATCCAGCATTCATTCCTTGACCGTAAAATGGTACCGTGGCGTGTGCACTATCACCCATTAAAGCGACTTTACCTTTTGTCCAAGGAAAACATCTAATAATAGCTAAATTTGATAAAGGATGGTCATCCCATGACTCCGCCACGTTTGGCATCATGTCGTAAAAATCCGGGAAAACCGTTTTGAAAAACCGGTCCACATCAGCCTTTGATTTAAGTTTATCAAACGAAAATTCATCGTTTTCATGTGGCATGAACAAGGTACATGTGAAAGAACCGTCTTCATTTGCCAATGCAATCAACATAAAACGACCTCTAGGCCAAATATGCAGTGCATTTTTATCCATTTTATAAGTTCCATCAGTATTCGCAGGCAGGAGTAATTCACGGTAACCATCGGCAATGTAATTTTGTGAATATTGGAAACGATCTAATTTCTGCATTGAATTGTATCGAACTGCAGAAAATGCACCATCTGCCGCAAAAACAATAGGCGCTTCATCCGTAAATTCTTCCCCCGTGATAGTATTCTTCAAGAAAACAATTCCTTTATCTAAATCTACCCGTCTGCATTCGTGGTTGTAATGAATGGTCGCATTTCCATATTCTTCAGCGATGTCCATCATTTTTGCATTTATTTTCCCACGAGAAACTGAAAAAATTGCCTGTCCTTCTTTTCCGTAGGGTTGATACGTTAGATTACCTTCTAAATCATGCATCATTCTACCATACATTGGAATAGCAATCTTTCTAATTTCATCTCCAACTCCAACGGCATCTAGTGCAGTCCATCCGCGAACAGATAAAGCTAAATTTATCGATTTACCAGCAGAAATTTCCGCTTTGCGAATATCTGGTCTGCGTTCGTAGATAGTAACTTTATATCCTGCTTTTGACAAATAAACTGCCCAAAGAGATCCGACAAGACCAGCCCCTATAATTATTGCCTCCTTTTTTTTATCCATAATTCTATTTTTTCCAATGTTTGGAATATTTAGTTTCAAAATATGAATTTTGTCTTCTTGAAATACGTTGCCTTCGCTGATAAGCTATTACCGCTCGCCAAATCACCAATCCACCAATTAATACTGCAATTGTTTGAACGGCTACTTTAGCATAATCCATGGTTTGGTCTACTTGGCCTGAATATTTTACTTCAATCAATTCTTGCATCGTCATAGTACAAATGTAGATAGAATGTTAGTGGGTTTTAATAAATTGAATATTTCTTTTTAAACCATCGAATTTAGTTCTTTTAACAGCACTTAACTTAAAAAGTTCATTGAACATTTCCTCTGTCAACTGCTCCCATTCTAAACTTGTTAAATTTAGTAGTTTGTCATTTGGCGAAAAGCGAGGTTCGGTTGAGGGTTTTGAAAATCGATTCCAAGGACAAACGTCTTGACAAATATCGCAGCCAAAAGCCCAATTATCCATTTTCCCTTTAAATTCGGAGGGAAGTATCTCGTCTTTTAGTTCGATGGTAAGATATGAAATACATTTATCACCACGTACAACGTATGGTTCAACTATCGCATCGGTAGGACAAGCATCAATACAACGAGTGCATGTTCCACAGTAATCCTTAATTGGGCCATCAGGTGTGATCTCGATATCGACTATTAATTCAGCAATGAAAAAAAAACTTCCTTCCTTAGGATGAATGAGGTTGCTGTTTTTACCAATCCAACCTAAGCCTGATTTCTTCGCCCATGCCTTATCCATGACTGGTGCCGAATCTACAAAGGCTCTACCATGAATGTCACCAAAATTATCTTTAATTTGATTTATCAATTCTTTGAGTTTATCTTTTATAACCGTGTGATAATCTTCGCCATAGGCATATGATGAAATTTTTGGAACTTCGACATCAAACTCATTCTGTTTTTCTATTGGGTAGTAATTTAACAACAAAGAAATCACCGTTTTTGCACCTTCAACTAATAGTCTTGGGTCTAAGCGCTTATCAAAATGATTCTCCATATAAGACATCTTGCCATGGTAGTTTTTATTCAACCATTTTTCTAAGTTTCTGGCCTCGTCTTCAAGAAATGTTGCTTTAGAAAACCCACAATAAAAAAACCCAAGCGAATTTGCTTTTTCTTTAATAAACTGTTTGATGTCGCGCATAACTAAAATAGACCACCTTGAACCCAGCCAAAGTCTTTTCCAAGATGTTTGTATGCTTTTTCGGTTACTTTTCGGCCTCTAGGAGTTCTCATCAAGAATCCTTCTTGTATTAAAAATGGTTCATAAACCTCTTCTAACGTTCCGGCATTCTCTCCAATTGCTGTTGCTATGGTGGAGAGCCCAACTGGTCCGCCTTGAAATTTGTCTATTAACGTACTTAATATTCTAATGTCCATTTCATCGAGTCCATATGAATCGACATTTAATGCTTTTAGCGCAATTTCAGCAATAGGGTCATCGATTTTTCCTGAACCTTTTATTTGTGCAAAGTCACGAACTCTTCGCAATAATGCATTTGCAATTCTTGGAGTACCTCTTGATCTACTTGCAATTTTAAAAGCAGCATCGTTATCAATTGGAATTGCCAGTAAAGAAGATGATCGCTCCACAATGGCAGTTAAGGTTTCCGCATCGTAATATTCCAATCGTGAATTAATGCCAAAACGAGCTCTTAAGGGTGCTGTTAACAATCCAGATCTTGTTGTTGCCCCTATTAGGGTAAATGGATTTAAATTTATTTGAATAGTTCGCGCATTTGGGCCAGAATCAAGTAAAATATCTATTACATAATCTTCCATAGCGGAATATAGATATTCTTCTACTACAGGACTCAAGCGATGAATTTCATCGATAAAAAGCACATCTCCTTCGCTCAAATTTGTTAACAACCCTGCAAGATCTCCAGGTTTATCGAGCACAGGACCGCTTGTCACCTTAAATCCTACGCCCATTTCATTCGCAATTATATTAGCAAGAGTCGTTTTCCCCAAACCTGGAGGCCCATGAAGCAAAACATGATCCAAAGGCTCACTCCTTAATTTAGCAGCTTGAACGAAGATTTCGAGATTTTCAACAACAGAAGGTTGCCCAGCAAAATCTTTTAAAGATTTAGGTCTGAGTACTTTATCCAATTCTTGATCACCAGATTGGGCAGCATGCTCACGATAGTCGAATGATTCCTCTTCTGACATCTAACAAAGTTACAAACGAAACATAGATAAAAAACAAAAGAGGCGAGAATTAATCAAAATGATAAGCCAAAAATATTCTAGATTTATTTCAATTTCAAAAATTATTAGAAACCAAATGTAGTCTTAGATGAAATAAATCGTCAAAAATAAAATCTGCCAACGCTAATTTTGGGTTTGGAGCATGTGTTTTTTCAGGAATTGCTACTACCTTCATTTTTGCTGCCAATCCGGCAACGACGCCATTGAATGAATCTTCTATAACCAAACATCTGTGAGGCAAAACTTCTAAAGAATTGGCCACATGTATATATACAGCTGGATGAGGTTTACCATAATCTTCAAATTCAGCGGAATGGAAATAGTCAAAATAATTGGCTATACCTAAACAGTTTAATACGGCATGAATAAGCTTTGAGGATGAGGATGTTGCTAACCCGATTTTTACTTTTTTGTCAATTAAGAACCGAAGGATTTCAATTACACCCGGAAGAGGATTAGGATGTTTTTTGATGAGTTCAACCATTCTTTCTGTTATTTTATCCTCAATCAGTTGAATGTTGTCAATATTCCAATTTTCCTGTTTGTTCCAAAATCGGATTACTTCGTCAATACGCAACCCAACAGTTTTCTCAAAATCTTTCCTAGTTAACTTAGAGCCTAATTCTGCAAAAACTTCCTCCATAGCAATTTTCCAAAGCGGTTCTGAATCGATGAGTACGCCATCCATATCAAAAATAACCGCATCAAAATTTGACAGATCGACTACTTTTTCCATTGAATTTGTTGGATTTTTTGTCTTCCCAGCCATTTATGTGCTTCATTCGCTACGTAAATTTGACCCTGAGAACTCAGGGAGATACCTTCTGTTTGCGCATAACCAGGAAAAGATTTTTCATCAACTTTTTGAAGGGTGTTACCTTTCCATTTGAATCGGATAATTTTTGTGTAGGTTAGCAAATAAACATAATCATTGAATGATGCAGCTCCCGTAAAAGAGTCCAGAAGCCACCCTCTTATTCCTGAAATTAATTCAAATGATTTCTTAATTGTTTTGATGGCTCCAGGTGAAAATTCTACGGAATACACCAATGATTTCCCATCAAAAGGTTTTGACCTGTTTTTTGTAAAAATCCAGAGTTTCCCGTTGTGCGAAATCATAGCTTCAGCATCAAAATACATGCTCTTATCCGCTGGAGGAAAATTTCGTTGTTCAGCATAGGATATCTGCATGGTTTCAGGGCTAGCCTTTGTCTTTTCAAGTAATCGCTTAATTGGAATTCTATGTATTTGGAGATTTTTTCTGTTATTTAAATTATTTCCAATATCTCCTATATAGAGGTATTTCTCGTCTAATGCCAATGCTTCCCAATCGTGATTTTTAACATCAGAAATTTCAACCGTTTTTAACAACTCCATTTTTTTTGAAAGGATGTATACCACATTTTTATTACCTCCATCGTTAATGGCAAAGAAAATACTGTCCTTATAAAGTTCTAATCCGGAAATCTCTTTTAGTTGATCGGAGAGTTGATAGGTTTTTTGAGCACAACTTGATATTACAAAAAAACCAAAGAGTAAAAGTGATAGAATTTTCATTTTAATTTTTGAAAATACGAACCAATTGAACTTTCCTATCACTAACTTCCTCAACTATTAATGTTATGTGATTATGTTCTAGTTTTTCATTTGCAACGGGAATATAAGCGAGCGTATGTAATATATATCCTGCCAACGTATCGTATTCATCCGATTCCGGTATACTTAAACCATAGGTTTCATTAAGGTAATCAATTTCAATGCGAGCTGAAAAAAGGAATTCTTCATCACTTATTATTTGTTCAACTAAATCCGGTTTATCGTATTCATCAATTATTTCACCAAATATTTCTTCAATCACATCTTCTAGTGTGACAATACCCGCAGTGCCTCCATACTCATCTGTAACAACAGCCACATTACCTGCCTGCTTATTAAATTTTTCTAATAATTCTTTACCAGATATAACAGTGGGCACAAAACTGATTGGCTTTAGTATTTGTCCAATTTTCTCGGGGTGTTGAAAAAAGTCAAAGCTATGAACATATCCAATGATATTGTCGATATCTTCTCTATAAACGATAATTTTTGATAAGCCTTTTTCTATGAATAGTTGTTTAACCATAGCTGGAGATTCATCTAATTCTACTGCAATAATTTCAGTTCTAGGAATCATGCAGTCGCGTGCTTTTAATTTTGAAAACTCCAGAGCATTTTTTAGAATGATCATTTCGTTACCCAATTTTTCTTCAGACTTCATACGTGAGGAGATGTCTTCCACATAATGTTCTAGGTCTACTTTTGAAAATACTTTCTCCTCCACTTTACTCTTTTTTCCACCTAATAGAAGAAAAGTATTGGTAAGAAATAAGATTACTTGGGTGGGTAAAAACATTACTATGTAGGAAAAAAATAATGGAAGTAATCCAACACTAAGAAACCAATTAGGATTCAATTGAACAATTGCTTTAGGTAAGAATTCTGCTGTAATTAATACTATCATAGTAGACAATATAGTTTGATTCAACAACGTCCAAAACTCACTTTCTATTCCCCAACTCGCCAAAATAGGATTAAGTTTTTCTGCCATTGAAATTCCATAAACAACGAGTGCCACATTGTTACCCAACAACATCATTGCGATCATCGTAGATTCCTTCTTGTATAATATTTTTAAAATAGAAGATTTTAATCCATTTTTTTGGATTTGTAATTCTATTTTCAATCGATTAGAAGAGAGATACGCTAGCTCCATTCCAGAAAAAAAAGCAGAAGCTAAAAGAGAAAACAGAATAAAATATAGGGTATTTCCTTCCATATTATAGGACATCAAATCCTAGATCCTTTCTGAAATAGGCGCCGTCAAACGATATCTTAGCAATTGAATCATATGTCTTCTCTAATGCAGCGTCTAAATTTCTACCGTACGATGTTACGGAAAGTACTCTTCCGCCGGCTGTAAGAACCGATGGGCCGTCTGATGATGTTCCGGCATGAAACACAATGCTCTCCACCACAGAGTTCAATCCATAAATTGTTTTTCCTTTCTCGTATGCTTCTGGATATCCTCCTGAGACGATCATAACAGTTGCAGCGCTTTTATCGTAAAATTCAATATCACGTTCTGATAATGTATTTGTCGCAACGCCTTCAAATAAATCCAATATATCAGATTTCAACCTAGGAATTACAACTTCAGTTTCAGGATCTCCTAACCTACAATTGTATTCAATTACATAAGGATCACCTTTCACATTGATCAGTCCGAAAAATATAAATCCTTTGTATGGAATCCTTTCACTTTTCAATCCCTTTACCGTTGGAACTATAATTCTATTGTGCACTTTATCCATAAAAGCTGCATCAGCAAATGGAACAGGTGAAATTGCTCCCATACCACCGGTATTTAGACCTGTATCACCTTCTCCAATGCGCTTGTAGTCTTTTGCCTCAGGAAGTAATTTAAAAGACTCCCCATCAGTTAATACAAACACACTTAATTCAATTCCACTTAAAAATTGTTCAATAACTACCTTTTTACTGGCGTTTCCAAATTTTGCATGCGATAGCATACTCGTAAGTTCGGATTTTGCCTCATCTAAATCCTTAATGATGAGCACACCTTTTCCTGCTGCTAGCCCGTCTGCTTTTAATACATATGGACCCTTCATATTGGACAAAAAATTTAATCCTTCTTCAAGGGAGTCTTGCGTAAAAGTGGCATATTTTGCAGTTGGAATATTATGTCTTGACATAAATTGTTTTGCAAAATCTTTACTTCCCTCTAGTTGTGCACCTAGTTGACTTGGACCAATTACAGGTACTTTTCTTAGTTCTGGATCACTTAGGAAATAATCATAAATTCCCATAACTAATGGTTCTTCAGGTCCGACTACTACCATGTCGATATTCAATTCCAACACATGTTTCTTTACAGATTCAAAATCAGTCGGAGAAAATGGAAGATTTTTTCCGTGATTTCTTGTTCCTGCATTTCCTGGGGCAATATACAATTCATCTAGCATGGAACTTTGTGCAATTTTCCAAGCCAATGCATGTTCCCTACCACCGGATCCTAACAATAATATTTTCATGAACAATGTGTTAAAATAGACTCGAAAAGCGAAAGACCATCGATGTTGTTTAAATGCAAATCTGCGGCACGTTCCGGATGCGGCATCATCCCAAACACATTTTTAGTCTTGTTTGTAATTCCTGCAATGTTGTTAAGTGAACCATTCGGATTTGCTTCTGATGATAAGTTTCCTTCAGAATCGACATATTTAAAAAGTACTTGATCATTATCTTCTAATCTATTAATTGTTTCGTTCGAAGCAAAATAACGACCTTCACCATGAGCAATTGGAATTTTATAGCTTGTTTGTACTGATAATTCTTTTGTTATGCCTGCGGTTGAAGAAACCGGCTTTAAGAATACATTTTTACATATGAATCGTTGACTATTATTATGCAACAAAGCTCCTTCGAGAAGACCTGATTCTGTTAATATTTGAAACCCATTACATATTCCCAGTACGTACCCTCCTCTATTTGCATGATTTATTACCTCGTTCATGATAGGCGAAAATTTTGCCAATGCCCCTGAACGAAGATAATCACCGTAGGAGAATCCTCCCGGTAGTACTACCATGTCTACACCTTGTAAATTGACATCTTTATGCCAAAGTGATACAACATTTTGTCCTAAAATATCTTTCAATACATACACCATGTCTTGATCACAATTTGAACCGGGAAAAGTGACTACTCCGAATTTCATTCTTTCAATTTTGGTCAAAATTAAGGACAAATAGGGCTTGAATAACCTTGGTTAAACGAAAAATTTCAACATCGAATATGCCAAGCATATGTAGAAAACCCCCGCGGACAATAGCCCATATGTTTTATGCAGAAAGCTATATGTTAATAAAATAGTCAAAAATAACATTGCAATACTTAAATCATTTAAATCCTGCTTCCATAAAAGATTCAGAACACCAAGGAAAAGTCCCATTAAGACAAACAACCAAAGGACTTGAATCTGCTTTTTCAATCTTATGGATGATTTTTGAAGAATAGAACGCATACTAAAATAGGAAACAAAAATTAAAATTCCATAAGCCGCGATCAACCAAATGAAATCGCTAGAATCAAAAATATTCATTTCTATTTCAAAAGAAAGATTACGGTCAATTTCGAACCACCATAGATAAGAAAAACAATAAATAAATGGAATAAAAAAACCAAAAATAGCCAAACTATACTCTCGAAATGAAAAAGGTCGAAAGATGAGTAGAGCAAAAATAAAGAATGGTAGAAAAAATAATAAAAGAGGTTGAAAGGTTGCTGCAATTCCAATAAAAACAAACGCATTGAACACATATTTTCTCCCATCGATTTGTTGTTTTAAATCAAAAAATTGAGTAAGCATCATAATAAATAAAAAGTGTGTTAATAGAACATAATCAAACTGATAAAATGCCTTGTAAAAGCTCATTGTTACAACATACAATAAAGAAATCAAATACGAATTTTTATCTAAGAATTGATGACTGTTGTATAAATAATTCAGTATGATTGCATTGGTTAGTAGGAATACGCTTGTCCAACTATATGAGGTAATCTTTGAAAAACTCAATTCACCCCACAAACCAAAATCAGAAATTTCATCTAATTCATTACCTGTAATCCAATGAATGTAGTGGAATGCAATTACGAAAATTGGCAGCAAAAGTAAAACACCAACTCGATTCCCTAAAAACAGTCGAATCATGCTACGAAATTATAGAAACTTCATGTAAATACGGATAAATGTGAATAAGTATACATGATTCTATATAGATTGGGAAACGAATGATTGGA
>CAZLHR010000008.1:38252-67857 GCA_964559685.1 uncultured Lishizhenia sp.
GGGTAAATGTGAATAATTAAAAAAGTAGTGACTATTTTTTCATTAAATTTTATCCACAACAAAGCTCATAAGCTTCGAAAAATCATATATTTGCGTCCCAATTTATCGTTATGTCAACAGAGAAGAATAGATATTCAGATGCTGAACTTGAAGAATTTAAGGAACTTATTCTAGGTAAGCTAAAAGAAGCAAAAGACGACTACAGTTTATTAATTGGATCATTATCGCACAATGATGATCATGGTACGGATGATACCGGAAGGACATTTAATATGATGGAGGACGGTTCCGAGACCTTGTCAAGAGAAGAAGTGGCTCAACTAGCAGCTCGTCAGGAAAAATTCATTCAAAACCTTCAAGCCGCATTGGTCAGAATTGAGAACAAAACATACGGTGTTTGTCGAGTAAACGGCACATTAATTCCAAAAGAAAGATTGAGATTAGTTCCACACGCCACTATGAGTATTGATGCTAAAAATGCGCAGCGTTAAGTGAAAAGACAGCTTACTATTGTAGGAGTACTTATTCTTTTTCTGCTAATTGCAGATCAAGCCATAAAGTTGTATATAAAGTCAAACTTTCTACCATGGGAATACCATAATGTGCTTGGTGAATGGTTTAAAATACGCTACACGGAAAATCAAGGAATGGCTTTCGGTACAACTTTCGGTGCCGCTATGTGGCATAAATTGGCTCTAAGTATTTTTCGTCTTGTAGCTGTCGTGTTCATTGCATATTATATTATTCGCGAGGCAAGAAAAGGCGTAAAAACAGAGTACCTCATTGCAATTTCTTTAATATTTACCGGTGCCGCTGGAAATCTATTAGATTCTATGTTTCATGATTTTATTTTTCCTTTTAATCCATGTCATCAATATAGTTGGATGGAAGGTACAGGTGAATTTGAGAAATGTGGAGATTTTCCAGAAGCGTTTGAGGTACGACATCATGGATTTTTACTAGGTAGTGTGGTCGATATGTTTCAATTCGATATGAGGTGGCCAGAATGGATGCCCCTTGTTGGAGGAAACGAGGTTTTTCCAGCTATTTGGAACTTAGCAGATGCCTGCATATCAATTGGTGTATTCATGATGCTTATTCGGCAACGGGTATATTTTCCGAAAAAATCAGAAGAGGCCTAAAAATTCCACTTCATACTTCTGTCATCAAGTATGGCAAATGATATTTTGTAATCGGCACGCATTGGCATTTTATTTCCTGCAGATAAAACACCATATAACCCTATGCGTAATCTTCTTCTAGAAATTTTAAAGCTTCTCTCTAATCCTGCCAACGTTTCAAAATGCAACCAGTCGTATTCCTTCACATACAATGCTCCAGCTCCCAATACCAATCCCAACCTAGTCTTTTTCATAAATGGTATTTTATTAATAATTGCACTGTTGTCATGATGAACAATGTGTAGTTCTGTTGAATAATCAGTGGTTCTCAGTAATGTGTCCAATCCTTGAAACGAATACAACGGATTAGAAAACCAAATTGGGTCACTTCTTCGCTGAAATTTAAAGTCTGGTTCGTATAAATTTCTTGTGGACAAAAATTTACCTATTGAAAAACGATAATTTGTGGTACCTATGGTTCCGATTTTAAATGCTTGTTGAATATCAAATTGAATATACTCATGATCAATGTCGCTACCAAAGATAGATGGAATACCACGTTCATAATTAAGATAAAAAGTAGGCCATGCAGAACCAAGGATTACTTTACGATAAGGTTCCCTCATAAACTTTTGCATCGGCGTGTATGAAAGTGTAATATCCGTCAACATAGCTTGATAAGCATCAAAATCCATGAAGTCTGTGTTTGGAATCCATTGGTCAAAAAAAGTAACTTTATTCAGTCCCTTTAGCGATCTGCGCTCCGAAAACTCAGCACTTACATCCAAATAAAATCCATTAAAAAGTTCATATTCAAAAGATGTGCGCATTTTTGTTGCCTCTATAAAATTTTCACGCTTATAGATTTGAGTAATGGCATCATATCCTCTAATTACATCGAAATCGTGGTTAATTGACCACCTAATAAATCCTTGATGAAAGGGATCAAATCGATATTTCCACCATGTGTCTCCTTTCACATCGTTATTCAAAACCCCATAGGAAATCCGAGTGTAAGAATCCAAGGTTCTTTCATCTTTCCACTTTTTGAAAAAGTCAAAATTTGGCGTGAAACGAGGACCTCCAATGAACATAGGTTGAACAATTGTTGCTAACGACCCGAGAGTCCATTGGTATTTTTCAGCACGATTTCTATGATCAATTCCGAACCATAGAATTTTAAGTGCAGTAACCTTGTTAAATATCGCATCCACAGAGTCCAGATATTCTTTTCTGTTCTGTGCATCACGAATACTGTCTTTTGCCTTTATAAATCGAATTTCCTCATCGGTTAACACTACCTGTCTCTTATCTGACCAGAAAGTTGTGTCCTTTTCATATGCTTCTTTAGAAGTTACTGCAACTTCATTGTTAAAGAATTTTTTATTGAAATTAATTTCAAAGTCATAATTACTAAAAACTGCTTCAGTGACACAATTGGATTTTTCACCTCCATAAGTTCCGCCGTATTTAAATATTTGTTTTTCTAAAAGACATAGTGAATCTCCTGGATGAGAAAACGTTTGTTCAATTGTGAAGTAATCATAACGCTTTAAATTTCCTTTGTTGAGGGTTAATTCTAATTTTTCAATTATCCATAAACTATCGATCACATAGATATATCCCTCTAAAGTGGTAGTAGCTACATTTCTCGGAATTATTTTGATTTTAGAGATTTTCTGTCCATTTCGCTCTATTTTTTCCTCCAATTTATATCTATAACTCAAAATCCCTGGTACTGATATTGGAGACATAATAGGATTCTCATGAAGATCATCTAACTGCAATAAATTCTCAAAGAAATTGAAATTAGATTTCACTGTTGTAGTGTAGTATAAAAAATAATCTTTTCCACGAAGTGTGTAAGCATTTCTTACCTCTTTCACACTGTTCACTGGAGCATAAGAGCGATTGAGTTGCACTTCAACCAAATTGTAATTATCAGTCCAATCTGGTTTTTTGTCACCATTTAGAGGGTCATCGTCCTTTTTCGTGTTTTCTTGTTTTGCTTTACGATCTATTTTTTCTGTTGCTTTAATATAAACGTCTACTTTATGTTTGTGATTCCACAGATTCATTTGATCTCTTTTGTCCACGACCTTTAGCATAATATCCCTGCCAGGGTTATACTTTTTCGCAGATAATTCAACTGACCCAAGGTCTTTCGCTTTTGCTGGAAACAACTGGATGTCCTTAACGATGTCTATACCTCCAATTGAAATATATGTCTCTCTGTCTTCAAAACCTGGCGAGGTGACCACTAAAAAATACTCTCCTGGCATTAATGAAAGTTGATATCGTCCATTCAAATCTGCAACAGTTCGTTGACTTGCATCATTTTTAATAAAAATGCGAGCGTTAGGTATGGGAGAACCCTTTTCATCTGAGACTAAACCTTTGGCAAATTGTTGCGCCACAAGGATTGATGAATTAGCAAAAAGAATTACTAAAAAAATTAATCTCATTGATTCTAAAGACAAATGAACAGCATATTTTGTTACAAAGTTTCTTTACTTTTTTGTTTTTGATCCTCTAAAAATGCTTGGTGGTTTACAAACCTTTTCATCATCCAAGTTTTTAAAAAATACATACCTAAGGATGTCAATACGAAAAGGTAGTAAAACACCCATTTTGAAAAACCATCCATTATCCCCATTACTGTAACAACAATAAAAATAAGAACTGAAGCTGTTAACCAAAAATACCTCATGATGGTGTTGTATGTGTTCATTGTATTTTATTTTCGTTTTTAGGGTCTTTTACTAATATTTGACCTTGTGGTTTCAATATTGTATATTTACTGAAGTCTTGTTTAGTTCGAAAACCGGTTCCCAATGCTATTCCATCGGGAGATTTTACAATAACTTGTCCTTCTGTATAAATGGTGCTGTCAACTCGATTCCAAAAGAGGGTCTCAGTTTCGAGTAATTGTTTTTTTTCAAAATTGTAAAATCTGACGGAATCTTTGATATACACCATATTTTCAACATCGTTTATTTCACCATAGAGGGCGAAAAGTGTAGAAACTTTTTTACCTTCTTTATTGAAAAAATTAACGCGAAGCGAATCCTTTAGTTTTGTAATTTCTTGTTTTCCATTTGTCTTTTCAGCCGTTGCTGCAAATAATTCGATTTTGGCTTTGGCAGAATCAGCATAAATAAGTCTTAATTCTTTTGTTATTTCGTCAGGAATATTGTAATCGATGTCTACACGTCGAATTTCTGTCATTGAATTTTCGCAAGAAAAAAGAATTCCTGTCGCACTAAATACAACAGGAATTATAAATGTCAAATAAGAGGATTTAGAATTCAAAATTATTTTAAAGATACTGAAACTCCCCAACAAGAAAGGTTCGCAGATGATGGATTTCCTTCCGTGAAAATTTCAGTTTTAGAAGGTCCCATAGCTCTGTATCTTGACGCTTTTGAACCGTCGCCTGCTCGTTGCGCTAATTCTGCAGCATACAAATAATTACATTTTCTTTCGAACGTACTGGTACCACAAGAATTCGCCAATTTTGCTACACAATCAGCAGCAATCTCTAAAGCCTTAGATCTTTTAGAACCGTTTATTCCCATTGCCATATTGTAAGCTCCTCTAATATTATCTTTTTTGAAGAAAACAATTTCCAAAATTTCATATTCCAACTCATCCTTTTGTGTGCTGCTTGTGGACATATTGATAGCCGTTCTATACGTTGAGATGGCGTCATCATAACGTTTCTTTGCCATTTGAAGATTTGCTTTTGCCAAGACCGCATCAATACTGTTATCAACTTTTATTATCGTGTCAACTAACATTTCGTATTCTTTACTTCCGGTACAACCTTTTTCTTTTAAAATAGTCATGAAATTATTAACGGTTTTAATTTTGGCTTCTTTCTCTTGAGGTAAAGTCTTCATAAAACCTGCCAAGTCAGGTAGAATGTCATCACAAGTTTTTATCAAGGTATTGAATACATTTGTAAGAGTTTCTTGTGTTTTCGGTGTCATTCCCGCATCTGTAATTAACTTACTAAAAACAAAATAATCATTAATTAAACGCTTTTTAATTGCTCCTTTCAAATCATCTTTTGAAGCAATATACATTTGATAGAGGTTGTTGTAATAGGTCAATAATTGAGATTCATTAAATTGAACACCATTTTTTAATGACTGTGTATACCACTCATCAGCTTTAGCTCTATCAATAGTAGTAGTTTTTAAATAGAAACTGGCACGTGTTAACGCATTTTTTTGATCAAAAAATGATTTAGAATCCATTCTTCCATAAATTGAAATGACAGTATCAGCAAATAGTGCTTTTTTCGCCTTATCGGTCTCTGTTGCATTTGCATTGATAGCTGCTTGTGACATTCTTTCGTAAGCTGCTTTGTCAAAATTACCACAAATGGTTTCTGCCTTTTGATAGTAAGTTAAAGCTCCTGCGAAATTTTTCAATTTTAATTCTTCGCCTGCCAAAAATCTCATTCTGTCACATTCACGTTTATTAATAGAGTCATTTTGAGCAAATCCAATTACGCTTGTTAACGTTAAAATTCCAAAAAGTACTGCGTTTTTCATTTTTATTTTGTTAATCTAGTTTACGTTTTCTGAACCATCTGTCGAAACTTGATGGGCAAAAAATCAAGCCCACTTGCATTCCTCCATAATTCTCTTTTAACGAAGTTGATTCATTTGTTCTCTTACCCATTTGAAAACTCAAATTTACGGATGAAAGAGACTGTTGAATCAAAATCGGAATGCCGATTCCAAATGTTGTGCCAAAGTCTGCTATTCGCTGATCAGAAAATTCATTATTTACTGTATAAACTCCCAACCGGTATGACAATTTTTCTGCAAACTTAAGAACAGATAAATTTTCAAAAAGATCTTTTTCAGGATTAAATTGAATCCCACCGTACCAACCGTATGTTTTAGTAGAATCCATGTTAGAAATTCTAGATGAACTTTGTCTATACGAGCCAAATAATTTAAGAGTTGGATGAAGTTCTCGTGTTTGAATTCGCCATTTAGGAAGTGAAATAGCATATGAAATTCCTACAACCATTGATTCTGAGAAATATCTGTAATCTACTGTATCTGCATTCAAAACATCGTAAATAGGACGGCCATTTGTTCCAATCGTAACATTTGAAAGAGAAGAAACTGTTCGTAAACGTGAAGCGAGAGTTCTAGGCTCATAGGCTGCTGAAATAACAAATTGATGATTCTTAGATGGAGTAAACTGCAACAAAGCACTTGTGTATACAGATAAATTATTCAATCTCATAATAGTATTCTGTTCTCCAGCTGGGTAATCTGATGTGGCAGGAAGAAGTTGAGCTCTCCTTATTTTTTCTGTTGCTCCGAAGGCATATCCAACATTCGCGCCTACAGAGAACTTGATGATTTTTTTGTTTAGGGGTCTATAACTTGCTCCCCAAATAAATTCACTCATTCCTCCTTTTCCAACATACGAATAGCGCACTGAATCTACTCCCGTAAATGAATAATCAGTTACCTGATACCCTCTATTAGCATATGGCCTTAAACTAAAAATCATACCCATGTTTTTTTTCATTTTAAAACCTAAAGCATACTGATCAAGCAGGTATTGGGATCTAATAACAGAAGCATCTTGTGACTCAAATTGAGAAATTCGTCCTCCCATCCCTAATGAAAAAAGGGTATTCCCCTGGCTCAAGAAACTATATGATGCTGGATTTTCAAGATTTAATTGTGTCGAGTCAAACTGCGAAATACCGGCGTATCCTAATGCCGAATAAATGGCTTGAGATTGCCACGATTTTTCACCAATTCCATAATAAGAAATCGGAGAGGTCGAAAAGGATTGACCAAAACCGAAATTAATTGAAATCAAGAATAGTAAAAATAGTTTATTGTGCATGGTTGCAAAAAATGGAATAAATTCCTTTGAGCGTTAAATTTTCGTCTGCAAAGATGTTACTTTTTTGATGGAAATCAAAATAAGAAGCGTCTCCACCTGTCACAAAAATAGTTAAGTGATCAAATTCAGCTTCATACCACTCAATTCGTTTTAAGATTTCAGCTTCGATCCCAAGGATAACACCGGATAAAATTGAATCTTTTGTTGAATTTCCTATGAGTGATTTATAGGCAGTTTTTTTTTCCAAAGGAAGACGAGCAGTGTAATCGTTCAATGATTTAAAGCGTAAATCAATTCCCGGTGAAATACTTCCACCTCGGTATATTTTCATACTATCTAGTAAATCAAATTTCACACAAGTGCCAATATCTATGCAAAGTAAATTACCTGTATGCTCTGAATTAGCCATTGCTTCCACATTGCAAAATCGGTCAACACCCAATGAACTCATGGAGTTGTATGCAGATGTAAAACTTGCAGAATAGCCTGTGGTTATTTCTAAAACCTTAGCACCTTTCTCAAACAAAGCCGATGAAAACTCCTTGGATGCAACATTTGACAAAACTATCAATTTGTTGCTCCAATCTAATTTTAAACAGTCTTCTTGGTTGCTCCTGTACACGGTCTTTATCGTTTCATTTTGAAAAACAGCAATTTTCAACGCCGTATTTCCAAAATCCATCACATAAACTTCTTTTGTATTCACCGTGCAAAGGTATGAATGACATTTAATTAAAAGAAAATTAACAGTAATTTGGACTAAAAAATAAAAAATGCTTAACTTTGCAACCACCAACGGCTGGTACCTTAGCTCAGTTGGTAGAGCAAAGGACTGAAAATCCTTGTGTCCCTGGTTCGATTCCTGGAGGTACCACAAAATTTAACACTTAAACCCTTGATTATCAGATAGTTAGTCAAGGGTTTTTTCTTGTCAGTATAACAACCAGTATAACATTTTAGGACTTGAACCTGTGAAAATCGGGTCGTTTTTAGTGGGTTATTGGATGAAATAAAATTTTTTTCCCACATCATTTTTGATGATTTTACCCAAAATTTCGGGTTGCGGAGGTGTGATTTTTATGTTTTTTGGTATTTTTTTTCAAAATTTTCAAAAAATATTTCACTTTCTTCTCGGGAAACAAAAATGTACTATTTGAAACTTAATTAACGATGTCCAAAAATAGCACTTCCAACTCTCACCATCGTACTACCTTCTTCAATAGCAAGAGAATAATCACCACTCATTCCCATTGAAATTGTAGAAAAATAGGGTGCATTGCCAAAATATTCAGATTTTAATTCGTTAAATATGTTGCGAAGCGTCTTAAATTCATTTCTGATTTGATCTTCATCATCTACGAATGAAGCCATACCCATGACCCCTACTATTCTCGTATTTAGAAATGATGTGCTATTTTTTAATAAAAGCTTGCATTCGCCCATAGACAAACCAAACTTTGTATCTTCTTGTGCAATGTGAAATTGAAGAAGTACGTCGATTATCCTGTTGTTTTTTTGAGCTTGCTTGTCAATTTCTAATAAGAGTTTTTCGCTGTCAACTGCATGAATTAAGTGAACAAATGGCGCAACGTATTTAACCTTATTTGTCTGTAAATGCCCAATTAAATGCCAATTAATGTCCTTTGGTAATTTTTCATGTTTTGCGACTAATTCCTGAACTTTATTTTCACCAAAATGTCTTTGTCCTGCCAGATATGCTTCCTCAATGGCCTCAATGGGTTTTGTTTTACTGACAGCTACCAATGTAACATTGTCAGGTATTTCATTAAGAATCTCAGCTAAATTATTTGAAATCATTAGTCGATTGGATAAATCGTTAATCCACTTCTAAGTTTTGGTTCTACCCAAGTTGATTTTGGAGGCATATTCATTCCATTATCAGCTACCCTTTTCACTTGTTGAATATTTAACGGAAATAAAAGAAACCCAACAGCAAATTTCTCGTTGTTAATTTTCTCCACTACGGATTCAATAGACTCACTTCCAGGACTAAAAACAAGTTCGTCGCTCGTCTTTAAATCATGGATTCCAAGAATTGGAGAGAGTATTAACTGCGTAAGTATTTCCGGATCAAGAGAATTTACAGGATGACCTAAGTCTATGAATTGAGGTAAAGGAAAAAACGAAAACGCCTTATTTTTCAAGACAATGACAATTTCATGTTCTTTGCTTGGATTTCTAATCTCATTCAATGCAATCAACTCCCCTACCATGCTTAATTTCGATAAAAACTCTTCTTCTGATAGGTTATTTAATGTTTTGACTAAACGATTAAATTCTATTATCTCGATTTGATTTTCTTGCACTAAAAAGCTCAGAAAATACGAAGTTGAACTATTCATATTATCTTGGCCTCTTGAGTGATGCAAGCGCGCAGAAGAGGCGCTTCTGTGGTGGCCATCTGCAATATAAGTAGCATCTATCGAAGAAAACTTATGTATCAATTCGTCAGACTCTACTATAGATAAACACCATAATTCATGTTTAACTTTATCAGTTGTTGAAAATTCATATTCAGACCTTTCATTCGTTTTTTTACGCAAAAATTCTGCTATGTCATCATTATTTTGGTAGGTCAATAATACAGGTTCAGCATTAAACCCAACAATTTCCAAATAGCGAGTGAACATTTCCTCTCGAGATGTCAAGGTTGCCTCGTGTTTTTTAATTTTTCCAACATCATATTCAGATACACTCGATCCTGCAATGACTCCAATACAGGAAAAATCTCCTTTTGTTTGCCTATAAATGTATAGAATATCCTCCTTATCTTGCTTTAAAATTCCTTCATCTAAAAATCTATTGAATTGCTCCTTTACATGTATGAAACGTTCATTTGAATTCGGTTTTGTTTTGTTCGCTTTTCCGAATTCAGGATTAATTATATGTAAAAATGTATAAGGATTATCTTCAAGCTTTGCTTTTAACACATTGCTTTTGTAAGTATAATATGGCCGTGTTGCAACCAAGTGCACCTTGTCTCGAGTAGGTCTAATTGCGCGAAACCCAACGATTTTTGCCATCTGTCTAAAACTTATAATTCAACCCGAAACTTGGTAAAATAGGAAATTGATATATCTCCTCACCTGTTACTCTATTTACATAGAAAATATTGTTTCTATCGTAAACATTTGTAACGCTTAAAATAAGTTCCATTTCCGATTTATTCTTAAACTTTATCCTCTTTTTAGCTGTGATATCTAACCTATGGTAATAGGGCAATCTTTTACTATTGAAATTACCGAGTAATGTGGTAACATTTTCTGGATTTTCATTAACATAATCTGTCGTTACACCACCTTGAAAATTAACGAGCTGATAGTATCCTGAAGTAGGAGTAAAAGGTAATCCTGAACCTAAATTCCATCGCACACTGACTTCATAGGTTTTATCTTTACCAAGTAAGTAAGATCCTACCATATTAACATTGTGACGACGATCAAAAACTGGAAAATAAGAAATAAAGCCATCCCAACGTGTCGATTTGCTCAATGAATACGTACCCCAAAGGAAAAGCCTATCTTTATTGTATTTAATTAACAAGTCTACACCATAAGATTGACCTGACTCCAAAATAAAGTCCTTCTTAAATACATCATCAACCGTAGCAAATTGAGCGATATCATCGTAAAGCTTATTTTGATTTATATTACTCAGCTGTGAAAAGTATTTGTAATAACCTTCGACATTTAGTGAAATATTTCTACTAAGGTCATATTCCCCACCGAGAATTGCATGCCATGCGTATTGTAAACCATTCTTTGTGTTTTTCACTTGTTGAAATTCATTCACAAAATTTTCTTGAACATTTGTTGGTGCGGAAAGTAGCCCATTAAATAAATTAACAATATCCTTATCAGAGCTTGCCGATGTGAAATTTTGAGAAAATCTTCCTCCCGATAATTTAATTCTAAACTTCTCATTAACATTATACTTTACAGCTAATCTTGGTTCAACTGAGACAGTACCCAACGAGGCATAAACTTGCGTTCTCAGTCCAGGTTGAAGAACCCATCTCAACCATATTTTTCGAAAATTAACGTAGGCTCCGATTTCAGTAGTAAAGTTTACTGCTTCAATTTTGCGCTTTAATTCGTTGTAAGTAGTAAAATTGGTATTGAACCCGTTAAAATTGAATCCATAATTCATTTCCCCCTCATTTTTTAGAAAGTAACTAAAATCGAATCCAAGATCGAATCCACCAATACTTGAGGTCCTAGGTTCGGCTCCAGTTTCTTGGAAAGTAGTAGAAAAGGTGCTTCCGTTAACATGACCGCGAATAAAAATCGGAGACCCCACTGGAACCATTAAAAAATTAATGCCTCCTCCAGCAGCTTGCCAATTTAAATCTGCTACACTGTAATTAACAGAGTCTGTATTATAAAACGCAAATGCACTTAATTTAGATCCATCAGAAGAATTTATAGTAACTTTTCCATATAAATCCGTGAAATTGAAAGGCAAACCATTCCCTTGATTAATCCCAGGATAGAGTGATTTAGAAGTATAATCTAACAAACTATGTTTCGCAGAAAAAATGTAGGACCCTGTTCTCGGTGATGTCCCTATTTTTTTACCTAATGGACCTTCCAAAACCATTTTTGCTAAAAAGGGTGAAGTTGAAACTTTTCCTTCCACTTTTTGGCGATTTCCATCTCGATAAGTGATATCCATAACCGATGATATCCTGCCTCCGTATTTCGATTCGAAACCACCGGTAAAGATGTCTACATTTTTTACTAATTCTGTTTCAAAAATAGAGTAAAATCCAATGGAGTGAAAGGGATTGTATATAGTCATGCCATCCAAAAGAATTTTATTTTGAATTGGCGTTCCTCCTCTTACATATAATTGACCTCCTTGATCTCCTGTTGTCACAACCCCCGGAGTAACGGCAAGACCATTAAGAACATCGCTCTCTGCCCCATAACTTGGAATTCTTTCAATACCTTTTTTATCTAACCTTATTTTAGAAACATCAGGATCCGTTTTTTTTCGTTGTTGCTCTGCACTAAGTTTAATCTCCTTAAATTCTTTGACTATTTCTCGTTTAACTAATTCGAAGCGAGTATCGTAAATTTTCTTGGCCGAAGTAACCTCTACATTCAAAGTTGTTAACTCGTAGGAGGGAATGTCAATTTTTACGATGTACTTACCTTTTTCAAGTTTTGGTATTTGGAAAAATCCATTTAAATCAGTTTGTGCGCCTGCTACAATTGTGGAATCTGATTTCAAAAGTTTTACTTTCTCATAAGGCATTGGTTCCCCATTGGCTTTGTCATAAATAAAACCCCGAATGACAAAATCCTGAGCATAAATTATGTTAATGGAGGTAAAAAAGAGTAATAAGAATAGGTTTTTCATTTTCATAGTCGCCTCGAAATTACGAATAAGTTATGAAAGCACTTCTATCAATTATTATCTTCTTTTGAATTCGAAAATTAAAATTTAATTTCGACTAAATCTAACAATCACAGTTCCAATTATTGTTTTGATTTCTGCCATATATATTCCGGGTGAAATATTTAAATTCAATTGTAATTTGTCCGAATTAATTTTGTGAAAATACACCTCTTTACCCATTGCGTCTTTTATCGAAAGTTCCATCATTAATTCTTCAGATTCAAACATAATTTCAGAAGAAGAAGGATTTGGAAAAACTTGAACTTTCTTTAGGTTAACTTCTTCCAATCCACTTTCAAAAGTAATAGGCTGACTTAATACACAGCCATTTTCAAAAAACACCTCGACCTGGTAAGTTGCACCTAAATCTACAGGTATGTTGTAGCATTGAGACGTTTCACCAACAATGGGCTGATTGTCCATGTACCATTGATAAGTATTACCTTGCAAGGAAGAACAATACACACCTGAACCTTGATTTGGGTCGTTTATTATTGTAACAGTCGGCAAAGAAGGACAAATCGTTTCATTTATTGTTCCTGGTTGAGATTCGATTGCCAATAAAAATGCTCCGTAAGCATCGCAAATCCCTTTTAATTTAAAATCCAACCAAGGATCAAGTATGGCAAAAGTAGTTGCCTGTTGTTCCGCTCGAGTTATTGAAATATTTGGGGAAGAAGTTCCTTCTCCAAAATCACAATTGAAATTTGTATTAGCATAATAGCAATGTGCTCCACCCGTAATCGAAACGAAACTTTTGCATGCGCTCGTCAATCCTTGATAAATTGGAATGTGGTGATCTGCTGGAGGTGTTACGCCGTCTGCGCTTCCAGAAAAAACCAAAGCCGGAACCGAAACATTTGATGCCGCTGCAATAGCTGAAGGAGTTGTTTCTGCAGGTGCTAGACCAACTACAGTTTCAATATTCGCATTATTAGCTGCTGCTAAAAAACTAGCTCCTCCTCCCATAGAATGCCCCACAATGGCTGCTTTTTGAAGAATTTTTCCGCTGAAAATAGAATTTGCATTCGTATTCAGAGCCAGCATTTTATCCGAAACCTGCTTTAAATCAGTCCCAAAATCACCATGACTCGGCCCTGGTATCAATCCGCCTTCCGTTCTTGGAAAAGCTAAAATATAACCACGGTTAACGTAATGCTGCCAAATATTCGTGTAAGCATCCCAAGCCATTGCAAAGCCATGTCCAAAAGTGATAACTGGAAATTGACCTGAAGCAACTGCCACATTATCACCATCCGTGGTTGCAGGATAGTAAACCTCTGTTTGTATTTGTCTTCCCGCTCCACCACCTGAACCAAAGCCTCCTGTTCGCGCTGGATCATTGAATGTTATCGTGGTATGACCAATTTGATATTGAGCTAAAAAAAGATGTACAGTTGATAATAAAATTACCGAAAACAAAAATTTCATATAATTTTTTTTTAAAGATATATTTAATTTCTGAATCAGACCAAGACAGGCTTGGTAAGAGATACTGAATTCATGTTTTTATCCAAACTCCTATATTGAATTGCTTCAGCTAAATGGTGAGGTTTTATTCTATCTGAGGCATCTAAGTCAGCAATGGTTCGCGACACTTTGATTATTCTATCATATGCTCTTGCTGATAAGCCAAATTTTTCCATTGCAGTTTTCAAAATGTTAAGACAAACTTCGTCTAATTGACAATAATTTTCAACTTCTTTTTTATTCATTTGGGCATTGGCATGAATTCCTTCTCTGTTGCCATATCTTTTTTTTTGAATTTCTCTCGCAATGACAACTCTTTTACGAATTTCCTCACTTTTCTCTGAGGGTATTTTAGCCGTTAATTCATCAAATTTCACGGGTGTAACCTCTACATGCAAATCAATTCTATCCATCAAAGGCCCTGAAATTTTATTCAAATAACGCTGAACGACCCCTGGTCCACATACGCATTCCTTTTCAGGATGGTTATAATACCCACACGGACAAGGATTCATAGCTGCAACTAACATAAATCCTGCAGGGTAGTCAATAGAAAATTTTGCCCGTGAAATATTTACACTGCGATCTTCCAATGGTTGTCTCAAGACCTCCAAAACTTGTCGTTTATATTCCGGAAGTTCGTCTAAAAATAAAACGCCATTATGTGCTAATGAAATTTCACCAGGTTGTGGATGGCTTCCTCCACCAATTAACCCTATGTCTGAAATTGTATGATGAGGCTTTCTGAATGGACGCGACTTTATAAGTCCGGCACAGGATTTCATTTTTCCTGCGACGCTATGAATTGTGGTGGTTTCTAATGCTTCAGACAAGGTCATAGGAGGCAGAATTGTTGGCAATCTCTTGGCAAGCATTGATTTACCAGCGCCTGGAGGACCAATGAGCATGATGTTATGTGATCCCGCCGCAGCAATTTCAAATGCCCGCTTAATCATATGTTGACCTTTAACTTCCTCAAAGTCTACCATTGAAAGATTATCTTCTTCAGAAGTGAAAACATCTTTCTCGTGCTCAATTCGTTCCATTGCACCTTTCTTCCCATTAAGAAAATCCATCACATGCGTAATTGAGGTCGCCCCATAAACTTCTATTCCATCAACTACTGCGGCCTCTAATGCATTTTCTTTTGGGACGATTATACCTTTAAAACCTTCTTTCTTTGCTTGAATAGCTATTGGCAAAACTCCTTTTGTCGATTGTAAAGAACCGTCTAAAGACAATTCTCCTATCATTATGTAATTTGTCAATTTCTCACATTCAACCTGTCCACTTACAGCCAAAATTCCAATGGCTATGGGTAAATCGTAGACAGAACCTTCTTTTCTAATGTCTGCAGGAGCCATATTTACTGTGATTTCTCTACCGGGAAATTTTAAATCATTATTTGCGAAGGCTGCTTTTATGCGCTGTTGACTTTCTTTAACAGCATTGTCAGGAAGCCCAACTAGGTAAAAATTTATCCCAATTCCCAAATTAACTTCAATTGTTATAGTGGTAGCTTGAATTCCGAATACCGTTGACGAAAAAGTTTTTACTAACATTTTGATTTATTTTTAATCTAATTTATGGTTATTTTTTAATCTTTTTACTATTGTTTTCTAATAAAGTTTTTAGTATATTAATGAACCAATCAAGAATTAACTTGTAGATTTGAAAGTGAAATTTCTACTACTTATTTTAGTTTCATTAATCACTTTTGGTCTCTTTGGTCAACATTGTAATTTTAATTATTACAACAAAAAAGGTGGTCATTATTTATTCTCTACCTTTTACCAAGATGACATGCGAACACCAAGAGATGGTGTTTGTGAAATCAGTGAAAATGGTAAAATATACGAAAAACGGGTGTTTAAAAACGGACTTTTGGTTGAAGAAGAACTCAATTTTTTCAATCAATATCAATCTGAACAAAAGCGAGTTCGAACCAAAATGAATCATAATCCAATTCTAGGAAACGAACTTGGAACACTAGAAGAATGGAATGAAAAAGGAATTTTGGTAAATCATTGGCGTTTTTATTTAGATAAGGATCGGCGAAGAAGAAGCATAATCACCGAATATCACCACCATGGGCCTTTGCGCTTTCGAAAAGAATACGCCTTTATTAAATTATCTGAAATTGATTCATTTAACTTGAAAGAACACCCACCTCACACCGTTGATGCTTTCGGCTACACCAGTTTAATTGTTCCTTTCGGAAAACACGAAGAATTTGATGATAAAGGGAATTTGATTAGGGAACAGCATTTTAATAAGCTTTCCACCTACAATCAGGATGCCATTCATTTGTTGGATGGACCATCAAGAGAATTTCATGCAAATGGGAAATTAAAATCTATGGGAACTTACAAAGAGGGAAACCTCGATAGTTCATGGATCAGTTATCATTACAATGGACAAGTGCATGAAAAAGGAACGTATCGTCATAATCTAAAGGTGGGAAATTGGGAGGTTTACAATGACAAGGGGCGTTTGATTCAATTGTCTATTCACGATGAAAAAGCAATGAATCCATTCGCTCCAATTCAGGAAACATCTTGGAATGATGCAGGAATTAAACTTGAGGAAAAATATATAGACGCAGAAAATAGACGAATTTTTACGAAATGGAATGAGAATGGGAGAACGTTAAGGTATGCTATTTATTCGAATGGAACCCAAAGTAATTGGCAAAATCAAAACTATTTGCTGTACGAGAAACTCTACTATGACAATCTTCAGTTAAAGTCTATTCTAAATAATCTGCCAATTGCAGACACCAATTTTGTGAGTTATTTTCCGAATGGTCAAATGGAACGCTTTCGACAAGGATATTGGAAAGAAAACACGCGATTTGATCAGTATAAATCTTGGAATTCGCTAGGAATATTAATTTCTGAACATACGTCTACCAATCGTCTAAAGGAAATCCATCAAAAATCAATTCAATTTTACAATTCCGGAGGAATAAAACTGAAAGTGGAAATTGACAACAATTTAAAAATTGATGAGCACTACAGTTCAACCGGAATTTTATTTTCCAAAAAAGAATATTTAGACAATAGCTTACATGGAAAATTAGTAGAATTGGATACACTTTTAGGAAATCTTACCATGGGATATTATGATAAAGGAATACGAAATGGCGAATGGAAAATCCAAAATTCCAATGGAGCAATTATCTATTCCAAAAAATACAAGTTTGGTTGCTCTGAAAAGGACATAATCTCATGGGATAAATTCAGCTCCAAGGAGCAAAAGGAATATAAGTTAAATGCCAATTCGCAAATTCCTCAATCTACACCATTTAAAACATGGGAGGCAATGCTGCTTAAACGAGATTCAATTGCATATTGGGTTGGAATAGCTCATAAAGCTCTTGAAAAAGAAGGGCAATCTTTCGAATTGGAAAAAGTTGAAACTCCCGCATTGATTTTCCAATTGCCACAAGTGTATTACATTGGATTAGAAAGACGAGATACATCAAATGCTCGTGTTAAATCGTTATTACACATTTTGGATAGTATGAATTGGAAGTTGGATGAATTAAAATTAGAAAATGGATTATATCAAGGTGAAATTAAATTGAAAGATTTTTTGACGTATTATTTAATACAGAAATATTTAGGTGAACATGCATCCTTTTTTTATCAGAAATTAGAAGGAAATAAGAATTATCGCGGAATAGAAATTGACTATCCTTATCCTCGAGCAAACGAACCCTCATTTTCAATTACAGAAATGAAAGATTGTTTTGCACGCGTTTCTTATACTGAAAATGGCCAAAATGCACAACTCATTATATATGGTGATGGTGAACTTGAATTTGAAAATCGATACTATACCTGGAAAGAATGGAATAAATTGGTAGAAAATGCTCCTCGCTATCCAAAAATGTTCAGAGATTAACTCACTATGAAAAAACCACTTTTAATTTTCTTATTTGTTGCGTTCATCTTAGAAAATTCATTCGCCAACCTTCGTCCGATTTATCTTTCCGTAGAGCTAAAACCAATTACAACTGCAGCAAATACAAAAAATATCATTCAATGGAATGTAGTTTTCACAAATCTTGACTCGATTCGGCATGCCATCGTTATTCCGTCTTCACAAAACAAAGGAAAGCGAATTATTCAACTACAATGGTATAAAGTTACAAGTTCTAGTTCTGGAATCTTTCCTTCCTCAGGTGACTTTTATGAGCAGGTTTACACGGATCCCATCGAATTGGAAATGGATACGTCACCTTATCGAGGATACCCAAGTATTGTAAATTTAGAACCCAAGGAATCTTACACCTTCCCCATTTTTCTGAATGATCGAAAAAATCAATTAAAACATATTGAATCATCGTATCTAGTTCCAAATCTTGCCATTCAAGATTACGAAGTACTCGTTCATTATGATCCATACTCAGAGCCACTTTCGCAACATTTTTTCTATCACCGAGAGAAAGGCCAATTTACTCCAGATTCGTTGAATCGACTTGAATTACCGCTAGGCGGAATATATTCAAATTACACTACCATTCACATGCAAAAGGATGATTTCAATACTGATTTATTCTTTGGTAAAACCTGTTCAAAGAATTGCCAGTTTTGCACATGTATAAAACACAAAAGATGGAAGAAACTCAGGAAGCATTTTGAAAAAAATTCAAGTAATTTATCCCACGTAAGAGTCGTGCATGAATTCCCCGGTCCAGATGGAGTACTCGATGTTTTGCCCACTTATTATTCAAAGAACTATGTTGTTCTTACAAAGGATGGCGTTCAGCACATTTCAGTTACTTGGCAAATAGGCAAGATTTACAAAACAGCTCGATTTTTCACGCGAATACTCTACCCCATTTTTCGCAAAGTTGTTTTTCCTTATACCAATACGAGAATTTCTAAATTGAAATGGATAAGAGAGTGTGCTAAGTGAAAGATTATTTCCATATTTTTGTTGAAATTACCAAATGAAATCAGTATTTATTTTTATAGTTTCAATAGTATTAGGCGCAGCTTTCAATTCGTTAATATTAACTATTGGGATGGAAATAATACCACCTCCTGAAGGCTATGACCTAAATAATGCTGAAGACTTAGCGAAAGCAATGTCCGAAATGGAAACGAAACACTACCTATTTCCTTTCTTATCACACGCTTTAGGCACCTTAATTGGTGTCATTTTTTATACCTATTTTGCTAAAGCAAAAAGGTTATTTTTCCCTTTGTTGATTGCTGGACTATTTTTTGCCGGTGGGTTTTATATGGTAATGATTTTACCTTCGCCACTTTGGTTTGATTCCATAGATTTAATCCTAGCTTATTTTCCTATGGCAATTTTGGGATTCAATATTTCAAAGAGAAAAACTTAAATTATCCTAACACCAATTTGACGGCATTTTTAACGGCAGAAATTACAGTATTTACTTGGTCATCGGATAAGTTGTAATAAACAGGAAGCGAAATTTCAGCGGCATACTTTAAATAGGCCTCCGGGTAATCGTCGATTGAATAACCTCTTTCCTTGTATGCAGTCAAGAGAGGTAAAGGCTGAAAATGAACATTCACCGCAACATCTTGCTCAAAAATCTCTTGAATGATTGCGTCGCGTTGCGCTTCGGATACATTTGCGATTCTCAACAAATAAAGATGGTAGCAAGTTTCTCTATTGTCGCTTTTATAAACAGGAGTAATTGCCCAATTTTCTGGTTTAAAGGCCGCATCATACGCCTCAAAAATTTGTTTTCTTCTTTCTAAATTCTCTTCGTATCGTTCGAGTTCTACCAGACCGATTGCGGCCTGCAAATCCGTCATATTACATTTAAATCCCGGCTCGAGCACATCATAGCGCCAAGCCCCTTTAACTGTTTTTGCTAACGCATCTTTCGATTGACCATGCAAGATTTTTATACAAAACTCTTTGTAAATTTCATCGTGATCAAAGGTATTAGGTAGATTGAAACAAACTGCACCTCCCTCGGCCGTAGTCAAGTTTTTCACTGCGTGAAAAGAGAAACAAGTAATATCAGCTAGACAACCACTTCTTTTCCCGTCGTATATAGCACCAAAACTATGCGCAGCATCCGCAGCAATTAAAATTCTTCCCAATTTACGCTCATTATCATTTTTGGCTTTAAATATACTTTTAGCAGCCTCAACTATAGCATAAATAGCGTTATAATCACAAGGGTATCCTGAAATGTCAACAGGCATAATAACCTTGGTTCGTGGGGTAATGGCTGCTTTAATTTTTTCCAATGATATATTAAAGTCATCTGAGCAAATATCCACCATCACAGGTTTTGCGCCGGTATGAATAACAACATTTGCACTAGCACAGTACGTGTAAACGGGGATAATTACTTCATCGCCTTCTCCTACACCCCACCACCTGAGAAATACTTCCATTCCTGCCGTCCAAGAATTTACAGCTACCGTAGTTTTACAACCACAATATTCCGTGATTTTCTTTTCAAACAATTTTGTTTTTGGACCAGTTGTAATCCAACCACTTAACAAGGCTTGATTTACTTCATCTAGGACGCGTTGGTCTATTCTAGGGGGAGAAAATGGAATCATGAGAACAAAAGTAGTAAAAATGATTAATGCCTATACTTTCCAGCATCAAGCAATCCTTTGGTCCAATTTGCCATTTTTATAATTGTCGGCAGTACCTCTTCAGGTTCATTTACGAGTTCAAAACTCTCCATGTATTCAACTCCCATAAATCCTTCGTCACAGGCATGTTGCATGAGCTTTCTAAATGGTTCAAAATAGTTTTTGGTATTTAAAACAACAATTGGTTTCGTGAATTGTCCAAGCTTTTTCAGCGTAATTGCTTCAAATAACTCTTCAAATGTACCTACTCCACCAGGCAATGCGACCAAGGCATCTGTTCCCTCCAAAAACTTTGCTTTTCGTTCGTGCATACTCTGTGTATACACAAAATCAGAAACGCCTTTATGCCCCCATTCTACTTCATTCATGAATTGAGGCATTATTCCTTTAATTTTGCCTCCGTTAGCCAAAACTGAATCTGCTAGCTGCCCCATCAATCCAGAAGAACCTCCACCAAAAACAACGGCTACATTATGTTTTACAAACTCTTTTGCCAATTTAGATGTTGCATCAAAATAAATGGAATCAATTTTTGCGCTACTTGCGCAATACACACAAACTTGCATAGGCTTGAACTTATAGTTTTTGAATTTCTTTTAATTTCTCTAAAAAGCTCGCTGCTAGTTTATTTCTGTCAAAATGTTCTTCTACATACTTTCGAGCATTTTCCCCCATGACTTGTCTTTTGGACGCATCCAAGGCCAGAATTTTCGCTTGTTTCGCCAATTCTTTCGAATTTTCAGGCTCAAAGAATAATCCAGCTTCAGCTTTTTCAATAAAATGATTACGTGCTTCACCATCCACGCCTAGGAGTAATGGCTTTTTCATCGATAAAGACTCAAAAACTTTGGATGGTATTGCTCCTTGAAATAAGGGTAAATTTTTTAAGGGCACTAGCGCCACATCAACTGCTTTAACAATTCCTGGCATTTCTGACTTTGAAACCGGATCGAGGAAATGAACATTGTTTAGCTTCAAGTCCTCTTTCAGTTTAATTAACTTTTCTTTTTCTGGACCAGAACCTTGAATGATAAATTGAATGTTCATCTGATCTCTTAATTCATCGGCGGCATGCACTATTACTTCAAGTCCTTGTGCGTAACCAAGAATCCCACCGTAAAAGAACAAAATATCATGTTCAGTAAATCCATGATCACCTCTGAAATTAGTTGATTTCACCTTCTCCGGGTCGTAAAAATCGACATCGACACCATTGGGTAACCAATACAAGGAAGCCTTCGGAAACCTATGTTTAATATCGTTAACAATACCTTCTGTTTGACCAGTTATCAAGTTAGCACTTCGGTAACATTTTGCCTCTAGGTTATAAGCAAGTTTTAATAAGCGTTTATTCGTTACAATTCCTAATTTTTCAGCACTTTCAGGCCAAAGATCACTTACATTGAATATCAGTTTTGCCTTCATTTTTTTAGCCAACCGAATAGCAGAATAACCTAAAAACAGCGGCGGACTCTCCACTAGTAAAAAATCATAATTCCCTAATTTTCTACCACGCCAATAAGATGACCAAACAAAACTGAAGTAGTTTAACAAACGAGAAATGATTCCTTTTGAATTCGAAACATAAATCCACGATCGGTAAACTGGAATTGAATCAATAATTTCTTCTCTGTTATTTCCATTTTTGTAGGCCTCTTGAATTTCCATTTTTGGATAATTTGGGAGCGCAGTTAGGACTTCCACCTCAACCCCATGAGCTCTTAATCGCACAGCCAATTCATGCAACCTATTTTGAGGCGCTCCAATTTCAGGGGGATAATATTGGGTTAAAAAAAGTACCTTCATTTAGTATCCAGTTTTGAAATTTCTACTTCTTTATTCTGTGTGAAAAACAAAAGGAGTATCGTACAAAAAAGAACAATTCCTGCTTGAGTCTCGATGAAGGATTCCACTAAAAAATTGAGAAATAAAATGAACAAAACTAAAGTTTGCCAAAGCTGTTTTTCTGAATTAAGAAATGAAGAAATAAATAACATCGTAAGAACAATTAAACCAATCATTCCCAATTGAACCGAGGTATTTAAGAATTGATTGTGAGAATTTAATTCCTCTTTCACGACACCTTGGTTATTCTTGGATTTATTGTAAGCAATAAGCTCGTCATTGTAATCTCCTGTACCTACTCCAAAGAAGAGATTATTTTTCCATATGTTCCAAGATGCATTCCACATTAAAATTCTGGCCGCACTGCTTTCTGTGGATTTGTTATTTTCCAAGGGGACATTTGAATCGGCAGAAAGTGCAATTTCTATTCTCTTTTTCATTGGGTTTTCAAAAGTGTTGATCAAAAACAACCCAATAGCACAGCCCAATAACAATAACCAACCAACCTTTAGCTTTTGTATAAAAATGAATTGTATGATGTATACAAAAAGTACCAACACCATACACATGACCCCAACCTTAGATGTTGTTTGTATCAATCCTATATATATGAATATTAATAATATAATATACTTATATTCAACTTTTTGTTTAATTATTTCTAAAAGAAAAATGCTTGCAATAATAAGAAAACAAGCATAGTAACCGCGATGAATCAATGTAAATTGTTGCCCGAAAAAAATATTGTCAAGTGCTAAATGTTCATTTGTAGAGAATTTATAAAGTGCAATTGAGTCACAAATTAATAGAGAAATTACTGTGCTACCAATGAAAAATAATTTCCATTGTTCTTTAGATCTTGATATGATAAGATTTTTCCACAATAAAGGCAAAAGTAAAAAGGTTAGTTTATTTTCCAACTTATCAAATCCAAATAGCTTATTTTCAGAATATATAAGCCCAATTACTAAAAGTAAATAATAAATTAAAAACCAGGTAATGGGATGTGTAAGAATTTCATTTTTTGATGGAAAAATGGAGGTCATTTTCCCCTTACGAAACAAAGAAATGAGTAAGAGCATGAATCCCACTGGAACAAGTTTTGGAAAATTGAGTGAAAAGAAAATAATCCAAGCTAAACCAAGATCAGCTAGTGATAGATTCAGTTGTAAACTAAATAAGCGCTGTATTCTCATTTAGGGTGATTTATAAGCCGTAAATAGAATGCTTTTAATTTCTCATATTCACGACTCCATTGGTAAGTTTGCCTTGCAACAACCTCTCCATTAGCACCCTGAGCTCTGGTTTTATTGGGGTTATCCAACATATCTTTTAACTTTCCTATGATTTCTTCAACCTCAAGGGGGTTGACAAGTTCACCACAATCGGCTCCTTCAACAATCGACCGCCAAATGGGGAAATCACTTGCTAGGACAGCATTTTTCATTGCCATGTATTCGAACATTTTTATTGGATAAGCCTGTACATAACTTGAAGTAGGATGTAAAGTAACTATTCCTATTTCACTTTTTTTCAATATTTTAACTATTTCTGTTCTACCAACTTGACCAAAGAAATCAACTTTTTTCCAGCCAGGCAATGAGCGTACCTCTGCTTCAAGTTCAACAGACTCAAAAGTCCCCGCCAGTAATAACCTAACATCAATGTTCTCAATCGCTTTTATTAATTCGATAATTCCTCTAGTTTTAAATATTCCACCGACGTAGCAAATGGTCCGACTAAATGAACTTTTTTCATAATCTTCCAACTCGCCGAGATCCGGAAAATTAGCTACGAGCTCAACATTTTTTTGGTAGGTCCTGAATTTTTGGCAAATAATTGGTGTAACTGAAATAACGCCATCAATTCGAGCACAAACAAATCGTTGATACTGTGAATATGCCCAAGAGATTAATCGGCGTTGATAACTTGGAATCCAAAATTTGTCGAGAATTTGTTGGGGAACATCCTCATGAGAATCGAAAACAACAACTGAATTGGTCTTTTTTTTCAATTTTAAAGCGATTCTAAGCAGTTCTGGATCGTGAAGATGGTAGATGTCTGCTTTTAATTTTAAAGCTGCTGAGAGCGCTTTATTTCCCGCCGCGCTAATTCGCTTGCGTCTATTTTCTATTTCAGCATTAAAACTTAGGATATGAACGTTTTCAACTGTTCTGTTTTCCACATTTGGAACAATGCATGACACTTCAAAACTTGAATCCTTAGCCAAAGAACAACACATTTTGTGAAAGATTCGAACATCGCCATCTTTGTGTACAGTGGTTATATGACAAATATGAATTTTTCTCATCGTGAAATTTGATCGTAAATATCAAAGAATTGTTGTCTGTTGGCCTCTTTAGTTCCTCTTTGATGAATGATTTCCTTGTTTATATGAATTGCTTTTTTTACGTCAACCGAGTTTATTTTCGGCAAATAATTTCCTGCTAATTCGAGGTCGCTAATAATCAAACCGTTCACACCAGGTTCTACCCATTCTTTGTTAGAGGGCAAATCCGATAAAATAGGAACACAACCATACGCCATTGCTTCCAAAAGACTAATGCTTGTTGCATCCGATTTTGGAACAGACAACCAATAAGTAGAACGAGCGTACCAAGACCTATTCGTCTCAGCATTTACCCAACCTACAAATTCAACTCGATCTGACAATCCTAATCCAATAACTTGTTGCTTTAAATTTTCGGTTTGGTCACCTGTAGCACCAATGACTAGCTTCCATTTTTGATCCTCGTTATTGGTAATAAACTTATGAAAACCTTCGATGATCTTGTCAATTCTATATAGCGGTTTATGCAATCGGTTAGAGTAGAAAATAGGTTCTTTTTCGTTGCTAACTGGATATAATTCAATTCCAAAATTTACAATACTAATTTTTGAATCATTTGAATTACGAAGTTTTTGCATTTCATCAGCTAAATGTTGGGAGTCTGCCGTAAGAAATGAAAAGCGATTAACAGAGAATTGAACTATTTTTTTCCAAAATAAATTACGCTTCGGTAAAATAAAAATATCACTACCCCAGGCTGTCAACACCATGTTTTTCCTCTTCCCTAAGGCTAATGCGGTGTAAAATGCATAGCTATTGGCTTGATGCACATGGATATGAGTCGGCTTGAAGTTATTTACGATTTCGCGAATTTTCCTTGGAGTTTTGAGCAATGTGTGCGGAGAAAAATGAAAATCAGCTGTTTCTTGAGGCACCTTGTAATCCGTGTTTGTTTTATTCGTTAGCAGCAAGATATGATCAAAACGTGAAGCTACCAATTCAATAAAGTTGAAGGTATGGATTGAATTCGAGCTTATTACAAGTAATTTGGTCATTGTTCACTCATGTAGAATTTCTTAAGATCTGGATGACTTTCTAAATAAACTGAATCTTTCTCCCTCGTATCCCCAATAATTTTAGCCGGATTTCCTGAAATAATGGCATAATCAGGGAATTCTCCTTTAACATAAGAATGTGCTGTTATTACACAACCTTTTCCGATTTTGGTACTCGGCATAATTACGGTAAACGGACCAACAAAAGAAAACGCTCCAATTTCGATAGGTCCTTTTTCATATCCAACATGTTCGCTTATTTTGGCGTAATGCGCTCCGTAAAGCCTTATGGATTGGTGACTTGAATGTGTCGTCATGGATACAAAAGAAGTTATTTGACATCCTTTTCCAATTTTAATTATGTTACTAGCTTCAATAAAATTGTGATGTCCTATATAAACTAAATCTTCAAGAAAAAGATTATTAGGACTATCTATAAAGGTTGTATTCCCAATTCTTAACCCAATTGCGTTCTCCTTTTGAAAATTCCGTTTGTAAGAAAGCATCCTAGGTTTGGAGATAAATTGATTTATTTTTGCTAACCTGTAACTAATTTTATCCCAAATTTTACCCATCAATTTATTCGTTTTTTGGTTTAAAATTAAAAAAAACTGCAACGGAAAATCCTAGTATCATTGCAAAAAGAACACTTATTTTTGGATTGGCTAGCGGATTGTTAATTAATGCGACGATTGCAACGATAATTAAAACAAAATACATGAAAGAAAAATCCATTATTTTTTTGAATAAAAATAAAAAAGGAATTGTCAAAATAGCCAAAAATCCAAGTAACCCTTGAATCCCATAGCGCCACAAATAAAATACAAATTCATTTTCAGGGTGAAGTTGGGTACGGTAGACAAAAGCCTTGTTTGGACCATATCCGAAGAATGGTTGTTTCAGCCATAAACCTATTAATTCACCCCATATTTTAATTCGAACTGCCAATGAATTATTTTCTTGCAATTGAGGTTTTGTATTGGATAAATAGTTTAAAGAAACAGTGTCGAGGTAAGAAGATATTCCAAAAAATCCTAGAACACAGGATATTTCCATTAGAACTTCCTTCCAATTTGGACTTCGCAACCAAATACCCATGAAATAAATAACAGAAAGAGCCGCTAAACCTGTTCTCGATTGACAAAGAATAACAAAGAGCATGCTCAGTAGAAATAAAAATTGAATGCTTCGTTTTGGAAGTACTTTCCAATCGCTATGATCCTTCTGGTCTTCAACAAACAGAAACGAAAAAAAAGCAAAATAGAATAGAAATAGTATTGCATTAATATTAGGATTTCCCATAGTCCCTACTATTCGCTTTGGTCCTGGTCCTCCAATCGAATTTTTACCAAAGTTCATTACATCCCGTCCATCCGTATCGTATAATATTGTGATAAACTCATTAAAATAAAAGACATTGAATAAATGCAACACATTAAATAGCACTATTCCGAGAAAAGTAAATATAACCATTTTAACAATTGTTCGTTTGGCTATTCCTTGACATGTAACCCAGCATGTAAACATGTACAGAATTGCAATTTTGATAAGCTTATGAATTTCCAAATACTCTCTATAATCCTTATTATTTGGATTCACTAAAATTGAAACCAAAATAATACACGACAAGAAAATTATCACCCATATAAACTTATCTAACCAAACAACACCCCGTTGTAAAAGTCTTATTCCCATTAGCGTAACAAGCAACTCGTCAACGCCTAGAAACAACCCATCATTAATCTTAATACTTGGAATAAATAGTACAGATAAAAACGTCAAACTCAATAAAAGGACGTCAAAATAAGAGGATTCTCGTTTAACAACTAAAGGACTTGTAGAAATCCAACTTGAAGATATTATTGTCATGAGGCAATCTTTAAGTTAGAATCATAAATTGTTACAAAACGATAGTACACAATAAAAGAGAAAACCAACCAAACGGCTTGAGAATAGGAGATTATTTCAAGTGTTTTTACAAAGACTTCCTCTGAATTTCCATTTAATTCTGGAATTATCCAAAGAGGTAGAACCTGTATGAGTGCACTAACAAATCCTAGAGTAAAAGCAATTTTCTGTTTTCCTAAAATCAGCGGTAATGAAGAAACGGGAGAAATTACAAAATTCACCATCAACCAAAATGACATTGTTTCTGAATATCGTCCGGCATCTCCCCAATTGTTTCCAAAAACCCATGAAAAAATCGGCTCACCATAAAAATAGAGTACAAAGAAAGGAATTAAACTAATAGCAGTAAGAATTAGGGTAGTTTTATGAAATAAAGTCTTTAGTTCTTCCTTGTTATTGAATTTTGCAACTGCTTGATTATAAAATACCTGACTCAAAGAAACGCCCACTAGCATGATTGGGATTCTTAACATATTATACGAATGACTGAAGGAACCAAAGATGCTATCAGAAAAATATGCAAAAATAAGAGTCGCTACCAACATATCGCGGCCATTATCAACTAATACGTGAGGAAGATTTAAAAAAGGAAATTCTTTGTGTTCTTTCATTAACGCATAAGTTTTTCTTTTCGAAACATATCCTTTGTATTTTCCTCTAATTTTCGTGAAATTCTTTAGAAATGAGAAAGAAGAAAAAACGTAGCCCAAAACCGTTGCTAAAATAAGTCCAAAATAACTCCACGAGAAAACTGCGAAAATCCATTTCAAGCCATTCGAGATAAATGAATTATAAATTTTTTGTTTTGAAATCAGCGCAAATGTACCGGTTCGTATTGACCAATTAGTTCCAACATTTATGAGAATCAAACATGCAGACCCAATAACAATCATTACTACATACCACCATTCAAATGTTGGTGCTACGCCCGACAGAACAAACAAGGTAAGTATTGTTCCACAGATCAATAACACAATTACACCTAACAATAGCGATAATCGATAAAGTAAATAAGAATGACCTTCGTTTTTTGGCAGCGGTACTGCTAGCTCATAACGTAGCGTAGCCATAGCTGCAACAAAACCTGTAATTCGCATATATAGCGCCAACTCCCCCATTTCAGCAGTATCGTATAGTCTGGTAAGTATTGGCGCAATTGCGTAGCCGATAGCTTGCGCAATTAGCGTTCCCGATAATAGAACTGTAAGAGACTTAAAGAAATCTGACTTGAGGTGAGTACGAATTCGTTTTATCGGCATCTTTGACAAAGATACAATGTTTATATTTGCTATCTAAATCTCAAAAAAATGAAAAATGTCGCTGTTATCGGTGCTGGAACAATGGGAAATGGTATTGCCCATGTATTCGCACAATTTGGTTATCAGGTTAATTTGATTGATGTATCTGCCCCAGCATTAGAAAAAGCAATGGGAACGATAGGAAAAAATTTGGATCGTCAAGTTGCGAAAGGCTCTTTAACTGAGGAGGAGAAATCGGCGACATTGACAAATTTGAAAACTTTTACTTCGATTAAAGAAGGGGTTGAAGGAGTTCAATTGGTAGTAGAAGCGGCAACAGAAAATATTGATTTAAAACTAAAAATATTCAAAGAATTGGATGAAGTTACAGATCCAGCTGTGATTTTGGCAACGAATACGTCTTCCATCTCGATTACAAAAATTGCTTCTGTTACGAATCGCGCTGATAAAGTCATCGGAATGCATTTTATGAATCCGGTTCCAGTTATGAAATTGGTTGAAATCATCCGTGGTTATTCTACCTCTGATGAGGTTACTGATTTAATCATGGAAACTTCGAGAAAATTAGCGAAAGTTCCGGTTGAAGTAAACGACTACCCGGGATTTGTAGCCAACAGAATTCTAATGCCGATGATTAATGAAGCGATTTATACCTTGTATGAAGGCGTTGCAGGTGTGGAAGAAATCGATACGGTTATGAAATTGGGAATGGCTCATCCGATGGGACCACTTCAAT
>CAZLHR010000009.1:0-65215 GCA_964559685.1 uncultured Lishizhenia sp.
GCACTCCCGAAAGAACAGGATTTTGAATCCAGCGCGTCTACCAGTTCCGCCACCGGGGCATTAAGACCTAGGCCTAAAGAGTTGCAAAGATACAATACTTTTTTTAAAAAGAGAAGGCAAGTTACATTTCTTGAATGATTTTCAACCATTCGTCCACTGATTTTGCATCCTTTATGGAAAGCTCACCAGATGAGATTCTTCTCAACGAAATAAGAGTGCCTCCACACCCTAATTTTTTACCAAAATCGGAAGCGATAGAACGAATGTACGTACCCTTGGAGCAAATTATTTCAAAGTCAATTTCCGGGAAGCGATCTGTCCGAAGTTTAAATGAATAAATTTCAATTTCATTCGCTCTCATTTCTATACTTTTGCCAGCTCTCGCATAGTCATAAGCTCTTTTACCATCAATTTGCTTTGCGGAAAATACAGGAGGTATCTGTTGCTGAATCCCTATGAAACCTTCTCGAACTTGTTCTAAGTGTTCAAGGTTAACTGCGCTCGTATCTTGAATAGAATCGTATTCTGTTTCCAAATCATAAGAAGGTGTGGTTTTACCAAGTAAAATGGTTCCAGTATACGATTTGGGAGCTCCAGTAAGTTGCTCAATTTTTTTAGTGCTCTTACCTGTGCAAATGACAAGAAGTCCCGTTGCCAGAGGGTCTAAAGTACCAGCATGCCCTACTTTAATTTTTTTAATTTTGAGTTTTTGCTTAAGATTCCATCGAATTTTATTGACGACATCAAAGGAGGTCCAGCCAAAAGGTTTGTCTACAAGAATGGTTTCTCCCGATAGAAAATCCATCACATGAAATACATTAATAGTCCGCATCCTACCAAAATGCGGTACCACCCCCAAATTCGGAAACCGAACTTTTGAATGAGTCCAATAAAAAATTTAATGGCAAAAACTGCTATAAAGAACGCAACGCAATTTCCCAAAATAAACATTATCAAGTGCTCTTGGTTCGAGACGATCATTTCAAACCCTTTATAATCAGTGTTTCCTATTTTCCAATCTTTTAAAAATATACTGTACATAGTTACGGCCAACATAGTGGGTACCGCCAAGAAAAAACTAAATTCAGCCGCCATTTTCCTTGTAAGTCCTTGCTGCATTCCTCCAATAATCGATGCCGCGGCTCTACTCGTTCCTGGCATCATAGCTAAACATTGCCAAAATCCGATAATTAGTGCTTTTTTAGTTGAAATAGCTTCTTCATCGTTAATTTTTTGTTGCTTGAAAACGCCGTCAATAAATAAAAGAACTACACCACCAACAATTAAAGCAATGGCGATTGGGACAGGCTTTTCTAAAACTTCCTCAATTTTGTCATCAAACAATTTACCAAGCACGAGCGCAGGGATGACTGCAATTGCTAATTTGATGTAAAAGTTAAGAGATTTAAAATCCATAAATTTTTTCCAGAAAAGCCATACAACAGCTAAAATTGCTCCGAATTGAATAGATACTTGAAACATTTTCACAAATTCATCTCCTTCGTTTCCCATTATGGAACTTGCAAATATCATATGCGCAGTTGAAGATATGGGCAAAAACTCGGTAAGGCCTTCTATGATGGCTAAAACAATGGATTCAATAATTGTCATTGAAAATTACTTTTTATTCGAATTTTTAGCAGAAGTTGAATCCGAAGACTCTTGGTTTTCATCTTTTTTCGGTTTTTTCATTATTGCATAAATCATTATGCCATAACCGATAACGATAAGCATCGGGGCAAGAGTTATACGCACGTGGCTGAATAATGCGTCTCCGTCAAATTGAGACGGATCGTCTGCACCTCCACCAATCATTAAAATATAACCAAGCACATTTATTGCTAGTCCAATAAACAAAAGGCGGTAATTCTCAGGATGAAAACCAAAATGATCGATAGGATTTTTCATGTCAATATAAATCGTCTAATTTCTTACGAAGATAATTGTTTAATGCAAACCAAGTAGAGATTATCGTTAGAAATAATCCAAAAGTAAAAACTCCAAGTGATAACAACATGAAGGAAGAAAGGCTGTACGTTAAATCAACCGTATCTATTGTATTATCTAATGCGTAGAAAATAGTCATAGTAAGTGACAGGCCAATTAAGCTCGAAACGAGACCTTGCAGAATTGCTTGAACGATAAATGGTTTTCGAATAAACCCACCAGTTGCTCCAACAAGTTGCATTGTTTTAATTGTGAATCTTTTGGAATAAATAGATAAGCGTATAGTGTTATTTATTAACGCGACAGCAATCAAGACCAACAAGGCCGTAATTAACATGAAAACAAAGGCAAATTGATTAAAACCTCTATCCAAACTCTCAATACTCTCTTTGTCGTAATTTACACTTTCCACCTGCTTTGGATAGGCTTGTTTAATTTTATTTTCTATTTGCTCCATACCCTCCAAAGTTGCATATTCTGCTTTTGGTTTAAAGCCAATTGAGGATGGAATTAGGAAAGTAGAATCTATGTCTAAAATTGTTTGATCGGTTAATTGAGATTCATCAAATAATTCATCCATTGCGCGTTGAGGGGAAACAAAAAACACTTCTTGCAATTCCTCCCAAGATTTCATTTCCAGTTCAATTTGTTTAATATCCGCATCATTATAGGTAGGTAAAAAGAAAACGTCTCCTTGAAGATTTTCTTTAAATTGTGTTTCAACATCATGGAGTAAAATAACACTTCCCAGAACCACACCAATCATAAACAATACTAATGAAATGCCAAAAATAGTTGACACATAATTGGTTCTCAATCCTCGTTTAGCAAAATCGTCTGAACGTTTAAATATCATTTTACGAAAGTAAAGGAAGATAAGCTATCTAACTTGAGAAAAATTAGAAGTATTACACGAGCAATTGTGAAAATCGCTAGTAAGAACTTGTCGCCCCGCCTATTTGTTCAATCGGATGCCAAGTTGTTTTTATTTCTTGCAAATCTCCTATGAAGTGCAATCCTTGCGCATTAGCGTCATTCCAATTCTGTTGGTAATCAAAAAATCGTTTTAAATTATCCACTGCTGCCAATTGAAGTGGTGTATTGACTTCTATTTCTGCATTAGATGTGACAATTGCGTTTACATCCATGTGTGAAGATAATGTTGGTGCTGTTTCTTGAAGCGCCCCTGTGAGTATATTTAACACCCCACTCGGCACATCTGAAGCATGTAGGACCTCTGCAAATGTAACTGCGCAAAGAGGATAATCGGCAGAGGCTAAAATAACTGCTGTATTTCCACCAGCAATGACTGGAGCTAGAAGTGAAATAAGTCCTATTAGCCGCGATTGTTGATCTGGAATTATTCCAACAACCCCCATTGGTTCGCAATTAGAGAAATTGAAATGCGAACTAGATACTGGATTTACGGTACTTATTATCTGGTTGTATTTATCACACCAGCCTGCATAATATACTAAACGTTCAATAGCCAAATCAACTTCGCGTTGTGCTTCTTTTTTGCTTTGTCCTTGTAACAAAAGTTCTTCCAAAAACTGAGCTTTACGACCTTCCAACATTTCAGCAATTCGATATAAAATCTGCCCTCGATTAAACGCCGATCTTTCTGCCCATGCACCTTGAGCTTTTCTAGCGGCAACAACCGCATTTCGAACATCTTTTCGGGAGCAAAGGCAGGCATTTGCAAGGCTTTTCCCTTCGCTATTTTTAACAATGTAGTAGCGTCCACTTTCAGTTCGCGGGAATTGTCCACCTATGTATATTTTATACGTTTTTAAAATTTCAACTCTTTTCATAATGCTTAGCTTAATTTAACGTATGCAGACAATCCATGCACTCCTCCTTCACGTCCAAATCCACTTTCTTTATATCCTCCAAAAGGAGAAGTTGGGTCAAATTTATTATAGGTATTCGCCCAAACTACTCCGGCTTTTAATTTCGTAGTTAGGTTGAAAATTCGAGATCCTTTATCCGTCCAAACACCTGCAGCTAGGCCATATGGTGAATTATTTGCTTTTTGAATAACTTCATCCACGGTTCGGAAAGTTTGAATAGTTAATACGGGTCCAAAAATCTCTTCCTGCACAATTCGATGTGATTGCGCTACATTTAAAAAAAGAGTCGGAGGACAATAGTAACCTTTTTGGGGAAGATCACATGAGGGTTGATATATTTCCGCACCTTCTTTTTTCCCTATTTCAATGTAGGACTCAATTGTTTCCAACTGTTCTTTTGAATTGATAGCTCCTATATCAGTATTCTTATCCAAGGGGTTACCTACATATAAACTTTTCAATCGGAGTTTTAGTTTGCGTATTACTTTATCAGCAATGTTTTCCTGAACGAATAGCCGAGATCCTGCGCAACATACGTGTCCTTGGTTGAAGAAAATCCCATTCACAATCCCTTCAACAGCTTGATCTATTGGTGCATCGTCAAATATAATATTAGCCGATTTACCACCCAGTTCTAAGGTTGTTTTTTTTGATGTTCCAGCGATTGCCTTTTGAATAATTTTCCCAACATGAGTTGACCCTGTAAAAGCAATTTTATTAACATCTGGATGATTGACCATTGCCGCTCCTGTATCACCAAATCCCGTAACTATATTCACAACTCCATTAGGTAAACCAGCCTCATCTATAATTTCAGCTAATTTTAAAGCTGTAAGTGATGTAGACTCAGCAGGTTTTAAGACTACAGTATTTCCTGTCGCGAGTGCTGGTGCAATCTTCCAAGCAGCCATCAAAAGAGGAAAATTCCATGGGATAATTTGTGCTGCAACCCCCAATGGTTCTATTTTTCTATTCGGAAAGGCATAAGCTAATTTGTCTGCCCATCCAGCGTAATAGAAAAAATGATTGCATGCTAATGGAACATCAATATCTCGGGCTTCGCGAATGGGTTTGCCTCCATCAAGAGTTTCAATAACAGCAAGTTCTCTCGCTTTCTCTTGCATGATACGTGCAATTCTAAATATATATTTCGCTCGTTCAGAGGCTGGTAACTTAGACCAAGCAGGAAATGCTTTTCTGGCTGCTTTTACGGCATTGTCCACATCTTTTTTATTGGCATGAGCAATAGAGGCTAAATGAGATTCATCGGCAGGATTTATAGTTGGAAAATATACACCGCTTGAAGGCTTTACCCACTTTCCATCAATGAAAAGGTTATATTGATTTTGTAGAGATATGTGTTGAGTGCTTTCCAACGAGGGCGATAAGGGCCATTTTTCTTTTTTGTTCATTGCTCCATTAATCTATTGATACATAATCCGGTGATGCGTAATAACCACTTTCACTTTTTATTAGCTGCAAAAGGACATCGTTTGCTAAACTACTTGCGCCAAATCTAAACCACTGATTCGTTAACCATTCTTCACCTAATACTTCTTTTACCATTAGTAAATTGTGCAACGCTAATTTTGAAGTAGAAATTCCACCTGCAGGCTTCATGCCTATCATAATACCTGTTTCGGCAAAAAAATCCTGAATAGCCATGAGCATGGTATAGGTAACTTGCATAGTTGCGGCAGGTTGAATTTTCCCGGTAGATGTTTTAATAAAATCAGCTCCTGCGTGAATGGCAATGTCCGATGCCAAACGCACATTATCTAAGGTTGTAAGTTCTCCTGTCTCAAGGATAACCTTTAGGCGTGCTTTTCCACAAGCCTCTTTAATTTGAGCGATTTCATCAAAAACATACTGGAAATCACCTTGTAGGAACTTTCCTCTGGAAATCACCATGTCAATTTCATCAGCACCTTCGCTGACTGCAAATTTCGTATCTAAAATTTTCACATCCAATGGTGCCTGACCAGAGGGAAAAGCCGTTGATACAGATGCCACTTTAACATTCGTGTGGCGCAGTTCTTTTTTAGCGAATTTTACCATTGATGGGTAAACACATACAGCCGCCACGGATGGCAAGTCAGCAATCGAATCGTGGAGATGATGTGCTTTGTAACACATTTGGCGGACTTTTCCTTGGGTATCTTTTCCTTCCAATGTGGTAAGGTCAATCATACTCAATGCCATTTTCAAACCCTGCGTTTTGGCTGGACCTTTCAAACTTCTGGTTTGTATGCGTGCGACACGCTCTTCAACCCCTAGTTTGTCTACTTTTGGGGATTCGAGAATTAGTTGAGAAACTGCTTTCGCCATGAATTTGATTATCAACCAAAATTAAAAAATAATTGACAACGAACTTGATAATTATTTAGGCCGATTAGAAAGGTAGTTGAATGCCTTTTCAAAATCAGGTATACCATAGCCAATACTAGCGTTAGGATTTGAAGAATTACTGGCGGATAATTGAATAGCCTGAATAAAATTTGATGGAGAAAGTGTGGGGAATTTCTGAAAAAGACAAACCAATGCACTACAGAAAATCGGGCTACTGAAAGATGTTCCGTTAGAATTTGTAATTCTACCTGCTCCTGATATTACCGCAGCATTTAATCCCATCGCACAAATAGTAGGTTTAACACGGTTATCAGATGTTGGACCAAACGAACTAAACCCTGCTTTATTTTTTGATTTATCCACCGCTCCAACACTAAAAATCCCATCGGCATCTGCAGGAACACCAATAAATTTCCAACTGTCATTTCCAGAGTTACCAGCACTGTTGCATATTAAAATCCCTTTCGATGAAGCCATATTTGCAGCAAAACTTGCTACACCGGATTTACCATTTAATTTTGAAAAATTATACGAGTAATCAGTGGGTTGATCTTTGTCGAACTTTGTGTAACCTAAGGAGCTATTTATTACATCAACCCCAACACTATCACAAAATTCTGCCGCAAATAACCAATTATATTCTTCTACAATAGTTTCTGTATTCGCATCCTCTGTTCTAAAAAGTGAATAGAATGCCAACGGTGCATTTCCTAGGTATTTGCCTTTAACATATCCCGCCATACAGGCTAAAACTCTTGTACCGTGATCACCATCGCCATAAACATCCTTTTCTCGAGAGGCATAGTCATAAACGTGCAAAATTCGTTTTCCCGCATATAAATGTTTAAAAGCTTCAATGGTGTCAACATTTTGAAATCCCCCATCGAATACGGCAACATGTATTTTTTGACCCCATAATTTTTTCTTGTGCAGAAAAGGTGAATTTAGCATGTAGGACTGAACTTCTGTCTGTCCATAAGCCGATTTCTTCAATATTTCGGTTGTTAATTTATCCGATTTCGTATAGGATGGAATAGTTACTTTACGAGACGAAGTAGACTTAGGTTCTTTTCCTTTGAAAATCAAGGATGAGGACTCAACAAAAGAAAATTTTTCAAAATTGGAACTAGCGATACTATCAAAGGATTCAATAACGATACAATTTTTCCATTTCGAAGAACCGTGTAACTTAATATCTCCTCTTAATGATAAAATTTCTTTGATGTAGTTGGGGTTAACAGGTAGGTCTTCACTCCCTACGATAATTCCCATTTTTTTTCTTTTATCCAGTGACTTCTTACTTAAGAATAACGATGGATTAGAAATTTTACTAAGGTCTTTGTCGATAAAATTTACAACATACTTGAATAACATCCTGCTTTGGGAGGATGCATTGGTCAACCAAAATACACATAAATAAAATAGAAAAATTGAGGGTTTGAGAGAATACGATCTAATCCTCATCTTCATCACCTTCGTCGTCTGGTTGATCGTAATCATCCTCGTCTTCATCGTCCCCATCCTCATCCAAATCGTCATCTTTATCCAATGGGATTTTATCAAAATCATCCTCAAATACTTCCTCTTCTTCTTCAACGACAGGCTTGGCCTTAGGTATAATCTTATTTATTTTAACTAGATAGATAACTTCATCTGTTTCCCAAATCAAAGCATCTAGAATTTCACCTTTAGGTGTTTTGATGGTTGTCAAATGATTAATGTATCCATCTGGGAAATCGCGAAGGATTTGTTTCTTTTGTTCGATCGATAATTTATCGTAACTTATTATTGCTCTTCTTTTCGACATACTGTAATGACTATTTCAGTAGGGCAAAATTATATTTTTTGTTTTCATAACCATCAAAACTTTTATTTTTTATTTTTTTTAAATTGTTTTTTTTGAAAATTTTCGATTTTTAAGAGTTTCGAAACACTTTTATTAGATAAATTTTTTCGGTAGAATTATAAAATGTTTTTGCATTACAGAACAAATATTATTTTCTTACATTCCCATTGAATTGGTATCTTTACCTTGAAATGTCAAAAATAAAATCTGCTTTTTTTTGCCAAGATTGTGGTTATGAAACACCTAAATGGTTAGGTAAATGTCCATCATGCCAAAGCTGGAATTCATTTGTTGAAGAAAAAATTGAAAAGAATTCAGGTGTGAAAGCATTTTCGGTTTCTGATCAAAAAAGTAAGCCAACACTCATTCAAGAAGTGGAGCAATCAGAAGAGTTTCGCTTGCAATTTGAAGACAAAGAACTAAACACCCTTCTGGGAGGAGGATTGGTCCCTGGTTCTATTTTACTTTTGGGAGGTGAACCTGGAATTGGTAAAAGCACCTTGTTACTTCAAATTGCAGTTCTTGAACAAAGAAAAATATTGTATGTCTCTGGAGAAGAGAGTGACAAGCAAATTAGAATGCGTGCGGATAGAATTGGCATAAAGAATCAAGAATGTTATTTGTTACCAGAAACAAATTTAAATACGATTCTAACCTATGCGCAAGAGATTAAACCTGAACTTTTGGTGATTGATTCAATTCAGACCTTGTCTGATGGTAACCTCGAAAGTTCTCCAGGTAGTATTTCTCAAGTAAGGGAATGTACAGCTCAATTACTGCGTTATGCAAAACAAACGGGAACACCTGTTTTTCTCATTGGGCATATTACAAAAGATGGGTCAATAGCCGGGCCTAAGGTGCTCGAGCATATGGTAGATACAGTTTTACAATTTGAAGGAGATAGAAATCACCTTTACCGTTTGTTGAGAACTACTAAAAATCGATTTGGATCTACAAATGAACTTGGTATTTATGAAATGCTAGGAGACGGACTGCGTCCTGTGGAAAATCCTTCGGAACTACTCATTAATCAAGATAATCAGCAATTAAGTGGAATAGCTATCGCTTCAACTATTGAAGGTCTGAGACCTTTACAAATTGAAGTACAAGCATTAGTATCAACTGCGGCCTATGGAACTCCACAACGCTCCTCTACGGGATTTGATGCGAAGCGATTGAATATGTTACTTGCTGTACTTGAGAAAAGATGTGGTTTTAAATTGGCCTCAAAGGATGTTTTCTTAAATATTGCAGGTGGAATTAAGGTAGACGACCCTGCCACAGATTTAGCCGTTGCAATGGCTGTTTTGTCTTCAAATGCAGATTTATCAATTCCAAAAACTATAGCATTCGCTGCTGAAATCGGACTTTCTGGCGAGCTTAGACAAGTTCAACGTTTGGAAAACAGGGTAGCAGAAGCTGAAAAATTAGGATATGAAAAAATAATTGTTTCACGCCAGAGTAAAGAGAAAATCGAAAAAAATAGGCAGATTCAAGTCATCCATTGTAGTAAAATAGAAGAAGTTGTTCGAAACGTATTTGGATAAAATGGGAAAATTAATTCTTGTACCTACTCCGATTGGAAATCTAGAAGATATTACGCTTCGTGCCTTAAATGTGATGAAGACATGTGATTGTATTTTTGCTGAAGATACAAGAGTCACCAAGAAATTGCTCGATCATTTTGAAATACAAAAGAAAACCTTTTCGTTTCATGCGCACAACGAGCACAAAACACTGTTAAAAACACTTGAAATTATTTCACAAAACAATGTTACAGTTTTAGTTTCAGACGCTGGCACTCCGGGTATTTCAGACCCAGGTTTTCTTTTAGTTAGAGAGTGCCTAAAAGAAGGAATTGAAGTGGAATGCCTACCCGGACCTACGGCCCTAATCCCTGCATTGGTGGGCAGTGGTTTTCCATGTGATCGATTTGTATTTGAAGGATTTCTCCCACACAAAAAAGGCAGAATGACTATTTTAAAACGACTCTCTGAAGAAGAAAGGACTATTGTTTTGTATGAATCCCCTCATCGATTGAAAAAATGCCTAGAACAAATGAGGGTTGATTTTGATTCGGATAGAGAAATTTGTGTCGTACGTGAAATAAGTAAGAAGTTTGAAACTTTTCATCGTGGCACCCTCGCCGAGGTTAGCGACTATTTTGACAAGAATGATGTCAAAGGTGAAATTGTAATTGTAATTAAAGGAAAACAATATTAGTCCTCTTCCTTAGCGGGAAAAAGTGTATTTTTGGAGGTGCAATTTTCATCCGTTATTGGTCAACAAAAGCTGAAGAACTTACTCATACAAGAGGTTCAGAGTGGAAAGATTAGTCATGCCCAACTTTTTTATGGTGAACCCGGATATGGCGCTTTGCCGCTAGCTTTGGCATTTGTTCAATACCTCTTTTGTGAGAACAAACGCGGTGATGACAGTTGTGGAGAATGTCATGCATGTAAAAAGGTACATGATTTGCAGCATCCTGACCTTCATTTCAGTTTTCCTGTGGTGCAGTCGATTGGAAAGACGTCAGATTTATTCATTTCAGATTGGCGTAAACAAGTGCTGGATAATCCATATTTTGATTTATTTGAATGGACGAATCGTATTGATTCTAAGGGTAGAAAACCAATCATATCGGTCGAAGAAAGTAAGGAAATATTACGAAAATTAAGCCTTAAATCTTTTGAAGGCGGATTCAAAGTCATGCTGATATGGTTAGCTGATGAAATGAATGATCAATGTTCGAATAAATTATTAAAAATTCTAGAGGAGCCTCCGAGCAATACCTTGTTTATTTTGGTCTCGGAAACACCTGAAAAACTGCTGGTAACTATTCAAAGTCGTTTGCAAAAAGTTCTTATTCCGCGTATTGATTTGGATGATTTAAGTTCGTTTTTAAAATCCAATTTTTCCAAGAACAGTGCACAAGCTGATTCAATTGCTGCTTTTGCTGAAGGTAATTTTATCAAAGCAAAGGAGTTGGCAGAAGAAAACGATTTGAAACAACTGCACCGGGATCGATTTATTCAGTTAATGCGCGTTTGTTACAAAAAAGATGTGATTCAAATGTTGGCGTGGGCTGAAGAAATTTCTCAAGATGGCAAAGAGACTCAAAAGCTATTTATTCAGTATGCGTTGCATATGTTTCGACAAAGTTTACTTCAGAATTACATGGGAGAAGAAATGATTCGTGCCTCAACTGAAGAAAAAACCTTTCTTAAAAATTTTGCACCATTTATCACCGGTAAAAACATCCGAGAGTTTATCACCTTACTTGATGATACCTATTACCATATAGACAGGAATGCAAATACAAAAATTATGTACACGCAGCTCTGCTTTCAAACCATGCGCTACATTCATTTGAGTTAGAGAAGTTGAAAGCAGGAAATTTAATTAAATTTACAAAAAATAGTTAGAAAGTATGGGATGTGCAACTTGCAGTACCGCAACAGATGGAACACCAAAAGGGTGTAAAAACAACGGGACTTGCAGCAGTGGAGGATGTGACAAATTAGAAGTTTACGACTGGTTAGCAAACATAGCTTTGCCGGCAGGTCAACAACCTTATGATATCGTCGAGGTGCGGTTTAAGAATTCTAGGAAAAGTTTTTACCGAAATGCTTCACAATTAGCACTCTATGCAGGAGATATTGTTATAGTAGAAACTTCCCCGGGATATGATGTTGGTGTTGTATCTGTAACGGGCGAATTAGCAAGAATTCAAGTGAAAAAAAAGTCTCCCAATCTTAAACCTCTTGAGATTAGAAAGATATTAAGAATTGCAAATCAAGAAGAAATTGATAAATGGATAAAAGGTAGATCCCTAGAAAAAGAGCTTATGTACAAGGCAAGAACCTTGGCGCTTAATTTGAATTTAGAAATGAAAATTTCAGATGTAGAATACCAAGGGGATTTATCGAAAGCAACTTTTTATTACACAGCCGAAGGAAGAGTAGATTTTCGTCAGTTGATAAAAGACATGGCCGATCATTTCAAAGTAAGAATAGAAATGCGACAAATTGGTTCCCGACAAGAAGCCTCTCGTCTTGGGGGGATTGGCTCTTGTGGGCGAGAATTATGTTGCACCACTTGGTTGACCGATTTTAGATCAGTTTCGACCTCTGCGGCCAGATACCAACAATTGTCGCTGAATCCTCAAAAACTTGCAGGTCAATGTGGAAAATTAAAGTGTTGTTTGAATTATGAATTAGATAGTTATTTGGATGCTATTAAGTCTTTCCCAAAAAACGATAACAAACTTCATACAGAAAAAGGTGATGCTTTTCACTTTAAAACGGATGTGTTTAAACGATTAATGTGGTATGGTTATCAAGGTGAAACTGGATTAATTGCTCTTTCACCTGAACGGGTCAAGGAAATAGCCAAAATGAATAAAGAAGGTAAAAAACCAAAGGACTTGAATGATTTTGTAGAAAAGGTTGAAAAAGAAGTTGAAATCGGGTATTCAAATGTGGTAGGACAGGATAGCTTGAATAGATTTGAAAAATCGTTTTCCAAAAAACCAAATAAAAATAGAAACAAAAAAAAGAAAAGCAATTTTAATCAAAAATCTAATCCTTCATGAAATCGTTTGGATTTTTACTGTTCTTAGTTTTAGTTCTACTTGGATGTCAAAATGATGAAATTCCAGTAGGGGCGTATTCTTTTCCGGAAAACAAATGGGACCAGAAAGTTAAACCAAGTTTTGAAATAGAAATTTCTGATACTGTAAGTGTATTCGATTTTTATATCACCTTGAGGAATACAACGGATTACAAATACAGTAATTTATTCATTTATATCGAAGAAATTCCTCCTTTTGGTCCTTCTTTACGGACACGACACGAAATACCAATCGCAAATCCTGATGGTTCATGGATAGGAGACAAAACAGGTACAATCGTTGAAAATAAGTACCTCGTTAAAAGAGGAAAATCACCATTCATCGGTAAATACAAGTATATTATTGAACAAGCAGTTACTGATCAAGAGGTGACAGAAATTCTAGATATCTCTTTTCAAGTTAAAAAATTTGGACAATAAGTAGTGAATCCTTACAGATGTCTGACCAACGAGGAATTGAAGCTCTTAGAAGATGAATTCAAAGCATTTTTAATTGTCAATAATTTGTTTTCTGAAGATTGGTTAAAATTAAATCAAGAAGAGCCGGAAAAGGCAAGAGAGGTGGTTGAACTTTTCAGTAAAACAGTTTTTGATCAAATTATTTCCAACAGTAATTATCTCATCTTGAATTCTCCGAGACTGATACACCTTGTTAAGAAGGAAAGTGAAATACTCACGGCAATTTGGATTAAATTAAAACCTTGTCATGTGGACGATATTTCAAACATGACACAAAAGGACTGGAATGCCAAAAATCTTGAATGTTTCACGGGCTCAAAAACTTCTACAAATATCAATAAAGAATGGTTTGAATTAATGGAATTAGGTTATCAGAAAACTGTTGAAAAAACTTGGCATCACTATCAAACCATAATCAATATGACTGCCAATTCAATGTAAAATTCTTGATTTGGAATTTATTCTTTAATATATTAAATTTGTAATAAATATTTTGTAACATGAGAACAATAGTTTATATTTCTTTTATTTTTTCCTTATCACTATTATTTAATTCTTGCATCAAACCCGAAGTTATTCCTCCTCCTGTCACAACGGTTGATTTAAATTGTAGTTTTTCTGGATCTATAAATGGGACAAATACTGATATAACTCAGAATGTTTTAGGTTATAATGCATTCGCTACTACTGAAGCTTTATCTTTACCAAGTCCTCAATTGTCAAAAAGATTATATTATTCAGAAATCAAATCATTAGTGCAATCTCAAGCAATTAAGTTGACTTTTGGATCCCAGCTTTGGGATGCAAGTGTATCTTCACTTCCAAGTCTGACAATGTTTAACGATTTTCATTCGGTTAATTCAAACGTCAATATTCCTTTCAAAGATTATTCAACATTATTAACCTCAAATCCTTCTTCTTTGGGAATGAATATTGAATATCGAGACAATAATAATACATTGTGGAAAAGTAAAGAGACAGACCCGGGACAAAGCGGTATATTTACTATTTTAAAACAAGCCTCTGACAATTCTGGAGATTATTCGCTTTTCCAATGCTCCTTTTCTTGTTTAGTGTGGAAGTTTGATGAACTAACTCAGTCGTTTGTAACTCCTGCAGTTTCAATTCCAATTAGTAATGCTAAATTCAAAGGTTGGTTTCAGAGATAAAAATTTCAACTTTAAATGAATGATACGTTGAAAATAGCAATAATCGGAGACTATAATTTCACGTACAACTCACATCATGCTACAAATTTATCACTAGATCATTGTTCTGATTTTTTAGAAATTGAATTAAGTTATTATTGGATTAAAATCAATGAAGCCGTTCAATACAAACCAATCTATTTCGATCAATTCGATGGTATTTGGATTGCTCCGGGGCCATACCAAAATGTATTTTTTCTAAACGGTGTATTTCGCTTGTTTATTGATCAACACATACCAGTTCTTGTCACTGGTGATGCTTATCGTTTATTTATTGAGTACCTAATAAACCTCCATCAGCTCAATCCCTATGGGGAGAAATTGATTTCTGAAAATTTGGTATCAGGAGCAAATTTTGAAAGGGTTAGTATTGTTCCAAAGACCAAAACATTTGAACGTTTGTATGAAAACTTTAACAATATTGAATTGACTTCTTCTCGTTTTAGCCTGTATCCACAGCTACTAAATCAGATGAAGGAAGCCTTTATCGATGTGGAGGCGACGAATCAATTTGACGATCCAGAAATTTTAAGTTTATCCAATCACCCATTTTTTCTTGCTTGTTCTTTCTGTCCTCAGATTTCTTCCACACGAGATATACCGCATCCAATTATTTATACCTTTTTGAAATTTGCACAGGAAAGAAGTGCACTTGCCTAGACAGGTAAAAATTCTTTAGAAGTTACATAATACAAAAAAGCATTAACACGTTTTGTGAATATTTGCTCCAATGCACCTTGATACATTTTTAGTTGTGCTACATGCGAAGGATTAGCTATACCCGTTTTAATTTCAATAACATTGACTTCTTTTTCGCTAACCCATATTTTATCTGGTCGAATTAAAATATTCTCATCTGCTAAAATATCAGTTTCGTTTAACGTTTCTATAACAAATCGACTAAGCCCTAATTCATCGGCTTTTTGTAAAAATACATGAGCGTCATGAATTAAACGGTCTTTAAATGAAGCCTCAATCTCTCCATTTTCAACCAATCTCTCCACTACCTCCGTCAATTCTAATGATGTTTTTACTTCAGCAATCACGAGATGAAAAGCATTTCCATATTGAATGGCAGATGGAATAAGTTCTTCACGTTGCTTTTGAAATACGATATCAGGATACCACAAACGATCACTTAAGGGAGATGGATGAAAAAATGACACTTCCCTTCGTTTCTTTTTTTGAGAGGTTGGTTTTATATGTCGTTCACCCGATTTGAAGTTTAGGTCTTCAGAGGTGCTCGAAGGATTAGATATTTGCTGTAAACATTCATGTATGTTCAATCCCAGTCCTTCACTACTGTATTCATTAAATCCATAAAGTCTAAATTCAGGTCGTGTTAACGCTACATACAATAAGTTTATCTTATCCAATGCGATCAACTCAAGTTCTTCCTTGGCAATTTCTTTCAGACAATCTACTGGCGAGTCTTTGGATAAGGTGGTATAAAGAATTTTATCCTCAGCCTCTACCAAATATTTACTTCCTGATTTTATACCAGTATCGAAATTTAGAAATGGTAAAATGACCACAGGAAATTCTAATCCTTTTGATTTGTGAATAGACATAATGTTTATGGCGCGATCTGTTTCTGGCAATACAAGTGCTAATTTCTCTTTTTTTAAATCATAATAGTCAAGAAAGTATCGTATATCCCCTTCGTTTGTCAATTGAAATTCATAAATAAAGTCTAACAAATGATGAACATATGGATCTTCTTCCTCTATCCAATTCATTATTTTTATAAACTGCAATATCAGGTCATAAACACTTTCATATGTAACGAAAAAACTAGCGCTGTCTTTAAAATAGGTGGAAATAAATTTAGAATCATTAAACACGTTGATCGATTTTCCTTTGTGTAAAATTTCTTTATCGAAAAAGGAAAGGTAAAGCGGAAGGTATTCTTCCTCGTGCTTAATTCTTAAAAAAGTCTCTGCGAATCGCTTTGCTTCAGTTTCGTTGTTTGGTTTTACCCTTCTTTTGAGGTAAGATATCATCAATTTAACTTTCAAATTGTGTTGAACGAGAAGAGAATCTGAGGAAACAACGGCATATCCTTGTTCCGTAAGATAATTCGCAATATTATTTCCTTGGGCATTTTTTTCGGTTAAAATGGCAATGTCACCAAGTTTAAAGCCGTCCTCAATACACTCGTCAATTTTGTTTTGGATTAATGGATATAGTTCATCGTTTTTTGGTGCAATCTTTCGTGAATATATTTCAACCAAACCCGATTGTTCAGAATTAATTTTTTGCGTAAAACTTGAATAAAATTCTGATGCTTTTGAAGACATTTTTTCCTTAAGTAGTCCGAAAAAACTATTATTAAAGGCAACGATTTCCTCGCTAGATCTAAAATTTATATCTAGGTTTTTCAATTCACCCATTTTTTCAAAATAGACGGATTTTAGCTCTGTAGATGGATTTTTTTCCGGATTATAGAGGCTGGGTAACGAAACAAATTGCTCCGCTTTTCCATTGTTAAACCTATAAATAGATTGTTTTGGATCTCCAACTATGAGATTTTGATTTTCATGTCCAATTGACTCATGCAAGAGGGGTATTAAGTTAAGCCATTGCAAGCGCGATGTATCTTGAAATTCATCCAGAAGAAAATGTTGCAATCGCGTACCTAAACGCTCATATATGTATGGAGCTTCCTCTCCTTGAACTAGTGAACCAATTAGCTGGTTGAAATCCGAAATTCGAATCAATTGTTGGTCCTTTTTTAAAGACGAAAGCGCTAAAGAGATTTCCTGTAAAAGCGCCATATTGAAAAAGTGCTCCTTGTATTTACTGAGTAACTGATATTGCGGCATTAAGGACAAATACCGATCGTTTAATGCCAACAATTGCCTAGATAAGTACACGTCAAATTTTGGAGTTTCTTCATTTTTCTTACATGCTTTTATTATTGACTTACCCAGAAAACTGCCTTTGTCTTTATCGAAATTCGGAAAGCGATTTACCTCTGCTAATTTCATAAAATCGTTATATGAATTCGATTTTTCATACAAATCGGCCGGATCATAATTAAAACTTGAAAAGTAGGTGTATACTTCTCGACATTTCGTGACCATCTCAAGGTCCATTTGGCGCAATTGCGATTTGAGTTTTTTGAATTCTTCTCTAGAAAAATCAATCGTTTGCAGCTGATCTAATAAACCACTGTATTTTTCATTACCAATGATACCGGCAAAATCGATTAATTTATCTTTAAAATTCCATTTTTCACCATCTTCCAAATTGGACAATGCATAAAAATGAAGTAGGTTTGTAAGGTTTTGTTCCTCAGGCAAGCCAATTTTGCTCATCAACAATTCAATTACTTCCTCAAGCAAGTCTTTCTCATTCATGATAACATCGAAATCTCCAGAAATATCTAAATCTCTGCTGAATGATCGAATAAGCTTAAGGTTGAATTTATCAATTGTCAAAACCTGAAAATCCTCATAATTATGTAAGATTTCTCTAAAAGCGATGGAAGCTCTTAGATGAAGTTCATGTTCTGTAATTTCTAATTTTTTTATCAGTTCAGCTTGCAAGAATTTAGCTTCTTCGTGTTTATTTACTATTTGATAAAGACCATTGATTATACGGTTTTTCATTTCAAGCGCAGCCTTGTTGGTGAAGGTCATTGCAACAATGGATCGGAACTTTTTCGTAGCTTGATCTGATTGGAGTAAGATCTCCAGATAAGTCAATACCAGACGAAATGTTTTTCCACTTCCGGCGGAGGCACTGTAGACCAATAGCGGTTTAGATTTATTCATTTTAAAATCCTTTTTTGAACTCATGTGTTAAAGTTAGGAAATAATAAACTTTTCAATTAAATTTGTTAGTATGAGAATGTACGTATTTATTGTGACAATTTCACTTTTCTCGCTTCTTTCATGTAAAAAAGAAAATCCAGAGCCGGAACCTGTTGTGAATTATCTTGAAATTAATTTGAATGCCGTATACGGTGGTGTGGGATCAGAGGCATTACTTCTCGATTCTGTTTATACTACACCAGAGGGATACAAAATAAAATTTACCGATATCAAATGTTATTTTACACTTCTCCAAAACGGTGGAAACGAGCTCACGCAAGCTGCCTACTATGATTTACGTGAAAAAGGTTCACAATTGCTAAGAATAGCAGCCGACTACACCAAATTTTCATCTATACAGGGAGTAATTGGAGTCGATTCGAGTATTAATCATGACGACCCTTCTGCGTTTCCAAACGAGAGTCCTTTAAACATTAGTAATGCAGGTCCAATGCATTGGGGCTGGAACACAGGTTATATTTTCTTTAATATCGAAGGAAAAGTAGATACGTTGTTCGATGGAGTTAATAACTTGAACCATAGCTTTAGTTTTCATATCGGAACTGATGCTTTCGCACGTCAGTTGAATTTTTCAAATTTAATTTGGACTTCGTCCGGCTCAAATACTCATGTCGCACAATGGAAGTTAAATATGTATAAGTTTCTTCATGAATTAAATCCATTGGATCTAAAAACAGAATTTCTTACACATACGGCCGCAGGTCAACAATCTTTAACTGAGAAAATAACCTCTAATTTTACTCAAAGCATAAGTCCCTTTTAATGAAACACCTCATTTGTTGGTTGGCGATTTCACTAGTTGTTTTCTCATGTAGAAAGGACAATACGCGTTATTTGCCAACCCCATATGCATTGGAGATTCCCACGCACTTCCCTGACATGATTATTCCGGAGGATAACCCAATGACAGTGGAAGGAGTTGAGTTAGGACGTTTTTTATTTTACGAGAAAAGATTAAGTGGAGACAATACGCAAAGTTGTGCAAGTTGTCATTTGCCTTCCGCATCTTTTTCTGACCCAAATCAGTATTCAACCGGAATCGATGGGATTCAAGGTACACGTCATTCAATGGCATTGGTGAATTTGGGTTGGGAGGACTTCTTTTTTTGGGACGGAAGAAAAACTACCTTGGAAAGTCAAATTATTGAGCCCGTTCCTAATCCGATAGAAATGCACCAAAGTTGGAAACGGACAGTTGAAAAATTGAATGCGGATGTTACTTATCGCAATAGATTTTTCAAAGCTTTTGGAGAGGAAGGGATTGATTCAACTAAAGCAACAAAAGCAATTGCACAATTTATTCGAACCTTAATTTCAGGTGAATCAAAGTTTGATGTTATGTATAAATACGAGAATAATTTAGCTTTGAATTCGTCAGAACAGGCAATCCTCCAAACAGTTGATGTAGAGGAATGGGCTGGATACGATTTATTCAAAAGTTTAAATGGAGCAGATTGTTTTCATTGCCATAATGGTCCGCTTATGCGCGTTAAGAAATTCTCAAATAATGGATTAATCCCTAATTCAATCGACGATAGAGGTAGGGCGAGTGTAACTAATAATCCTGAAGATAATTATAAGTTTAAAGTTCCAACGTTGCGTAACATAGCACTAACAGCTCCATACATGCATGACGGTAGGTTTGCTACTTTAGATGAGGTAATTGAACATTATTCTAGCGGAATTCACATGAGCCCAACAATTGATCCTCTTATTGAATTTGGAAGTCAAGGTGGTGTTCAACTTGATGCTCAAGAAAAGTACTTACTCAAAAAGTTTTTATTAACCCTGACAGACCAAAAATTCGTAACAAATCCAAATTTTCAAGATCCAAATTAATATGGCAGATAAATCAAAACTAACTACCGAGGAAAAAGCACTGAAGATTAATCTAACCAAGGACATATATGGTTGTTTTGCTGAAATAGGCGCCGGACAAGAAGTTGCTGCAAACTTTTTCAAAGCTGGAGGAAGTTCTGGAACAATTGCCTTTACTCAATCTGCCTATGACATGAAGGTCTCAGATTCACTTTATGGCGAGGCTCTGCGATATGTGTGTGAGGAACGGTTGATTACCATGTTAGAAAAAGAATATCAACATCTCTCACTGACGCTTCCTGGTAAACACAACGAATCGCGTTTTTTTGCTTTTTGTAATACCGTGGAATCCTTGAACTATCATAAAACCAATCAAGGTCAAGGTTGGGTGGGAATCCGCTTTCAACAACATTTAAATGGCCCTGTCAATGACATTATTTTGCATATTAAAATGCACGATAACAGTCACAAGGCACAACAAGAAGCCCTAGGAATTCTTGGAGTTAATCTAATACATGCGGCATTTTTTCACACAGATGATTTAAATTATTTTCTTGATGTATTGGTGCAACGCCTGCCTCGTGAACGCATGGAAATTGACATGCTCAGAGTTTCAGGGCCCGATTTTGAAGATCTCGATAATCGCATCATTGCCTTGAATCTTGTAAAAAGAGGAATCACCGATGCAACAATGTTTGATTTAGCAAAACAAGTCTTACAACCTGCAACGGCATTATACAAGAAAAACATCCTGTTGATGCGAGGTCGTTTCAGACCCGTTACCAAGGTGCATATAGATATGATTGAAAAGGGTAGAAAAGCCTTTTTAAAAGAAAAACGAGTCAAAGAAGAACGTTTAGATGTCATTTTTGAGCTTACGTTAAAAGATTTGACAGCAGATGGAAAAATTTCAGATAAAGATTTTATTGATCGGGCTGAACTCTTAAGTTCCTTGGGATATACCGTTATGATTTCCAATTACTTGAAACATTATAAAATGGTCGAGTATTTAGCACCAATAGCAAAAGGAAATCTTATTGGAGTTATTTTGGGTGTATATAATTTACACACGATATTCGACGAACGTTATTACGATAATTTGCCCGGTGGATTATTGGAAGCTTTTGGTAGAGGCTTTGGTCACAATGTTAAGTTGTACGTATATCCTGCTGTTAATGTGGAGGATGGAACACAATATGACCTAGACAATATTGTACTTCCTAAAAATTTACAAGGCCTTGTCCAATATATGAAGGACAACGATAAAATGACCTCAATTAAAGAATTTGATCGCGATCTTTTACATATTTTTTCCGACGATGTATTAATGAAAATTAAAGCAGGTGCAAGTAGTTGGGAAAATGATGTGCCTGAGGAAGTAGCGAAAGCCATAAAGTTTTTTGAATTGTTCGGTTATCAACAGTCAAAAATTCTGTCTAATTAATGCCGCATATTAAAAACGCTTTTATTCGTTATCGTATCATAGACAGAATGATTCGAAATCGCTACAAGCCTTTTCCTTCTAAACAAGAAATGAGAGAAGCTTGCGAAGAAGCGCTCTATGGTGATTCCCACGGAAATCATATTTGTGATTCGACCATTGAAAAGGATATGTTTGCTATGAAGATGGAACACGATGCTCCGATTCGCTATAGTAAGTCAAAAGGAGGTTATTTTTACGAGGACCCAGATTTTAGTATCAACGACATTCCTTTGTCTGAAGACGAGTTAAATTCAATAAAATTTGCATTAAATACCCTACAACAATTTAGAGAAGTTCCTTTTTTTCAGCAATTTGGTTCAGCAATAGATAAAATAGTTAACCGCGTCTCAGTTGAGTCCTCTACAGAAGATGCGCACAGGTTTATTCAATTTGAGTCTGCTACATCCGTTCAAGGAAGTGAGTTCCTGCCAATTTTATTGGAGGCAATTCAAGGATCGAAAAAGGTTTGGTTTCTTTACGCATCTTTTGTAAAACAAGAGGAAAAACCGCGTAAAGTTTCGCCACTTTTACTGAAAGAATACCGAAATCGTTGGTACCTAATTTCATACGACTCATCAAAAAAAGACATCATCACTTTTGGATTAGATCGAATGAAAGATGTTATGGTGACAGATGAAAACGCAGAAATTCCAAACAATTTTTCTGCTACACAATATTTCGCACATACAGTAGGTATCACTGCTTACAAGGGTGAACCTTCATTGGTGAAAATTAACGCCAGTCCTGTTGCTGCACGCTATATTGATTCTCAACCTTTTCATCCATCTCAACGAATGTATGTCGACAATGAATCGACTTTTTTTGAATGGAATATTTTGATCTCAGAGGAATTTATTCGTAATCTTCTTGGTTTTGCTGGGGAAATAAACGTATTAGCTCCCGACAGTTTGAGAAAGGAAATGCGCGAAAGAGCAGAGGCTATGTTTAAGAAGTACCAATGAAAGAATGACCTTACCTAACTTCTCAATTTCTATTTAACTTTGTCGCATGGAATTATTACAAAATTTAGAGAATGGTGTTTGTACCTTAACGCTCAATCGCCCTTCAGTATTCAATTCGTTTAATAAAACTATGGCACTTGCACTACAAGAAGCTTTAGATACCTGTGCAATCAATGAAAGTATTCGCGCCATTGTGATTACGGGAGAAGGTAAAGCTTTTTGCGCTGGACAAGATTTGGCAGAGGCAACTGATCCAAATGGACCAGCATTGCAGCAAATAGTACGTGATCATTATAATCCCATTATAATGAAAATTAGGAATTTGGAGAAGCCGGTAATTGCTGCCGTAAATGGTGTGGCAGCTGGAGCAGGGGCCAATATAGCCTTGGCTTGTGATATTACCATTGCAAAAAAATCAGCATCATTCATCCAAGCATTTTCAAAAATTGGCTTAATTCCTGATTCTGGAGGCACTTTTTTTCTTCCCAGAATTATTGGTGCACAAAAAGCGTTGGCGTTAATGATGAGTGGGGATAAAGTATCATCAGAAGAAGCCGAGTGTCTAAACATGATTTACAAATCGGTGGAGGATGATGAGTTTGATACGTTTGTTTCAAATTTTGCTTCACAGCTTGCTACGATGTCTACAAAGGGTATTGGTCTAACCAAGAAAGCAGTGAATCAATCCTTTACTAATACATTGGAAGAGCAATTAAAAGTCGAGGAAATCTTGCAAACTGAGGCGGGAAGCACCTACGATTTTAAAGAAGGGGTGAATGCTTTTTTAGAAAAACGTAAACCCGAATTTAAAGGAAGGTAACCGGATTTGCTAAAGGTATGAATTCAAAATTCATTAATCCTTGTGCGAGAACAACAAAATAAAAAGATGAAAAAAACCATAGGAATACTCGGTGCTGGAACGATGGGAGCAGGAATAGCTCAAGTGGCTGCACAAAGTGGACATAAAGTAGTTTTAGTTGATTTGAATACCGATCAACTTGAAAAAGCGAAATCAAATCTAGCGAAGACCTTATCAAAATTAGTTGAAAAAGGTAAAATAGCAGATTCTCAAAAAATCGAAATAGAAAGTAATATTCGATACACATCAGAGATTATTGATTTTTCATCTTGTGGGTTGATTATAGAGGCCATTGTGGAGGATTTAGCGGTCAAGCATAAAGTATTTGAATCTCTCGAAAAGGTTGTCGCTGAGGATTGTATTTTAGCGAGTAACACATCTTCATTATCCATTGCGTCAATTGGCGGTGTGCTTAAAAAAGCCAATCGAATTATAGGCATACATTTTTTTAACCCTGCACCGTTGATGCCATTAGTTGAGGTAATTCCTGCTGTTCAAACGGATCAAAGCATATGTGATGAAGCCGTTGACTTGATGAAATCATGGGGTAAAACGGTGGTGGTATGTAAAGACACACCAGGATTTATCGTGAACCGCGTAGCAAGGCCTTTTTATGGAGAAGCATTGCGTATTTACGAGGAGGGGTTAGCAGATTTTGCAACGATTGATTGGGCCATGACTGAAATCGGCGGATTTAAAATGGGACCTTTCACACTAATGGACTACATTGGAAACGACGTGAACTACGCTGTAACGGCCTCAGTTTTTGAAGCGTTTTATTACGACCCACGATTTAAACCTTCCTTTACTCAAAAGCGACACAGCGAAGCGGGCTTTTTTGGAAGGAAAACAGGTCGCGGTTATTACGATTATTCAGAAGGGGCAATCATTCCGACTCCAACCAAAGACTATAAACTCGGTCAACTTATTGTAGATCGAATTATAGCCATGTTAATCAATGAAGCGTACGACGCTGTTTTCATGCAAGTAGCCACGGCTGATGCCGTTGATTTGGCTATGACGAAAGGTGTGAATTACCCAAAAGGATTAATTGAATGGTCCAAAGAGATAGGAATAAAAGAAATTTTGAATCGCTTAGAGACACTTTTTTCATTTTACGGCGAAGATCGCTACCGCCCCAATCCTTTGTTGAAGAAGGAGGTTTTACAGTAAATTCTTTTCCTTTCCGTTCATAATCATTAACTTTGTGGCCTAAAAATATTAAAAATGGCCTATTTATTTACTTCTGAATCTGTATCTGAAGGACATCCTGACAAAGTTTCAGATCAAATTTCTGATGCGTTAATTGATCATTTCATGGCATTTGACCCAACGTCAAAAGTGGCATGTGAAACATTGGTTACAACAGGTCAGGTGGTTCTTGCTGGTGAAGTAAAATCAACTTCTTATCTTGATGTTCAAGCAATTGCAAGGGAAACAATTCGTCGTATCGGGTATACGAAATCAGAGTACATGTTTGATGCCAATTCATGTGGTATTTTTTCAGCAATTCACGAACAATCTTCAGATATCAATCAAGGTGTTGAAAGAAAAAATCCAGAAGACCAGGGTGCAGGAGACCAGGGGATGATGTTCGGTTATGCCACAAAAGAAACGGAAAATTACATGCCTTTGGCATTGGATTTAGCACATAAAATCCTTCAAGAATTGTCGCATATACGCAACAATGAATCTGCTTTAATTCCATATTTACGCCCGGATGCAAAATCTCAGGTGACTATTGAATACTCTGACGATAACGTGCCGCAACGCATAGACACAGTCGTAGTTTCCACTCAACACGATGATTTTGCGAGTGAACCTGAAATGTTGGCAAAAATTAAAAAAGACATCGTGGAAATTGTTATTCCTCGTGTGAAAGCCAAATTGAAGCCAGAGCTACAAGCATTATTCAACGATCAGATTACTTACCACATTAACCCTACCGGAAAATTTGTGATTGGTGGTCCACACGGAGATACAGGTTTGACGGGGAGAAAAATTATAGTAGATACTTACGGAGGAAAAGGTGCGCATGGTGGTGGTGCTTTTTCAGGGAAAGATCCTTCGAAAGTAGACCGTTCTGCTGCATATGCTACGCGTCACATCGCGAAAAACGCAGTGGCTGCAGGTTTGTGTGACGAAATTTTAGTTCAAGTATCTTATGCTATCGGTGTTGCCGAGCCGTGTGGTCTTTACGTGAATACCTACGGAACTTCCAAGGTCAATTTAACTGACGGACAGATTGCTGAAAAATTAGGACAAATTTTCGATATGCGTCCATATTTCATTGAGCAGCGACTAAAATTAAGAAATCCAATCTATCAAGAGACAGCTGCATATGGACACATGGGTAGAAAAAATGAGGTGGTAACTAAAACGTTTAAAGGTCCAGACGGAAAGGTAATTTCAAAGCAAGTAGAATTATTTACTTGGGAAAGGTTGGATTTTGTCGATGAGGTGAAGTCTGCCTTTTCATTGTAAGAGAATTATATTTAAAAAAATAAAAAGGGCTGTATTTACAGCCCTTTTTTCTTTCGTTTTATTTCCTACTTATTTCACAAGTTGAAGCATTACCGTTTGGTTCTTAATTTTTAGTAAATACGATCCTTGTCTTAATTCTCTTACATCCAGAGAGTTTACTTGGTTTGTTAAAAAACCATTCATTACCTCTTTTCCAGATAGATCACTCAAGGAGAACGGTAAGTTTTGATGTGTTTTATCAAATGCAATAGTGATGAAGTCACTCGCAGGATTTGGAAAAACATTAATTGACATTTGATCGATATGTATGGTGGACATTGTGGCAAAATGTTCCAAGTTTATGGTATGCCACGTCTCGTTTGTAATGATGGGTTCATTTAAATCAAAGTATATATCGGCGTTATTGAGAATTGTTGTACCTGGAGATAAATTCGGAATTTGATCTACGGTGAAGGTAACAAACCCATGGCTGTTTGGTTCACTGTTTCCGCTGTCAGGAAGATTTATATTATGAAATGTCCATTCAAGTACCCTTGGACCATACATTTTAAATTCATAATCATGACTTGCAACACCAGAGGTAACAGACATAATGTTCAAATTTTGATCGAGTGTATCTCTGATGACGACAGTGAATGCTGTATCTGTTCCTGTATTTTGGAATCTAATTACATACTGTAATTGTTGATTAGGTAAAATGAAATGTTGATCGGTTACACCTGTAGGAAAACCTCTTTTATCATTTGGGTCATAACTTCCTGTAACAACTCCACAGTAGATATCATTAACTGGGTCAGCATCATCAAGTGGTAAATCATTTACGTCTCCATTACCTGTTCCTGGTCCGCAACCTTCTACATGCGCATTGGGATGAGAATTACCAGGATGTAAAGGATGTTGTTCTGCATTTAATATCCAAGTTCCTCCTGTTGCTGGAAATGTATAGGTCGCTGTTTCTCCTCCCGCAATCATAATGGAATCAACATAGTAAAGTACTCCATCTAAGTAAACAATTACTGGAGAATAGCATTCCATGTCTCCTCCACCAAAGCTTCCTGTATTTGTTACTTCAAAAACAATACTGTCTCCCGCACACCATCCTGACACACTCAAACTCGACTGATCCCATGGTAAGGTACATGGTGAAGGAAGATTTGCAATCAGCCCTCCTCCGTAAGTTGGGGATGAAATGGTATCCAACATACAAGGTTCAACAGGAAATATTTCCGATTCAATACATAGGTTTTGATTCAATTCAGCATCACAACTAATGGTAACATTTATAGTGAAGTTTATGACCTGACCCGGAACAATATTACCAGTGAAAAAGCGATAAACATTAGTACCCTGAGGGGTAAATGGGTAAGATGATGAATTAATTGTCATTAATGGATCTAATGTTACATCAACATATGAATTCGTGAGAATGGTTGATGTTGACGCACTATTGGTAGCTGACACATAAATAGTGTTTGCTAGGCATCTACGTAGAAAAGGCGCAAAAATGGAAACATCTGGTTGAGCACAAGGTACCTCATTGTACATTCCTAAGCTAGGTGCAAAATTAAATGCAGTAGGATCTGTAATGGTAAAAGTTCCCGAGTTTCCACAGATCGGTGACCATAAAATATTGGTTGTATCCACGGTATAGCTGTAGGTGCCTGCAGGTAAATTATCGATATACCAAATACCTAATTGATTCGTAGACGCTACGTAATTTCCTGGCTCAATTATCACAGGAAGGTTGGCGATTCCTGGCTCAAGAGAATCTTCTTGACAATTTGTATTTATGTCATTGAAAACACGTCCGCTAGTTGTGGTATACAAGGAAGGATCTATGTTTACTTGCCAATTAAAAATGTAGCCGTCGTCTATCCCTAAGTTATCTTGCACTTTTATTTTCCATACCCCGTTAAGTGGACAACCAATTAGACTACTGAAAGATCCGTCAGGCTGGTAAACCGAGGTTGGGTTTAACGAGATTCCGTTAGTTGCAACGATTGAGTTTCCGTAATTTTGACTCACAGGTCCTAGTTCATTATAATTAGAACTAAAACAATATTGATAAGGAATTCCGGGTCCACCACCTCCTGCATCGTCAATAGGATTCCCTAAAAAAAGACTACCTCCAGAAGCTCCCCCCGGCAAAAAACCAGGGGAAAAGGAATTTATTAAAGGGGTAATTTGTCCATTAGGACATTCAATCCACATTTCCAGGTCACCAATGTATGAATGTTCCATTTCTACACAGACACTATTTAAAAATATGGGATCTAAGAATGTTGCGCTCGAAGGTAAGCCACTTACTACAAAAGAATCTTGGTATTGAACCCCCGTACCATCTGGAAGATAAGTAATGTTATTACTTTGAAAAAGCCCATTATATTGTCCGAATATACCAAAGATTGGCATAAGTGAAATTAGGAGTAAGATTCTGATTTTCATATAATTTTTAGTTTAGAATTAATAAAAAGACGCATACTTTTCTCTTATAGTTGTCTTTCAAAAAAAAAAGTGGTAATCCAAACTTCTTTTAACAGGCTTTTCTCAAAAAAATATGGAATTGAGTTTGGTCATAACAACATTGAACGTTTCAAAACTTATTTTTATTTCTTTTCGCTGAAGTTTACAAAACCAATATCTTTAGTGCGTAACTTTTAGAGACATTTATTTGTTTCAATTAAAACTTAACTTATGAGGTATATTTCAATTTTCTTGTTCATCAATTTTTTCTCCATTCCATTTTTTTCTCAAAAGACAACAGCCTTAAATAAAGTGAATGCATTGCGTTATTTAGATAAGGGAAATCAAGAGTATAACGAAGGAAGAGTAAGTAGTGCTTTCATGAGTTACAAACAGGCATCGGTTACCGACCCCACAAATTATAAATGCTTGTTGGCTTTGGCATCTGTCGAATTAGAATTGAATAGTTACTATGCTGCACTGGAACATGCTGCTAAAGCTTATGAACTCGCGAAAAAGAAAAAAGATGGCGAGCTGAATTTTGTCAAAGCGTCTGCTCATCACCGAATGGGGGAATTGGAATCTGCTTTTCAGCATTATAAAGCAGCTGAAGATGGTTACGGTAAGTCGATGTCTAAAGAGTTAGAAATCCCAACATTAATTTTACAATGTCAATTTGGTTTAGAGGAATTGGCAAAAGGAGCTAAAAATTTACGAAAACCTTTAGCAGAAGAGTTAATGACCAAACACGATGAGTATGGTCCTATTCTTACCTTGGGAGGGAAAACCTTGTTTTTTACAGCTCGGAAACCGGAAACAACGGGAAACAACATGAATCCTGATGATCAACGCTTTTTTGAAGATATTTACCAAGCTTCTTGGAATGAAGAATCAAAAACGTGGGTGCTCAATGAAGAGGCAATAGAAGGTGTGAACACAGAAGGTTTTGATGCCCTTAACTACGTTAGTGAAGACGGTATGTATGCATTGGGTACGCTCAATACTTCTGCATCTAAAGAGAAAACTACGGCCTCATCTGAAATTGTGGAATACGGTTCTGGAGATCCGGGGATATTAAGTTCTGCGACTATAATTAATCATAAAGATTTAAACACATCTTATTTTGAAGGTGCAGCTACAGTTTCAGATACAGTGATTTATGAGGATGAAACCACCTCACAATGGATGGTATTTGTTTCGGATCGCAATGGAGAGAAATCAATGACGGATTTATATATGGTGGAAAAGAAAGACGATATATTTCAGCAAGTTCAAGCCATGCCCAAAGGAATTAATACTACAGGAAGAGAAACAACTCCATACCTTTCGCCAGATGGTAACACCTTGTTCTTCAGTTCCAATGCATTGCCTGGTATGGGAGGTTTCGATATTTACTATTGTAAAAAAGAAAATGGAATTTGGGGTACTCCAGTTAATTTAGGCGCTCAATTTAATACAGTTAACGACGACACCCACTTTCAATGGTACCCAAGTATGAAAAAAGCAGTTTTGGCGAGTATTGCTGAAAATGACGAATCCTTTAACTATCAGATTTTCGAAATAGATTTGAAAGGATTGGATCTTCCTTTCTTGAAATAATTTATGGATTTTTTACTTTAAAATCATCTTATCTAAAATTAAGCTATGAAAAACATTTTTTTTGGTATTGCAACAATGCTTATCTTTCCCTATTGGGCTCAAAAAGAAGTTCCAGTGACAGCCCCGCTTCAAAAAGCTACTGTTTTTTTTACCGGTGCTCAATTGCATCATGAACATACGGTAGAACTAAAGCCTGGAAAACAAGAAATCATTTTTCAAAAATTGACAGATTTTATTGATCCAAATACGGTTCAAGTTAAAGCTATGGGAACGCTTACGATTCTCTCTGTGCGAACAAGAAAAAATTACGAAGACCCAAAAATAAGCAACGAAGAAATTGAGAAATTGAACAATCAAAAAAAGACATTAGAATTAAAGAATGAAGCCCTTCAAAATGAATACAACGTTTTGGATATGGACCGAAATCTATTGTTGAAAAATCAGGATTTGAAAGGGAATGACCAAGGATTGAAAATCGCCGAATTGAAAGAGGCTTATGCCTTTATGCATCAAAAATTGATGGAAATAAATTCCCGTCAATCTTCAATCTACACTGAATTAGATGAGGTACAAAAGCAAATTAATAAGATTGAACAAGAAATACTAAGTCAACGAAGCAAACCGGTTATCAATTATTCCGAAGTCGTTGTTGAAGTCGATGTTGAAAAGGCTGGTGAAGCGTCATTTTATGTTCAATATATTACACCGAGAGCTACGTGGAAACCATATTATGATATGCGAAGCGATGGCATTGGAAAACCGGTGAAATTGGAAGCGAAAGCAAATGTTTCGCAAACAAGTGGTATAGAATGGAAAAACGTAAATGTTGTGTTGTCCACTAATGATCCTTATGAAAATGCCCAAGAACCAAATCTCAGTCCTTGGTATATAAATTATAACAACGTGCCTCAAAAATATACACAAACAACGCGACAATTACCTACTGTTGATTATTCCGGACAAAAAATACGTGGTGAAGTGATTGATGCATCTACGGGTTTATCCTTACCATTTGCTAAAATTACATTCCCGAGTAATCCGAATGTTGGGGCAGTAACTGATTTTGAAGGGAAATTTGAAATCATTGTTCCCAAAGGAGAAACACAAATTAAATCAAGCTATATTGGATTCGATCAACAACAACAAGCCATTAACTCTGCATACGTAAAGTTTTTTCTGAAACCTCAAACTGTGGACTTGAAAGAGGTTCAAGTTATGGCTAGTAAATCAGTTTCAAGTCAAGTGATGACAATTGGAGGTGTTGCATCTTCCTATGCGGATGGCGATTATACCCTTTCGCAATCTGATGTTGCTGTTCGTGGTGCAAGAACCAAAAAAGATGGAAAAATGCTAGTTGACAAGGATAAGGAAGAAAACTTCAAAAACTATTCTCCGACCGTAACTACTATTGTAGAAAAGAAAGACATGCGTATGGAATACACTATTCTTTCCAAAATGTCTATTCCGACGGATGGAATGGATCACAAGGTTAGCATTGCTACTTTTGATATGAACGCAAATTACGAATACCACGCGATTCCGAAAGTGGATCCAAGTGTGTATTTATCGGCACAAGTTTCGGGCTGGGAAAAATTAAATTTGTTGAGTGGGGAATCAAATATTTATTTTGATGGAACTTTTCTTGGAAAATCGTATTTGGATGCGAGCACTACAAAAGATACTTTATCTTTTTCCTTTGGTAAAGATTCCAAGATGAAAATTGAGAGAACGCGCATTAAAGAGAAATCAAAACAACGATTGATAAACAATCGACAGAAGTTTGAAGTGAGTTGGGAAATAAAATTGAAAAATAATGGAGGAGCCATTATTCCAGTCGTAATAAAAGATCAGTTTCCAATTTCTTCCAATTCAGATATTAAGGTGAAAGAAGGCGAAGTTGGCGATGGAAAGGTTGAAGAAAATTCAAAAATAATTACTTGGATATTTAAAAATGGGATTCCTAGTTCTCAGGCCATAACGTTTGATTATTCAGTTGATTATCAAAACGGCATTCGCTTGTATTTAGAATAACTCTATGTGACTTGCGGCCAACACAGAACTTATTTGTAATTTGGTCGTGAGAAAATGCCACGTCTTTTTTTTCATATTGCCTACAACGGAACACCTTACCACGGGTGGCAAATGCAACCGAATTCATCAAGTGTTCAAGGCGAAATTACGGAGGCATTAACGAGATTAAACAGCAATGAGCCTATTGAAATAGTGGGTTGTGGAAGGACTGACACAGGTGTGCATGCAGCAAATTATTACTTTCATGCAGATATATCTATCTATTCACCAGAGGAGCTTAAATTCAAACTGAATAAAATGCTTCCTGAATCCATTGTTGTATTTAGGGTTTTTTCTGTGCCTAATGAACTTCATGCTCGTTTTGATGCGCGTTGGAGGACTTATCGATATTTTATTCATCAAGAAAAAGATCCATTTAAAGAAAATCAAAGTTGGTATTTTACGCCCTCTTTGGATATGCGTGTTATGAATGAAGCTGCCAAAGTACTGATTGGAAACCAAGATTTTACCTCATTTGCACGTCTACATACCGATGTAAAAACAAACAATTGTGAAGTGAAGAAAGCAAATTGGTATATTAATGAGAATAAGCAATTGGTTTTTGAAATAACAGCGAATCGATTTCTTCGAAATATGGTAAGGGCAATCGTTGGGACTTTAGTCGATGTTGGATTGAATAAAATAAGTACACAAGATGTTGAAGCAATTCTTAAAGCGAAGGACAGACAAGAAGCTTCTGTTTCTGCACCGGCGTGTGGGCTTTTTTTATGGAATGTAGAATATAACGCATTAAGTGAATGAAATTTCTGTTAGCACTATTTCTTTTTATTTATTGCTATGCGGCCATTCGTTATCATATCGGAAAAGAATTAGGACAAGCTGCATTTTTGTTTGTTTTCAATAAAGCCTTGGCTTGGTGGTGCGCAAGTGTTTTGTTGTTATCGTTATTGCCACATGATAAATTACAAAGTTTTGGTTTAACAAAAAGAGCAACAGGTCTCTTTGGATACGCTGTTGCTCTCGTTCATATTGTCGTAACTTTTTACTTACTTGGTCCATTATATTACCCCAAATTTTTTACTATGGGAGAATTAAATATTCACGGCTGGACCAGTATTACAATAGGTTTTTTATCCTTCCTTTTCTTTTCATTTCCCTTATTTGCCACTTGGAAGAAGTATACTGCTCATCAATTCTTTAAATTTGGACGTTTAGGAGTGTTGTTGAATGTTTCACATGTATTTTCAATTGGTTTTGACACGTGGTTTCCAGCCGATACATGGCCTTATTATTTACCTCCAATAACTTTAATTTTTGTCATTCAAGCCCTATTAATTTTACTGTACAGATACGTTCTTTTGAGAAATTAATCTTCCCCGTATTGTTGTTGGTAGGATCTATATAGGTCAAAATAGCTCTTCGTTTCCAATATTATGGCACCTCCTAAGGTATCACCATATTTCGCAGGAAGTCCACCCGTGTACACCATCATTTTTCCGATAGCACAACTCGGAACGTTAAACACTTCATTAGATTTAATTCCGTCGAGTACATAAATCATATCGCCTTTTCGAGCACCGCGAAACATCAATTCTCCATCGTCTGCCATACGCACTTCAGAAGACATGGTTGTAGCCAAAGTTTTTACATCAAATTTAACTGGACTTCTCTTGATTTCCATATCAGTGAGTTCTTTCACAGGTAATTCTCCATGTACCAATCTGATACCCGCCTTTAAATTAACGACCTTCAAGTCGAGTGTTTTAGCTTCAAATTCGATTGTTCCAAGATTACAGTATGCCTCAATTGGCACATCTAATGCTATGTTACGCATGGTATCAGCTTTATAAATTATTGTCATGTAATATTTACCAGAAGGAACGGAAGGTATTCTAAATCGCCCATCTGGATCTGAAAAGGCTTGATAAAGAGAACCATTGTCGTCAATTATCATTCTTGCCCGAAGTATGGGCTCTTTGTTTTTAAAATTGATTACAGTTCCAATAACATCACCTGTTGATCGTTGCGCTGATGAGTTCACTGCCACTAGCAGGATTCCCAAAATTAATAAATGTTTCATATGCTTAAGTTTTAGCTTAAGATGCTACACAAATTAACTTTCCATAAAAAAATTAGATCGAGGCGCTATTTGTTGGAATTTCGCGGTCTACTTTTTTAAATAATCCTTGTAAAACTTTGCCTGGACCAACTTCAACTACTTCCTTACAACCATCTGCTAGCATATTTTGCATAATCTGTGTCCATTTTACGGGTCCTGTTAATTGAGCAACGAGGTTTTGTTTAATTGTTTCTGGGTCAGTTACCGATTGTGCATTTACATTTTGATATACAGAACAAATTGGTGTGGAAAACTTAGTTTCTTCAATGGCAGAAGCGAGTTCCTCTCGTGCTGGTTCCATTAGGGGTGAATGAAATGCACCTCCAACTTGAAGGATCATTGCTCGTTTTGCCCCAGCATCTGTAAGAGCAGAACAGGCTGCTTCAACTGCATAAACGGCTCCGGAGATGACCAATTGTCCGGGACAGTTATAATTAGCCGGAACAACTATTCCATCAATAGATTTACAAATTCTTTCTACATCCGCATCTTCTAATCCAAGTATTGCAGCCATTGTCGAAGGTTCTAATTCACATGCTTTTTGCATGGCCAAAGCTCTTTTAGACACTAAACGAAGTCCATCTTCGAACGTTAACGTCTTATTGGCAACCAATGCAGAAAATTCTCCAAGTGAATGTCCGGCAACCATATCCGGTTGAAATTCATTCCCTAAACAAGCTGCAAGAATAGTTGAATGCAAGAATATGGCAGGTTGCGTCACCTTTGTTTGTTTCAATTCTTCATCAGTGCCTTCGAACATGATTTTTTGAATATCAAAACCTAATATTTGGTTAGCTTTTGCGAACATTTCGCGTGCAATTGCTGATTGATCGTATAGATCCTTACCCATTCCGGAAAATTGAGCTCCTTGTCCAGGAAAAACGTATGCTTTCATGAAAGAAATTTTGACAAAATTAATAAATATGTTGAGTAGTATGTTTTACAACTGTCCATCAGAGTGGTATTTTCCTTTTTTAAATATTCTAACTTTTTTGGCAATACCGTCTTTATCATACTCAAATACTTTCCCTTCCCACAACTGACCGCCTTTGAAGATTCCATCAATCCATATGACATCATTATCATTGTACAATCGGTTATGACCCTCTGGATTGAATTTTACGCCCTTAGTTTTCGGATTGATTACTTTTGGTGGGTACATCAGTTTGTTGACGGTTCGTATTGGTTGTTCAATCACTTTTTTAGGTTCGAATTTCTGAATTCTATCTATTGATCCGGCGGAGTTGAAGGTTGAGATCTCTTTTACGGACCCATCACTGAAATAGCGTTTTAAAGTTCCGGTAGGTTTTCCATCTTTCATAGAATATTCTAATTCTACTTGACCGTTTGGATAAAAATATTGAACCAAACCAGATTCTTTTCCAGCACTATTGTAGGTGCCTTTATAGGCTATTTTACCATTTGAGTGATTTCTTATATAAACTCCTTTGAAGGCATTATAACTAAAATTACCTTGTTCCTTTATTTTCCCGTTTTCATAATATCTACTGTAAGCACCATATGGTCGATTATTGACATAATTTCCGTTTAATTTTGGTGTCTTTCCATCTTTAAAATATTTAATCCAATTTCCCTCTTTATATCCGTTTGCGTAATTTCCTTCTTCTATTTTCACATCTGCTTTGACACCAGAACTTGGTCTATCTTTTCCATAATATACCCAATGCCCTGTTCTTTTTCCATTTTTATCTTTTTTATTTTGTGATAGAACAAGTATGGGAAAAAATACAAATAATAAAATCCAAAGGCGCATGTGACTAAGTTAATGAAAAGTACTTAATTTATATTCTAAACAAGTTGTGAATAAAACACAAAAAAAGCTTTGAAACGGCATAATGCGTGCCAGAAAATTAACTTAATTTTGTGGGTAAATGTTAACGCTCGATCCTAAATCTTTAACAGTTCCAAAGTTGCATCAATACTTGTTAGGTGCTATTGGACCAAGGCCAATTGCCTTTGCCTCCACCATAGACGAAGAAGGCAGACCAAATTTGGCTCCTTTTAGTTTTTTTAATGTGTTTAGCGCTAATCCTCCTGTTATGATTTTTTCACCGGCTAGATCAGGGAGAAGCAACACAACAAAAGATACCTATAACAACGTAAAAGTAGTCCCAGAGGTAGTTATCAATGTAGTCAATTATGACATAGTGCATCAAATGAGTTTAGCTAGTTCACCTTATCCAGCTGGCGTAAGTGAATTTGAAAAAGCCGGATTTTCACCAATTCCGTCAGAATGTATAAAGCCGTTTCGAGTGGCAGAATCACCGGTTCAATTTGAATGCAAAGTAAACCAAGTAATAGAATTGGGAACTGAAGGTGGTGCTGGAAATTTGATTATTTGCGAAGTGTTGAGAATACATATCAGTGAAAAAGTATTGAACGCTGATGGAATGATTGATCAACAAAAAATAGACCTTGTGTCCAGAATGGGGGGGAATTGGTATTGCAGAGCGGATCATTCATCTATGTTTGAAATACAAAAACCAATCACCACATGTGGTATTGGTTTCGATGAGCTTCCGACAGATATAAAAAACAGTAAAGTCCTTAGCGGAAATGACCTAGGATTTCTTGCAGGAATTGAAGAATTACCAAATGAGACAGATGTAAATGAATACAAACTGTTAGAGTTAAGCGAAATATTCTTATCTTTAGAAAACAATCCTTTAGATTTAGAAACAGCTTTACATAAGCGGGCTAAAGTTCTAATCGAGGAACAAAACTTAGAGGAAGCATGGAAATGCTTATTGAGCTTTAATAATAGATAGACAACACTAAAATAATACATATGTTTAAAATTCAAGGCACTGTAAAAGTGATCAATCCAACTCAAGTAATCTCTGATAGATTCTCAAAAAGGGAGTTTGTTATTGAAACACAAGATACGTATCCACAACAAGTTATTTTCCAAGCGACTCAAGATAAATGTGCTTTACTTGATCAAGTGAATGTGGGTGAATTTATAGATGTTTCTTTCAATTTACGAGGAAGAGAATGGACAAGCCCTCAAGGTGAGGTAAAGTATTTCAATACCATTGAGGCATGGCGAATTGAAAAAGTGGGGCAAGGAACGGGAATACCTGTAGGCGGACCTTCACCAATGTCGCTTGGAGCAGATCCGATTCCTGTTGCACAAACGGCAAGCGCATTAGAAAGTAATAATGATGATTCTGATGATTTACCTTTTTAAGTAAGTATAAATTGTTAAAATTGAAAAGGGCTGAAAGGCCCTTTTTTTATTCACAATAGGAACTATACAAGTCCATGTATTCGAAAATTATTTCCTTTGCCTTTGTAGAAAAATCATCTTTTAATTCAGAGTTTCTTCTTACGTTATCACAAACGCGGAAAACTTCGCACCAATCCGAATCAAATAAATATTGTGCTTGAATTAATCCATTAATTATTTGAAATACATATGAATTAGGTTCCTTGTCCACGGCGATTTGAGAAATAATTTTCGCCATTTCTACATCGTGATAATTATCCAAAGAGAGAAGGTAGGCATAGCATAAAAGATCTTTCGCATCGCCCCGTTGCATGTATTCATCACGCGTGTAACATTTATTATTTTTAAGTAAGGTTTTTAATAAAAGGGGTGCGTTCGACTGGTTGTCACTGTTCCAGCCTAATGCATTAATGCAGGCTAATTTTAATTCCAAAGATGTTTTTTCGGAAGAAATAAATCGAATCAATTTTCGGTCAATTTTACCATGTCTTTTTTGAGCATATTGAATAATTTTTTCATTTTGATAGGCATCCGCAAAATAAGTAGAAGTTAACGGAGAATCTGCAAGTAAGAATCGAAAAGAAAGTAGGAAACCAAAGATTAAAAGATTTTTCATAATTATTATTTTAGTACATGACCATAGCCAAAATTACACCAATTATGATGCTCATCAATTTCAGAAGGTTAAATTTATGATTTTCAGAAGTTTCGAAAATAATAGTGGTTGAAATATGCAAAAACATTCCAACAACCACAGCTAATATCATATGGACATCAATTCCAAGGTCAGCGGGCGAAACAGTTAAACCGAGAAATACCCCTAAAGGTGTCATTATTCCAAATAACCCCAGCACAAGCCACTTTAACCATGGTTTTAATGTGGTGTGGTATAAAAGAGTCATCAAGGCAACAGCTACCGGAATTTGATGAAAAATTATTCCCCAAAAGAGCGTATCGTGTTGGTGATGATCTTCTGATTCGATTCCAGCAAAATGATTACCTAATGGGATCCCTTCAATTACGGAATGAATAGATAGCGACAGAAATAATAGCCAAGGCAATTGTTGTTTGGAATGCACATGTACATGTCCATGTTCGATTCCGCCTGAGAAATACTCTAATATTAATTGAATCAAAAATCCATACAATATATATAAGCCTACACTTTTATCTTCGTCGTGATATAAATCGGGTAATAAATGCTGAAAAATTATCGCCAATAAAAAACCACCACTAAAAGCTAATAATAACTTAATCCATTGATTTTTATTATTGGTATGTAGATAGACTACGAGTGAACCACCTAAAAGTACCGAGGCAAACAATCCTATTACTACTGCACTAAGTTCCATTAGATTCTTTCGGCAATGATTATTAAACGATCAGATTCTTCCTCGTCAAATGAATTCAACTGATAATCGCCAAATACATTTTTAATTATAAATTTTCCATTCAAAAGATTCTTAAAGTCAGCTATAAAAAGCGATTGCACGCGTTCCATAAAACTATGAGATTCCATTCCCTCCACTACATCAATGAATTTATAAATGTGTTCTTTGTCCCATTTCCTTCGAATGGAAAAGTGGATATCATCTATAATTTTTTCTTCGGAAAGCACAAGATTGTTGATGATTTTGCGAGCATTCATAAAGTCGATTACAAAAATTCCTTTCTCGTCGAGCATTGAATAAACAGCTTGGATTACTCGTTCATTTTCAGCTGAACTGTCGAAATACCCAAAACTCGTGAATAAATTAAAAATAGCAGCGAAGGACTCATTTGGAATTATTTCTCGCATGTCATGTAATGAAAATCTTAAACCTGTTTTTGTGTTTTCGTGTGCTGCTTCAATACTATTCTTGGATAAATCTACACCTAAAACATTTAATCCAGATTTATGTAACATAAGAGAATGTCTTCCTTTGCCACAAGCTAGATCCAGTACATTAGCTTCTTCGGGTAGGTTTAAAAGTTTCGTGAGGTTTTCAATAAATATGGTTGCTTCCTCATCGTTTCTGTGTTTGTATAAAACGTGATAATAAGAAGTGTCAAACCATGTAGAAAACCACTCTTTTTCTGTCATTTGGCAAATGTAAGTAAAAGCAACTTAATTGCAATAAAGAAACAAAAGAGATTCTTAGTTTAATTATTCCTAAATTCGGTAGATGAAATTCATCGGAATAACAGGAGGAATTGGTTCAGGAAAAAGTTACTTAGCTCAAATAATTGAGCGAATGGGTTATCCTGTTTATTACGCCGACAAGGAAGCACGAATTCTAATGAATTCTCATCCAATCATTTCGGAAACACTAATCGAATGGTTCGGTAAAGAGATCTATTCAAATGGTGAATTGAACCGAGAAAAAATGGCAACTTGTATTTTTCATGACGAACAAATGCGATCAAAAGTTAATCAGTTAGTTCATCCATTAGTCCGTGAGGCTTTTGTAAATTGGGCGTCAAATCAAAATAAACCACTAGTATTTAACGAGGCTGCTATTCTATACGAAACGGAAGCTTACAAAAAATTTCACGAAATTATTTTGGTTACTGCACCTGTAGCATTGCGCATAACACGAGTGATGAAGAGAGATGTAATATCCGAAGAACAAATTCGCGATCGTATGGAAGCACAATGGTCAGACGATAAAAAACTGAGCTTCGGGCCATATGAAATAATAAACGACAACCGCATGCCTCTGTTGAGTCAAATTGAGGAAGTCATAGCACAATTGCTCAAGTCCGACGATTAGAGAAAAAATAGAAGCAGCAGGCGCCGAGTACTACGCCGACCGTATTTGCTAAGGAGTCTAGAAAAGAAGGTACTCTTCCAGGCACAAGACCTTGAAGAATTTCAAGTAAAATCCCATAGGCAATCATTAGTAAAATCCCTACAAAGAGATGATTGATCTTTTCTTTCCAAATACCCAAAGCAAGCATAAGGATGAAATAAGCGAAAAAATGAGATAATTTATCAGAACTTCCAAGTTCTACTTGTTTTGGCGGGAGTAAACTCAAAATCGCGATTCCTATAAATACGCAAAAAAATAAGCTGGCTTTAACGATCTTCGGCATTTTCATAACCTAAGGTTTTGCCTTTTTTTTCTGCTGGAATTCCTTTTTTCATCCAAATTGGCATTGGTTCATTTTTGAGGTAGTGGTCAAAAAACTGGCGCATTCGAATACTCAAGTCAATTTTATTTGCAACCCGTGTTAGGTTATGATCTTCTTCGTTATAATTCAACATCCAACAAGGTTTTTGGAGTCTTCTTAGTCCGTTATAGAGTTCTATTCCTTGATACCATGGCACGGCTCCGTCTTCATCATTATGCATAATCAAGAGGGGTGTTGTCACGTTGGGTAAATGAAATAATGGAGAATTTTCTCGGTAAAGTTCTGGTGCCTCCCAAATTGTTTTTCCAATTCTACTTTGTTGTGATTCATATTGGAATTGTCGGTTTAAACCAGAACCCCAACGAATGCCGCCGTATGCAGAAAACATATTCGAAACGGGAGCCCCAGCCATTGCTGCAGCATATCTCTTCGTCATTGTGATTAATTGTGCTGTTTGATATCCACCCCAACTTTGACCTTGCAAGCCTATTCTGAATGAATCTATTGGAAAGTTTCTCATGATGAATTCCGTACCGCTCACGATGCAATTATAAGCAGATTTGGCAGGCTTCCCAGGATAGGTATAACGGATATCTGGAATCAGCACAAAATAACCTGCTGAGGCATATTCAATTGGATTAATCGTACTGGCAGAAGGTCGAGGAGAATTGTAATTGTGCAAATTATCCGCGTTCAACTCATAAAAATAAACGAGTAAAGGATACTTTTTAGAGGGATCAAAATTTTCGGGAGAATAAAGTAGACCTTCTAAAGCCAACTTATCATGGGCTTTCCATTTTACCAATTGTACTTTGGCCCAATTATAATCTTCTTGTTGCGGATTTGTTTTCGAAATGACCTTCTCGTTCTTATAGTCTTTATCTGAAATTGATACCTCGGGATACGTTGAAACAGACATCGTTCGCAACATGTGTACATTAGCATTTTTTGATCTGTCGATACCAAAAAACTTAAAGTCCCCCACTTTTTTCGGAAAAAGTCCAAAATCTTCACCATCGTAAAGGGTATATAGGCCAGTACTTTTGTCAATTTCATTGAAACCTGTGAGGTAAACATCCTTCAAATTGATGTATGTAGAATCGGCATTCCACTTAATTAAAGAAAACCGCGTCTTTCTCTTTTCTCCTTTTCGTTCAGTTACCGATAGTAATTTATTAGCTCTAATTTCGTATCCCCAAATATCATATTGCGATTGAAAGTAATAGACGGATTCATCGTGATTATAGCCGTATGTCTCCATTGGGCTAGCAAGCATAGGTTGACCATTCATATCTTCTGTCCAAACCACATCAGTCAGGTTACACGTCATACAGGTTTCTTTTGAGGAAATTAGATCCAGTATGAAATGTTGTTTTTTAATAGGATCAAAATAACTAAAATACTTTCCTTTTGGTGAAATCCCGCTATGATAAGACACACCAGATTTTACTAGGTTCGTTTTCCCTGTTGATATGTCAATGCTATAAACATCTTCTACTGCTGGACTTTTCCATTGCGCGCTAACAGCATAAGCCATATTAGAAGTCGCAATAAGTTTAGTACCTTTTATTTTCGTTTCAATGGAAACATCTAATGTGTCGTTGGAAAGTGGAAATAAAGTCAAATCTCGTGTATTACCAACAAATAGTTTTGTCGCTGGTCCATCTCTATCCAACTGAACAAGCTGTTGAGGTTGAATGTATTTGTCGTTGTAATGCCATACATCCAAGTGAACTTTTTCATTTTCTGTAAGGGTGTCTTTTTCATTTGTGACACGATCAGCTACTTGAAAATATAGATAATCAGAGTTCTCAATGAAGGCCAATTCACCAGCTTCATAAACCCCTAATGTGGTATCAAAGTCATAGTTTACGGTGTCGCCTAACACCCACATTTCATCATTATTTAAATTAAAAACATGAAGATCGAATTGCTTGTTTTCATTGGTGTCTCTCGTTGCAAAAAAAGCAAATTTATCAGCAGTTGAATTCCATACTGGTAGTTGAATAGCGGTATGGTTCCTAGATTCGAAAATTAATTCGGGAACCTCCTCGACGGTCATCAATTGTAGGTGGAATGAATCGGCATCTTCCTTTTTCTCGTGTTGAATTATTGCCAAAAACACTCCCGATTTTTCAAACTCGAATTCTGTTACGTTTGGTTTTCGAAAGGTAAATTCTGGGCTGTATACACATAGAGGATAACCGTTTGATTCAAGAGGTTTTGGAGTTTTATCTTTTCGTTTAAAGATTCTTTTTTTCTTTTTTGAAACTGTTGTAGAAATTTTTTCAGTTGTATAACCAATTACAGATCCTTCACCCGCCATTTTTACTGACTTTAATTTAGGAACAACAGTCATAGAATCATTCTCAAAAGAATAGATTAATAAAGAATCTTTAGGCCATTTTTTCTTTTCAATTTTGTTGATTTCACAAGATCTGAGTGTATCGTATCCTGGAGTAATGGTAAGCGCTATAAAGGATTCATTTTCTGGAAGTAATGCATTTTTACCGCGAACAAACGAGTCTAAAAGAGAATCTTTTGTGTTGTAAATGAAGAGATAACCGTCTCCAATGAGTGGTTTTTTTTCGTAAGTAACAAATTTACCATTATGGGATAATTGTACATTTTCAGTTCTTTTCCATTCCTTATAAGCTTTATGGTCAATTGTTTTTTTTTGAGAGAAAAACATGAAACTCATTAAATAGAAGATTAATGTGATAAATTGATTTTTACTCATGTTCCTTTTGAATTTTTTTACTTTTGAGTGTACTCAAATATACACCAACAAAAATGATTATCATAAAGACAATTTTTTCAATACTGATGCTGTCGCGATAATCTTCAGACCAATTTAAGGTCGCAAAAAGATAAGTAAAAGCCATTACCAAAATAGGCTGTGTGTAAATATAAGCACTCGAAACGGATGGCGAAAGAAACTTCAAGCCGTACATCGTTAGCAAATAAGTGAAAAAGGTCACCCCTATGACTACGTAGATTATTTTGAGCCAAATTAAAGTCGGAAATTCAAAGGAAGTTAGCATTAAGTCATTTACCGTGGGTGGAAATAAGATGACAAACACTAAACCGAAAGTGAAAACCCAAGTAATGACAGTTAATGGTTTATAACGAAGCATCAATGGTTTGGCGATTACTAAATATATGGCATAGCTTAGCGCATTCAGAAATAAAAATATGTCTCCTTTCCAAGAATCAGTAGATCCTGTGTCTCCTTTCCATGTGAGAAGAACAGCACCAAAAGCCCCTATAAAAATTCCTATGGCATTTAGAACTGTAGGTTTATCCTTAAGTAAAAAATATGATAAAACAAGCACCATTATGGGGTTTAAGGCCATTATTATTCCTGAATTTATTGAGGATGATAAATTTAATCCATGAAAAAAGCAAAGTTGATTTACAGCTACACCAAATAATCCACAGAAAGCTAACCGAAGCAAATCTTCCTTTAAAATTTTTTCACGTTGGATGAAAATTAATAACAACCAAAAAAGAAAGGTGGCACCAACAACTCGGAATAAGATGAACACATTTGGACTCAAGAAATTAGGCATTATTCCCTTTGCGAGCACATGACTAGCTCCGTATAATACATTCACAAACAACAATGCGAGATGAGCCTTGCTATCTTTCATGTTATCCAAAGAAACGCCACTTAGCTCGTAAAGCTGTCTTTCGAAAATCATCTAATTTTTCCGAAATTTTAGCACCTTCCAGTTTTCTAAAAAACTTTACTGTTCCTTTACCTTGTTTAAAATCCATTTCATCCCCAAATATTGGAATAACAGCAAGAAACCCAATTTCTCGGTGGATCAATTGAATTGGAGCTAAATCGTTGGCAAGTACAATTGGTCGGCTAATTATAAAATGATTTTGCAGCATGGTTTCAGAAAGCGCTTTCATATCTTTTCCGCAGGGAATTGTATGACCGTGCCCAAGCCACGTTTTGTTTGCAATCACATAGTTTTTTAAACGTATCAACCAATGCAACACCCAATTGAATTTTGGGTTGTTGAGGTCGTTAATTTCCCAATAGCTGGGCAACATAAAGTACAATTCTTTGTGCGCTTCGTCCACGTGTTTTTCGTGCGTATGCATGGTAATATCGGATAATCCGCTGGTCATTAATATGGAAGACAATGGTTGCTCTTTCGATTTGAAGAGTAGCAACACTTCGCCATTAAATTCTATTTTTTCAGGATTACCCAATCGTTGTGTTAGCGCATCATAAACTTCTCCCATGTTGTAAAGGTACGCTTTTAGGATAAAATTTCAGGTCTAAAAGCTTTAATAATCCTTCCTGTTTGCGAAGACATTTCAGCAGAGTTTTCACAAGAGAATTTAATGGCAACATATCCGGAAGTTTGAAGGTGAACGGATTCCCCAGTAAGTAATGAAGCGAATTCAGATATGCCTTCGTTATGCCCGATGAGAAATATATCTTCATTGGTTTCTAATGAATTGACAAACATCAGTAACTGTTTACTACTTGCTAAGTAAAGTTCGGGATAAACTTGTGGCTGAGAATTCGGAAAAACACCCTTTGCTGTCTGTATGGTGCGATTTGCCGCACTTACGAAAAGCGAGAAAGTTTCTATCTTTTCATTTGCGAAATAATCTTTTAAATACTGAATTTGGCGTAGGCCTTTTTCGGCAAGATTTCTATCAAAATCCTTTCCGGAAGTAGCGTATTTTTCGGTTTTAGCATGACGAAGAAGGTGCAGAATCACAAAACTTTATTTTTCAATAAAAATGCACCTAATTTATGAAAATAGGGAAGATGTAAATGCTCTTGTAATAACATCAAATGTTCAATTCTGTGGCAATCCGTTCCAACAAAATCAAAGGCTGCAGCATCAATTAGTCGTTCTGCTTGTTTTCGTATATCAGGACCATAGTGACCAGTAAGCGAGTTAAGGTTAATTTGAATATTAATACCTTTTGTTCGCCACATTTCAGCTTTCTCGATGCTTCCTAAATAGTAAATGTAGCGTTCAAAATGAGCAACAACAGGACGGTAACCATTCGATTGTAATTCAAAAAATAACTGATCTATATATTGAGGAGGGGAATGAAATGCAAACTCAACCAACACATAATTATCACCGAAAGTAAGAAGTTCTTTATTTTTAATTTTCGGCATTAATGTTTCATCAAAATAATATTCTGCTGCTGCTTCTATTTCAATTTCTAAGCCGATTTTTGTAATTTCTTCTTTAACATTCGCTAAACCTCCTAAAATAATTTCGGGAGTGTTTGGAAATCCGTCGGTCATGATGTGAGGAGTGGTAATTACTTTATTATAGCCCAATTCCTTGAATTTTGTCAGCATGGCTATGGTGTGGTCCATAGAAGGTGAACCATCGTCAATACCGGGGATAAGATGGCTGTGTACATCTATTCCAATGTAAGCCAAATTAAATGGCGGTAATACTTCTTTTTTCTTGAAAAAATCAAAAATACCCATTAGCGGTTTCCGTACATTGTTTCGTAATATTCTTGATAAGATCCGCTTGTTACCTTATCCACCCATTCTTGATTTGATAAATACCAATCAACCGTTTTTGAAAGCCCTTCTTCAAATGTAATAGATGGTTTCCAACCCAATTCTTTTTCCAACTTCGAGGCGTCAATAGCATAACGTTTATCATGACCTGCACGATCTGTCACATAGGTAATGAGTGACTCCGATTCTCCCGCTGCCCGACCAAGTTTCTCGTCGATGACTTTGCATAGGAATTTTACTAATTCGATATTCGTCCACTCGTTTAATCCACCAACGTTGTAAGATTCACCAATTCTTCCTTCGTGAAAAATTGCATCAATAGCACTTGCATGATCAACCACCCACAACCAATCTCGAATGTTGTCCCCTTTTCCATAAATTGGCAATGGCTTTTTATTTTTAATATTATGAATCATCAAGGGAATCAACTTTTCAGGAAAATGATGACTTCCGTAATTGTTGGAACAATTCGACATTTTCACGGGCAAATGGTACGTGTGATAAAACGCCATTACAAAGTGATCGGAAGAAGCTTTTGATGCTGAATAAGGACTCCTTGGGTCGTAAGGAGTTTCTTCGGTAAATAAACCAGTGTCTCCCAAGCTTCCATAAACTTCGTCTGTAGAAACATGATGAAAAACATGTTCTCCACTTTTCCAATTATCTTTTGCGGTGTTCAATAGATTTACTGTTCCGACTACATTTGTCATCACAAACTCCATAGGCCCTTCGATTGACCTATCTACATGGGATTCAGCAGCCAAATGGATAACATCAGTAATGCCGTATTTATTAAAAACTCCTTTTAGTGCTTCGGCATCCACAATGTCAATTTTCTCAAAGCGATAGTTTGGTAGATGTTCAACATCGGATAAATTGGCAAGGTTTCCAGCATATGTCAACTTATCTGCATTAACGACCAAGTAGTTTGGATATTTAGTTAAAAAGCGCCTTACCACATGTGAGCCGATAAATCCTGCACCACCAGTAACTAGAATTTTACGATCAAAATTTTCCATTACAAACTCCAATATTCCAAGTCCTTAATTTTTCCTCTGAAAATCCCTTTAACATCGATGAAAACTCCTTTTTCGTTTTTCATTATTCCTTTAAAGTAGAATTCATTGAGACCAAGGTATTCCTTGTGATTAACAGCAACAATTATAGCGTCGTAGTCATCATCGCATTGTGTTTTGAGCTCAACACCATATTCATGAAGCATTTCGTTGTAGTCGGCATGTGGATCTACAATGTGAACATTTACCTCATAGGTTTTCAATTCGTTAACGATGTCAATTACTTTGGAATTTCGGATGTCGCTAACATCTTCTTTAAACGTAGCACCCATGATCAATACCTTTGTGTCTTGGATATGCTTACCTTGTTTAATCATTTTTTTCGCTGCCTGTTCTGCGATATATGCCCCCATTGAGTCGTTAATCTTACGTCCACTCATGATAACTTGTGCATGATATCCAGCCTGCATAGCCTTGTGCGTCAAATAATAAGGGTCTACACCTATACAATGTCCACCAACAAGACCAGGTGTGAACTTTAAAAAATTCCATTTGGTACCAGCAGCTTCAAGTACATCAAACGTATTAATTTTCAATTTATTGAAAATAACAGAAAGTTCATTTATGAGGGCGATGTTCAAGTCACGTTGTGTATTCTCAATGATTTTGGCTGCTTCGGCAACTTTAATAGTTGGAGCTCTGTGAACACCGGCTTTCACAACCAATTCATAAGTTTTTGCAATTTGATCTAGCGATTCGTCACAACAACCCGATGCTACTTTAATAACATTTTGGAGGGTATGCTCTTTGTCTCCGGGATTGATTCTTTCTGGTGAATACCCAACTTTAAAATCTTGATTGAATTTGAGCCCTGACATTTCCTCAAGTATTGGAATACAATCTTCCTCTGTGCATCCCGGGTATACCGTCGATTCAAATACGACATAATCTCCTTGTTTAAGGACTTTACCGACCGTTCTACTGGCACCTAAAAGCGGTTTGAGATCGGGAAGATTTGCTTCATCAATTGGCGTAGGTACAGCAACGATAAAAAAGTTCACATCTCGTAAATCTTCTATGTTTGCGCTGAATAGAATGTCGCAACCTTCGAAAGCAGAGGCATCAAGTTCATTGCTCGGGTCAATATTTTTCTTCATCAAGTCAACGCGTTGTTGATTGATATCAAAGCCGACAACCTTTATTTTTTTAGCGAATTCAAGAGCGATGGGAAGTCCCACATACCCTAGACCAATTACGCCGAGTTTTGCTTCGTGGTCAACGAGCCGTTCGTAAATTAGTTTATTCATATTAGTGAGTGTAGATTGATTGATTGTTTCGTATTTTATAAATTCTTTCGATAATTTCGACAACTTTTAAGCCTTCGAGTGCATTGGTGGTTGGAGAAGTTCTACCCTTCAATGTGTCAATAACATTGGAAATTACGTAATTGTGATTTGCCGCAGATCCTTTGTAAGGGCCATAATCATTGGCAGGATTTGACGGTTTTAGTGTAGGCATTTCGTAATCTTTTATGTTGCATACCTCCACTTCGTTCATGTATTGCCCTCCGATTTTCACGCTTCCATTTTTACCAACAATCGTCATGGATGATTCAAGATTTTGGTTGGCCACCGCTGTTGAATAATTGATACAACCCATTCCGCCATTGATGAAATCAAAACTTACAAATCCCGAATCTTCAAAAGCTGTGGTATCTTTATGGTTGAAGTCGGCGAATTTCCCTTGAATGTTGTCAATATCACCAAATAACCAATACATAATGTCTATGAAATGTGAGAATTGTGTAAATAGGGTTCCCCCGTCTAAATCTTCTGTTCCTTTCCATCCTCCGGGTTTGTAATAGCGCTCGTCGCGGTTCCAATAACAATTTAATTGCACCATATATATGTCACCAAGAATGCCTTCAGATATAATTGATTTAATCCACTCCGAAGGGGGAGAATACCTGTTTTGCATCACGCAGAATACTTGCCTGGAAACTTGCAAAGCTTTGAAAATAATTTCTTCGCAACTTGTTTTAGTTAGGCCCATTGGTTTTTCGCAAACTACGTGCTTTTTAGCTTCTAAAGCTTTCAAAGACTGTTCAGCGTGCAATCCATTAGGAGTACAAATATTGACCACATCAAATGATAATCCACTAGAGAGGAGTTCTTCAATACTGCTAAAAAAAGGCACATCGAAATCTTGAGCCCCGCATTCCTCTTTGGTGCGGATGTCTACCATTGCCACTAATTCTCCCTCGCTATCACGGCGAATCATTTCTGCGTGTCTTTTTCCAATGTGACCCGCGCCAACAATAGCAAACTTTATTTTTGTATCGTTTGTCATCCGATTTTACTTACGTTATTATTTTCTAATTTATATTTTTCTTTGCTCTCCGAGCAGATGGCAATTCCGGAAGCATCAAAATCCAGTCTGTGGCCAAATTCACTCATCCAACCAATTTGTCTTGCTGGATTTCCTACCACTAATGCGTATGCTGGGATATGTTTTGTAACCACTGCTCCAGCACCAATAAAAGCATATTCACCTATGTCGTGACCGCAAACAATAGTAGCATTTGCTCCAATACTAGCACCTTTTTTAACAGTTGTTTTACTGTATTGTCCTCTTCTGTTTACACCACTTCGTGGATTTATCACATTGGTGAAAACCATTGAAGGACCAAGAAATACATCATCTTCGCAGATAACTCCAGTGTAAATAGATACGTTGTTTTGTACCTTAACGTTATTTCCTAAAATCACATCGGGTGATACGACAACATTTTGACCAATGTTGCAGTTTTCGCCCATTTTACAATTTGGCATGATGTGAGAAAAATGCCATATTTTAGTTCCGTTTCCTATTTGACAACCGACATCAATGATAGCAGATTCATGGGCGTAATAACTCATATTATTTTATTATGTATTTGTCGAAATTGTAATGATCTGTTTCCATTAACTCCTCTTGAGTCAAGGTTTTAAAAAACGCGTAAGTTCTTTTCAAACCTTCGGCACGGTCAATTTTTGGTTCCCAATTGAGAATCGCACGCGCCTTAGAAATATCTGGTCTGCGTTGTTTTGGATCATCAGTTGGTAAATCTTTGTACACCACCTTTTGATTAGTTCCAGTGAGTTTGATAATTTCTTCTGCAAATTCTCCGATAGTGATTTCCGAAGGATTTCCAATATTTACAGGATAAGCATAATCACTATGCAAAAGTTTTACAATACCTTCAACTAAATCATCAACATAACAAAACGATCTCGTTTGGCTACCATCCCCAAATATTGTTAAGTCTTCGCCTCGAAGTGCTTGACCAATAAACGCAGGCAATACTCTACCGTCGTTTAATCTCATTCGCGGTCCGTAGGTATTGAAAATTCTGATAATTCGCGTTTCTAATCCGTGGAAATTGTGGTAAGCCATGGTTATAGCCTCTTGAAATCTTTTCGCCTCATCATAAACTCCTCTTGGGCCAACAGGGTTAACATTTCCCCAATATTCCTCGGTTTGAGGATGAACGATTGGATCTCCATAAACCTCTGATGTTGATGCAATCAAGACACGCGCTCCTTTTGCTTTTGCTAGTCCGAGGCAATTGTGTACACCGAGTGAACCAACTTTTAGGGTTTGAATTGGAATTTTCAAATAGTCAATTGGACTTGCTGGGGAGGCGAAATGTAGGATATAATCTAATTTTCCAGGTACATGGATAAACTTGGATACATCGTGGTGATAAAATTCAAAATGCTCCAAACCGAACAAATGCTCAATATTTTTTAGTCGACCTGTAATCAGATTATCCATTCCTATTACGTGGTAACCATCGCGAATGAAGCGATCACACAAATGTGACCCTAGAAATCCTGCCGCACCGGTGATGAGAATTCTTTTCATGCTTGTTGAATTAAATTTCGACCAATACTTGCATAGTAAAACCCACGCGTCGTCATTTCGTCCATTTCGTATAAATTTCTTCCGTCGAAGATGACGTGATCTTTCATTAGATTTTTCATTTTATTGAAATCTGGATTTCTAAAAATTCCCCATTCCGTACAAATTAAAAGAGCATCCGCATTTTCGAGCACCTCATATTCATTAAATGCATATGTAATTTTATCCCCGATAAGGCGTTTTACATTTTCCATTGCTTCCGGGTCGTAAGCCATAACTACTGCTCCTGCTTTGGTAAGTTCGTCGATCATATACAACGCTGGTGCTTCGCGAATGTCATCTGTGTCTGGTTTGAAGGCTAAGCCCCAAAGCGCAATTTTTTTTCCTTTTAAATCTCCTCGAAAGAAATTATTGATTTTCGGAAACAATACTGTTTTTTGTTTTTCGTTTACACGCATTACAGCGTCTAAAATTTCAAATTCGAAATGCTTCTCTCTTCCCGATTTTACTAGTGCTTGTACATCTTTAGGAAAACAAGATCCTCCGTAACCTATGCCAGGAAAAAGAAAACGTTTCCCAATTCGAGAATCCGATCCGATTCCAATTCTTACCTTGTCAACATCAGCCCCCACTAGTTCGCAAAAGTTCGCAATTTCGTTCATAAAGGTGATTTTTGTCGCCAGGAAAGAATTAGCAGCATATTTGGTGAGTTCTGCAGACTTCTCGTCCATGAAATAAATAGGGTTTCCTTGACGAACAAAAGGTTTGTAAAGTGTTTCCATAACTTTTTTAGCTCGCTCATCAGATGTTCCAATCACAACCCTATCTGGCTTTAAAAAGTCACTCACAGCGAATCCTTCTCTTAAAAATTCTGGATTCGATACAACAGCAAAGTCAGTAGTAGCGTATTTCGCAATAGCTTGATGCACTTTTTCAGCCGTTCCTACGGGCACTGTACTCTTGTCGACAATTACTTTGTATTCTTTCATGATTTTTCCCAACTGATCTGCAACTCCAAGGATGTAGGATAAGTCTGCGCTACCATCTTCTCCTGGAGGAGTTGGTAAGGCTAGAAAAATGATTTCTGCATCAGTGATGCCTTCTTCCAAAGAAGTAGTAAAAGATAAGCGATTGGCTTTGACATTTCGATGAAAAAGAGTGTCTAATTCAGGTTCATAAATTGGAACCATTCCGTTTCTCATTTTTTCAACTTTGATTGCGTCAATATCGATACAAACTACTTGGTTTCCCGTTTCAGCGAAACATGTTCCAGTAACAAGTCCTACATATCCAGTTCCAACAACGGCGATTCTATTCATTTGAGTGTGCAGTTTTGAATGATTTTTTACCTTCCAATATAATCTTCAACGGTTTTGGTAATGTACTCCAACTGATCTTCTTGCATTTCAGTATGAATTGGCAATGAAATTACCCGTTCTGTTAACCAGTCTGTCACCGGTAAGTTTAGGTTTCCTGAGCCAAAAGAGGCAAACATTTTTTGACGATGAGCGGGAACAGGATAATAAATCATACTTGGAATATCTCTTGAAGCCAAATATTCATTTAGTCCGTCTCTATTAGGTCCGTCTAAAATTAAAGTGTATTGATGAAAAACATGTTTGGAATCGTGCGAGCGAAATGGAATTTGAACACCCTTCATTGGTCCAAAGTAGGCATCATAATAGGCAGCAACCTCTCGACGGGCGTCAATGTAGTTTTCTAGTTGACGAAGTTTAATTCTTAAAACTGCAGCTTGAACACTATCTAGTCTTGAATTACAGCCGACAACATCGTGGTAATATTTCTTGCTTTGCCCATGGTTTGCAATCATTTTTATTTTGGTTGCAAGTTCGTCGTTGTTGGTATACAGCGCGCCACCATCCCCATAGCAACCTAAGTTTTTCGATGGAAAAAATGAAGTACAACCGATGTCACCAATCGTTCCTGTTTTAACTACCGTTCCATCAGTCAAATGATAATTGGAACCAATGGCTTGGGCATTATCCTCTACAACAAATAATTGGTGCTTTTTAGCAATTTCCATGATTGCATTCATATTTGCTGCTTGGCCATACAAATGGACAGGAACAATTGCCTTTGTTTTTGGGGTAATTGCTTTTTCAATTTCGTTTTCATCTATACAGAAAGTGTTTTTATTCACTTCAACAAAAACGGGCTTAAGTCCAAGTAAGGCGATTACTTCGGTGGTGGCAATGTACGTGAAAGAAGGGGTAATGACTTCATCTCCAGGTTGAAGACCTAATGCCATCATTGCTATTTGCAGCGCATCCGTGCCATTTGCACAAGGTATTACATGCTTTACGTGGAGGTATTGTTCGAGGTCTTCTTTGAATCCCGTAACTTCCGGACCATTAATAAAATGTGCATTTTGAATGACATTTAGGATCGCTTCATCGATTGCTGGTTTAATCTTTTCGTATTGACTAACCAAATCCACCATTTGGATTTTCTTCATTGACATACAATTAGGTGGCAAAGTTAAGGAAATTAAGCCCTTTTACCCAATTTTTATTCGTCAATTGCCGTGAAATTTTCATTTAAATAAAGGTTATCAAACAATATAATTTCTTTCGGTTAACTTTGTACCAATGAGATGGCTAACTTTTTTGACATTTTTTTTAGTGATTTGTAATCTTTTTGCACAGGTTCCAAAGAAGAGTTTTAGTCAAATGTTTCAAGTTCAGTACGGTGCAAATATGCCTGCTGGTGATTTGGCAAAGCGTTATGGTTTTCTTAACCACATTGGCGGTGGAATGCTAAATAGAACTCCGAAGAATTTAACTTTTTCGGTAGAGTCGTCTTTAATTTTTGGTAATCAATTTAAATCCGAATTTGATTCTGTTTTTTCTCATTTAACTGATGCCCAAGGCAACATTACTGATATCAATGGTGACATTGCTGTGGTGATGTCCTATGCTCGGGGTTTCTATGCGAATGCGTGTTTGGGGAAATACATACCACTATCTACCAAGAAAAAAGCTTCCCATCTTCATCTTCAATTTGGAGCTGGATATCTCCAACACCGCTTCAGAATTGAAACTAGTAGACAAGTCGTACCTCAAATCGAAACGAATTACCGAAAAGGTTACGACCGCTATACTACAGGAATTAATACGAGTCAATTTGTTGGCTATGCGTTTCTTCCAGAAGAAGGATTTTATCAGTTTTTCGCGGGTATCTATGCACAACAGGGGTATACCTACAACAGAAGAACAATTAATTTTGATCAACCCGATGTTCCTGTCTCCAAGGATTTGCGATTGGATTTGCAATTTGGAATTAGACTAGGTTGGTATATTCCTTTTTACAAAGCAGAACCAAGAGATTATTATTTTGAATAATGTTTTATCAGGCTATTATCTATATCTATTATTTCGCAATTTTTCTTTCTTCAAAATTCGGAAATGAAAAAGCAAAAAAATGGATTGATGGAAGAAAAAACTGGCGTCAAAAAATTGAAAAATTACCAAAAAATTCAACTCTATTTCACTGTGCTTCTTTAGGAGAATTTGACCAAGCAGCACCTGTAATTCAAGCGTGGAGGAAAAAGTACCCAGATGAGAAGATCTTGGTGAGTTTTTTTTCTCCGTCGGGAATGGAACATTACCACAAAAGAGCATTACAGCTCGACGGCGTGAGTTATATGCCTATTGATACACAAAGCAATATGCGGTACTTTTTAAAATTACTAGCCCCTCAGCGAATTTTTCTCATAAAATATGAATTTTGGCCACTGCTAATCAAGGAGGCATCGTCACTTAATATTCCTATTTTTTCATTGGCCACGTTGTTAAGATCAAATCAATTGTATTTCAAATGGTATGGCACTTTTTTTCGAATATCTCTTAGAAAAGTCACCCATTTTTTCACGCAAAATCCAGAAACTGATGCGCTATTAACATCTATAGATTGTAACCAATTTACCCTTGTTGGAGATCCGCGTTTTGATACGGTGCTCGCTAGAAAAGCGCAACGAATTCCCGATGAAAAGTTGATTAATTTTTTAAAGAATCGACGTGCAATAATATTCGGTAGCGCTTGGGAAAAAGAGACAGAAATATTGGCTTCTTGTCTAGAAAAACTTCAACACGAAACAATAATTATTGCGCCTCACGAGGTGAATGCTGTATCAATTTCTCGTTTGAGACGCCAATTTCCAGATGCAATCTGCTACTCTGAAGAAGTTCTTGACTCAAATAAGAACTTGTTAATTTTGGATACCATAGGTCAATTAGCAAATGCATACGCACATGGTTCTTTGGCATTCGTGGGTGGTGGTTATCACGGAAGTTTGCACAATATTTTGGAGCCGGCAGTTTATGGTCTTCCCATTTGTTTTGGACCGAAGCATTCAAAATTTCCTGAAGCGGCTACTTTTTTAGATCATAACTTCGCAAGAGAAATCGAAAATGGTGATGATCTGGTAAATTTTATAAATGAAATGAAAAACCAAAATGAACAAGTGAGCTCAGGTATTCAAACTTTTGTAGAGCAACAACAAGGTGCAACCGAAAAAATTTTAGCGTACTTTTCTTAGTAAGCTCTTTCGTTTCTATTTTCTTTCCAGTTGATAAATGCCTTGTTCACCACTTTATTTCCTCCAGGTGTTGGATAATCACCGGTAAAATACCAGTCACCTAAATTATTTGGACAAGCTTTATGTAAATTTTCTACTGTCTGAAAAATAATTTCTACTTCAGCTTGAATTCCTTTTGGCGTAAGCATTGCAGCAATTTGTTTTGAGACCTCCTCATCACTGAAGGTAGCATAGATTTCCTTGACAACATTTTTTACTTGTTCTTTAGGAAGATGCTCTTGCTCTTTACATTTCTGGTAAACTTCATCAATTACATGTTCTTTTTTGCTGGCTTTTAATAAGGCGATGGCAGCTTCAAAGGCAATAAAATCTCCCATTTTTGCCATGTCGATTCCATAACAGTCGGGAAAACGTATTTGAGGTGCTGACGATACCACGATAATTTTTTTAGGATTCAACCGATCTAAAATGCGCAAGATACTTTGCTTCAATGTCGTTCCTCTTACGATACTGTCATCTATAACAATAAGGTTGTCTGTGTGTGCCCTTACACTACCGTAGGTGATATCGTATACGTGAGCCACCAGATCGTCTCTTGAATCGTCTTGGGTAATAAAAGTTCTAAGTTTTGCATCTTTAATGGCGATTTTTTCAATACGAGCCCTTCGGTGCAATATTTCAGCTATTTTTTCTTCGTTATCAGTATTGCCAAGTGCAATAATCTCCGCAATTTTTTGTTCATTCAGGTGTTCTTCTAGTCCTTTGATTAAACCGTAAAATGACACCTCCGCTGTATTCGGGATGAACGAAAAAACGGAATTATCGAAGTCGTAATTTATGGATTTCAATACCTGAGGCACGATAAGACGACCCAAAGCCTTTCTTTCTGTGTAAATAGCTGCATCTGATCCTCTTGAAAAATAAATTCGTTCAAAGGAACATTTCTTGTGAACCCGTGGAGTATTTATTAGAGATTCGGTTACTTGTCCGTCTTTTTTAATAAGCAGCGCATGGCCTGGTTGAAGCTCCTTAACTTGATCAATTTTTAAATTAAAGGCAGTCTGAATAACAGGTCTTTCTGATGCAACAACACAAATTTCTTCGTCTTCATACCAAAAGGCTGGTCGAATTCCGGATGGATCTCTCAAAACAAAAGCATCACCATGGCCCAATAATCCAGCCATCGCATAACCTCCATCCCAATCTTCGGATGCTTTTTTTAAGATCTTGGTTAAATCCAATTCTCTTGCAATCCGCGAATAAATTTCCTTGTTATCATAGCCAAGAGATTTGTAATGACGATGCAGCTCATCGTTCTCCACATCCAAAAAATGACCAATTTTTTCTAATACCGTTACGGTATCAGATTGTTCTTTAGGATGTTGTCCAATTCTAACGAGTACATCAAATAGCTCATCGACATTTGTGAGGTTGAAATTCCCCGCCACTACAAGATTTCGCGTAATCCAATTATTTTGTCGTAAAAAAGGATGACAACTTTCAATTGAGTTCCTGCCAAAAGTGCCATAGCGAAGGTGACCCAGAAACAGTTCTCCTGTAAATCCTGCGTTTTTTTTCAAATAGTGGACATCTTTCAAGCGGGTCGGATCTTCCTGAGAAATTTGACGAAAGCGATTGTTAATTTGATCGAAAATATCTTGAATAGGACTCTTAGCGATGGATCGAGTTCTCGAAATGTATCGTTCGCCAGGCTCCATGTCAAACTTGATATTTGCAACACCCGCACCGTCTTGGCCACGGTTGTGTTGTTTTTCCATCAAAAGATGCAACTTATTTATTCCATAAAGTGCGGACCCATACTTGTCAATATAATATTGCAGAGGTTTTTTAAGTCTGAGCAGGGCAATACCGCATTCGTGTTTTATGGCGTCACTCATGAAAAAAAAATTTGACGCGAATATAAGGTTCTTTAACGGAACATTACCTAGAAATTTTCTTATTTCGACAGATTAATTCTTTTCGTTTTTATCATTTCGAGTAACGTACTCGTAATTGATTCTCGTGGCCTGTTGTTTTTCTTCTTCGAGCGCTTGCAACCTCGCCTCTTCTTCCCGGACTTTTTCCCAGTATTGCCCTTCTAAGTCAGGCGGTTCAATTCCTAATTCTTTCTCTATCTCATATTGATATTTAGGGCGTTGAGGTCCTTTTTTTCGAAACCAATAGGCGAGAAATACACCCACTAAAAGTCCGGCCAAATGTCCTTCCCAAGATATCGGTTGAGGTGTTGGAAAAACTCCCCAAATCATACTTCCGTATAAGAATATTACAAATAAAGAAAGGGCCTGTAAAGGAAGATATTTACGTATAACTCCGCTGGCAAAAAGAAATCCTGCGAGGCCGTAAACAATTCCGCTCATTCCAATGTGATAGGAACCATTCGCTGAGGCAAGAAACCAAACAAAAAAACCAGAAAGAAACCACACGATCATAAACACACGCCAGGCTATTTCTTTGTAACTGTAAAATAATAAACCAGAAAGTAAAAAGATTGGAATACTGTTGCTTAAGATGTGATGAAAGTCCCTTTCGTCGTGAATCCATGGTGAAAAGAGAATTCCTTTTAAACCACTCAATTCTCCGGGAAGAATCCCCAAAGTATACAGATGAAAAGCAGTTACTTTATCCAAAAGAAATAACAACCACATCATGCCGGTAATGAGCACAGCAGGTGGAACAGCATTCCATAAATGATCGTCAAATTGCTGATTTTTAGCCATCGAAAACTTGTATTCAAACATAATGCCTCTTACTTGGTTTATGACATACTGTCATGTAATAACATGGAATATCTTTAATTACATTAATTTTGTAGGGTCATGAGTGAAATTCGAAATAAAGTCGAAGAGAGTGGGCTAATTCAATTGGATTTAGCACAGTTCAAGCCTCGCATTGAGATGGAAGGAGTGGACATTGCCACGCAACTTTGGCAAGGCTTGGTGATTAAAGAAAAAGAATTTAGAACATGGATAAAAACTACCGATTGGCAAGCTTTTCAAGGTAAAGCGGTATATGTGTTTTGCAGTGCAGACGCAATCGTGCCGACATGGGCTTACATGCTTGTTGCCGCTAGTTTAAATGGATTCGCAGCACATGTTACGATAGGAAGAAAAGAAGATTTGGAAAGAGAACTCATTCAAGTGTCAATTTCTAAAATGAATTTAGACGATTTAATCAACGGTAAAGTTATAATTAAAGGATGTTCTGATATTTCTGATCCGGCATTTGCGATGGTATGTTTACTCAATAAACTTCAACCCGTAGTTCAATCCATAATGTATGGTGAACCTTGTTCAACTGTGCCGATCTATAAAAAAACGAAAGAAAGAAATGAAAATTAAAGCATGGATTCAGGCCATGCGCCTAAGAACATTACCACTTTCTGTTTCGGGAATTATCATTGGAGCTGGACTCGCAAAATTTCAATTGGATTATTTGGAATTAACAGCGGAAAAACGGTTTTGGCCAATCACAATTTTAGCGATTCTAACAACTTTGTCTTTTCAGATCGTTTCGAATTTGGCCAATGATTTAGGAGATAGTGAGAAGGGTACGGATAATAAAAATCGAATTGGACCAATGCGTGCCGTTCAATCGGGTGAGATTTCTTTCGCTTCAATGAAAATGGCTGTTCGAATTTCGGCCGTAATTTCCATGATCTTGGCAATTAGTTTAATAAATCAGAGTGCCCCAAATTTAACTTCACAAGCCAAATTTATATACTTCATACTAGCTATTCTGTGCGTTGCGGCAGCAATTACGTATACTATTGGAAAAAACGCATATGGATATAAAGGACTGGGTGATGCCATGGTCTTTATTTTTTTTGGATTAGTAAGTGTAATAGGCAGCTACATGCTTTATGGTTTTGAATTTGAAAATGTTATGTTATTTTTCGCTTCAGCAATTGGGTTATGGAGCACGGCAGTATTGAATTTGAATAATTTGCGCGATATTGAAAATGACCGTGCAAGTAAAAAAAATACCCTCGTGGTAAAAATGGGATTTAAAAGAGGAAAATTCTATCACGCTTTTTTGATTTTGGGAGGATTTCTTTGCTGGTCTATGGGGATTATGTACCTCATGTTTCTTTCGTGGAACTTGCTCTTAATTTTGGCTCTTTTTCCTGCTTTTATTTTGCTTTTTCACCTGCACAAATTAATGTACATAGCAGAACCAAAAGACATTGATCCCGAATTAAAAAAGGTAGCATTGGCCACTTTTGTCTGTGCGACAGTATTTACTGTTTTATTGAATTATTCATTTTAAACCAATAAGCTAACCGCTTGAAAAGGTCATTTTAGCCGCTTAAATTCGTGTTCTTCGAATTGTTTTCTTACTTTTGTTTTCCTTATTATTTCGCAATTTAGAATGGATAAAGTATCATACGTAGGTAACGCAGATGTAAATGCAATTGATCATCTCTACACACTATACAGACAGAACCCTGACAACGTTGATTTAGGCTGGAAAAAATTCTTTGAAGGTTTCGATTTTGCAAGAACAAATTTCGAAGATGGAGGAGAAATTCCTGAGAATTTCAAGAAAGAATTCAAGGTGTTAAACCTCATTAACGGTTACCGAACGAGAGGACACCTCTTTACCAAAACCAATCCTGTTAGAGAACGCCGTCAATATTCACCAACCCTGGACATTGAAAATTTTGGCTTGGCTCAAGAAGATCTGGAAGAAGTTTTCCAAGCAGGTTCTGAGGTTGGATTAGGTGCGTGTACCTTGAAAGAAATTATTCACCATTTGGAATTGACATATTGCCAATCGATTGGGATCGAATATGTGTACATGCGCGACCCGGAAAGAATCGAGTGGTTGAAACATAAAATTGAACTTAAGAATCGCCCGCAGTTTGACAAGAAGCGAAAAATTGAAATATTAAAGAAATTAAACCAAGCTTCCGGTTTCGAAGCGTTTTTAGGAAAGAAGTTTGTTGGTCAGAAACGATTTTCAATAGAAGGAGGAGAAGCATTAATTCCTGCTTTAGATACATTAGTGAATAAAGGTTCAACCATTGGTGTTGAGTACTTTGTCATGGGGATGGCACACCGAGGTCGATTAAACACGTTGACCAACATTTTTCAGAAACGTCCGCGTGATATTTTCTCAGAGTTTGAAGGAAAGGAATTCGATTTTGAAACAACTTTTGATGGTGACGTGAAATACCACCAGGGATTCACCTCGCACATTACATTGGAGAATGGTAAAAAAATGGGCTTAACCCTTGCGCCAAACCCTTCGCATTTGGAAGCGGTAAATACCGTGGTAGAAGGAATTGCCAGAGCGAAAATTGACAATGTATACCTCGATGAGAAAAAAGTTTGTCCTGTTTTAATTCACGGTGATGCTGCAGTGGCTGGTCAAGGAATTGTCTACGAAACCATACAAATGGCGCAATTGGATGGGTACCGCGCTGGAGGAACGGTTCACATGGTGGTAAACAACCAAGTTGGGTTCACCACGAACTATCTAGATGCAAGATCGTCCACTTATTGTACGGATGTAGCTAAAACTACCTTATGTCCAGTATTCCATGTAAACGGTGACGATATTGAAGCCGTTGTACAAGCCGTTGAAATTGCCATTGAATACCGTCAACAATTCAACAGAGATATTTTTATTGACCTACTTTGCTACCGAAAATACGGACACAACGAAGGAGATGAACCTAAGTTTACACAGCCGAAATTGTACGATATCATTGCGAAACACCCAAATCCAAAAGTGATCTATCAAAAGCAATTGGAGGCAGAAGGAGTAGTGTCAGGCGCAGAAGCAAAAGCAATTGAAGACTACTACAATAACTTCTTAGAAAATGAATTTGAGGAGTCGAGAAAGAACGAGAAAGCCTTGGTTTATGACTTTTTAAGTTTGACATGGGAAGGATATCGCCACGGAACAGAGATAGATTTTCTTCAGTCGCCAAAAACGGGAGTTGAAAAGAAAAAACTATACGATTTAGGCGTTAAATTGGCCACACTCCCGGAAGGAAGAAAGTATTTTCGAAAAATAGCCAAGATTTTTGAAGACCGATTGAACGCCGTTAAAGAAGATAAATTGGATTGGGGAACAGCAGAAATGTTGGCCTATGCCAGTCTATTGGTCGAGGGTCATTCGGTTCGAATTTCTGGTCAAGATGTAGAGCGTGGAACCTTTTCACACCGACATGCTGTTGTTAAGACTGAGGATACAGAAGAAGAAATAGAAACCTTAAACCTCTTGGCGGATAAGCAAGCAAAATTTGAGGTTTACAATTCGCTATTATCAGAATACGGAGTGCTAGGATTTGAATACGGTTATTCTCTTGCTCATCCATCAGGTTTGACCATTTGGGAGGCGCAATTTGGAGATTTCTTCAACGGTGCTCAGATTATGGTAGACCAATTCATTTCTGCAGGTGAAGACAAATGGGCAACGCAAAGCGGATTGGTAATGTTGTTACCGCATGGTTATGAAGGCCAGGGTGCTGAGCATTCGAGTGGTCGAATGGAGCGTTTCTTACAGCAATGTGCGGATTTCAACATGCAAGTCGTAAACACCTCGACTCCCGCGAATCATTTTCATTTATTGAGAAGACAGATGGTGCGTGATTTCCGAAAACCATTGGTAGTGTTTTCTCCGAAAATGCTTTTGCGTTATCCGGATGCTACATCAGCGCTGGCTGAGTTGGCAACGGGGTCGTTCCAAGAAGTAATAGACGACGCACAAGCAAATCCGAAAGAAGTGGACACCTTGGTATTATGTTCGGGTAAGTTTTACTACGAAATGAAGCAAAAAGCAAACGAGCTAGGTGTCAATTCTATGGCCTTTGTGCGCGTGGAACAATTATACCCACTGCCGCAAGCGCAATTAGATGCCATCTTTACTAAGTATAAAGCAAAAAATATAATTTGGGCACAAGAAGAACCTGCCAATATGGGCGCATGGACTTACATGGCCATGAACTTGAGACACATTCCACTGGTTGGTATCTGTCGCCCAGCGAGTGCAGCTTCAGCGGAAGGTTCCAAAAAATTACACGAGAAACGCTTGGCAAAATTGTACAAAGAGTTGTTCTCGTATGCAAAAGTGACTGTTTAATTTTAAGATAAAAGTATGTCAGTATTAGAAATGAAAGTCCCAAGTCCGGGAGAGTCTATATCAGAAGTAGAAATCGCTCAATGGTTGGTGAGTGATGGAGATTACGTAGAAAAAGATCAAGCCATTGCTGAGGTAGATTCTGATAAAGCAACCCTTGAACTTCCTGCTGAACAAAGTGGTGTTATAACACTAAAGGCAGCAGAAGGTGATGTGGTAAAGGTGGGACAAGTAGTATGTTTAATTGACACTTCGGCAGCTCGTCCTGAGGGTGCAGCTCCGAAAGTAGAGCAAAAAACGGAAGAACCGAAAGCCGCTCCGGCAGCCGTGGCAGCACCGAATCCTGATCCGGTGAAAAAAGAAGCTTCCTATGCCGCAGGTACACCTTCTCCTGCTGCAGCCAAAATCATGAGTGAAAACGGTATTTCCACAAAAAATGTGGCAGGAACAGGTAAAGACGGTCGCATCACGAAGCAAGACGTAGTCAATGCAATGTCTGCAGGGTTTTCCACAGAATCAACTCAAGGTTGGGGAGGCACGCGTAACCAAAACCGAGAAAAGATGTCCATGTTGCGCAGGAAAATTGCCGAGCGTTTGGTATCTGTTAAGAATGAAACAGCAATGTTGACGACATTCAATGAGGTGGATATGAAGCCTATTATGGATATTCGCGCGAAATACAAAGATAAATTTGCAAAGCACCACGAAGTGAATTTAGGTTTTATGTCTTTTTTCACAAAGGCGGTAACGGAAGCTTTAAAGTTATATCCTCCCGTAAATGCACAAATTGATGGTCAAGAAATGGTCTTTCACGATTATGCGGATGTGGGCATTGCGGTATCATCGCCTAAGGGACTAATGGTTCCAGTGGTAAGAAATGCCGAACAAATGTCATTGGCGGAAATTGAACGTGAAATCAAACGGTTAGCAGTGAAGGCGCGCGATGGAAAAATCACACCTGACGACATGACGGGAGGGACATTCACCATCACAAATGGTGGAGTCTTTGGTTCTATGTTGTCGACACCGATTATAAATCCACCGCAATCTGCCATTTTAGGAATGCACAATGTTGTGGAGCGTCCTGTGGCGATTGATGGAAAAGTTGAAATTCGTCCAATCATGTATGTGGCACTTTCGTACGATCACCGCATCATTGATGGTAAAGAATCTGTGGGCTTTTTGGTGAAAGTAAAAGAAATGCTGGAAAATCCGGAACGCATGATTTTTGGAGCGAAAGACCCAATGGAGGTATTGTTGGGCTTGTAACCAATCGTCTATTTGGCGTTATAGGTCGCGAATTCTTCAAATTTTACAATGGATACGTTGCGCACTCCGCGTGATTATTTCGATTTCTTTGAGCCACAGCTGGCTTCTTCCACACCACAAGAATTGGTCTACAAGTTCAATCAAGCGGTTGGCCTTCGTTCTTTTGGAATTGCAAGATCTGGCTATCTTTGGGCCTTACGCCATCACATCGAACGTTCAGGAATTGACCTTGAAAGTATCACAACAGACGGTGTTTGGTCTTTTGCACACAAAGTGGAATTAAAGAACGGGAAACTTTATAAAAAAAGCTAAATCTCTTCTAACTTTCCTTCTGAGTCATTACAGAAATTTCTTCATTATCAATTAACTCCAAAACACAGTCGAACAGTTACTTATCCCATAGCGTGGCTTCGTAAAACTTCATATTATTTGCCATTAATTTTTATCTTTGAAAGGACGGCAAATAAAATCCTGAGGAAGTTATCGGTAATTACATGGACAGACACTGACTTCAAATTAGATATGGACAAACTTTATTTTTTAAACATATTATTATTACATTTGAATATGAAAAGGATCATTCTAATATTACTAGTTGTAGTTTCTGGCAAACTCCTTGCCCAAAATTATAACATTACCGGTATAATGGCTGGTGGAGCAATTGTAAAAACTAAAAAAGAAAGCAAAGCAATCCTTCAAGATAGTCTATTCAATGTTACATATGAAGGGTCAAATGTAAAATATAAAGTTACAAAAAAGGTTAGTGAAACCTATTTTATGACAACTGACGGCATCAAAGATTTTATTTTTAAAATAACATTTATGGACAAAGTTACTCGTGGACCTGGATTTAAATATGATACAGTATTAAATGTCGAGTCAGGACAGGTTACATATGTCTATTATGCATTAAAACAGCCATAAAAAATAGTCACTATAAGTAACTCAAATGTTTTATGCGTCTGCATGCAAAACGTTAACGACCATTTTCACAACCAAACCACAATCAAAAATAAATTTGCAATTGGTGCATTATTGGTGTATATTTACACCACAACACATGTATTATGAGAAGACAAAGCATTTCCTTTACGGAGCCAAATGATGAATGGCTTAAACTTCAAATTGACAACAAAGAATATTCAAGCAAGAGTGAATTGGTTAATGATCTAATTCGTCAGGCTAGAAATCAGCAACAGCGAATTGACCTAATTCGGCTAAAGTTAGACCGAGCTGAGAAATCAGGATTTACTACTGATTCCAAAGTTGAAATCCTTAAGCAATCCGAAGATTTGCTGAATGGCTAACTACAAATTGAGCAATGTTGCCAAGGAAGATTTGATTCGGATCCATCATTATGGTGTAAAACAGTTTGGAATCAAACAAGCTAACAAGTACTTTGAAGCATTCTTTGTACACTTTGAACTTATTGCACAAAATCCACTTTCATTCGAATCTGTTGACTTTATTAAACCCGGATATAGACGCTGTGTTTGTGGTGTAGATAGTATATTCTACAAAAT
>CAZLHR010000010.1:0-65062 GCA_964559685.1 uncultured Lishizhenia sp.
TATCCTCGATTTCCCAATTAATGAGATAACCTGAAATTGTTGAAACCATAAAGATAGAATCCGAAAATTCGCCGGAGCAAATCACAGGGTTATTTGGATTCATATTTACTACAGCTGTAGGTTTAATTACAACCTGATGCATAATTGAATCTATTCCACATGCATTTCCAGCATATAACCAAATATGATATGTACCGGGAGTATCAAAAGTAATTTCAATATTGTCGTTTGGAGGAGAGGTCCATTGGGAAAAATCGTAGTTAGCGCCGACGTATCCATTAGATGTTCCTAAAGTGCCATTTGTCAATGACCAACCAGAAGCCTCCTGAACAGACCAATAATATCCATAATCATTGGAACATCCATCCTGATCAACGTTTTCTCCCCCAGAAGATTGATTAGAGAATTGAACTGGTTCCCCTTCACAAATTGGAGAGCTTGGCGAATAGGAAAATTGCGCATCAGCAGCAGTTGATATTGTAATTGGTCCTACGGTCGCAAAAGTAGTACCACATGAATTTTGAGCAACAATTGTAGCCTGAAAAGCATTATCAACAGTAATCGGTCCTACGGGATAGGTCTGACCACAAGAAGAAGTATTAAACACATGAGAAACTGTAGTATCATTAACTGTTGAAAAAATGGAAGATGGACTTCCATCTGTAAAAGATACGTTATATACAGTTCCGGGAACATTATTTGAAAGTATGTCTAATGAATATGGAAATGGTAGACATGTGTTCTGACCAGAACCAGAAACAGTGATAACAGGTGCTTCACCATTAAATATAATATACTGTTTAATTATTTGACAACCATTTGGTAACACGACAGTATGAATTAACGTGTATTGACCTAGTCCATACGAATGTGAAATTTGATTACCCACTAAATCGTTGTGTGTGGAATTTGGAGACCCATCTCCCCAATTAAAGGTTTGTGTTGTTCCAGATGTGTAGGAACTTACAGCAAAATTAAAAGATGTTGCTGAGGCAGACGTACAATTTCTAAATAACGTAACTCCTCCTGAAGTAGAGGTAGCAAAACCACCACCGGAGTTTAGAAGAGTCAAGTTTGATGATGGTGTTGTATATACAACTATTGAAAGAAGTTGAGTGTCTGAATTTCCATTTGGATTCGTAACTGTTAAGGAAGCTCCGGTTGTAGTTACCGTATTGTAAGTTACAATATGTGGACCAACACCACTTGCAGTGGCAGGATTAGCGCCTGCTCCAAAATTCCAAACAAAAACACTATTAGGAGTTGTGTTAGTAGTTGAATTTACAAAGGTAATGGCTTGTCCTTGACAAATGTTTACTGCGCCATTTGTTTCAACAGGTATGGTTCCGAAAGAAGCTATTGGTGTCTGTGCTTTTCTCGAATGGATTGCCAAAATGAAAGCACTTAAGATAATAAATTTACTGTTAGAGAAAAAAGAAATTGGCTTCATTTACGATTTTTTTCTCAAATTTAGGAATTATTATGAACTATATCAAAATGGATAGATTAGTTCGAACTAACCCTTTTTCTTAAAATACCATTGATTTTCGAGGGTGTAAACAGATTATTACCAAAAACGTCCCGAGGAAAAACCTTCTGAAACTATCGAAAAAACTAACAGACCAACCCAATTACCGTTCAGACTACTCTACCGTAACTGACTTCGCTAAATTACGCGGTTGATCCACGTTGCATCCGCGCATTACGGCTATATGATACGAAAGCAATTGAAGTGGCACAGTTGCTACAAGCGGAGCCAAGTGGTCATTTACTTCTGGGATAGCAATGACGTCATCTGCCATTCCTTCAACTTGTTCATCACCCTCCGTTACAATAGCGATGATTTTTCCTTTTCTTGCTTTGACTTCCTGAATGTTTGAAACAACTTTCTCGTACGAATTCCCTTTTGTTGCGATAACAAATACGGGCATATTCTCGTCAATTAATGCAATAGGTCCGTGTTTCATTTCTGCGGCAGGGTAGCCTTCCGCGTGAATATAAGAAATCTCCTTTAACTTCAACGCTCCTTCCAAAGCTACTGGGAATAAATTCCCCCGTCCTAGGTAAAGTGCATTGTTGGCATCCTTGTATTTTGCTGCAATTTTTTCAATGTGAGCGTTTGTCGCTAATACTTTCTTCACCAATTCAGGAAGGGTTTCCAATTCGGTTAGAAGTCTTTGGAAATCCCATTCGCTGATCGTTCCTTTTTTACGACCTAGTGATAAAGCCATCAAGGTGAGAATGGTTACTTGAGCTGTAAAGGCTTTCGTAGAAGCCACACCAATCTCAGGACCCGCATGCGTGTAAGAACCTCCATGTGTTGCACGAGAAATGGACGAACCTACGACATTACAAATTCCTAAAACCGTTGCGCCTTTTGATTTTGCTAATTCTATAGCGGCAAGTGTATCTGCTGTTTCTCCGGATTGTGATATTGCAATAACAACATCGTTTTCTGTTAAGATGGGGTTCCTGTACCTAAACTCACTGGCATATTCTACCTCAACATTAATCCTTGCCAGGTCTTCAATCAAGTATTCTCCTACAAGTCCTGCATGCCAAGAGGTACCGCAGGCTACAAAAATAAGGCGATTTGCCTGAATCATTTTTTGCTCGTATGCTCTGACACCACCTAATGAAACCCATCCATCAGTAGCATTCAATCTTCCTCTAAAGCAATCGTGGATAGAACGTGGTTGCTCATGAATTTCTTTTAACATGAAATGCTCGTAACCACTTTTTTCCAAGGCCTCTAATTCCAACTCTAATTTTTGGATGTATGGTGTCTTTTGTTGGTCCTTGATATTGTAGAGCTTAAAGCCTGTCTCTAAGTCGATAACTGCAATTTCTTCGTCGTCAAGGTACACAACATCTTTTGTGTATTCTACTATAGGTGTGGCATCAGAGGCTAAATAAAAGTCACCCTCAGTTCCCATCCCCACCACAAGCGGACTACTTTTACGAGCAGCAACTAAACGATTCGGAAAATTCTTAGAAATCGCAACAATGGCATATGCTCCCACTACGTGATTTAGGGCAATGCGAAGTGCTTCACCAAACCAAACACCTTCTTTTTTTGAAATATGATCAACAAGATGTACCAACACTTCGGTGTCGGTTTCACTACGAAAGGTATATCCTTCGTTGATTAATTCTTTTTTAAGAATATCGTAATTTTCAATAATGCCATTGTGAATTAATGCAATTGAACCATCCATCGAGTAATGAGGATGCGCATTGAAGTCATTAGGAAGCCCATGCGTTGCCCAACGTGTATGCCCAATACCAGCATTCCCTTTCACATCAAATTGAGATGCATAATCTTCTAAAACCGAAACTTTTCCAGCGCGTTTGTAAATATTGAGTTTTCCATCATTTAACAGTGCCACTCCAGCGCTGTCGTAACCACGGTATTCCAATCGCTTCAGTCCTTTCAATACAATAGGAAAAGCTTCTTTTTTTCCGATATAGGCAACAATTCCGCACATAGTTTAAAATGTAGAATAGGTTATGATTAGTTTAGGTTTGTTCTTGTTCGTAGTGTTTTTGCCATTAAAAATGACACGCTCTGCTGAGTTAATGAAAAATCTTGGAGACAAATAAACCCCTGTATTTTCAATATCTCCGTTATGTACAGCTTGAATGTAATTTTTGAGGTCTAATTTGAAATGTTTTTTACTGTCTGAATACTCTCCCAAACTTGGCAATGCTGTAAGGTTATTATCGGTGGATTTTATCTTCGTTGATACAGATAAGAAAGAACCCGGTTTAAATCGATAACCTGTTTGAAATTGAATTGGCAAGGTCATTTCAGCGCGATGAACGATTATATTTTCAGGTAGGTTTTCAATCCCTGGCACCTTAACTACTGCCCTATGTTTGAAGGCTTGTGCGTAAAATTCTGTCATTCCTTTTGTTGAATCGGAGAGCACTGCTTGAATTGGATAATTCGTATTTTGAATATTCACATGGTTGAAATCCGCACAGCTTGAATTTATCAATAAATCATAGGATTTACTCACACCTCCTTGGGTAAAATATATCGTAGCTTTTGATGCTGGATCGTTTAGGTTAAAATAAAAGATTGCTCCTTGACCTACAGATTGATTGGTGTTTTGCGTTTTAACTTTTAACCCTTTAAAGAAATTAACGAAATTCTCATTATTGGAGAAACTTGCACTTCCACTTTCCGCCTCTGTAATTAAATACTTGGCAAAATTTGTATCTAACGGAATCCGTAATTGTGAATCTACGGTATCTTCACCTATAACTGTTTTATCGTTAGGTTTTGGTAGAATGGTTTCCTTACCGACAGGAATCAATGTGGAACCTTTCGTGTTTTTGTCACTAAACGCATAATAAGTAGAGTCGAGGTAAATCGATTCATCCATTTCCAATACCTGAAAGGTTTGTGCACCCAAATCTCCATAGTATCCGGCATATTCAAGTGCCAAGACGAACGAATCTACTTTTATAGTGCTGATATCACCGAAATCCGGATTGATGGTTGCTAATCTAAATTGGGTGTAAAAATAAGCTTCGAATTTCCCAAATTTAGGGTCTATGTAACTACCTAAAACAGCATTTGCAGGGTTATCCGTAATCGTTGAGTCCTCTGCAATGGTGTAGGTTACTAAATCTAATGTATCTGTAGTACTGTTGAGGTATTCCTGTTCGTCAATAATGTCTTTTCCTGCAATGCTTTCTTTTTTTTTGCACGAAGCAAGAAATAAGAGAGTTGTAAAAAGAAGTAGAACACTATTTTTCATCTTAATGCCTTATTACTAATCTAGGCCAACACATTTCCGGCAATCACATTGTCAAAAAGACTTCCAATTTCCGTTGCTTGATTTTCTTCTACAACATATCCTTGTTTTATGCAGCTCGATTCATTAAATACCGTTTGTAAATCTGCATCGAGTTGTTCGGAAGCAATATTCACACCGTCACAAAAAGAAATCATTGATTTAACAAGGCTGATGTAATCTGTGGCTGAAAACTTTTCGGCAATTTCTTTAGGGAAACCATCGAATATTAATTTTTCAGCAAATCGTGCATCCCACGGTGTATCAAAACGTTCGTTGTACATGCTGTACACAACCTTAGTGTCCTTGAAATGTGGGTCCTTGTTGAACGAGTGCTTGATGTATAAACCCATAATTCCTGTTAACCAACCATGACAATGAATTACATCTGGTTGCCATCCTAGCTTTTTAACTGTTTCTAAAACGCCTCGACAGAAAAACATAGCTCTTTCGTCGTTGTCAGCGTGAAAGGCTCCATTATCATCTACCAATGTTGATTTTCTTTTGAAATACTCGTCGTTATCGATAAAATATACTTGCATTTTAGCTGCTGCTACAGAAGCTACCTTGATTAACAAGGGATGATCGTGATCATCAATGCAAATGTTTAATCCCGAAAGGCGAATAACCTCATGAAGTTGGTGCCTTCTCTCATTAATAACTCCAAATCTTGGTGTGAATACACGTATTTCTTTTCCACTTTCTTGAATAACTTGGGGAAGTCTTCTAGCTGTGTTTGAAAGTTCGTTTTTTGGAAGAAAAGGGAAAATTTCTTGCGTAATAAACAGGATTCGTTTCTTTTCCATCTGTGAAATTAGGCTACAAAGCTACGAAATATAAATGAACATTCATAAAAAGCTATAGCTTTGTCACTTACATCTCAATGAATGACCTTTTTATCGCTTAAAGAATCAGTGCTCAAAATTGGAAAGTTGAAGGATCAAAACCAATCAATTGGATTTGTTCCAACCATGGGAGCATTGCATGAAGGCCATCTTGCCATAATCGAACGTGCTGCAAAAGAAAACGATTATGCTGTAGTAAGTATTTTTGTTAATCCTACGCAGTTCAATAATACAGAAGATTTAGCCAACTATCCACGCACCTTAGAAGAGGACTTAAAACTTCTTAGTAATCTTTCAAATGTCTATGTGTTTCAACCGGAAGTTTCCGAAGTATACGCTGAAAATATTTTCTTTGATCCAATGCCTCTAGGTTATCTTGCTTCATTAATGGAGGGGAAATATCGGCCAGGACATTTTGATGGTGTCGTGCACGTAGTCCATAATTTATTTCGATTGGTCCAACCAACTCGTGCCTATTTCGGTAAAAAAGATTACCAGCAACTGGCAATAATCAGAATGCTTGTCAATCATTATCAATTTCCAATTGAAATTGTTGCCTGTGAAACATGGAGAAGTAATGTGGGCTTGGCATTAAGCAGTCGTAATAAACGATTATCTCCGCAAGGGATTCAAGATGCATTAATAATCTGGAAAACGCTTTCATTTATAAAGGAAAGAAAAAATACATCTTCCATCCTCGATGTAAAAACTGCCGCAATATCATTGTTTTCTAAAGGTTCTTTATCCTTAGAGTATCTTGAGTTTATGAATGAAAACACACTGATGCCCGCTGCATCTTGGGAAGAGCCGGTTGTTTGTTTTATCGCTGCGTATTGCGAAGGAGTAAGACTAATTGACAACATTTTGGTGTAATCCGTTTATTTCCTTTATTTTTGCCGCGTAATTTCGCTATGTACATACAAGTTTTAAAATCCAAAATACACCGAGTTCGCGTTACACAAGCGGATCTAAATTATATAGGTTCTGTTACCGTTGACGAGTCTTTGATGGAGGCTTCTAACATCATCGAAGGTGAAAAAGTTCAAATCGTAAACATCAACAATGGAGAACGATTTGAAACATATGTCATCAAAGGGAAAAGAGACACAGGAACAATTTGTTTGAATGGTCCTGCAGCTAGGCGTGTTGCTGTTGGCGACGTGATAATTATCATTGGGTATGCTATGATGGACTTTGAAGAAGCGAAGAATTTCAAGCCTTCTTTGGTTTTCCCTGACGAGGCAACGAATCTCTTAGTATGATTAAATACCTTAAGTGGTTTCTAAAAGTCGGATTGCCATTGGCATTCGGAATTTATCTTACTTGGTATTTCTTTGATCAAATGTCGGAAGCTGCCATGAATTCCTTTAAAAAAGCCTTGAGAGAAGCAGATTATTTGATTGTTTCGATTTCGTTGGTTCTTGGTGTAATATCTTATTGGTCTAGAGCGGAACGTTGGAAATATACCTTAGAACCGATGGGGTTCAAATCTAATGCATGGAATCGTTACCATTCCTTAATGATTGGTTACATTGTAAATTTGACAATTCCAAGAGCCGGTGAAGCTTCTAGGGCCCTAATGCTTCAACGATCCGATAATATTCCTTTCACAAAATCTTTTGGCACTATCATCACGGAGAGAATTGTAGATGTTTTCATCTTAGGTGTTATTACCTTGATTACTATTGCTTTAGCTCAAGACGATTTTTGGCAATTACACAACGCGATACTTGTTCAATTTGGCGTAGAAAAAAACGGTTCCTCTTCAAACTATTTGTTGCCAATAGGCATCGGGTTCTTTGTCATTATAGTTGGAATTCTCTTGCTAATTAAATCCGTTCGACTAAAGATTTTCCAGTTTGCTAAATCATTGATTGAAGGATTATTCTCAATTTTTAAGTTGCAACATCCGTGGTATTACATAGGTCACTCACTCTTAATTTGGGGCTGTTATATTGTAATGTTTGCGCTCCCATATTTTGCACTTGAGGAGACCAAAAACGTTCCGTTTGAAGGTATTATGGTTGCTTTTATTGCCGGTTCATTGGGGATATCCTTAACCAACGGAGGTATCGGTATGTATCCGCTGTTGGTGGGATTCGTAACAGCTTATTACCTTGGAGACGAGAACCCAGATAAATCTTTGGCTGTGGCAAATGCACTTGGCATGCTAATTTGGGCCTCACAAGCAGTCATTATGGTGGTGATGGGCTTAATTTCATTGTATTTTTTACCTAAAACATATTCCACAGATGATCGATAGGTTAACTTTTATTTCCAATAAAATAGTGAGCACAGCGCAAGCTCGACTTCTATGCGAAGGTTGGCGTATGAAAGGGGAGAAAATAGTTTTCACAAACGGTTGTTTTGATATTTTACATCATGGCCATGTTTATTATTTAGCGGAAGCGGCCCAGTTAGGAAATCGCTTAATTGTTGGTTTAAACAGCGATGTTTCTGTTCGTGGATTGAATAAATCTCCGGAAAGACCTATTAATTCGCAGGATTCTCGTTCATTTGTTTTGGCAAGCCTCGGGATGGTTGATCTCGTGGTAATATTTGACGAACAAACGCCTCTTGAACTCATTGAGAATTTAATGCCCGATGTATTGGTAAAAGGAGGCGACTATGACGAAAGTCAAGAAGATTCAACTGATGCATCATATATTGTAGGTTCCAATATTGTCAAACAAAACGGGGGTAGTGTGAGAACAGTTCCCTTAAAAGAGGGTTTTTCTACCACTAATATTATTACAAAGTTGCGCGATTAACCTCCAATTTTAAAGGTCGTTACTTGCTTTTCTTCCTCTTCTTCAGCTGATTTCCAACTTTTAATGGTTTTCTTCAAAAGACCTTCTTTTTTCTCTTTTTGCTTTTCCTCAAGTTTTGGATCTTGATGGGTAGATTTCTGACCGAATGTAATTTTAATTTCTTCTTTGGCAACCTGCTTGGGCTCGTACTTTTTAACGGTAGAATCTTTTTTAAACAAGCCTAATTCACTTTTAAGCATTGCTTTGATTTCCTCTTTCTCATCTTTTAAATTCTGTTTTATTTGCTCTTTGTGCGCTCCTTTATCCCAGGAAAAATTAAGATTATCTAAATGTCCAGAAATATGCAAAAACAAACGAGCACCATTATCCTCGTACTCGATTTCTCCAAACTCGGATTGTCGCTCCACATCTCTTAAATCTCGAGCGTTCAATTCAACTCTATAGTCGATTATGTCATTAAAACCATGAACGCCGGTCAGTTCTACTTGCATAGCAGAAGAGTTAATGATCATTTTTGGAATGATGATGTTTCCATTGCTAATAGAAATAGTATTTTCTAAATTTGGTATCGTAACATCCGCTAGTTTTCCGTCCAAATAGTCGATATTTCTTTTTCCTAAGACTAGTTTGGAAGCATTTGATTTCATGCTGCTTGTCATTTCCTTGAACAATGGAATATTTCGGAATCGTCCGTTAGTTAGTGTTAAATGCATGGTGGCTTTCATTTCGTCGAAATTCACCTCCTCTTTATCGGCGTCGTATGGTAAGTCAAAATTAACGTTTAGTGCAGCTTTTCCATGAACAATATGCTCACTCGTTAAATTGTCTTGATACAAATTGTGCCATTCTCCAAAAAGTTTTTTCAACTCAACTTGACTGGTAGTAAGAATTCCTGAAAGTTGAAGTTTCGAAGGTGTTTTTTCAATAATATGAATATTTCCATTCCAGCCAGCTTCTGCATTTTGAGCAGAAAACTGAGGGACGTTGATGTTCTTATCTTCAATCTTAATTGTAGCTGTCAGTTGATTGAATTGATGTTGATCGTATATGACTTTTTGTGCGTTGACATTTACAATTCCTGAAATATCTTCTGGTAGTAAGAATGCATTAGGGTCTGATACTTCTTCAGATGAAAAATATTCATCCAAGTTTAAGTTTTTGCAATTTAAAGTTAACGAAGGTTTTAACTGTTTTTTCCCAGAAACATAGTCGACAAAATCACTTACTTCACCAACTAAATGTATATCACTGCTCCCGTAGTTGAGACGCGCATTAGAAAAGCGCAGGTTATTTCCGGTCATATAAATACCAGCTTGAATTTGTTTGAATGCATTTTTTTCACCCTCGAGTTTAATCAGTGCATTCGATACATCTATTTTTGCAGAAAGGGAAGAAATTTTCATTTCATCTTGTTTGGATTCGTTTTGAACATCAAAAGTTCCATCGACTTCCAATTGCCCATTCATGCTTTCAATTCCTGCAGGTTGAAAAATGTCGTGCACCACACCTAGGTCTATTTTTCCTTTTGCTTTCCCTTCAATTTTTGGATTTGTAAATCGCGTAACTTTTAAATCTCCTGAAAATGGACCGCTTGCGGATGTGCACTGAAATTCGCGAATGGCTAATACTTCAGTCCCTTCCTCTCCTGCGTTACTGTAGTAACCATCTAGTGAGATATCCGATAAAGTAGTTTTCTTGTAGGGTTCAATTAATCGTCCATTTTTAACTCCGAAAGAACATTGAATTTCTGTTTTATCCTCTTTTTTCGAACCTCCTTTTCCAGTAAGCAGAAAATTAATTACACCTTCTCCTTGCATTTTTTTGACCTCCCTTTCCTGATCTGATAAAAATTCATGAATCATATCGGTTAATAAAATTTGTTGAGATTGCACCTTGAAATTCAGACTGTCTTTGTCTAATGATGCGGCCACCTCAAACGGCAAATTCTCCACTTTAATTGTCGAAGGGGCCAATGTTATAGCTTCTTTCTCATTGTTAACGTTAAGCTTAACATCATACGCTATATCTTTATTTGAAAGCAAGGTAACTTCACCATTTCGTAATTTTTTTAGGTTAATTTCACCTTGTGTACTTAAATCAAATTCTTTTTCAGAGAAATTTCCTGTAAAGTCCACCTTTTCCAAGGTGGTTTCGATTTGCTGATGGGTTAAGTCATTTTGATACGTTACGTCAAAATGTTCAAATGTTATGGCGTTAAGTTTTAAAAGAAAATCATCTTCACTGTCATCTGTGGGTTTAAGAATATCGTAATTTGCTTCTCCTTTGTTATTGACGTGCAACTTCGCTTTTCCTGGAGAAATGTTTATGGATTTTACTTCGTAGTTTCCGTCAAAAAGATCAAAGGGGCTAAACTTCAAGTAAAGGTGATTTGTAAAAAGCAAGGTATCGGTTGCCTTACTATATGGAAGGGCACTTTGCAAATAGACCTCTTTCATGTCGACCTCTAAATTTGGAAAGGTTGACCAAAAGGTAAGTTCGACCTCCTTCGTTTGAATGGGTTGTTTCAATTTGCTGTTAACTTCATCTAGAACCATCCCAACAATCTGATCTTTAAAGATGTATAAGCAGGCCGTGAAGAGAATGGAAATACTCAAAACAATAGAGGCTGTCCATTTTAAAACTTTGAATAGTTGTTTGTTGCGCATGAGAGTGATTACGAAAAAGGAAACAAAATGTTTCGTGTACAATACGTTAGATTTCTTAATCCCATTGGGTTTTTGTAATTTCGCCTCCATGGCATCTAAAAAAGTCGACGCACTTAAATTGAAACAATGGCAAGGTGATTTAACTTCATCTGAGCAACATATTGCTATGTCCGCAATTCACCAAATTGAAGAATCCGGTAATATGCGCGTATTTCCTTTGTTAATTGAAACGCTTCGAAAATCACCACTCATCCAAGTGGAGCAAGCAATTTTGAAATTAATTGCGGATATTCAATCCGAAGAAAAAGTGGAAACGCTCATGCAATTCATTCAAGATGAAAAATCTCCAACTTTACGATTACAACTATTGACATGTGTTTGGAATAGTAAACAAGATTTTAGCCCATTTTTAGCAGAAATTGTATCACTTTCCACTGAAGGTGATTTCATGCAGGCGTTGGAATGCTTGACAATTCTGGAAAACATGTCTGGTCCTTTTGCAGAAAATCAATTGCTAGAAGCTCAGTTGTACTTGAAGGAATATGTGGAGAATCTTTCCAAAGAAAATGATCAACGAAAAGCACAAATAATCAGTGATATTGCGTTGTTTGTAAAGGAGCAAAACGAGGGGATTGATGCAGATTTATTATTAGACTAAAGTTATTAAACGATGATGCAATCAATGACAGGTTTTGGAAAGGCAAATGGCGTTATTTCGAATAAGAAAGTTTCAATAGAAATTAGATCATTAAATAGCAAGGGTTTAGACCTCACGGTGAAGGCTCCTTCCGTTTATCGTGATCTTGAAACTGAAATTAGAAAATCGGTAACCGAAAACCTCGACAGAGGAAAAATTGACGTTGGAATTTACTTGGAGAGCCATTCAGATAGCAAGCAATTAAAAATCAACAGAGAATTAGCTGATTCGTATTACAATGAGTTAAAATCGTTGAATACTAGTTGGGGAGAAAAAGAAGTAGATTATTTGGCTATCGTAATGCGCATGCCGGAGGTAGTAAGTCATAGTAACGAGGAAATTTCGGAGGAAGAAGCGAACTTTATTATGAATTTAATGAGTGAGGCGATAATGCAAGTTGTTGATTTTAGATTGAAAGAGGGAGCAGCATTACGTCAAGAATTTATCCATAGACTTTCTGAAATCAAGTTAGGATTGACCGCAATTGAGCCATTTGAGTCTACCAGGATACAAACTCTTAAAGAACGTATTTTCAAAAGCTTAGAAGAATTAAAAATAAGTGAAATCGATCACAATAGATTTGAACAAGAATTGATTTTTTATATTGAGAAATTGGATATTTCAGAGGAGAAAATGAGGTTAAAACACCACCTTGAGTATTTTACAGAAACCATGCAAATGGCAAAATCAGGAAAAAAACTAGGTTTCATTACTCAAGAAATGGGAAGAGAAATCAATACGCTTGGAAGCAAGAGTAACCATCCGGAAATGCAAAAGATTGTGGTAGATATGAAGGACAATTTAGAAAAGATTAAAGAACAAGTACTCAATACATTGTAATGAAGGAGAATTTGGAAGGAAAGTGCATTATCGTTTCTGCTCCTTCGGGTGCGGGAAAAACCACAATTGTTAAGGCGTTATTGCGAGATTTACCGATGCTTTCTTTCTCCATTTCTGCTTGCAGCAGAGAGCCAAGGTCAACTGAAGTTGACGGAAAAGATTATTACTTTGTGGGGGTTGAAGGTTTTAAAAAACTTATAGCCGAACAAGCATTTATTGAATGGGAAGAAGTATATGAAAATAATTTTTACGGCACCCTAAAGGAAGAGATCAACAGAATTTGGTCCAACAAACAGGTAGTTGTCTTTGATGTAGACGTCATCGGTGGATTACGATTAAAGAAGATTTTTTCCACTCAGGCTCTTTCCATCTTCATTCAACCTCCGAGCATTAAGGAATTAGAAAATAGATTGAGGTCACGAAATACAGAATCTGAGGAAAAAATCAACATGCGCGTGAACAAGGCGAAAATAGAATTATCTAAATCAACTGAATTTGATGTTACCGTAGTAAATGAAGAATTAACTCTAGCGATTTCTGAAGCTAAAGAACAGGTTCTTAAATTTATTGAAAAATGAGGATAGGCTTGTACTTTGGCACATACAACCCTATTCACGTAGGGCATCTCGTCATTGCCAATTACATGGTGGATTACACCGATTTGGACCAAGTATGGTTGGTGGTTTCTCCACACAATCCCTTGAAAGATAAATTGTCCTTGCTGCCAGATTTTCATCGCTTGGCTTTAGTAAGGGAAGCTATTTTCGATAATCCAAAATTAAAAGCGAGTGATGTCGAGTTTCAGTTATCTAAACCAAGTTACACGGTTACAACCTTAACTTTTTTAAATGAAAAGTATCCTCAACACGAATTTTCATTAATAATGGGTGAAGATAACCTTCGGACTTTTCATAAATGGTATAATTATGAAAAATTATTGGCCAAGCATCATATTTATGTATATCCAAGGGTGCTGACCATTCAAGAAGAAGCAGAAGTAAATTCAATATCTTCACAACATCAACAGGAGTTGTACCAACATGACCACATCCATTTCTGTGAAGATGCCCCCGTAATGAAGGTTTCATCTAGTTTTATTCGTCAAGCCATAAAAGAAAAAAAAGACGTTCGGTATTTACTTACAGAACCCGTTCACCGCTATATCGACGAAATGAATTTTTACAAATAGTATAATTTTGGTGAGTGCATAAATATAAATTTATATAAAAAGTTGATTTTCTGCAATGATTTTACTCGAAAAAGAAATAACTTTTTCTTAATTTTTGCGTTTGCATTAAAATGAAAAAAGTCCTTGTAATTGGAGTCGGTTGGTTGGGTAAACAGATTGCACAATCCCTACTATTAGATGGTTATAAGGTAGCGGTTTGCTCGCGATCAAAAGAAAAGCTGAAAGAATTCGGATCAGAATATATTAAAATTGTAGTTTTTTATGATCATGTAAATTGTATTTTCTCTAAAAAAATATCTCAATATGAACATGTGATTATTTGTTTGCCTCCCATACCAGGCTTTCCTTTGATTCTTCAATCGATAGTGAATAAATTATCCTCAAGATCTAAAATTATTTTTACAAGTTCAACAGGCATTTATTTATCATCGACAGAAATAATAAATGAGAATTCGAGTATTCAAGAGGATCATATTCTTTGGCAAGCAGAAAAAAGTATTCAGAATCATTTATCTTTTGTCATTCTCAGATTAGGAGGATTAATTGGTCCAGGGAGACATCCGGTAACACATTTGCTAACTAAACCTATTTTAGAAGGTGGCGATAATGTCGTGAACTTAATCCATTCATTTGATATCTGTACTGCTATCCTTCTTTTACTCAAAAAAGATAAACTAAAATCTACCTATAATCTTGTTTCACCTTTTCACCCGTCAAGAGGAGTCTATTACACAGAAGCCGCTAAAGAATTAGCTGGAAAAAAACTTGTAATTGACAATAAATTAATCGAACATAAGCAAGTGGATGGCTCAAAAATTGTGGAGGAATTAGGCTTCAATTATGCAACTAGGCTAGATGAATGGCAAACTTTTAAACTAAATAAATAACATTTGGCGTAATTTTACGTCTATTCCAAGGATATGAGGTTTTTACTGGCATTCGTAATCTTTTTCAGTATGTTCGAGTTTCGAGCTTCTCATATTATTGGTGGCGATATCTATTACGACTACTTAGGAAATAATCAATATAGGTTTTTTATAACGCTTTACAGAGATTGTAATTCAACAGGTGCTGAATATGATGACCCATTAAAATTAACGATTTACAATGCAGGGGGTGTGCTTATTCAAGATTTGAGTGTTCCATTTCCAGGAAGTGTAATTTTGCCCCTAGACTTTAACAATCCATGTGCAACACCTCCAAATAATATTTGTGTTCAACGGGCAATTTATACCGTTGTGGTCACCTTGCCTCCCACTCCCGGAGGATACACAGTGAGTTACCAACGCTGTTGTCGGGGCCCTAATATTAGTAATTTGATAAACCCTGATGACGCAGGTTTAACGCTAACAACGCACGTTCCTGGATCTGAAACTGCAATTACAAACAACAGCAGTCCGCGGTTCAATAATTATCCGCCAATTTTATTGTGTAACAACGAAGAAAAAATTATTGATCATTCCGCTACTGATCCTGATGGTGATTCATTGGTTTACGGTTTAATTACACCATTCACTGGTGGTTCATCGGCAAATCCTGCACCGAACCAAGCCTTACCGCCTCCTTATTTTCCAGTTCAATGGATAGGTCCATTCAATGCACAATCCCCACTTGGTCCGGGCTCGGTAACATCTATCAATCCCCAAACAGGAATTCTTACAGTTAATCCCAATATGATAGGCTTATTTGTAGTGGGAGTGGTGGTTAAAGAATACAGAAATGGAGTGTTGGTTGGACAAACTATTCGCGATTTTGTATTTCGAGTATTTAATTGCAATATTACCTTACAAGCCATTCTGCCTCAACAAGAAGATTTAGCAACGTTTGTTTCGTATTGTCAAGGATTAACCGTTCAATTTGAGAATAACTCCTACGGAGGGTCTACGTATTCATGGGATTTTGGTGTTTTGGGAACCAATAGCGATGTCAGTACTTCCTTTGCGCCGGTTTTTACCTATCCTCAATCCGGAACGTATGAGGCGCGGCTTATTGTTAATCAAGGACAACCTTGTACCGATACAGCGTATATGAGTATTACAGTTAATAATCCTTTTAGCATATCGTGGACTAGTCAAGATTCACTGTGTATTCTAAACCATTCGTTTGACTTTGTCGGAAATATGTCGAATCCATCAGCAAATTTTTCGTGGGTCTTTGATGCTGATGCACAAGTCGGCGATTTATCTTCATTATTTTTAAATGATGTAACCTTCACACAACCTGGATTCCATACAATTACAATTAATGGAGACGACGGAGACTGTCAAACAAGCTTTACAGATTCAATTTTTATTTTTGACCTCCCCCTTAGTAGTTTTAATGCTCCTTTAAATGAGCAATGTTTAGGGTTGACTATACCTTTTGAGAACTCCTCTCTAAATGCCATCTCTTACCTTTGGGATTTCGGAGAAAACAACAATCCTTCTGACCAATCAGCAGAATTTGAACCTACACATTTTTACAATAATCCCGGAAATTTTTCGGTACAATTGATTGCCAGTTCTTCACCTAGTTGCTCTGATACAAGTGAGGTGCAAATTACAGTGTTGGAGCCTCTAATTATGTCCATTTCACATGATGATTCTCTGTGTATAACTGATGGTTTATTTGACTTTGAATCAACGGTTAGTGGTCCACCGAATTACACCTTGGAATGGATTTTCGGCGCTGATGCCAACCCAAGTTCAGCCACAACTCCGAATGTTGAAAACGTTCAATACAGCGATTTTGGTTTTCAACCTGTTATGCTAATCGGGCGTTATGATGTCTGTGCAGATACCGTTTTTTCCGTTGTTCGCGTTTTTGGTGAGCCATCAATTAATTTTTCTTATTTGACCACCTCACAATGTGTACCGTCTACCGCCATATTTGTAAATCAGAGCTTTAGTGACGGACCTGCATCCTACACCTGGGATTTTGGAGATGGAGCATATACTCAAACTTTTAGTCCTAGTCACATATATACGAACGTAGGAAGTTTCAATGTTGGACTAACTATGATTACTTCAATTGGATGTGTAGATACCCTATATCTGCTGCAGCAGGACTTAGTGGTAGTCCACCCAAACCCGGTGGCAGGATTTAGTGTATCACCCCAATTAACGGATATTTGTAACGCGGAAGTTACCTTTATTGATCAGTCCATTGGAGGTGATCAGTACCTGTATTTATTCGACAATGGATTTGGGTCTACACAGGCTAATTTTACACATTTTTATACAAATTCGGGATCCGATTACCCACTTCAAATCGTTACAAATCAATTTGGCTGTTCTGACTCATCAAGAAATACTGTGATGATTGAACCTTTTGTAATTTTTGCACCAAATACATTCATACCGGATGGTAATAATTTAAATGATGTTTTTTATCCAATAACTGATTTCGAAACTTACGGATGGCAGTTTTCTATTTACAATAAATGGGGAGAGCAAATATTTTATTCTGAGGATGAAAATTTAGGTTGGGACGGCACCTTTAATAGTATGTATTGTCAAGAAGGAACCTACACTTGGATTCTAAAATATAAAGGCTGTGATTCCCCTGCTGCCTGGAGATTGATTAAAGGATTTGTAAATCTTTTAAGGTAAATTATTTCTTATTTCTAAGGACAAAATTTTGTCCTAAGTAAACTTTTCGGACTTGTTCATCTGCCGCTAAATCTTCTGCAGTTCCTGATTTTAAAATACTTCCTTCAAAAAGTAAATAGGCACGATCTGTAATAGATAATGTTTCTTGTACATTGTGATCTGTAATTAGAATCCCAATATTCCTTTTCTTTAATTCCCAAACAATACTTTGAATATCTTCTACAGCTATTGGGTCTACACCCGCAAAAGGTTCGTCAAGCAGCACAAATTTCGGATCCGTTGCTAAGGCTCTAGCGATTTCTGTTCTTCGTTTTTCTCCACCAGACAATCTATTACCTAAATTTTTTCTTACATGTTGTAGGCTAAATTCGTTTAGTAATTGCTCCAATTTTTGCTCGCGAGAAGGTCTATCAAGGTTAGTCATTTCTAAAATAGCCATGATGTTATCTTCCACGCTTAGTTTACGAAACACAGAAATTTCTTGCGGTAAATAGCCAATTCCCATTTGAGCTCTTTTGTACATTGGTAGTTTGGTAATCTCTGTATCATCCAGAAAAACTTTTCCCTTGTCTGGACGAACGAGACCTACAATCATGTAAAAAGAGGTTGTTTTTCCTGCACCATTTGGTCCGAGTAGGCCTACAATTTCACCTTGATTTACTTCGAAAGAAACATTGCTAACCACAGTGCGGCCTTTGTATATTTTTTCTATATGTTGTGTATGAAGCTTCACGAAACGAAGGTATTAAAAATAGAGATCGAAGCGAAATAATATTCCTAATGGACTCACATTTGGAATTTGATGGGTGGCACGATAGACAAGGTCAACGCGTAAAAATTTAGCTATATTTTCAATTCCTACAGATGTTTCAACATAAGGGACATTTCCAAATCTTCTTACAAAATCAGGAATAATCATTTCCTCTTGATGTCGATCGCTTATGTCACCATAAACAGCTCTTACATTAGTTACGAGCCTTAATTTCAACTTCTTTATTCCGGGTAATCGGTCAAACAATAAGCCTTCCCAATGATTTTCAGAGAAAGCCATAACATAACGATCCGAAATAAACTCTAAAAAGTTCATTTTATTGAAGGCAGTTGTGAGCAACCAAAGCGATTGATTTCCCTCGTGAACTTTAAGAAATGGATATGCGGTATTCCCAAAAATATAACCTGCGGTCATTCCGTATCGCATTCTACCTAATGCTCCTACTTGTGCGTTGTGCTCAAGTTGAAACTCAAGTTTTTGATAATTGTATTGGCTTCCCATAATTCCCTTTACACCAATAATGGCTTGAAGAGATAAAATTGGATAAACTGAACGCATGCTAGTTCGATCAAATGATCCGGAAATGAATTCTTCGTCTTTTGTCCAACGATACCTGAATAAAAATTCTGTTGTTTTTATTCGATCAATACTAAGCGTATCCAATGAATTTAGTGGATTTACTTTTCTATAATTGGCTAAGCCCAAAGGAGTATATTCTTTCCATTCTGCACCCGCGAAGACAATTATATCTTTTTTAATGTCCTTTTCGAGGTTGGTGCCAATCTTTGTAACGAAAGTCAATTTATCTAAAGCACGCGTATTTAGTGCAGTACCGAAGGTAGAACCTACTGTCGCTGCCGTTGGTGATTGGCCAATTTGTTCGATGTCATAATTGTAATAAGTGCTCCACATTCCTCTTTTCTTCGGGCTTATGTTGTACCTTACTAGGCCCCCGTATTTAAATCGTTCATCTCCAAAACCATAAGCAATTCTTCCACCAAGTTCTACCCTTCTTGAAAAGTTGTTAGAAGTCCTTAGGGCTAATGCAGTTCTAAACTTCTCAACTCTGTTATAACTAAATGTGAAAAAGGCACTACCTAACTCTAATTTTCCTAGTGGCCAATATCCCGTAGTTGTAAAATAGGTGAAATTCTTAACAGTTTTGAAGAAAGGAGTCTTTTCTAATGAATCAATCATATTGCTGATTTTCACTTCTTGAACGTTAAGAGGAGTATGCCTTATGGAATCCCAATAGCTTTTACTACGGTTTTTAGCACCTTCTTCAATTTCGATAGAGGAACTGGTGTTGTAAAATTCTGGCTCTCTCTTGGTATTTATTTTAAAATTTCTTCGACTTCCGTACTTTCTTCCGTACAGACCATATATTTTTGATTCTTTCGTGAGTTTAAATTCTGCTATAATTTTTTCTTCGGTTAGCATCCATACTTCTTTTTCTACTTGATCAAATTCTTGCTCGAAATAAAAGTCTTGAATGTAGTTGAGGTTTGCGTTGTCCGAAATATTGGCTTTAATACTTTTTACAGCATAAGTGGTATCGTTTATCCACATTTCACCAAAAAAGGTTAAGTCTCCTTTTCTTTTGGGGAGAAATCTCAATTTATAACACCAATCATTACCGATAAATGTAGAGTCTTCTAAATAAAATTTATAGAAATTTCGGGCATATGGAGCAAGCGGTGAAATAAAGGATTTATTAAACATGTCATAAACATTGTCATACACATTTAGGTCAAGGTACATATCACCAAAAAACTGATTTACCTGTAAGTTCTCAATCCCTGTAATTTGCGTTCCTTTTATGACTTCTCTTTTTTTCTTTGGATTGTTTTTAAAATGAAAATCGGAAACAGTTTCGCTTAATACCACTGGTAAGTATTTCCCGGATCTATCATTTGAATCAAGGAAATCTAATACAACGTCAAGTTTTTTTACTAGCCCGTTCGATTCGAATTTCGCATCGAGGTTATTCAAGTCTAGTTGAATTTTGTTGTAAAGTTCGTATTCATATGCATCTAACTTTTCTTTATTATTTATGGCTTTATTGGCAATAACACGTTTGTGCAACCTCGTTGATGGCATTTCATCAGGTGCTACTAATCGAACTTCTTTCAAGGTGCCTGTTAGGATATTTAGTTCAATAAGGAGTTCTTGTGCTTGGTCTTTCTGAATTTTTACGGTCTTCGAAATATATCCTGAAAAACTAACTTTAATAGAATCTGTGGCATAGTATGTTTGTATGTAAAACGCTCCGAGCGTATCGCTCATGGTTCCAATTTTTGAATCGTAAAATTGAATTTTGGCAAACGGAATGGGTTGTTTATTCATTCCGTCGATTACTTTGCCTTTTATAGTTGTTTGTTGACCAAAAGAGATCATTCCAACTAACACGAAAAAAAGGGAAAAATATATCTTACGAATTTTTTTCATCTTTCTCTATTTGTTTTTCAACACGAACGGACACTAGAATACTAATTTCGTACAAGATGTAAATCGGAATGGTCACTACAATTTGAGAAATAACATCTGGCGGGGTAATGATAGCAGCTAATATTAATATAACAACGATGGCATGCCTCCTGTATTTTTTTAGAAAATCACTACCAAATAAACCAATTCTTGTGAGAAAGTAGCTCACCACAGGAAGTAAAAAGAAAAGTCCGCAATAAAAGATAGTTGAAAGGATCATACTCATGTATGAGCTAATGGTGAAATTGTTCTCAATTTGGTTACTGATTGTAAATGATCCGAAAAACTGAACGCTTAAAGGTGCTACAATGAAATACCCGAATAGAATTCCAATGAAAAACAAAAGGCTTATATAAAACACAATTCCTTTTACATTACTTTTTTCATTCACTTTTAGTCCTGGTTCTATGAATTTCCACAATTGATATACAATATATGGAAAGGCTCCAACCACCCCTCCAAGTATACTTAGCATCATTGCATAAGAAAACTGACCGGAAACGGTAGTACTCTGCATTTTAACAGGAACATCCTCCACACAAACACCAAGCACTTCGCAAAAAAATCTAAATGTTACAAAATCAGATTTCATCATAGACAAAAACAAATAATCCATGATATAACCTTGTAAAAACCATATGACTATGCCCACAACTAGAATGGCTGTTGCACATCGTACCAAACGCCACCTTAATTCTTCCAAGTGGCTTAAAAATGACATGTTCGTATTTTCCGACATTTCGACAAAGTTAAGTATTACTTACGTTGAATATGATAAATATTTATGAACGTAAATTGTTTACGAACATGATCCGAACCTTTGTAGTGTAAATAATATGTTATGGAATATACAATTAAGAAAATCCAATTTAATTCATTTCAAGAGAGATTAACTTTGGAAACAGAGGTAAAAAAAGATAATTTTTGGTTCGAATCTCGAATTGAGTTACCATTGGACGCTTTGAATCGACTCATTAACTCATTTCAACAGTGTTTTACTTCCATTAATTTTTATGATCTGTTGGAAGTAGAAAACATCGCAGAGGACTTATATTACTGCGCTAGTATTCATCAAATGGATTGGAAATTGGACGCAATAATATTAGAAAAACTTAAAGAAAACAATCCAAAGAAAATTTGTGCTTGAGAATATTATGGTTGAATACTTACTGTTTCTTCGTTAACTTTTTCGGCCTCAATCTTAATTATTCCTTGTCCTATTTTATTCAGTTTTTGTGCTTTAATATCTAGAACAGCAACGCCAGCTTGTCCAAGTTGATAAATATAATTAAAATTGAAGGAAGCAATTCCAGACGAATTTGAATAACTAGTGTCAAAAACGGCAACTTGTTGAGGAGTACCACCCGTATTCGTGCCAAAAAGTACGACCATTGCAGACTCAACAGGCACGTTATTTTCATCCAAAACTTGGATATTAGCAATTGTATCTTTTTTCTTTCTACAGGCAGCAGAAAAAATGCATATTGAACATAAAAAATATAAAAATAGTGGTTTCATAGTATTGATTAATTTGGTAGGTAAATAGTCTCTACTGAAGTTGTATGAACTCTGCAACGAGTCTGTCCAAAAGCTTCTTTATTATTATGTTGAACAATAATATCAAAGTATCCTGTCGTGCCATTATCTGGGTATTGCTCAAAGTATTGATCCATGTCTATTGTGGTAAATCCAGAAGAATTAGTGTAAACAGTATCGACAAAACTTTGAGTTGGCGGATTTGATTGTTGATCGCCGATTACAATCACCTTGGCACCTTGAATCAATTGATTGGTAGATGATCTCACAAAAACTTTTAAGATAGCTGGTTCTTTGGGTTCACAACTGGCAACAACTATTATTAGTGAAAACAATAATATGATTTTAGGTAAAATTAATTTATTCATGTTTCAAAATTAAATTAAAAAATTATATTTTAAAAAAATAAGTTACTCATCTAAATTTTCAATACAAAACTAACTGCACAATATTGTTTTTTTCTTGTTCTATATTGACAATATTGGTTCCAAACAAAGAATTTAATTTCCCCTCTACAGATAAAACGCCTACACCTGTTTGCCCAGGTTGATAAATATTGGTTAAATTAAAAAAAACTTCACCTCTCTCATTCGAAAAATTAATGTAATCACTTATGACAGTGCTTTCGGAAGTTGAAGTTGGTTCAGCAAACAATCTAACTTCAGCATTGTGCAAGGGCTGACCATTTTCATCCTTCACTAAAACAGTAACAATAGTTTTTTCTTCTTTGTAGCAACTGTTCAGTAGAACCAATAAAATTAATAAACTCATATAATTTTTCATACCTAACATATGTGGTTTATATTACTTTTGTTTAGTTAAACAATTTTAAGACTAAAAAAGTTACATTTAGAAAATCAAGATGCACAACAAAATTGAAAAATTAAGAATTGAAATACAAGATTTCGAATTGAAAAATGATGTTGAATTAGAGAATTTTAGAATTAAATTTCTTGGGACCAAAAATTGTCTAAAAGATTTGTTTACGGAACTTAAAACCATTCCCTTAGATAAGAGAAAAGAAGTCGGTCAACTTTTAAACTCTTTGAAATTTTTGGCTGAAGAAAAGTACTCCGAAAACAAATTATTAAAAAATAATCAAGAAAAAGTAATAAATGATTTAGATTTCACCCTACCTGCGGAAAAGAACTTTTTAGGCTCACATCATCCTTTATCGCTGGTTAGGGATCGGATTCTGTCTGTATTTGATAGAATAGGATTCGACACTTCTGAAGGTCCTGAAATTGAAGATGATTGGCATAATTTTACTGCTTTGAATTTTCAACATGATCACCCCGCAAGAGACATGCAAGACACATTCTTTATTGAAAACGAAGAAAGAGAAATGGTTATGAGAACGCACACGAGTTCTGTTCAAGTTCGAGTAATGGAATCAACTGAACCTCCAATTAGGACAATATCTGCTGGAAGAGTATATAGAAATGAGGCTATTTCATCAAGAGCTCATTGTTTTTTTCATCAAATAGAAGGGCTTTATATTGATTGCGGAGTCACATTTGCAGATCTTAAGCAGACTTTAGTATATTTCGCTAGGGAATTATTTGGAAATCAAGCTAAAATTCGAATGAGACCCTCCTATTTTCCTTTTACTGAGCCGAGTGCAGAGGTGGATGTATCTTGTTCTTTATGCAATCAAAATGGATGTGCAGTATGCAAGCACTCAGGGTGGTTGGAAATTATGGGTTGTGGTATGGTTGATCCTAATGTTTTAACTTCATGTGGAATTGATTCAAAAAAGTACTCAGGATTTGCTTTTGGAATGGGTATCGAGCGAATAGCTCAACTCAAATATAGGGTTGGAGATTTGAGGATGTATTCTGAAAACGACGTTCGATTTTTAAATCAATTTAGAGCAGGAAAATGAAATGGGTTGAAATAAATTCATTGGACCAAGTGGATCATTTGCTTGAAAATAGCTGTTCTTCACCTCAACTTATTTTTAAACATTCAACGCGATGCAGTATTTCTAGTATGGCCTTGAGACGAGCAGAAGATAATTTACTCATTAAAAATCTAACAGCTAATTACTTGGATCTAATTGCATTTAGAGATGTCTCCAACTATATTGCAGAAATAACGGGTGTTACACATCAGTCCCCACAAGTTATTTTGCTTCGAAATAAGGAGGTAACTTACCATGCTTCTCATGGTTCAATGGATTGGAAAGAAATAGAAAACTTATGCGCACATTAAATACACGTATTAGTAACACATTACTTTTTTCAGCACTTTTATTTGGTGCTTGTACAGGTGATGACATAAATTCTGATGAGCAGTCTCTTCCATTTTTGGTTACAAACGAGTCATCTCTACAAGGAGTTTATGGAAAGGAAATACAAGTTAAGATTCAATTGAATGAAGCATTATCAGAACTTTTAGCACTTCAAGGAAATGATACACTTAAGTTATGGAAAAGCCCAAATGGAAATTTGATGCTAAGCTTTAATTCGATTGAGTCAGGTATCGGCAAGCACGATGTGAAATTCATTGGTAAGAATTCAGATGGGAGCCTTTATGACCAAACTGTTACAGTTGAGGTGCTCTCTGATTTGCCGTTTACTACATTAGAAGCAAACGTGTTGACCTCATATCCGCATCTTGTCTCGAGTTTCACTCAGGGATTAGAATTCGATGGAGAGCAAATGTACGAAGGAACTGGAGATCCTTCCTACACAGGTGCCACACTTATCGCAAAAGTTGATACAAAGTCTGGAAATCACACCCTAAAAACTTCAGTTCCCACGCCGAACTTTGGTGAAGGTATTACAGTATTAGACGGTAAGATTTATCAATTAACTTGGCAACAGCAAACTTGTTTCGTTTACGATAAAACCACTTTAAAAAAATTGAGTGAATTCAAATACGAAGGAGAAGGTTGGGGCCTTTGCAACGACGGAAAATATTTAATTATGTCGAATGGTTCGTCGAAGTTGGTATTCCGAGACCCGAAAACCTTTTCAATTATAAAAACTATTCAAGTTGCAACGGACAAAAGTAGTGTATCAAACTTAAATGAATTGGAATATGCCAACGGTTTAATTTATGCAAATATTTGGCAGGAAGATGTTCTTGTTTCCATTGAACCTACAACTGGAAGGGTGAAAGAATTAGTTAATTGTTTTGCTTTAGTGAATACCATACGCTCTGCCGCAAATCAACAAACACCAAGTCCCGAAGTTTTGAATGGAATTGCACATAAAAAAAGCTCGAATACATTTTTCGTGACAGGTAAATATTGGCCTACTATGTTTGAAGTTAATTTTATTCCTAGGCCATTATGAGGATAAAACACATGTTCATTGTGGTTTTATTCGTTCAAGTGTCATTTGCCCAAAAAGAATCTTGTACTACCGAAAAATTACCAAAAAGGAAAGCAGCACAAAATGAAATGGTCACGTGCTTTCATGATTCTTTACAATCTTCCTTTCGACTTACAATTCCGAATCGTGTAGTAGCTCATTATCATCAATTTCACACCGAGAATATTTTTGTATTACAAGGAAGAGCTGAGATGCGAATGAACGATACAATTCTCCTCATCAAAAAAGGTATGCACGTATCAATTCCCCAAGGCACCATACATTCCGTTGAAAAAGTACTGAGCAGAAGGCCACTCGTGGTGATATCCGTTCAGTCACCGTACTTTGATGGGAAGGATCGAATCGTAGTTTCTGAAAACTAAAAATAAATGGGATAGAATCTCACATTGCCATTTTCAATACCAAGTGTGGGAAATGGAATTTTTATGTATTTCAGCGGTAAAACTATTTTTTTCAATAATTTGTTTCTTATTGGCAGGGCCGTTGGATCAATATCTAGTGAAAAGAGAAGTTGCGTATATGAATTATAGGTTTTTCCATTCAAATTAACACTAAGTTGATCTCCTACTAAATGTTCGTTGATACTATATCCAACAGAAAGCATCAGCCATTTAGACTTGAAAGAATGACTAATTGAATTCATTCGTATTCCCAACCAATAGGTTTGTGCATTGTAGTCTTTTAAAATGCGCGACAAAGATGTGTTGCCCAAAACCTCAGGTCGCAAATTTGCATATGAACTCGGAGCATATGAAAACTTCGGGAGTAAAACTGGCTTTTTTAGTTTCTTTTCGAATACAAAGAGTCCGGTGCCAATTGAATTAAATATAATATCTGAAACTGAAAAGCCCCATCCGTCACTAAAACCATCCATTACTTCAATAAAGCCTTGGTATAGCCAAGAAGCAGAAGAAGAAATGATCAAACTTTTGCTTTGAGAATACCCGGACCAATAAAGAGCATCATAAGTTGCTGAGGAAACATGATAGGCAGTGTATGCATGGCCCAATTTATCCATTTTTCTCCATTCATTCCAATCATTAAAAAAGTGAAATTTGCCGGAACTGTATGGTGCATACCATAATGAATATAAGAAGGCTTGACTTCCAACTGCAGCGGTGGATAAAGAAATACTCGTCGCAATTTTTTTGCATTTTGGTCGAATTGAGTCTTTTTTTTCTGGTAGAATGGAAGCGTTAATTTCAACCAAAGAAAATAAAACAAGGAAGAAAAATACTATTTTTTGTTTATTCACGTTTCGAAGTTAGCTATTATTTCTGCGCGTAACCACAGGCAGTCTTTAGGTTATGTATATTTGAAAAAATAATATTATGGAACACGCAAGAAAAGATTGGAATGACATTAAAAGTAACGACAGTTGGTCTATTTTTAAGATAATGTCGGAATTTGTAGAGGCCTATGACCGAATGGCTAAAATTGGACCTTGTGTTTCTATATTTGGTTCAGCGCGTACTAAAGAAGAAAATCCCTTCTACCAACAAGCAGTTGAAATGGCTGAAAAACTTGCAGCAAAAGGTTACGGTATAATTTCGGGGGGAGGTCCAGGAATAATGGAAGCTGCGAATAAAGGTGCTCAAAATGGAAAAACTGCGTCAGTAGGCTTAAATATAGATTTGCCTTTTGAGCAAAATCACAATCCATATATCGACCAAGAACATAACCTTGAGTTTAATTATTTTTTTGTTCGTAAGGTGATTTTCGTAAAATATTCACAGGCATTTGTAATTATGCCAGGTGGTTTTGGCACATTGGATGAAGCTTTTGAGGCCTTGACACTCATTCAGACGAAGAAAATAAAAAGACGACCTGTTGTTTTTGTCGGAAAGGACTATTGGACCGGGCTAATGCAATGGATAGAAAAAACAATGTTGAATGGAGAACGCAATATTTCTCCTGAAGATTTGGATCTTTATAAAATAGTAGATTCAACCGATGAAGCAGTTGAATATATTGAAGATTTCTTCACTTCGCACAGGTTGACGCCTAACTTTTAAATTTAATTATCTTTGTAAGGTAAATGTGGACTAAATTAAAAAGATTTATACTGTCTAAGTTTTTTGTTAAGCAAATAGGATTTGTCATCCTATTCTATTTAACAGTTGTCTTTTTAACCTTGGTTTATCTGGATGTGAGTACCAATCACGGAGAGAAAATTAAAGTTCCTGTATTGACTGGTTTGCACGTTGATCAAGCTAAAGCTAAGTTAGAAGAATTAGGTTTGGAATATCAAATTTTAGATAGTATTTACCGTCCAGAACTTCCCGTTGGTACTGTTTTGGAACAGTTAGTAGAGCCGACGGACAGTTCAGGAGTGTATGTTAAAACCGGTCGCATAATTGGACTGCGATTATCCAAGAAGTTCGAATTAGTTGCAATTCCAAGTTTGTTGAATAAACAGGTGCAATTTGCTCAAGACATTTTAAGAAGAAGAGGATTAAATTCAATAATACAATACAGACCAACAACTGAAGCGAATGGTTCCGTTTTGGATCAATTGTTCAATGGCGTTCAAATCAAAGAAGGTACGAAAGTTCCGATTGGAGCCAATATCACATTGATTGTAGGTCAAAACGATCAAGGCGAAGCAATTCCTCTTCCTAACTTAGTTGGAATGTATCTAAATGAAGCATTGATAGTTTTAGATACCCTTGGAATTGAAAATGTAATTATTAATTGTGTAAATTGTTCGACCAATCAAGATTCTACAGGTATCCCTATTACTCGACAAACACCGGAGTTTTATGAAGGCGGAACAATTTTTAAGGCAACACAAATTACACTAACAATTGAAGTGGCAGACCCAAATAATGATGTTATTCGACCTGAAGATAATTAGTCTTATCACCATGCTGATGAGTATATTTTACCAATTGGGTTTTGCCCAGCAATTGGAATACGGTCCTTTATCTACGAATCCAAGTCTTCAGCGCGATGTTGTAAAGCAATCAGGAATAACCATTGATAGTACGTTTGTTTTTTCAACGGATACTTTACAATTACCCATATTTGATGATTTTTCTTTGAATAAATTTCAATCCTACACACCGAATTTAACAGATCCTTCGGTTACAAATATGGTATATTTTAGGTTAACAGATCCTGTAAATCAATTACCACTTGCGCCTGAGACGATTCTTACAAATCAGCAAACATTTAAGAGAGTATTTGATATCCAAACAGGTGCTTTTGTGGATTCAATCTTTAATTTTGAATTGGTTAGTGTCGCTGATTTATCGAATTATCCTGTGCAGGTTGAACAAATTAATCTTTATCCTCCTTACTATTTATTTGATACAATTAATGATATAGCTGAAAATATTATTGATACGGTTTGGGTGACAAATCCACCATATTTTCAGGATAGTGCTCGCGTGTTCTTTCAAACCATTTCCGATCCAAACAAGTATTGGTTAGATCAATCGGTATATTTGAACAATCGATTTGCACTTAACCCAAGGTCAATAGGTGTTGCAACCTTTGATGGATTAGATGAAAATGGAAACCCTTATCAATATGCTTCATTATCACCAAATTATGCTGATGCGCTCACATCAAAAGCCATCAATCTGTCCTCATTTAATTCTTCTGACTCTATTTATTTAAGTTTTTTATATCAGCCTCAAGGATTCGGTGATGAGCCTGAAAGTGGTGATAGCCTAGTCCTAGAGTTTTATCAGGCAAATAACGCAAATTGGGAGCGCGTTTGGTCTGTCGAGGGGTCACCAACTCATCCTTTCAAAGCTGTGACAATTCCTGTTTTGGATTCAGAATATTTTACAGATGGATTTCAGTTTCGATTTAGAAATTATGGGTCATTGGCAGGAGCTTTAGATCATTTTCATGTGGATTATATTCACTTGAGAAATTTATCATTTTTCAATGACACATTATTTAAAGATTTTGCGTTCTCTTATCCAATTACTTCTCTTTTAAAAACATTCACTTCAGTACCTTGGGATCACTATCAAAATTCTAATATGAATAGAATGACAGATTCACTTGAAATAAAATTGCATAATGGAAGTCCATTACCCGAAAATTACCAAAATGGGCAATTAGATATTTTTTATAGTGGAAATATTGAAGGAAACTTTACACTTCCAGGTTTTACTTTAGCTGAAGGGAATATTAATTTCCAGCCTAGAACTACCCATCAATCCTTTCACAACTTAACATCAGGGTATGAATTTGACAAAACAAAACCTGGAAATCAGCAAGTTTTTGAAATAAAAACATCCGCTTCAGCACAGTTTCCAAATTTTGGAGCAAATGATTCTACAGTTTTTTATCAATCTTTTTACAACTTTTATAGCTATGATGATGGTTCGGCAGAAGCTGCATTCGGTCCAACAGGAGTTCAATCAAGATTAGCCATTGGTTATAACGCTTATGAAGCAGATTCAATATTAGGTGTATCAATCTGTTTCGTTCCTTCAGTCAATGATGTGTCAAATAAACTTTTCTTATTAACCGTTTGGAAGGATGAAAATGGCATGCCAGGTGAAGTTTTGTATGAAGATGATGTTTTCTTCCCTCGGTCTCCAATTTCGGGTTATGGTGAAAATTATTTTCATGATTATTACTTATTGGATACAATGAGGTTAGCAGTTCCACAGCGATTTTATGTAGGCTGGAGACAATTAGATGCTCAAAGATTGAATGCGGGATTAGATAGAAACACAAATAATTCGGAAGAAATATTTTACAGTGTAGATGGTGGCAGTTCTTGGTTAACTTCCCCATTTAAAGGTTCTGCAATGATACGTCCAATTTTTTCTACACGGTTGAACAATGTTTTGGGAATTAATAAAGAGTCTATAGAAAATCAGCTTTCTATCTATCCCAATCCTGCTAACGAAGTATTACATATTAATTTTTTAAATTCAGATAGTTTAGAAGGAATAATAAAAGATATCTTTGGAAAAGTTATTAAACATACTTCAAGTTCTGAAATTGATATTCGGGATTTAGATTCAGGCACTTATTTTTTCAGCTCACCTTCCTTAAGAGGTAAAGTGCTAAAATTCATAAAGCTATGATAGATTATGAACCTTTTTCTGATTTAGATCAAGAGGAGGAATTATTTGAACATAATAGATTTAAGGTAGATAAAGGACAAGAAATTATCCGTATTGACAAGTTCTTATTGGATCGAATGCCTAATACTTCTCGTAACAAAATTCAAGTAGCAGCAAAGAATGGCAATATTAGGGTCGGAGGTGAAGTGGTCAAACAAAATTACAGGGTAAAACCCGGAGATGACGTCTCGATAGTACTGCCTTATCCTGTTCGCGAAATATCATTGATTCCTCAAGATATTCCTTTAGATATTCAATACGAAGATGACCATCTCTTGGTAGTGAATAAGGGGTCAAATATGGTGGTACATCCCGGACATGGTAATTACAAAGACACTTTGGTGAATGCCCTTGTTTTTCATTTTCAAAATCTGCCCAGCCTACCTTCAGATTTCTATGGAAGACCTGGGTTAGTTCATAGAATAGATAAACATACTACGGGTCTTCTCGTTATTGCCAAAACAGAATCTGCACTAAATTCCCTTGCTAAACAATTTTTTGATCGAAGTATTGAACGTAGGTACAAGGCTTTAGTATGGGGAGATATAAAAGAAAATGGAACCATTACAGGACACATTGGCAGGTCACTTAAAAATCGCAAAGTTATGGCCGTTTATCCAGACGGGAATCACGGAAAACATGCAACAACTCACTTTGAGGTTATTGAGCGCTTCGGATTTGTTACACTAGTTTTATGTAAATTAGAAACTGGGAGGACACATCAAATCCGAGCTCATTTCCAGCACATTGGGCATTCACTTTTTAATGATAAAGAGTATGGAGGCACCTCAAATACGTCTAGAACGAATACATCTTCTTATCGAAGTTTTGTTGAAAATTGTTTGCAACTGATGGATGGTCAAGCGCTCCATGCTTATCAACTGGGGTTTAAGCATCCTAATAATGAAAAGTACGTTCGTTTCGAGGTAGAAATGCCTGCTAATTTTCGATCCTTAGTTGAAAGATGGAGAAATTTTTGCAATGATTTTAAATTTTATTAACTTTGATCATAACATTTATGAATCATATCCTAAATTACTTATGAATAAAATAATCGTTACCTGCACGTTGTTATTGTTATTATTTTCGATATCTGTATTTTCCCAACAGAAACCACAACCTAAATTTGTATTAGAAGCAAAAAAATCTTTTAAATCAGGAAGGTATTTCGAAGCGGCTAACAAAACAGAAAAAGCTTACATTAAGATGGGTGCTAAATCTTCTATCAAAGACCGGGGCGAAATGGCCTTCATGGTTGCTGAATGTTACCGGTTGACAGAAAAATTTTCAAAAGCTTCAGAATGGTACTCAAAATCAATTGAACTTAAATACTTTCAATACAACCCTATCGTATATTTTTATAAAGGTGAAATGCAGCGGATGTCCAAAGACTTCGAGGGCGCTATCAAAACATACGAACTATATAGACCACTTGCATCTAAATCTATGTTAGGTCAATTAGACCAAGTCATTTTGGCTTGTAAAGAATTTGGCGATTTTGATCAATTCGAAACGCGGTATGAGATTCAAAGGCAAGATAAAATTAATTCTAAGCAGTTTGATATGGCACCTTACAGTTCTGCGAATGGGAAAGGTGTCGTTTTATACTTTTCATCGAGCCGCGAAGAAAGTACTGGTGAAGAAAGAGATCCAATTACTGGAGAAAAATATACTGATATTTATATGGTTAAATATGATGAAAAAGGTGATCCAACCGCTGTGAAAACAATCGATTCAAAAGGGGTAGTTAACACTACCCAAAATGAAGGTGCTGTATGCTTTGATGCAAAGAAAAAGTTAATTTATTTTACGAGATGTCCCAATACTAAAAAACAGAATTTAGGATGTGATATTTGGGTTGCTTCAATTAGTGGTAAACCAGACGACTTAGAGGTCGAATTTGAAGATCCTGTGAAGATAAGTTTAAAATCCGATGATAGTATCTCTGTAGGTCATCCATGTATTATTAATGATGAATACCTAGTTTTTGCCTCTGACATGTCCGAGAGTAATGGTGTAAAAAGTTACGGTGGTAGAGATTTGTGGTATGTTCAATATAATAAGAAGGAAAAACGATGGGATTCTATACCCAAAAATATGGGGCCTGCGGTAAATTCCTTTGGAAACGAACTGTTTCCTTCCTTCAATGAAAAGTCAGGAGTTCTATATTTTTCTAGTGATGGACATAAGGGAATCGGAGGGTTAGATATTTTTAAAGTAAATCGTATTGGAAAAGACTTTAATTGGACAAATCGTAGAAATCTAAATCATCCCTTCAATTCTGAGGCAAATGATTACGGAATTTCTGTAATTGATTATATCAACAGTAAAGAGGATACTATCTACACTTACAAAGAAAAATATGGATTTTTCACTTCTGAGAGGAAGTCAACTGAATTTACTCCAGACATATGGAAATTTGATATTAATCCATTATTATATTCACTACAAGTTAAGGTTTTTGAGCTTGGTGATAATTCTAAATTCATTGAAGGAGCGAAGGTTGAAATAACTGCAAGTGATGGTGAAAAATGGGATGGATTGTCCAATATTAATGGTAAAACAGAAAAGTGGGAATTAAAAAAAGATAAAAAGTCTAGGTATATTATTGGTGGTAAGGAGTATTTTATTAAGGCATCTAAGGCATGGTATATTACTCCAACGAACAAAATAAAAATTTCTACATTAGATGAGTCTGAAGGACCAAATTTTTACGTTGAAATACCATTGATTCCAATTGAAATTAGAACGCCAGAAGTTCGCTATCCATTGGATCAATGGACTTTTATTAATGAACCGTCCTGTAGATCGTATGATTCACTTCAATTTTTGGTTAATTTATTAAAACAAAATCCAACTCTCTGCATTGAATTATCTTCTCATACGGATGCGCGGGATACTGAATTACACAATAATGCTCTTTCGCAGAATCGAGCAAATGCGGTTTACACCTATTTAGTAGACAATGCAGGGATCGCTCCAGATAGAATTAAACCAATAGGAAAAGGTGAGAGTGAGCCAGCTGTGATAATGATTAATGGTAAGCAACAAAAATTAGATGAAAATTATATAAATCAATTTAAAGAATCGAACAGAAAAGAATTTGAAAGGTTACATCAAATAAATAGACGTACCACCGTGAGGATAATCACAGATGCAGGAAGCGACATACCAGTTGAATACCCTAAATTCAAGTTTAATATTGATCCTAATTTTAGGAAATTTACAAACCCATTACCAAGATAAATTAAGGCGCGTAAGCGCCTTTTTTTGTATCTTTATGTGGTGAGGGAGTCAGAGGAGTATTTGCACTATATTTGGTCGAATAAGTTATTTAAAACAAACGTATTTACGTCTACAACTAAACAGACTATTGAAATCCTGTCTTGGGGAGAACATAATACGATTGAAAATGGGCCTGATTTTAAATTTGGATCTATTCGCTTCAACAATATTACATGGCACGGTCACATAGAAATTCATCAGAAAAGTTCAGATTGGTTTAAACACAATCATCACTTGGACGTGCATTATAAAAATGTCATCTTGCATGTGGTAAGAGAACACAATGTTAAAGAAGAAGTGTTTTCGTTTCCCACGATTGTCTTGAGCGATGACATCATATTATTAAATAATTACCAATCAAAGATTCGAAAAGTCAAATCTAAGATCTTATGTAAAAACCAAATTAGTGAATCTTTATTCACTGATAAATTTAGGTACGAAGAACTTGTTAGGGATAGGATTATTCGAAAATCGAAAAAACTAGTTTCATTGGATCTGAGAATTGAGTCAATTGCAGGATTTGGAAAGAATACTAATTCGGCGCTGTTTCGTTTCATTGCCGATAATTGGCAAAATTCAGAAGTAACCATTTGGGATTTTATTCAACAAAATCAAAATAGATTGGCAACCCTAACAGTAACAAAGAGTGCTTATTCAAATGCTCGAATTGAAAAAGTTTATGAAGCACTTCACTTATTTGTCTTACATTTTCCACCTTCCTTTTTTTTGACGTCTACTTCGAAAACCGTAAAAGAATTACTGAATAATTTCATGTATTCAACTTGGTTTCAAAAAAATCAATCCATTGGTTATTTTCTGATTATCAATATTTGGTTACCATTTTTTTGGCGAATTAGAATAATGGGTTTTGAGCAAATTTTAGTTTTACTATATTCGTTTCCAAAAGAACAGAATGAAGTACTTTCCAAATGGTTTAAACTAGGTATTCATTCAAATAATGCACTTGAATCACAAGCCATTTTGGAAATTTATTCTCAACTTTGTATGCATAAAAAATGTTTATCTTGCCCAATTGGCACAGAACTACTATCATGAAGAGGTTCCTAAATAAAATAGTTTTTTTCTTTGAAATGCAATCGTTCGGTGTTTGCGAATTGATGGCGCGAAAACTAGGGATTCAAACTGCGAAAGTGCGCGTTGGGTTTATTTATTTTTCATTTATTGGCTTAGGATCCCCAGTTTTGTTATATCTATCCATGGCTTGGCTTTTAGAGCATAAACATTATTTTAGATTCCAACGAAAAAGAAAAAATTCAATTTGGGAGTTATGAAAATCCTCATCACAGGTTCTAATGGTTTACTTGGTCAAAAGCTTGTAGCAAACCTACTTAACAAGGAAATTGATTTTCTAGCCACTTCTAAAGGAGAGAACAGAAATCAAGATTGTCCAAATGAAAAATATTGTTCTTTAGATATTTGCGTTCAATCCGCAATTGAGGACCTTTTTGACAAGTATAATCCAACACATGTGATTCATACCGCAGCAATTACTAATGTGGATGCGTGCGAACTAAATCCGGATTTGTGTTATTTAGTAAATGTTCAGGCTACTCAATTTTTACTTGACGCATCATTTAAACATAAAGCACATTTTCAATTGTTATCGACCGATTTTATTTTCGATGGACTAAAAGGAAATTATAATGAAGAAGATATACCCAATCCCTTGAGTCATTATGCTAGTTCAAAAGTTAATGCCGAGCAGGTCTTGTCGAACAGTGAATATCAGAATTGGTCAATTGTACGTACAATAATTGTTTATGGAATAGGAAATAATTTGTCTCGAACCAATATTGTTTGTTGGGCCAAAGATGCGCTTTCGAAAGGTCAAGAAATGCGAATTATTGACGATCAATTCCGAGCACCAACATGGGCAGATGATTTGGCCTGGGCTTGTGTTAGAATTTGTAGGTTGAATAAAACTGGTATTTTCCACATTTCAGGACCAGAAACTATGTCAATTTTTGAAATTGTTCAACGAGTAGCACGTTATTTTTCGCTTTCAACCAATACATTAGTACGAACGGATAGCAGCACATTGAATCAACCGGCTAAACGCCCTCCAAGGACCGGCTTCGATTTAGCTAAATCAAAGAAAGAACTTGGATATAACCCAATGACCTTGGAAGAAACGTTAGCTTTCATTTAAAAATTGTATATTCGTAGCTCACTTAATAAGAGTTATGTCGAAAGAAGAAGCATCAGGATGGGGTTCTAGGGTAGGTTTAGTCTTGGCGATGGCTGGAAATGCTGTTGGCCTTGGTAACTTTCTTAGATTTCCAGTTCAAGCAATCGAAAACGGAGGAGGAGCCTTTATTATTCCATACTTAGTTTGTTTTCTTTTAATGGGTATTCCTTTGTTATTTGTGGAATGGTCTATCGGAAGATTTGGAGGAAATAAAGGACATCACTCAACGCCATTTATTTTGGATTCTATGGATAAACGGGCGTTATGGAAATATATCGGCGTTTTTGGAATCTTTACAAACCTAGCCGTTGCAGCTTATTATTGTTATTTAGAATCCTGGACTCTTTCTTACGTTTGGCATTCTATTGCAGACACTTTTGGCGGGAAAACACAAGGTGAGGTAGCAGGTTTTTTCGGAAATTATGTTTCTCTGAGTTCGGCAGAACCGATTATTTTTTGGGTAATTTGTCTTTTTCTTAACACATGGATTTTGTCACGTGGATTGAGTGGCGGGGTTGAGAAAGCGGCAAAAATTGGGATGCCCCTTTTACTTATTTTTGGAGCATTCTTGGCCTACAAAGCAATTAGTCTTCAGGCAGGTCAAGATGGCGCCTTATTCGACGGAACAGTTGGTTTAGATTATCTGTGGACGCCTGATTACTCGACCATTTGGGATTCAAAGGTGTGGTTGGCAGCTGCAGGACAGATCTTTTTCACGCTCTCAATTGGAATGGGATCCATCCAATGTTATGCTTCTTATGTAAAAAGCAAGGATGACATTGCCCTGAATGCAATGAGTGCCGGTTGGATGAATGGTTTTGTGGAAATTGTATTAGGTTCTGCTATAATCATTCCTATTGCCGTAGGCTATCTTGGAATTGACGGAATGAAAGAACTTCTTAGTGAAGGCGGTGGTTTGGGTTTAGGATTCAAGACACTACCTTATTTATTTGAGCAATGGGGTAGTATGTTAGGTGTAATAGCAGGAGTAGCATGGTTTGGTCTTTTGTTTTTTGCTGGGATTACTTCCTCTTTAGCAATGGGAACACCAGTGATGGGATTTTTAACAGATGAATTCGGATGGAAAGAAAAAAATGCCGCTTGGGCCTTCGGTTTTGCAGTTTTAATTCTTGGTCTACCAACCGTCTTGTTTTTCAATAATGGTGTCTTTGATGAATATGATTACTGGGCGGGAACTGTTTCTTTGGTTGTATTCGCCTTCTTGGAAATTATTCTTTTTGCTTGGATTTTTGGCATGGACAAAGGATGGAAAGAAATTAATTTAGGTGCAGATATTAAGGTTCCGGTTGTGTTCAAATATATTATTCAGTATGTTACACCATTACTTTTAGGTTGGGTATTCATAAATAGTATTCCTGATATTATTGACACACTTAATCACAAGGGGTCTAAAGCAAAAATCGACTTTTACCAAAATGAAGAAGCCATGAAGGAAAAATCAAAAGAACAAATAGAGCTTTTAAGTGGTAAAAAAGATTTTGAAACAAGTTTTCTTTATCCAAATGTCGTGACAGACGAGCAGTTGGTTGCGAATAAGAACATTACGATTCCAACGTATTTGCTTATTAAAAAAGAAAGAGAGTTAGAAAAAATAAGAACGGATCTAGCTTATCGAAACAGTAAAATTGAGGACGAAGAGAAAACAATGCTGTATAAAAATGTAAGTCGCTTGTTTCTCATATTCTTATGGTTGGGAATAGCTTATTTGGTATATTTCGCAAGTAAAAAATCAAAAATAACAACAACATGAGTACAGATGGACTTACAATGATGCTTGTTACAGAAATAGCAGTTACGCTCATTACAGCTTATTTCTTTTTCAAAATTCTTTTTACAAAAAAACACGAGGAACCCGATTCTTATTCAGGGAATGACGACGAAATCGTCCAATAAAAACGAGAATCCACTCTACATTTCAAGACGTTCCAGACGAGGAGTGTATGTTTTTGTTTTATGCTGTTTGGCCTTAGTTTATGCGCCTCGAATTGTCTTATTTATGAACCCAAGTGACGATTCTATTTTAACTACGGAGGAGATCACTTATTTTCATGAAACACACAAAAACACAGTAGAGAGAAAATCAAAAGAATTTAAAAGTAAAGGCTCGAAATATAAAGTTCCACCAGAAAAATTTGATCCGGCTACTTATTCTACTGTTCAGTGGATGAATTTGGGATTATCAGAGAAACAAGCAAATGTTGTGGTGAAATTTGCATCGCGAGGAATAAGAAACGAAGAGCAATTGAAACATATTTTTGTGATTCCTGACCAATTATTTTTTCTTATCAAAGATTCTGTTATTTATACCCTGCCAAAAGTTTATGAGCAGTCAGAAAAATACATAACGAAGAACGAAATCATTCTTCTAGAATTAAATACAGCAACTGTAGAAGACTTGGAAAAACTCAAGGGAATTGGACCTTATCTATCCTCTAAAATTGTGAATTTTCGAACCCAATTAGGAGGATTCCATCAACTAGAACAATTAGTCGAGGTCTATAAATTTCCCCCTGAGCTCATGGAAACAATCCAAAAATTCCTTAAGCTAGACCCATCCATGATTCGAAAACTAAATATTAACAGTGCCACAACAGAAGAATTAAATGCGCATCCTTATCTCAATTGGAATCAGGCCAACTCAATAGTTAAAATTCGTCAGCAAAAAGTAAAATTCACTTCTATAGAGCAACTTAAAGAATCTGTTTTAATAGATGAAAAAACATTCAAGAAAATACTTCCTTATGTAACTTTGTAATATGAGCATTGAAGAAAAATTAAAAACTATAATTCGAGATGTTCCAGATTTCCCAAAACCTGGAATACTTTTTAAGGATATTTCTACCATTATGTTAAATCCAGAAATATCAAATGAAGTATTGAATCATTTAGTTGAATTATATAGAGATCAGCAAATTGAAGGTGTAGCCGGAATCGAAAGCAGAGGTTTTTTATTTGGTTATCCTTTAGCCATGCGACTCGGTGTTCCTTTTATATTAATTCGCAAAGAAGGTAAATTACCGTATAAAAAAATTAGTTTTTCTTACGAGTTGGAATACGGATTCTCTACAATAGAATTACACGAAGATGCTGTGAAACCTGGTCAACGTATTTTAATTCATGACGACTTGCTCGCAACGGGGGGTTCTGCTGAAGCTGCAGCTAATTTGATTAAGCAATGTGGAGGTGAATTAGCAGGGTTCAACTTTCTTGTTGCGCTAAGTTTCTTAAATGGAGAGGAAAAATTAAACAAGCTTTCGCCTAATATTATTAATTTAGCGCGCTTTTAAAAACCAATCAACATGAATTTTGAGCTGAACGAAAACCAATTAATGATCGCACAAATGGTGCGTGATTTTGCGGAGAAAGAAATTCGTCCAAATATGAAAAAATGGGACGATGAAGAATATTTTCCTGTAGAAACCATGAAAAAAATGGGAGATTTGGGTTTGTTAGGTATATTTATCCCGGAAGAATATGGAGGCTCAGGGTTTTCTTATTTTGAATATGCGACTGCATTAATGGAATTAGGAAGAGTGTGTGGAGGAGTTGGCTTGAGCGTCGCTGCGCACAATTCTCTTTGCACAGGTCATATTTATTACCATGGAAGTGAGGCTCAAAAAAGAAAATACCTACCTAAATTAGCATCCGGAGAATGGATTGGAGCATGGGGACTAACAGAACCAAATACTGGGTCTGATGCGATGCGAATGAAGACTACAGCGGTTAAGGAAGGTAACGAGTGGGTAATTAACGGAGCTAAAAATTGGATTACACATGGACTATCCGGCGATGTTTCTGTAGTTTTAGTTAGAACAGGCGATTTGTTAGATTCAAACGGAATAACTGCTTTTATTATTGAAAAAGGAACACCTGGATTTTCGGCAGTTAAAATCAAAGAAAAATTAGGGGTAAGGGCTAGTGAAACGGCTGAACTTATTTTCGATAATGTACGAGTACCTGAAGAAAATGTTATTGGACAAGTAGGCATGGGATTTCGTCAAGCTATGCAGATTTTGGATGGAGGTAGAATCTCTATTGCTAGTTTAAGTTGTGGTGTGGCAAGAGGCGCATATGAGGCATCCGTGAAATACGCTAAGGAAAGGGAACAATTTGGACAGCCAATTGCTCATTTTCAAGCTATAGGATTCAAATTAGCCGATATGGCAACGGAAGTAGAAGCAGCAGAATTACTTACTATGCAAGCAGCCTATTTGAAAAATAATAAGTTGCCAGTTACTAAGGCTGGAGCTTTTGCAAAATACTACGCTTCTGAAGTGGCAGTAAAATGTGGTAACGAGGCGGTACAAATAATGGGTGGATACGGTTACACAAAAGAATATCCAGCTGAAAAATTTCTAAGAGACGCAAAATTGATGACTATTGGTGAAGGAACCTCTGAAATTCAAAAATTAGTTATCTCAAGAGAAATTTTGAAGTAATTCTTGTGAATTAAGGATTATCTTGTATCTTTGTGCCCCTAAGTAGAATTTAAATAGAAATTTATATGTTGATTATTCCGATTAAAGAAGGCGAAAACATCGAAAAAGCGTTAAAGAAGTACAAAAAGAAGTACGAAAAAACAAACGTGATGAAAGAATTAAGAAACAGAAAGGAATTTGAAAAACCATCTGTGGTTCGTCGTCAAGAAGTAATTAAAGCAGCATACAAACAAAGAATGCAATCTCAACAGGTATAGTAACCTTGTGGAATAAGATACGTTTAAAGGAGCCTAGGCTCCTTTTTTTATGCGCGAAAAATTCCTTCACTATTTAACTTTTGAGAAACGATATTCGGATCATACGACACTTGCTTATGCTCAAGATTTATTGCAATTTGAGGGATTTCTAGAAGAGAATCAACTTGATTTAATTTCAGTGAAGCATCTCCATGTACGTTCATGGATTGTGAGTCTGATAGAAAATGGAATGACCAATAAATCCGTAAATCGGAAGTTAGCCTGCTTGAGAACTTTCTATAAATGGCTTAGAAAAGAAGGTTTAATGGACACAAACCCTATTCAGAAAATTCAAGGACCAAAAAACGAAAAACGCTTGCCTGTATTTGCTAAAGAAAGCGAACTAAAACATGAGCGCATTCATGGAGTTTTTGGAGAAGACTTTGAAGGAATTCGTGATGAATTAATGTTCGAATTGTTTTATCAAACCGGAATACGTTTAAGTGAATTGATAAATTTAAAAGATACAGATGTTGTAGATGGAAGAATTAAGGTTCTTGGTAAAAGAAACAAAGAGCGATTAATACCTATTGCGCCAAACTTATTTTCAAGTATTCAAGGTTTTATTGCTAAGAAGAGAAGGTTATTAGGTGACACAGCTTCTTTATTAGTGTTAAAGAACGGTAATAAAATGTATCCCGCTTTTGTTTACAGAAAAATTAATTATTATCTTAGTGTAGTGACGAGTTTGGATAAAAAAAGTCCGCACGTGTTGCGCCATACGTTTGCTACTCATATGTTAAATCGAGGATCTGGTTTGGAGACTTTGAAAGATTTATTAGGACATGCAAACCTTTCTGCTACACAGGTCTATACCCATAATTCGTTTGCACAATTAACGCAGATTTATTCACAGGCCCATCCACGTGGCCACAAATAACTTCTCATGGAAACACAAATTCACTCTATTCACTTCAAGGCAGATCAAAAATTATTGGATTTCATTCACGACAAACTGAATAAATTAGAACTATTCAATCAACATGTGATTTCGGCTGAAGTTTATTTACGATTGGATAAGGATAAGGAAAAAGAAAATAAAATCACAGAAATAAAATTGCTAGTTCCAGGAAAGGAATTGTTTGCAAAAAGACACTGCAAATCTTTTGAGGAAGCAGCAGATGAGGCGATTGATGCGTTAAAAAAACAAATTATCAAAGAAAAGGAAAAGCATCAATAGAGAAAATTATTGTAAGGGTAACGAATTTTAAATATTTCTTTTACTTCTTCATAAACCACTTGCTTTAGTTCTTCAATATTATCCTTATTCTCAGCGGATATAAATACGCATCGTGTTTTATTATTCATTCGAGCCATCCAAGATTTTTTTAAGGAATCCAGCGAAGTTAAGTCCTCTTCTGATTCGTTCAAAGGTTCAAATGGCTGATAAATATCAATTTTATTAAAGACGATGATGGTCGGCTTTTCCGTTTTGTCGATTTCGTTTAAGGTCTCCGTGACTACCGCATAATGGTCTTCGAAGTTGGGATGTGCAATATCCAATACATGTACCAAAAGATCTGCTTCCCGAACTTCATCAAGTGTTGATTTAAAGGACTCCATCAACTGTTGAGGAAGTTTTCGAATAAACCCAACGGTGTCTGTAAGTAAAAGTGGCAAGTTATCAATCACAACTTTCCGAACGGTAGTGTCTAAAGTTGCAAATAATTTATTTTCAGCAAAAACATCAGATTTAGAAAGGAGATTCATCAAGGTACTCTTACCAACATTTGTATATCCCACCAATGCAACGCGCACCAATTGACCGCGATTACTTCGCTGCACGGTCATTTGCTTATCAATTTCTTTCAAGCGTTCCTTCATCAAGGAAATGCGTTGTTGAATTATTCGCCTATCGGTTTCAATCTGAGATTCTCCTGGACCTCTCAAACCAATACCTCCTTTTTGTCGTTCAAGGTGCGTCCACATTCTCGTAAGTCGTGGCAACATATACTGCAATTGCGCCAACTCAACTTGTGTTTTCGCATGATAGGTTCTTGCACGACTGGCAAAAATATCCAAAATTAGTATGGTGCGATCCAACACTTTACACTCTAACTCCCGTTCTATATTTCGAAGCTGGGAAGGAGAAAGCTCATCGTCAAAGATCACCATTTCAATATTTTCAGCTTTAATGTAATGTCGAATCTCTTCTATTTTTCCCGTGCCGACATACGTACGAGGATTCGGATATGGTAATTTTTGTAGAAATTTAGCAACACTAATGGCACCAGCAGTTTCTGCAAGAAACTCAAGTTCATCAAGGTGTTCTTTAGCTATTTCTTCGTTTATTTCAGACGTTATGACGCCAACTAAAATACACGATTCTTCAACGGCATCAACGGTGACATGTCCTTGCATTACTTTCGAAGAGATTTGACGTATGCGACTAATAGGTTTAGGTTTTCCTCTGATCCTAATTGATCCTTGAACGGCGGCATTCCTTTTTCATTCCCATTGAGAATACAATTTTTAATTTCAACATCTGCAAGCGTTGATTGACTCAAATCCTTTGCTCCTGAGCTTCCGAGCTTACCATCTTCACCATGACAACTTGCACATTTAGCATCATATAATGCTTTACCACGCTCCGCTTCAGTAAGTTTTTCTATTTCTTCAATGCTTTGTGAACACGAAGAAAATAGGAAGGGGACAATGAACAGGATTTTTAATAGAAATCTCATATTAAAACCATTGACCAAGTAATCCTGTTCGAAAAGGCCATGGAATAAAGGCTAGAATCAAAAGTAACCCAATTGAATACCAAATTAGAATTCGTTTGTGTTTCGCACTGGACTCGGTTTGTTTCTTAGAAGCAATATGTCCGATAGTCACCAAGGCAATAGCCAAGATCATTCCGACCAAGTGTTCCATACCATAAAAACGGTAAAGTTTCACTTTCATCCATCCTTCGATAAATTGTACCTTCCCAGAAATGAAAAAGTAAAGTACCAAGCCAATAAGTAATTGTATGTGCATGCTTACCATTGTAAACATATACAAAAGTCGATCTTTCTTTTCGTAAGTATTTCTTCGAATTATAGAGTTTACAATTGAATAGATTAAAAGAAGAAGAACAATCCATCTTAATCCTGAGTGCATGCTTGTCATAAAAGTATTCATAATATTCGTTTTAATCGTTAAGTTTTAATACGGCTAAAAAGGCTTCTTGAGGCACCTCAACACGGCCAACTTGGCGCATACGTTTTTTACCTTCTTTTTGTTTTTCTAATAATTTTCTTTTGCGAGAAATATCTCCACCGTAACATTTAGCCGTAACATCTTTCCGCAGTGCCTTAATGGTTTCTCTTGCAATTACTTTTGCTCCAATAGCAGCTTGAATAGGAATTTCAAATTGTTGGCGCGGGATTAATTCACGAAGTTTGATGCAAATTTTCTTGCCAAGATCAAATGCGTTACTCCGGTGTACAAGTGCAGATAAAGCGTCAACTTGCTCACTGTTTAAAAGTAAGTCCATTTTTACCAAGTCTGATTCCTTGTAACCAATTGGGTGGTAATCGAATGATGCGTAGCCCCTTGAAACTGATTTCAATCGATCATAAAAATCGAATACGATTTCAGCTAGTGGCATTTCAAATGTAATTTCCACGCGGTCTTGTGTCAGATACACCTGATTTCTTAATTCACCACGTTTTTCTATACAAAGTGTCATGATAGCACCCACATATTCACTTTTAGTAATCACCTGAGCTTTGATATAAGGTTCTTCAATCCGATCCATTCCTGATGGGTCAGGCAATTCAGAAGGATTATTTACAATTAAAAGCTTGTCGGGATCTTTTTTCATGTAGGCTTTGTACGATACGTTAGGAACTGTGGTGATAACCGTCATATTGAACTCGCGTTCCAAGCGTTCTTGAATAATCTCCATATGCAACATTCCTAAGAAACCACAGCGAAAACCGAAGCCTAAGGCAGCAGAGGATTCAGGTTCAAATACAAGAGACGAATCGTTTAATTGTAGTTTTTCCATGGAATAACGCAATTCTTCATAGTCCTCAGTGTCCACGGGATATATTCCTGCAAATACCATAGGTTTCACGTCTTCAAATCCTTTAATTGCAGTATCGCACGGATTTTCTGTTAGTGTTATGGTGTCGCCTACTTTGACCTCTTTGGCTTGTTTAATACCCGAAATAATGTAACCAACGTCACCCGTTCCAACCGTATTCTTTGGGGATAAATCCATTTTTAGAATTCCGATTTCATCCGCATTGTAGTCTTTACCTGTATTGAAAAAGCGAACTTTATCTCCTTTTTTTAAAATGCCATTTCTTATCCTGAAATATGCAATTATTCCGCGAAAAGGGTTAAATACAGAATCAAAAATCATGGCTTGGAGCGGAGCGTTTTCATTTCCTTTTGGAGCTGGGATACGCTTAATTACTGCTTCTAAAATTTTATCTACACCTAGGCCTGTTTTTCCGGATGCAGGAATAATATCCTCAACATCACAGCCAATTAAATCAATTATTTGGTCCGAAACTTCCTCAGGCATTGCGCCTGGTAAGTCCATTTTATTAAGAATAGGAATTATTTCAAGGTCATGCTCTAAGGCCAAGTATAGATTTGAAATTGTTTGTGCTTCAATTCCTTGTGAGGCATCAACAATCAAAAGTGCTCCTTCGCATGCAGCAATGGAACGCGAAACTTCATAGGAAAAATCTACGTGTCCGGGAGTGTCAATTAGATTTAGTATATACTCTTGACCTTCGAATTTATAGTTCATTTGGATGGCGTGACTTTTAATAGTAATGCCTCGTTCTCGTTCCAAATCCATATCATCTAAGGCTTGCGCTTGCATCTCGCGATCGGAAATTGTACCAGTTGTTTGTAGAAGTCGATCTGCAAGGGTACTTTTCCCATGGTCGATGTGTGCGATAATGCAAAAATTTCGAATATGATTCATAAGAGGTTACAAATATACGGAATTGACAAATTCTTTTGATTGCTCATGTGGATGAAAAACGCATTGAATTATATTCCATGGGAGGTTCCTTACCGTCAAGTATTAAATCCGTCATTTCCTTGGCTAATAGTGGTGCCATCATATAACCTTTTGTTCCCAATCCATTGAATAGATAGATGTGATTATGTAAATGAGATTTTCCTAATACGGGACGTCGATCGCTTACCGTTGGGCGTATTCCTGCTTCTTGCCTCACTACTTCATAATCACCTGAATATAAGTGTGCTAACTTTTCTTTTATTTCAGACAACCCCTCTTGGGTGCAATGTGTTGTGTCGTTATGCCATTCGTATGTAGCTCCCACCTTAAATAAATTATCACCTACTGGAATTACGAAACACTTTCTATTCAAAGAGTAATAATTAGAGAGCCCATTCGATTTAATTGTTATGAGTTGGCCTTTAGTTTGTTGAATTGGAACGTTTTCAAAAAAAGGAAGTTTCTGCTGTGCATATCCCACACAAAAAACTACATCGTCGAAGTTTTTGCTGTTATAACTCTTGTTTAGAGGGTCAAATTTTTCTAGGTCAAAGTCTTGATAAATCAATTCGTCATGTGAAAAGAAATAATCCCGGAGCGCTTGTACAAACATCCCCGCATTGATCCAAAATGCCTGCTGTACGATTCCGATACCTAATTCACATTTAATATCATTGGTAAACATATTTTCTAATAGGGATTCAACTAGGTAATTACAGTATTCTGATTTAGCTGATTTTTCTTTCCACCACGTTTTTTCTTGCTGCGAGGAAAAGCACCTGTATATGGGGACGGGGTGATAAAATTTAACTTTTAGTAGCAACTCAAGTTCTTTGTAGAATTCAATTGCTATTGGCATAAATTCATCAAGTCGCCACGATTTATTCATCCTTCGAAATACCATTGGATTCACCATTCCTGCCGCAATCGCAGAAGAAAAGTTATCTCCTTTATCTAATAATAAAATAGAATGCCCCTTTTTCTTCAGCTGATATGCTAAGGATAAGCCCGCAAGACCTGCTCCTATTATGAGAATATTTTTTTTCATTTTCCTGCAAAAGCTACACTTGCTACACTTATTTTCAAATCAGGGTATAATCCGTTGATTTTTAGTATTATCGATTCAATAGTTGCACCAGTGGTAATCACGTCATCTACAAGCAGTATATGCTGATATTCCATGCGATTCTCCATGATGGAAAAATTGTCGAGTGAATTTTCCCACCGCTCCCATTTTGATTTTCGGGTTTGACTCGATGAATTATGCTTTTTTATCAAAAGGGTTTTGTCTACGGGGGTTTTAAGTATTTCTGCGACCCCTCGACAGATGGAATCACATTGATTATAACCACGTTGAAATTCTTTCTTGGGATGAATGGGCACAGGGACAATCACATCCACAAGATGGGTAAATCCTTTTTGTTTTAGTTTTTTTCCAAGCTCCTTCCCCAGGTAATATCCAACCTTTTCTCTGTGGTTGTATTTAAGAACATGTAGTAACGATTGAATTGGATTTCCGGTTTCAAAATGAAACAATGCGTATGTATTGTGTAATTTTGTGCGCCCGAAAAATAATTGGTCCAGGGCAGTTGTTTCTTTATAGCTTTCATAGTACGTAGGAAGGGTCGTTTCCCAACAGATATGACACAAAAAAGATTCAAATCTTCCAATTTCTGTTTGACAATGTGCACAGAGGTTTGGGAAAATCACATGATTCAGGGCATCAAGGTAAGTTGAAGAAATTAATTTTTGTATCATTTATTTGCTAGTAAAGCGATTCGCATGCTTTGAACAAATATATGTTAAAAACATGACGTGGATGGGTCTTTTTTTAAATCAAAATTGGGTATACTTTTAATTCTGCATTTCTATACAAAATTTTATAGCTAATTGACTTAATTATCTACAAAATAGTTTTCAATACGGCTAAAAAATTAGTGTGGATATCTTTATGCGGTTGTTGAAAATCGCTGAAAGTTTTATCCACGAAAGGATTGCGTTTTAAAGTGTTGAAAACCTGAAATAAATGTTAATTTCTTTAATTGATTGGAGCTAGAATTTTGACAAATTTTGTAAGCCCAACGAAACGGAATCATCAGCGATTTATCGCTCAATTTACAGAGGGAAACAAGCAACTTTTGGAGTAAATAAACCAATTAAACTAGACAAATATGTCACAGGTGAATGAACCAATATTAATCGAAAACAAAAATCGTTTTGTATTATTTCCAATACAGCACGACGATATTTGGAGTTTTTACAAAAAAGCAGAAGCAAGCTTTTGGACAGCTGAGGAGATCGATTTATCACCAGACCTTATTGATTGGGAAAATAAATTAAATGATGATGAACGTCATTTTGTTAAGCATGTTCTTGCATTTTTTGCTGCTTCTGACGGAATAGTAAATGAGAATTTGGCAGAGAATTTTTTGTCAGAAGTTCAATACACTGAGGCAAAGTTCTTTTATGGATTTCAAATTGCGATGGAGAATATCCACTCAGAAACTTATTCTTTATTGATAGATACATACATCAAGGATAGTAGTGAGAAAGATTATTTATTCAATGCCATAGATACACTAGATTGTGTGAAGAAGAAAGCCAATTGGGCTTTGCGATGGATTGAAAAAGGATCTTTTGCGGAAAGACTGGTAGCTTTCGCAGCTGTGGAAGGGATTTTCTTCTCTGGTTCATTCTGCTCAATTTTTTGGTTAAAGAAAAGAGGATTGATGCCTGGATTGTCCTTCTCTAATGAATTAATTTCAAGAGATGAAGGATTACATTGTGACTTTGCATGTTTGCTTTATACAAAACACCTCATTCATAAATTACCTAAAGATCAAGTAAGACAAATCATTACTGATGCAGTTGAAATAGAAAAAGAATTTGTTACAGATGCTTTACCTGTTAAGTTGATAGGTATGAATGCTGATTTAATGAGTCAGTATATAGAATTTGTTGCAGATCGCTTGTTGGTTGAACTTGGAAATGAAAAAGTGTACAACGCAACCAATCCGTTCGATTTCATGGAGATGATTTCAATACAAGGTAAAACAAACTTTTTCGAAAAGCGCGTTGGTGAATACCAGAAGGCAGGGGTTTTGGCAGGTAAAGAAAATCAAACATTTAGTTTGGACGAAGAATTTTAAGTTAAAAGAAAATTAGGTCAACATCATGTACGTAGTAAAAAGAGACGGAAGAAAAGAAGCAGTAAAATTTGATAAAATAACTGCACGAATTGTAAAAATGTGTTATGGATTAGACCCTTTGGTCTCTCCAGAAGCAGTTGCCATGAAGGTAATAGAAGGAATTTATGATGGCGTGTCAACAACGGATTTAGACAATTTGGCGGCAGAAGTAGCAGCGGCAAAGACAATTGATCACCCTGATTATGCTTTATTAGCTTCTCGAATTGCTGTTTCGAATTTACACAAAGAAACGAAGAAGACCTTTTCTGAAGTAATGGACGACATGTATCATTATGTCGACCCAAAAACAAACGAACGCGCTGCTCTTATCGCAGATGATGTTCACGAAATTATACAAGCAAATAAGGAAACACTCGATTCTAGTATAATTTATGACCGGGATTTCAGATACGATTATTTCGGTTTTAAGACCTTAACTCGTTCTTATTTGATGAAATTAAATGGTAAAATTGCGGAGCGTCCTCAACAAATGCTAATGCGCGTTGCCATTGGAATTCATAAAAGCGACATACCGGCAGCAATAAAAACATATAATTTAATGTCAGAAGGTTGGTTTACGCATGCTACACCTACCTTGTTTAATTCAGGTACGCCAAAACCGCAAATGTCTTCTTGTTTTCTTTTAACAACCAAGGAGGATAGTATCGGTGGAATTTATGATACCTTGAAGTCATGTGCGCAAATTTCGCAGTCAGCAGGAGGCATTGGACTTTCAATACACGATATTCGTGCTACTGGATCGTATATTAAGGGTACAAACGGAACATCAAATGGCATCGTTCCAATGTTGCGTGTGTTTAATGACACTGCGCGCTATGTAGATCAAGGAGGAGGGAAAAGAAAAGGATCTTTTGCTATCTATATTGAGCCATGGCATGCAGACGTTTTTGATTTTCTTGACCTTAAAAAGAATCATGGAAAAGAGGAACAAAGAGCGCGAGATTTATTTTATGCACTGTGGATACCAGATTTATTCATGAAGCGCGTTAAAGAAAACGGCGATTGGACACTCATGTGTCCACACGAATGTCCGGGTCTTTCGGACTCACACAGTGCTGCTTTTGAAGCGTTGTATCTGAAATATGAAGCCGAAGGAAAAGGTAGAAAAACGATTAAAGCACAAGATTTGTGGTTTAAAATTCTAGAGTCACAAATTGAGACAGGTACACCATATATGTTGTATAAAGATGCGGCTAATGCAAAATCTAATCAACAAAATTTAGGTACTATTAAGTCGTCAAATTTGTGTACTGAAATTATAGAATATACTGCTCCTGACGAAATTGCGGTATGTAACTTAGCTTCTATAGCCTTGCCGAAGTATGTAACGGAAGAAGGAACATTCGACCACAACAAGCTTTTCGAAGTGACCTATCAAGCAACGATCAACCTCAACAAAATTATAGACGAAAATTATTATCCAGTTGAGGAGGCAAAAAATTCAAATTTAAGACATAGACCAATCGGATTAGGTGTACAAGGATTGGCCGATGCGTTTATTATGCTAGGTATGCCTTTTGAATCGCCTGAAGCGAGAGCATTGAATAGAGAAGTTTTTGAAACAATCTACTACGCAGCAATGACAGCGTCTAAAGATTTGGCAAAAGAACATGGGGCGTATGCCACGTTTGATGGTTCTCCAGTGTCAAAAGGAATTTTCCAATTTGATATGTGGGGAGTAACACCAACTTCACGATGGGAATGGGAGGTCTTGAAGGAAGAAGTGAAAGTGCATGGTGTAAGAAATTCTCTACTTTTAGCACCGATGCCAACGGCCTCAACAGCACAAATACTTGGCAACAACGAATGTTTTGAACCATATACTTCTAATATTTACACAAGAAGAGTACTTTCTGGAGAGTTTATTATAGTAAATAAACACCTGTTAAAGGATCTGGTGAAAGAAGGCTTGTGGAATAAAGACATGAGGCAAAAAATAATGGCCGCTAATGGATCAATTCAAAATATAAATGAAATTCCTGAAAGGTTAAAAGAGCTCTATAAAACAGCTTGGGAAATTTCTCAAAAGGCAATTATTGATCAAGCAGCCGACAGAGGAGCATACATTTGTCAAAGTCAATCATTGAATATTTTCATGGAAAATGCAAACTTTGGTAAACTGACATCCATGCATTTCTATGGTTGGGAAAAAGGATTAAAAACAGGTATGTATTACTTGAGAACAAAAGCAGCGACAGATGCAATTAAATTTACAGTTGATAAAACAATCGTAGAGCAGCCAGCAGCGCAATCAGTTGAAGAACAACAAGCAGCTATCGCTTGTTCACTAGACAATCCTGAAGGATGTGAAATGTGTTCAGGATAGAATGTAATTTATCATAAATAATAAAGGTTGTCTTTTCTGACAACCTTTATTATTTTATTGAAATTCGAGATTTTTAAAGTACTCATAGTAACTTTTGAATAAAGCGTCACTCCATTTTTTTGCTTGAGGAAAATGTTGAGGAGAATAAGTTTGTTGATGGTATCTCTTAGAATCGAAATGGTAAATAAATTTTCCTAAAGGAGAGGTGAAACCATACCCTCTCACGGTTGATAAAAACGCAAAGTCAGGAGAACTTGGATCAATTAGGTTCTTGCTGAAAGGGTACTCCTTAGAGCTGATTTTTAATTGAGAAAGTAGGGTGGCGGCCAAGTCTGCCTGAGATCCAATTTTCTTCAATGATTTACCTTTGTAATTTTCTTTTAGAACATCTCCGAAAAAAAGTAAAGGGATTTTAAAAAAATCAACACTGTAAGCCACTTCATGTGTAGGACAGGAATGGCTATGATCTGAAACTATAACAAATAAAGTATTTTTGTACCATGATTGTTCTTGAGCCTTTCGCATGAAATCAGCTAAGCATTGATCAGCGTAAATCATAGAATTCATATAATCTGCCTCTTTACCCGTCCAGGTTTGAGCTGAGGTATAGGGATGATCATACGGAGCATGGGTACTTCCTGTAAAAACAACCCTAAAAAATGGAGCGCTACTTTTATTGATACGGTCCAGAAATACATCATACAAATCTTCATCGTGATAAGACAATTTGCCATGATCGTATCCTGATGGAAAATCATCTTCATCCCAAACTTCATCCATATGATGTTCTTTTATAAATCCTTCAATGTTTCCATAGGATAAATCTCCACCAAACAAGTATCCAGAGTAATAACCTGCCTTTTTAAGCGATTCATTCAATGTGGTGAGCTTTCTATGTTTTTCCGGATAAGAGGAGATAGCAGTTTCAGGTAGGGCTGGGAAACCTGCTAGAATCGATGTATGACCAATTTCTGATGTCGTATTTGTTGCGAAAATGTTAGAAAATAACAACCCATCTTTTACCATGCGGTCAAAATTTGGAGTAGCCCCTTTAGTTTCACTCATACATCCTACGGCATTTGCACTCCAACCTTCCAAAATGATTAATACAATATTCGGTTTAAGTGTATTTAAAATAGTTGTTGTGTCTTGGTGTTGTTTTTTGTATAAACTTGTGCTAATGGCCTCTGCTTCTTTTTTATCTATATTAGGGACTAAATCTTCCAAGTCAGATTTCAAATAAAGTAAGTAACTGTTTGCAAAAAAATAAGTAGAATTTATACTTATGTCATTCAATTTAAAGTCTTCACTGTAATAAGCAGAATCAATATTAATTGGAATCTGTTGCCATCCTCCTCGTGCAAATAAAAAAGAAATACCTAAAAGACAAATGCTCGTGGTAACGGTTAAAAGAGCGTCCCATTTTTTTTTGAGGAACTGCATCATTCGAATTGGCTGCATGAATACGTACCAAAAAACAATAAAGCCAAGGAAAAATTCAATAATTAGCAGAATTACAAACCAACCAATGGATAAATTATCAGCCGTTCGAACAACTTCTGCACCATGGAACAAGTGCAAAAACACTCTAGAGGTTAGTTTATGTTTCCATTCAACATAAACAATTATCTCACCTGAATGAATGGCACATGAAATCAATATTTCCAATAAAACGACACCAAAAAAAATCCATTTAAGGTAGGATTTAGGAAAGATGCATATTATTGAAAATAGTATCATAGGAAGAATCGACATGAATGCTGCTGTGGCTATATCTAATCGCAGTGAATAGAAAAAAACACCTAACAATTCTGGAAATTTCTCTAATACATCTGGATTGGCAATAATGAAAATAAGGCGTTGAATATCAAAAAGAAGAATCCAAAAAGCTAATAAAAAAATAAAATTAGATATCATTAACCAAGGAGTTGGCTTGTTTTTTCTTCGAAAAACAAAAAAGTCTTTGGGTATTTTTATCATTTATCTAACTTCTGTCGTTAAAAACAATTCTAAATGATTTTTGAATCCTTCTGTACCAATGGAATAACTGATTCGATTAAATCCCTTGAAATGTTTACTATTTAGCTCAAACGAAATAATAAGTTCCTCCTCAGGTTTCAGCTTAGCTTTTGTGGTTAGAATTTTCAATTCCGAATTACTATTGTAAATTACAAATGACACTTCATTCGAAGTTCTGTTTTTAATCGTGTGCGTTCCTTTGATAATATCGCCTTGTTTTATAACACCAGCTGAAAATACACTTTCTTTAACAGTAATTGGAAACACTGCTTCATTTCGCTTAAAAATAATCTCTTCAATATGTATTTTTCGCTCAATCCCCGCTTCCCTAGAAAATACTGAATTCTTTTGATCGAAAAAATTGTCACTAGTCTTTTGGTCTGCGATAAATTCACCAAATGGAGCGTAAACAAAACTTAATTTTCCACCACTTTTAGATTGTCCATTTATGTATGGTAAAAATTCACCGTTGTTTGTTTCTTTAAAATAATTAATTAAAGAAGAAATTCTTCTCTTGGTTAGGTTGACATTGTAGTTTGTTTTGGCCAATGGGCTTGCAAATCCTTTTACCGTCAATATTACGGAAGATCCTAATTTTAATTCCTCAAGAACAAGCGTTTTAAACTCTTCAAGATCATTTACCCCTTTGTCTACATAATTTTGAAAAAAGGCAGTTAAATCATTCACTCGTTTCTTTGCAAATTCGCCTGTGACTCCTTTTGAAACTTCTTTTTCGTATTTCAGATAATTCGATTTGTAGATAGAATAAGTGGTAAGATAGTTCAACTTCGTTGAGGTTGCTGTTGTTTTGGCATCAGGTTCGTCATTCTGAAAGTATAAAACAACGGGAAGGTTTTTTCTAATCTTTTCTTGAATAATCGGCGTATCTATCACCACAATCTCTTTAATTATTGGCAATGGATAAGAGGCAAAAATATCACTGCAGCAAGTTGGATTTTTAGAAAAATAGGAGCCAATTCTATTAGAAGACACATATACGGTGTCGTTATGTTTGAAAAAATATTGATCATTTGCAGGGCTATTGATAGGGAGGCCTGCATTTACTGGAGCACTAAAGACGTATTCATTGTTTTTCTTTTCTACATTTGAGTAGAATACATCCGTTCCACCAAATCCATTATGCCAAGAAGATGAAAAGTATAATTTTTTGTCTTTGGAATCATACCATGGGGTCAATTCACCATCAGCAGAATTTATTTCTTTTATATTTACTGGATTCTCAAAGGTGTTTCCATTTTTTATTGCATACCAAATATCAAGTCCACCGAAAGTTCCTTGTCTATCTGAGGCAAAAAACAAGACTTCTTTCTCTGCAATTTGAGCAATATGCGGCATTGTGGTATTTTTTCCCTGTGCATTTAATTTACTGAATAAGGTATCTATTTTTCCCCATTTTCCTTTTCCTAAATATTCTGCTCTCGCTAAACGACATTTGTAACTGTATCCTTCGTCTTCACAAATACTAAAAAAGAAGTATTTCCCGTCTAAACTAAAGCTTCCATTTCCGCTGTTAAACTTTTCGAAAGATAGGGTATCAATTCTTTCATTTTTCAAGTAATCCCCATCTTTTATTTCTGCTTTATATAATCGTGTTTTATATGAACGAGAATAAACTTCTTGTTCTTGTTCTTTTATTGAGTCCGCCCTCAATGAGGAAAAAATTAATTGATTATCACGCACACTATGTCCGAATTCAGCATCAAAAGAGTTGACAGTTAGAGGTAATTTGTCTAATGGTTTAACAGTATCGCTGTATCGTGAAATAGCCCATTGTGTCGATTGAATTTCTTTTTTAGCTTTTTTGTATAAATTATTTGATTTATCGTTTTCATAATGTTCTTCAGCGAGATTAAATGATTCTAAAGCCTTTTTATAATTTCCAGTTTGCTTTTGCATTAAGCCTAACAGGAGTATACTTGAAGGATAAATTTTTGCTTGCTCTCTGGCAAAAACCTTGGCGTATTGTTTTTCCGCTTCGTTATAATTTTTATACGCCCTCAATGCTTCAGCATATTTCCAACAAATTACTAGATTCGTTGAATCCTTCACTAAAGCCTGTTTGTAGAATTCAATTGCATAATAATAATCCCCTTTTTTATATTGTTCATCAGCGAATTTTACGAGCTGACGCGTTTTTTGAGAGAAAACAAGAAAAGGAAGAAAAAGAATAAAACTTATATGTAATCTGGACATACCCTGTGGATAATGCGTTTTGGTTTGAATTTTCGTATAACATAGCGTAGAGCTACTTCAACACCTCCTCGCATGTTACTTGCGGGAACTAATTTTGAATAGTTAATGTCGTAACTTAATCCAACAAAAAAATCATTATAATCATAACCCAACGAAGCATAAGCAGCATCATTTCCTCTGTTCCAAAAACCGAAATAAAGCGCTTGATAAGATTTGGGTTTTGAAGAAAGATGCAACCTTGCTGAAGAACCCATTAAAAGTTCACGGTAGATACCTTGATGCGAATATTGGACGGATGGAATAATATCCCACGCTGAATTTAATTGTATTTCAGCCTTTACAAACCCATTAAATCGCATGTCACGTTTTATTACTTCGGTATAAAAACCTTGGTTAGGTTGATTCAAATTGTAAGCGCCAAATCCAGTTTGTAATTTCGTCCTTGATTTTGAATTCCATTCGTGCATTACACCAGCACCGATACTCGCATTCGTTTTACTAGTGCTTTGAAAATTTTCATTTGTTGGAGCCATTGGATCGAAAATATATCCATTAAATTGATTATCGAAATAAAGTAAATCCCAATTGACTTGCCTATTATTTATTCCTAAATTCACTCCGAGACGCAGTACTTGACTAGAATCATCTTTTAACTTTAAAGAATTAGAAATATTACTTTGAATTTCTGTAGTTTTTAATTTCCCATCACCTGCTTGATCATTTATTACCAAAAAGCCAATGCCCCATTTTTTATATTTAAAATCTAATGAGATTGAGCAAGTTCTATATGGAATAGTTACGCTTCTCCATTGTTCCCGATAATTTCCAATCAGTCGAAAGTCTCCGTCAAATTGACCAGTGTGAGCAGGGGATTGAAATAATTGATTATCATTGAACTGAGACCAATGTGCATCTTGCCCAAAGTTTTGCAACCAGTAGGAACAAAATATACAGAAAAATAAATCTCTAAGTTTCATTTTCAATGTTTAAAGATAGTAAATGTTAGGTAAGAACAAAACTATGGAGTACTTATACTTACTGGAATGATTTTCCCATTCATCATTTTACCATTATTTAAAGTAAATTCAGAGATAAAATCTGCCATTTCAATTGCAGAAACCGGTGCAACATAACCAGGAAAAGCCTCTTCTAACATTTCAGTTTGCACGGCTCCTAAACACAAACAATTCATTTTTATGTTACTATCGGAAAATTCTACTGCAAAAAGCTCAGTGAAATTACAAAGTGCAGCTTTGGATGCAGCATAAGCAGTTAATTCAGGAAACTTGACTGATCCTTGGAATGCTCCCATGGAACTAATATTAACTACATGACTAAATGTTTTATTAAATCTGGGCAGTAAATATTGTACGGTTTGCATAACGCCAATAACATTTATGGAGAAAGATTTTGAAAGTTCTTGACCCGTTATCGTCGAAAAAGGCTTTTTGATTAAATAACCTGCATTATTGATTAAGTAGTCGATTCCTTGCTCGGGAAAAGGAATTTTAGCGAGTTGTTCACAAACATCACCTTCTAAATCAAATGGAAAAACGTCAACATTTGGATTTGAGCTGAATTCATTTTTCAATGAATTGTAATTTCGTGCTAAGGCGAATACCTTAATGTCTTGTTTTTCGGCAAAAATACGCGTGAGTTCTAATCCAATGCCTCGGCTGGCGCCAACAATTACGATAATTTTATTCATCAAAGGATATTTTAATTTTCGATGATTCTGGCAGGGCCTGACAGGCCAAAATGTATCCAGCAGCAACTTCGTCATCCGTTAAAGAATAATTCACATTCATTTTAACAGAACCTTCCAAAACTTTTGCTTTGCAAGAACAACAAACTCCTCCTCTGCAGGAGTAAGGGGCATCTACTCCTTTCGCCTCAAGACTTTCTAAAATTGTTTTTTTCGTGGAGTTGAGTATCAAATTTGTAGATTCTCCATCTAATACCACTTCGACTAAGGATTCGCCATTAAAAACAACATTTTCTTTCGGAACATCAGTAACTACTGCCTGAAAAAGTTCAATTTTTATTTTGTTATCTGAAACTCCAAACATTTTTAGCGCTTCTTTAATTTCGATTACCATTTCATGTGGTCCACAAATAAAGAAAGAAGTTGCCTTTAAAATGGTCAAATCAGCTTTGATTTTATCTATAAATACCTCTTTTGTAAGTCGACCTGTCAGGTAGTTTTCTTCAGACTTTTGAGTAAAATAAAAGTGTTTGGTTAAACTTGACATATTAAGTAGTTCCTCTTTGAACATCATTTGGTCTAAGGATTTATTCACGTAAAACAACTCCTTTTTGGCATTAGAGTGACTTAAAATGGATAAAATAGGCGTAATACCGCTGCCTGCAGCGATACATACGATATGCTCTTCTTTTCCACTTGTGATAAAATTACCTTTAGGCATGGAAACACTCAATGAAGCACCGGGTTTAATCCGATGCAGAAAGTTTGACATTTTTCCATTCGGAACTGTTTTAACACCAATTGACAATTCATAAGCATTCTTGGAGCAAATTGAATAAGATCTTCTTATTTTTTCATCACCAATAGTAGCTTCAATGTCTAGATATTGTCCAGGTTTGAATTGAAAATCTTTTTTTTGAAGATCGCTTAACGCGAAACTTATCTTGACACTTTCACTTGTTAGAGGACAAACCTCTTTGATAGTAAGTTCATTAAATCCACTTTTCGGACTTTCTTGCTTTTTAAAAATATTAAATAATCCCATTTTTTCTAGTTAATCGTCAAATGATACTTTAACAAATGTTGTAGTTGGATGTGCTTGGCAAGTAAGTACATATCCTCGCTCTACCTCTTCTGGGGTAAGTGCATAATTAACATCCATACTTACAGTACCTTCTAAAATCCGTGCTTTACATGTGCAACAAACTCCACCTTTACATGCAAAAGGTAAGTCTGCTCCTGCTTGCTGCGCAGCATCTAAAATGGTGGGTCCATTTGAGTTTAATTCGAAATCAATCAAATCATCATCCAATATAATTTCAACTTTTGTCGACAATGATGGTCGCTTTTCTTGTGTTGATTTTTCTTTGGATAGGTTTGTTCCGAAAAGTTCGAAATGAATTTTAGAAGAGGCAATACCTTTCTCAGTTAGTGAACTTTTTACATCGAGAATCATTTGTTCCGGACCACAAATAAAAACTTCGTCAACTGTGGTTTTGGATAAAAATGCATCGTATAAATCATCGCACTTTTCCTTATTTATCCTTCCTTTTTGAATTTTACTTCCTGGACTTTCACGAGAAAAAATGTGAACAATTCTTAGCCTGTCCATATACTTGTTTTTCCATGCCTCAAGTTCTTCTCTGAATATCACACCATAAAAACCTTTGTTGCCATAGAACAAAGTAACGTCTCCTGTCCCATCCTGAAGAACTGTCTTTAATATTGAAAATACTGGAGTAATTCCACTACCAGCAGCAAATAAAACTATTGATTTTGGTTTATCTTCTTCTGTCAATTTAAAATTACCCATAGGTGGCATTACCTCCAGCATATCTCCTTTTTTTAACGAGTTATTAGCAAAAGTGGAGAAAACACCATTTTCCACCTGCTTGATGGCAACGCGCCATTCATTTTCACCAGGTGCAGAACAGAGTGAATAGGAACGTCTAACTTCTGAATTGTTGAGAATTGTTTTAAATGTTAAATATTGTCCAGGGAAATAAGAATAAGTAGCGCGGAGCTCATTGGGTATTTCAAACGAAACGGAAACACAATCTTTTGTCTCTTTACGAATGTCTTTAATTTTTAAGGAGTGAAAATGTGAGGACATGTGTTTTTATTGCAAAGTTAATATTAATAGTGGGCAGATATGATTATAAAGGTGACATATCTTTATTTGAAATAAGAGTCAATTACATCAAGTGTTTTCATCCCAAAGTTATCATTGAACCATCTTTTTTCGGCTTTTTCTTTTGATGATAGCACAAAACAAGGGTAATTTCCTTGTGTTACTGTTGCGGCAGCCATTGCATTAGGTTCGTATACTTTTGAACAGAATTTTGGTATTTCGTTTGTAAATCCCGGATACTTTACATCCATTTTACCTATTATAATGTACTGAATCGCGAGTTCCTCATTTCGTGCGTGCAATTTTTCGATATAAGGAATGGTATTTTTACAATGAGGACATCCTTTTAAAACAAAAATACTCAAGGTTTTATTTTTCGGAAAAACATACGTGGACTTTACATCAGAAGATTCATCGAAGATGTCTCCGGAGTAAATAGGGTTAATGGCAAAATATGTAAGAACTGGTGTCAAAGAAATCAAAATCATGAGTGGGATTCGCCAATAATTTGACAAACTTTTGAAGTAGAATAAAAGGAAGGATAAACTACTAAAACAGACTAGTAAGATTAAGTAAATCAATAACTTCGACCATACCCATGAAAAGCCCAAATCAAGAAACCAAAGTTCTGCAGTGTTCATTAATCAAATTTAATAATTATTACCATGCAACTTATTATTCATGAGCTGCGTTATACTTGCATTTAAAACAACACGTTAACTTTTTTGTTAAATTTGCGAATGAAATTTGTATTAATCAGTTTTGTTTTTCTAGTATTTTCTTCTTCAATTCTTGTTGCTCAAGTCGAAAAGGATGATTCTTCAGTTTATGCCTTAAATTTACCTGATACGACCACAATTCATTTTGAGAAAGCTTTCCATGGAACAAGAATCATTAATGGTCATTCAGTTGAAACACTTGCTAAGGGTTATATGGAGATGCGCATTGAGCATCGTTTTGGAGATATCGCAGGCGTAAACGGAGGTTATCAAAACATGTTTGGGTTTGACAATTTATCTGATATGCGGATTGCACTAGAATATGGAATCTCAAACGATTTAATGGTCGGATTTGGACGTAGTAAAGGAACAGGAGCGCCATATCGTTCTCTTTTGGATGGGTTTGTAAAATATCGTGCGGTTAGACAATCTCCTAATTTCCCTTTATCTGTCGCTGTAATTGGAGGAAGTAGTTTTACTTACATGAAAGCTTCGAGTGATTTGTCAGAGGTAAGTAATTTCCCTAAAGCAGTACATCGACTTTCTTATTTTACACAAGTTAATATTACAAGAAAGTTTGGAGATTGGTTGTCTCTGGCTGTAATGCCTACATTTGTTCATCGGAACTATGTAAACCAGAACGATCAAAATGATGTTTTTTCATTGGGTAGTGCAGTACGCGTGAAATTGAGTGGTCAGTTTGCAATAATTGGAGAATATTATCACACCTTCAGAGATGAAGGATTAAGACCTTCGGATATATATAAGAACAGTGTTGGCGTGGCATTGGAATGGCAAACATTTGGTCATAATTTCACCTTGAATTTTACGAATTCAGGGGGATTAGGAGAGACACAATTTATCCCATACACTTTGGAGAATATTTTGAAAGGTCAATTTAGATTTGGTTTTTGCGTAGGAAGAAAATTTATAATAAACGAATGATATGAAAAAAGTAATTTTTAGTTTAAGTTATTTAGTAGCGTTAGTAGTTTCACTAGCATTTACTTTAACCCCACCAGACAAATATGATGTAAGTAGTGGGTATTCCATTGGTTTTAAAAGCGCTGATCCATCGGGTAATTTTAAGTTACTTTCGGGAACGGTCGAATACGACAGCGACAATGTTATGAATACAAAATTCAATTTAAAAATACCGGTTTCATCAATAAATACAGGGAACGGATCGCGTGATAAAAAAGCGCAGACTGAAGAGTGGTTTGATGCAAAAAAATATCCAAATATTACCTTTGTTTCCTCCAAAGTAGAAAAAAATGGAACTTCCCTTACGATTACAGGGAATTTATCAATTAAAGGTGTGACAAAAAAATACACAATTCCTGCAACTGTTGCTGAATCAGGTAAGAAAATCACATTTAAAGGTAGTTTCAAAGTAAACAGAATTGAATTCGGAGTAGGAAAGAAAAGTGATGTTGTTCCAGATTACATGAATGTCTCTTTTGTCGTTCCTGCTACAAAAAAATAGTGTTTCAAAGGTTTGTGATTTTCGGTTTAATTGTCTCTGTAATCTCATCTGTGGTTGGCGCAAGCTACACGTATTGCTCGTACCATTTTCTTTTTGATTTTTCAAAAACACTTCCAATCTGGAAAATAGTTATCACTTATGTTTTTCTCGGCCTGTTGTTTTCAGGTCTATATTTTTTGGTAAATGAGTTTTTCACCAATTTTCTTTTACTCTTAAATATTGTTGTGGTGATTATAAGTTTATTAAGTATTATTTGGCCAATCATTGTAAACATTGATGAAGAATTTCCTGAAATGTTTCCAACTTTTGCGATACCCTTGCATTTTATTTTTCCTCTATTTTGGTTAGCATTATTTCCTCATTTCAACAAAAAGAACTCATGATTAAATCAAGTTTATTATTTTTTTGTTTCATTGTTTTCTTTTCTTGTTCGAAAGAAAAAGTAGAATCTTATCCGAACATAAATTGCAACCAAGAAGTCTCTTTTAGTCAAGATGTACTTCCGTTAATCAATCAAGAATGTACGGGTTGCCATGATAATCAAAATGGGTATTCACTTACAAATTATGAGAATATCTCAGCAAACTCAAAAGCTATTATTGGCGCTATGAGAGCAAATAATTATCAATTAATGCCTCAAGGAGGTCCCATGTTACCGGATTCAGTCATTCAATTGATGGAATGTTGGGTGAATCAAGGAAAACCAAATAATTAAATATACCTAAACCCTAAATTTTAATACTATGAAAAAAGTAATTTTACCTTCGATCTTTGTTGCTTCTTCTTTGGCGATTTTTGCTTTAAGAGGGCACTTTAACTCAAATAATCATTATATCAAAGCGCCACATAATAATGGCGGTGCAGCTGCTGGGAAAACAGGTGCTCCTGGCGAACAAAATTGTACAGCTTGTCACGCTGGTACTGCTCAAAATGGAGCAAATGAGAATATTTTAACAGTGTTAAATGGTTCTACTCCTGTTACTTCCTATGTTCCAGGTCAGCAATATACTGTGACCTTGGCAATGTCGTCCAATCCTTCTAAAAAGGGATTTCAGGCAACAGCTCTGACGAGTACTAATTCTATGGCAGGAACTTTTTTAGGTCAAGCGGGTAATACAAATATTAATGGCGCCACAAAAAAATATGCAAATCACACATCTACAAGTAATACGTCAGCTACCGCTCCAATTTGGACATGGACATGGACTGCGCCTGCTTCAGGATCTGGAAATGTGACATTTTATGTTGCATCTAATAAGGCTAATAATAATAACAATGACAATGGTGACGCAATTTATTTATCTCAACATATACTGACTGAAGAGTCTTCATCATCTTTACAAGAGCAGTCATTCGACAATAAATTATTGGCGAGCTGGGATCCAACTTCTTTTGAAATAGATTTGTCTTTTGACTTGAATAAAAGCTCCTTAATTGGAATAAATGTTGTGGACTCAAGGGGAAAATCAGTCTTCAACAAATCAGCATTTAAAGGTAGTGTCGGAAAAAACGCCATTGAAATTCCTTCGGCTGGATTTTCATCCGGAATGTATATTGTCAATCTTTTCATCGACAACAAACCACTATCCAAGAAAGTAATTATTCCTTAATGAACAGAGAATGATTCGTTTAAGGCTGTCAGTTTTTGGCAGCCTTTTTTAGTATTGGAGTTGTTGTGCCCTTAACCAATAATAACCTTTCCCACCAATGATTTGAGAACGTAAACTATTAAATTTATCTTGATTTCTTTCCGCTTTGTAACAAAGTAACAAGTACCATTTTTGATCTTCATGGAAATTAGAGAATGGGGCCAGTTGCAGCTGATTTAAACGGCGGATAGCGTCCTTATTAAGTCCTAAATTATATAAAGCAATTGCCTCATAGAAAAGTGCATTTACGTCGTCAGGATATTTAGATAAAATGATTTCAAAATTAATGATAGCATCTTGGAATCTCTTATTGTTAAACAATTTCAAAGTTTTTGAAAGATAATTCATATATGAAACCTCCAATTCTTGCGTAGAAAGTTGTTCTTCACTTTTTGAGCTTTCATTCGCGGGAGTTCCTGTCAATTGAGGAGAAAGTACAAGAGGATCTCTTTTTCTATAAAATTTGTAATCCACCACGAGAAGATCCTGCAAGTAAACTTCTTTTGCATTATTATTTAACGCTACGGTCGAAATGTCAGAAACAGGTTTTGCTTCAATATCGATAGTTCTCCTCCTATCATCCGATTGTGTTATGAGATTCTCCACTTCTAGTTTACGCTGTTGCTTTAAATCCGATTGTATTTTTTGTGGAATAATTTGCTTGTGTTGCGCAATGAGCTCAAACTTTTTATTTGGGAGTTTTATTGGATTGTATGCTTCATTTATTGTGTTAGTATGACCTTGATATTTCTTTAAGACTTCTTTCGGGGAATTTTCTCTTTTGTACGCCTCATAAAATAAAATGCTGATGATGAATGTTGAAAAAAATAAAACGGTGAAACTCAATTTAAATCTTGACCTATTCCTTTTGAAACGAAGATCAAGACGGTTTAAATCTTCAATTTCAAGTTCGCTCCAACCCTCTCTCGCGTCCAATTCGAATTCATCCAGTTTATCGAGTTCAATTTCGGGTATTTGATTATTATTAATATGTTTTCGACTAAAATTCATTAGAATTTATTTTTATCCATTAATATTCGCAAGCTTCGTTTTCCGTTTTGTATATTGCTTTTAACTTGTAAATTAGTAAACCCGGTAATTTTTACTATTTCTTCATAACTTTTCTTTTGTAAATAAAACAACTCAATACATTGTTTTTGTGAAGATTTTAAAAGTGTAAGTGCCTTTTCTAATCCATTCAATTTCTGCTCTAATTCATCAAAGTCTTCTTCGAATACTTCATTATTTAGCACATTTAAGTGATCGGGGAGTTCCACCTGATGGAGCTTACTTTTTCTCAAGAGCATATAACATTCATTTTTTGTTAATGTGTAAAACCAACTTTTGAAATGTTTTACCTCATGTTTGATTAATTTATCACCTAATTTAGAAAATATGGAAAGCGCTAAATCTTCAGCATCCATTTTATTTTTAAGGTATTTCATGCATGTACCTAAAACTAGATGGCTATATCGATTATAAATTTCATCTATAATTAGGCTGTCTTTATCTTTTACGAAGAGTAATATAAGTTGCTCATCCGCAAGAGATTTTATATTTTTTCTATTAAAGGAGAAGATACCCATGTGATACAAAGATGCTGGATTTTTAATTTTTCCACAAAAAAATGAAACTTAAATCTTTAATTAGGGTATACATCCCTCGTGCTTGTTACAAATTCTACCAAAGAATAAAAAAACTTTCAAAAAGTTATTGTTAGGAAAGAATAAGTATGTATCTTTGCACC
>CAZLHR010000011.1:0-22421 GCA_964559685.1 uncultured Lishizhenia sp.
GTTAATGCCGTTAGCGTAATAACTAAACTCACCCACGAATGATTTTGAGTTTCTGAGCCAAGGTTCCATAGGTACTTAATCGTGAAAAATGCAACAAACATCCCAATAAACTGACTACCTGCGTCACCCATGAACATTTTCGAGGGACTTACATTGTATCTCAAAAATCCGACTAACGCACCCAAAACGGAAACTATTGTGAAAATCCAATACGGCTCTAATGAATTTCCTATAAAGTAAGCTGTAGACAAGCAAGAAAGTAATGTAAAAAATACTGTTGTAGCCGTTATGCCATCCATATTATCTAACATGTTTAATGAATTCATGAGTATAATTACCCAAAGGATTGTACAAAATTGGTCATACAAGGCGATATGAAAAAGGTCTATTTGTGTGTCTGTTAAAACTAGAGTGACACCGCAAAGAATTTGAATCAATAATTTAAAGTAAGGCTTGGTGTTGTAAGCGTCATCAGCTAATCCCATAAAAAAGGCAATCGAAGCGGAGAAAAATAAACCTACATAACTTAAGTTTCCAAATACGTTAGTTTTCAAATCGACCATTAAATACAATATTGAGGAGGTTATAAAGCCAATAAATAAACTAATACCACCAAGAGAAGGCTTGCTTTGATTGCTCCAGCGAACGATGACATCGTTTTTATTACGAATGCCCAAGGTCTGAGAAAATTTAAGCAATAGGTGATTCACCACAATTGAAATAATCAGACCGAAAGAAAAAAAGAGTAGGTAGTAAGGTAGTTCTGTTATCATGAGGTGGTTAAGAAAAAGGACTAATAAAATCTGAAAAAATAATACCCTTTTTATCTTTTTCTGAGACAATGGGGTCTAAAATTCCCCAATCAATATTTAGCGTTTCATCGTTCCATAGAATGCTTCTTTCATGCTGTGGAGAATAGTAGTTTGTACATTTATAGGAGAAAACAGTGCCATCTTCTAATGAACAAAATCCATGCGCGAATCCTGGTGGAATCCACAATTGGTTTTTTTGTTTTCCGCAAAGAATAACCTTAATATATTCTCCATAGGTAGCTGAGCTTTTTCTAATATCAACCGCAATATCCAAGGCTTTACCTCTACTTACTTGCACCAATTTACCTTGTTCAAATGGCGGTACTTGAAAATGTAATCCACGAACAACATTTTTTCCTGAACACGATTCATTGTCTTGCACAAAGGTATAATCAGAGAGTATGGCAAAATACCTTTCCTTATTAAAAGACTCAAAGAAATAGCCTCTTTCATCACCAAAGACTCTTGGGAAGATAGAGTAGACTCCTTCTATTTTTTCTTCTTCGATTTCCATTTCTTTTTAATTTTTTTCCACCAACGCAAATGAAGCGGCAAGTCCTCAAGATCATCAGTGTAGTAACCTGATTCTCCGTAACCATAAGATCCATATCCGTACCCATATCCATATCCATATCCATATCCATATCCATATCCATAACCATATCCATAACCGTAACCATAGAAAGATCTGCCAGTTTTTACGCCATTAAGAACTATGTTTAAATTCTCGATTTTTTGAACTTTAATCAACTCCTCCACTCGTTGGATAAATATCCGTTGTGAATAATTAGCTTTAAATACGTAAATCGGAATATCTGCATTAGCAAGTATCTCCACACCATCAGATACTATCCCTACAGGTGGATTGTCAATCATTACAACGTCATAACGATTTTTCAATTCTTCAAGTATTTCTTTTAGTTTTGAACTTTGAATGAGTTCGGATGGATTTGGAGGATTAGGTCCTGCAGAAATAAAATCTAAATTCGAGAATTCAGATTTTGTAATTACTTCATCTAAAGTTTTCAATCCAGAAATTACATTACTCATTCCAATAATATTTTCAGAATTAAATCCATGATGTACTTTCGGTTTACGTAAATCTAAGTCTATTAAGATTGTCCGTTTGCCGTTCGCTGCTAATAATCCAGCCAAATTTAACATAACGAAGGTTTTTCCTTCACCAGAAATTGAGGAGGAAATCGCAATTACTTTTGCATCCTTATTCACAAAACTCATGTTAGATCTAATTGTTCGAATCGCTTCGGCAATTCTAGATTTTGAATTTTCATTCACAACTATCTGAGAAAATTTCATTTTTTTCTTGTACATAGGAACAATTCCCAGAAAAGATGTTTCTGGAGGCAAGATATTTTGTAAATCATTAGAATTAATAATATCATTATATGTAAGGTATCTCCAAATCATTACACACACCCCAATAAAAATACCAAGCACTAATGATAATCCATAAATTAGTTTTGTTCTTGGGCTTTTTGGTGATGTTGGAACTTTCGGTGGTGTCAATACTCGAGTTGACGAAGAATAACCTGCATTGCTAAGTTCTAAGGCTACCTTTTTTTCTGTAAAGAGAGTGAAATACTTATTATTCAAGTCTTGAATATATTGAAGGCGTTGCAATTCCATAGATTTAGTTGGAAGATTGAAATACTCTTGTTCTGTTTCAGCTAATTTTCTTGAGTAAATCAGTTTATCTGATTTTATTCTATCTTCAATAACTTTCATACTTCTTCTAATATTAGAAATTTTATTTTGAACTTTTATTTCGATTCTTTTAATCGATTCATTTTCTAATGTAACATCTCTTAGTAGCTCCTCTTTTTTTTCCAGAAGATCATTAAGCTCTTCTATTTGTCTAATAACAGCACCTTCAAAACTTTTCTTTCCAATCATCTCAGGAATTACTTTGTATATATCTAACCGATTAGGATTATTTGTTAATTTAGATTGAACTAAATACAAAGTGCTTAATTCTTCCTCTAATTCAAGAATTATTTTGGAAAAATCTGTTAAGTTTTCGGACAGATTATCTCCTATTTTTTCAATATTAGGCAACCTCTCTTTTTTTTGGAATTGCGCTAAGTTTTCCTTTGAAATCTCTAAAACTCGAGATAATGAGTCCAATTGATAATCAATAAAGTCTATTGTTTTTTTCGAATTTTTAATATTCATTTCTTCTTGAAAAAATAAATACTGTTCAATCAAGGTTTTTGTGATATCGTATGATAATTTTGCATTAGTATTTTCGTAAGTGATTTCAATAGTTTTTGCCTCGGGATTGACTGCAATTACTGTTAGTTTGTTTTTAATATCTTCTATTAATTTTTCTCTATCAACAAATTCAAAATATACTCTATTTTCTTCACAATTTTCTTTTAATTCATTTATATCCTTTACCTTGAACATAATATCGAATTGAGAATTTTTGAACCTACTATTTGGATTAAGTTGCAAACTACTTTTCGCTCCATTCTTTTCATAATTAATTAAGATATGATTGCTTTCAACCTTCACATTCATTTGAGTCCCACACAAACTGGAATCTAATAAGGAATAAACCATAATTGAGAATCCCGTTTCTCTATATAGATTTTGAGTAAGAATTGTGCCTTCTGAGTATAAAGAAGTATGAAGACCTATTTTTTCTATTACCTTATTTATGAGTAATTCTGAGCGTAATAACTCAACTTCTTGATTTAGGTTGAGGGCTTTTTCAACATTTAATGCATCCTTACCTAAAATATCTCGTGTTTTATTCTCTTCTACAACTTGAACAAGAGCTTTTGTTTCAAATATGGGAGTGGAATACCTAATGTACAAAAAAGCTCCGATTAATAAAAGAGTTGTGTAAAATAAGGGCGCTTTCCAATGTCTTTTTAATATCTCCTCTAAAATCAGAGGATTAAATTCTTTGTTAAGTACTCTTTTTTTAACAGGTCCAGTTGACATAATTTATTGATTATCTAAAAATTGCAATTACTGCCATTGAAGTGGTAACAATCCCTAACCACGGACCTACTCTATCTAAAATGGATGATGCGTACCTTGGAATGTAATCAATGTAAATGTAATCATTGCATTGAACAATCATTTCTGCCTCTCGAATGCCATGTATACTTGACAAATCTATTTTGTAAATTTCTCGTTTGCCCGAAGGTTTTTTTCTCATTAATTTGATTGAATATGCCTTTCCGTCATTTGCAATTCCTCCGGATAGAGCAATTGCCTCTAGCAAACTTGTATTAACATTTTGAAGATAAACAACTTTCGCTTGACCTCTACCAGGAAAAACAATTACCCTTTGATTGGTAATTTTGATTTGAACGAAAGGATTTTTGTAGGTTTTGGATAAGATTTTTACCAAAGAATCTTCAAATTGAATTATAGTTAGTCCAGCAACAGGGTAAGTTCCAATGATTGGAATTTCAGCAGTTCCGTCTTGCCGAACGAGATAATCACTTATGTTACTGACTTGATTTGCACGTGAGCTGTTATTTTCTCCATCGTTGAAACCCGAAAGTACGTTTAGAAAACGCTCACCGTTGTTGGATGCAAAAACAAAACTAAATCGATCGCCGGGACCTATTTTATAATCTTCTTTAGGTTTTAAAGGAATACTATCATAAAAAAAATCTTCTCCTTTTGGTATTTGAAATAATGCATTCGTGTTCAGTGTCCGACAAGAGAAAAACAAGGGAACCAATAATATAATATTGAATATAAAACGCATTCTAAATTATATTTTTATTAATCATTTCTAACTGTTCTATGTAGTATTTTTCCGTCTCTTTTATAAGTCGTTGGTAACCAAATTTATCTTCTACGAAAGACCATCCATTTTGTGACATTTTTTGTCGAATATTTTCTTCTTCCACTAATTTTAGGAGTTTATTTGCGTATTTTTCGAGGTCATTTGTTGGACAAATATAACCAGTATTTCCATCATCAACAATATCTCTTACACCACCAACATCCGTACTTATAACCGCGACGTTGCAAGCTTGCGCTTCTATTAAACTTACGGGTGTTCCTTCGTTATGGGAGGTGAGACAGATGATGTCCATTCCCTGATTGAATGAGGCAATATCTTTTATCCAAGAAGTAAATAAAATGGGAGCAGTGGGGCACAAGTCATCTTTTTTTTGTTGAATCCTATCGCGTTCTTCGCCGTCACCCACAACGAATACTTTTATTTTTTTTGTCGTTCTGGCATGCAGGTTTGCAATTACCTCCAAGAAAAACGAATGATTTTTTACTGGAGATAACCTCCCAATGATAGCTATGGCCACTTCGTCCTCTTGAATTCCAAATTCTTGTCTAGTTTTCGCACGTTTCTCTTGCTGGTTCAATTGAAATTTTTGTAAATCAAATCCAAGTGGAATCACCGATGTTTTATGCTCTGGGGCGATGCGGTACTGTTCACAAAGTTCTTTTTTCTGAAGAGCCGATATAGCAATAATTCCATTTGTTTTTGCAGCGAGTCGGCGCTCTATTAACTTGAACAGATACGTTTTAAAACTTCCGAAATACGAATGAAACACATGTCCGTGAAAGGTATGAACAATCACAGGTACTTTACAGTCGATTGCTGCTTTTCTACCTATCGCACCCGCCTTGGAAGCATGCGTATGAACGATGTCTGGTTTAAATTCTTGAATTATCGCTTTTATTTTTTTTAATGCTTTTCTATCGCTAAAAAAGTTGGGTTGTCTTTTTAATTCGGGAATCAGCAATGGTTTCAAACCATAACTCTCTGGAATGTGCAGCGAATCAGATTCTCCTTCCTCGGGTAGCCCGCCGATTAAGAGTGTTTCGAAGTCCTCGGATAAGAATTTTGAAAGAAAGGTGGCATTATAGGTGGGACCACCAATGTTGAATCTATTAATGATTCTTAACACCTTAATTTTTCGACGCTGCATTCGACTACGTTATTATTATTGAGTTTTTAATAGTTCACTATTCATAACTCTTTTGTTTCAATCCTCATTAAGAACAAATTTTAAGTGAACTTAGACGGTATGAAAACAATGCAAAATTACATTTTATTTCTGTTCTTTTTAGTGCTAAATGCCAATATTGACGCACAAAATTCAATTCAACAAGCCTTAAATATATTTGTGAAGGATCCGGTTAATAAAAGTGCCGCCATTTCGTTTCAAGTGATTAGTTTGGAAAATGGCAAGGAAATCGCTGCATATCAGCCTAGTTTGGCAATTACAAGCGCATCCACAACTAAATTGTTTTCAACAGCATCAGCTTTTGAACTCTTAGGGGCTCAGCACAAGCCTAGCACGCGTATTTACATTGATGGTAAAATTAATGAGGATGGAATTTTAAAAGGGAATTTATTTATTAGAGGTGGAGGCGACGTTAGCCTAGGAAGTAAATATTTCAACGAACAGGGAAAGGAGCTGGATTTTCTGAATTCTTGGGTGGATTCACTTAAAAAACTCGGCATTAAATTTATTGAAGGGGCTTTGATAGCAGATGCTTCTGAATTCGGTTATGCAGGTGTGCCTGATGGTTGGGATTGGAATGACATAGGAAATTATTACGGAGCTCCAGCGAGAGGTTTAAATATTTATGACAACCTAGTTAAGGTTAATTTCAAGACTTTTTCAACCGGAAGCAAATCCGCAATTGTTTCCGTTTACCCTGAAGTACCGGGGCTACATTTTAAAAACAATGTGTACTCAGCAAGTGTGAGTGGCGATAATTCTTATTTGTATGGCGCTCCTTTTTCTCTTGATAGATCGGCTGAGGGGAAACTACCGGCGAATCAATCTTCATTTGAAGTAAAAGGAAGCATGCCAGATCCAGAATTTCAATTGGCATTGGAGCTACAGAAAGCCTTAGCAGAAGCTGGAATTCAGGTTGAAGATGGTTGTAAAGGAGTGCGCACAAATTCCATTTACGCTAATCGCGATTATTCTAAAATGACCCTTCTTATGGAATATTTTGGAAAAACAGTGGAAGAAATTGCCTATTGGACCAATTTAAAAAGTGTGAATCTTTTTGCTGAAGGACTATTAAATCAAATTGGATATCATTTTTCGGGAGATGGTCGAACCTCAACTTCATTGACTCAAATTGAAAGATTCTTACAGAAAAATATAGACACAAAAGGACTTGTTTTGCAAGATGGGAGTGGTTTGTCGCGGTCCAATGCAATCAGCGCGGCACATTTCACAAGTTTACTTACCTACATGTCAAAATCGAGGAATGCGGAGGCCTTTAAAAAAACGTTGCCAATAGCTGGAGTTAGCGGAACTTTGAAAAATTTATGTAAAGGTCAGGCTGGAGAAGGGAAAATTATTGCTAAAAGTGGAACAATTAACGGAGTGAAGTCTTATGCCGGCTATGTTGAAAGTTCAACTGGTAAAAAACTTGCTTTTGCTTTGACGGTGAATAATTTTACATGTAGCTCTACACAAATTGTAGATAGGATGGAGAAAGTTTTAAATGCAATGGCTCAATTTTAAAGCTCGGTATTTAGAATCTGTCTCCAAAATTCGCCAACTGAAATGTTTGCTGTTTCCAGCATTTTCGGAACAATTGAGGCATCCGAAAAACCGGGAGTTGTGTTTACCTCTATAACATATGGGACATCTTCTACTAACATGAAGTCTATTCTCGCTATGGATCTAAGATTTAAAAATTCATAAATTTCTTTTGCGCTCGCTTGAATTTTATTTTTGTTTTCGTCTGAAATTCTAGCCGGTGTAATTTCCTGGGATTTCCCATTGTATTTCGCATCGTAATCGAAAAATTCATTTTCAGAAACGATTTCCGTAAGAGGTAATGCGACTAATTCAGTGTTATTTCGATAGACTCCACACGTAACTTCAACTCCTTTTAAAAATGATTCAATTACTAGTGATGATCCTTCAGAAAAGGCAACATTTATTGCCGGTGTCAATTCCTCACTCTTGTTTACCTTAGAAATACCATAGCTCGATCCTGAATCACAGGGCTTCACGAAGACAGGTAAACCGAGTTTCTCCATAATTTCTGAAGCATTGTATTTTTGATCTTTGATTAATCTTACTGAGGAGGCCACCTTAAAACCAAAAGTCTTCAAAAATTGATTGCAATACCATTTATCAAAGGACAAGGATGAGGCAAGAACTCCTGAATTTAAATATGGAATCTTATGTAAATCGAGTAAAGCTTGGATTTTACCATTTTCTCCTGGCTCACCGTGAATATAAACCAAACCTAAATCTAGGTTAATCCTTTCGCTTCCATACTGAATCGATAAATCCTCTTTATGAAACGGATAGTTTTCTTCATTGTGGACTGCGTACCAATTTGCATTTGAGACCACAATTAAATACGTTTTGTATTCTGAAGGAAAATTCTTCGCTATGTTGCGAGCACTCTTCATGGAAATCTCAAATTCAGATGAAAATCCACCACAAAATATTCCTAATGTTTTATTCATGTTTACACATTATATTTCGTTCCGAAAATAGAAAGGAATGATTCATTTAAACATTCAGAAAGACAAAAGTTATTAGCATCGCTTTATTCAAAATGTATTTTAAACTAATTTTACTCATCAATTGTCTAAAATAGTAATGTCAGATTCAATTCGTATTAAAAAACCTAATTGGTTGCGTGTTAAATTGCCAATTGGAGAAAATTACCGCAAGGTTAGAGGTTTAGTTGATCAGCACAATTTACACACAATCTGTGAAAGTGGAAGTTGTCCAAACATGGGCGAGTGCTGGGGAGAAGGTACAGCAACTTTTATGATTTTAGGAAACATTTGTACGAGGTCATGTGGTTTTTGTGCGGTTGTGACAGGAAAGCCAGAGGAAGTGGATGAATTTGAGCCTGGAAGGGTGGCTGAAAGTGTTAAAATTATGGGTGTAAAACATGCCGTGATTACTTCTGTAGACCGTGATGATCTTAAAGATGGCGGAGCAGAAATTTGGGCGCAAACCGTTCGAGCAATTCGATACAAATCCCCTGGAACGACTCTTGAGACCTTAATCCCCGATTTTGCTGGAAAATGGGAGAATTTGCAAAAAATTATTGAGGTTGCTCCTGAAATTGTTTCCCATAATTTGGAAACAGTAAGGCGATTAACCAAGCAAGTAAGAATTCAAGCAAAGTACGACCGTAGTTTAGAGGTGCTTTTCAGACTAAAAAAAGGAGGTATGCGAACGAAATCCGGAGTGATGCTTGGATTAGGAGAAACTGAGGAAGAAGTTCTCGAAACTATGTCGGACCTACGTCAGGTTGGTGTTGATATCCTAACCTTAGGACAATATTTACAGCCAACACCAAAGCATTTGCCAATTGCTGAATTTATTCACCCTGAAATGTTTGATTTATACAAGTCTAAAGGACTAGAAATGGGATTTAGGTATGTGGAAAGTGGACCACTTGTGCGTTCCTCCTATCATGCAGAGAAGCATATTTTTTAAAAATATAAACTGAATTTATCATTCTTATTAAAACAATATAAATTTTTTGCGTGTTAAATAAACAAATTATCATTAATTTGGCTAGCTAAAAGTTTAATCTAAACGAATAATATATGAAAAAAGGATTGTATTTAATTGGTTCTCTTGGTTTTACGGGCTTAATAGCATGGGTATCACTAACAAAAATCAATTTAAATTCCCCAGAATCTTCTTATGAGCAAAGAGAACTAGGCGCGTTTGAAGCGCAAAAAGCGGATGAGGCTGCAGCTTGGCTTCGGGCTCGTTACATTGATGTTCAAACAGGAGAGACAATAAGTCCAGAAAAATTAGCTGAAATTCAAAAGGAATTCTCAAAATTAGATAAAAACAAATCGATAATTTTTCAAGATCAAGGACCTGACAATATTGGTGGTAGAACACGAGCAATTTGTATTGACAGAACTGAGCCAACTCAAAATATTCTTTGGGCAGGAGGTGTATCTGGAGGTTTATTTTACTCTTGGAACAAGGGTAACACTTGGACTAAAGTTGAAAGTTATATAAATTCAGGTGCGAGTCCTTTTATCTCTTCAATGACAATGACTAAAGATGGTACTCTTTACGTGGCAACAGGATCAAATCAAGAAGCATGGAATGGAAACGGTGTTTGGTATTCAACGGATAAAGGTGAAACATGGGACAATATACCAGGTACAACTTCAGTTACGGAAGTAGAAAGTGGAAACATTTCTAATTATGTTTGGTTAACTACCACCCAAGGCCTAAAGAAATGGAAAGTTGGTTTAACAGCCATGGAATCAACAGGATCTCCAACAACGGGTTGTTTTGCTTTAAAGATTTCAAAGGATGAACAAGTGATTGTTGGTGCTTTTGGTTCCAATAAAACCTATGTCTCTATTGATGGAGGTTCAACTTTTTCAGACAAATCAGGTGCTTCAACCAGTAATTTAGTTCCAACAGGTGCAGCAAGAATTGAATATGCTATTTCGCCGAAATTAAATGATGACGGTAAATATTCATTGTATGCGGTGAGAACGAATAGTAATTTACTTGGTATGAATGTTTCACATGATAATGGTCAAACTTGGTATCAATTCGTAGGAGCTTCGGGAGTCGATGGTCCATTAAACATCTACAGGGATCAAGGTACTTATAACTCAATTGTATCTGTTTTACCAAATAATCCCGAAGAAATATTAATTGGAGGTATCGATATCTGGAAATGGAAACAAGCTGTAAATAATCCTCCTTCTGGTGGTTTCGAGCAAGTTTCACAATGGTTTGTTTCGCCAAGTTCTCCTGTATATATTCACGCTGATAATCACGAAATGAAATGGGACGATAATGACCGGTTCTACGCAGGTAATGATGGTGGAGTTGGTGTTTCAACAGACTATGGACAAACATATTTTCCAGCAAATAGAGGTTATAACGTGACACAATTTTATGGAATTGCTTTCGATAGAGATGGCGCATTAATGGGTGGTGCTCAGGATAACGGAACACTATATAATGACCACTCTCTTTCAACTTACCAGGAGTTTAGAGAAGTAGGTGGTGGAGATGGTTTCGAATGTGAGATTTCTTTCTACAATCCACGTGTTATGTTCTCATCAGTTTATTACAATTCAATTTCAAGATCTGGAGATAAAGGTCAAACATGGACATCGTTCAATCCAATTCTTCCGGGAACATATGATCCTGCAGGTACGGACGGAAGTCCTTACCATCCTTTTCATACAGAGTTTATTTTGGCTGAGCACTATGATTTGAATTCTCAAGATTCAGTTACCTATGTTCCTACAAAGAACTATCCAGCAGGTTCTGTGATTCGTGTACCAAGTTTTTCATCTGGAGATTCAATGACCTATGTAACATCAACTGCATTATATTTTGATGATACCTTATACTATAATCCATCATTGACACTAAATGGGAACAATTTTGGTCAAAATGCTGCTACAGGTGAGGTTGTGAATATGGGAGAGGATACGGTAATTTACAATGTGGCTTGGGATACTTTGCGAGTGCAGGATCCATATCAATCTTGGTTTTTGGTTTATGTTAATGCGAATGGTGGAGAATTATGGGGTACAAGAAACGCTTTACGATTCTCAGTAGCAGCTGTTAATTGGGTTTGTATTGCAAGAGGCATTGGGTCAAGTGGAGGATCTCAATTTGATATGGAATTTACACGCGATTTAAATCATCTTTATGTTACCGCAGGTAATGGTGTTTGGAGAATCGACGGATTGGGATCTGTCTATACTTCTGATCCTGACTTCAATGACAAAGTCTCATACAGTGGTACCGGAGTTAATGCAACTTCTCCTACTTTTACAACTGCCACTAAAATTTCAAACACTGGTTACGAGGGAATTGCTGTAAATCCTAACGATGATGATGATTTATTGTTGTTGGCAAGTTTCAATGGTTCAAATAGAAGAACAAGTAATGCCTCTACGGCAGGTACAAACGGTGTTACAAGCGTGGCGTTAGGAAGCGTTTCTGGAGTAGCTTGTTACGACGGAATAATAGATGTTACAGATTCTGATCGTTTAGTTCTCGGTACTTCAAGTGGTGTTATAGTTTCAGAAAACGGAGGAACGACTTGGACTAACGCATCTGCAGGATTCGAAGGAACGCCAGTTTATGAGGTTCGTCAATCTTGGAGAACATTCGCTGAAGGAAATGGAAGACCAGGAGAAATTTATATTGGAACTTTTGGACGAGGAATTTGGAGTTCTTCTTCTTATCTAAGCACACCATCGTTGAATATTTCTCAATTCAAAACGAAATTACTTGCTTTTCCTAATCCTACGACTGACAATACAACGTTGCAGTTCCAATTAGCAAAAGCAGGAAATGTAACAGTTCAAGTTTATACTATAACTGGTCGAATGGTTAAAAACACAACAGTTAATGGTCTTGAGGCTGGAGACAATTCAATCCAATTGTATTGTGAAGACTTACCACTTGGTACATACATCGTGAAATTCGTTTCTGGTAAGCAGGTAGATAATACCAAATTTATCAAAATGTAAATAAGTAATTTTTAAAACAAAGGGTCAGCGCAAGTTGACCCTTTGTTATTTGTGACTAATAATACGATTAAAGATTATCTTTAATTAGTAAGGCAAAGACTTAAGAAATTCTCTAGAATAATTGCTCCTTGATTTCCTGAAACCTCAGGATGAAATTGAACGCCGAAGTAAGGAAGACTTTTGTGCATCATTGCTTCATTAACACACGTATCTGATGTTGCTAAATGTATAAAATTTGGAGGTACTGAAATAGATTCACAATGGTCTTCTTGCATATAAATAATTTCTGGTAATTTAGAAAATAATGGAGAAGCTTCGATAACTTCTATTTCTCGGAATTCGCGATCTTCTTTCATTTTGGCTCCAAATGCTCCGAAGTGTAAACCTAGTAGTTGATGACCAAAACAAATACCAAGAATGGGAAGTTTCGATTGTACAACCTTATCCATACTATTTAAGTAGATTTCCATGTTAATTTCAGTAATCAAAAGGGGAGCGCCAGAAATTACAACCCCTTTGAAGGTGGAAAAATCAATATCCAGCACATCTAGAATGCCAACGATCTGATAGTCAATATATTCATCTATGATTTCTTCTATAAATGGTGTTTTAGAACTTCCACAATTTAGTATGAGTATCATTTTCAAAAAGTTAAGTTTCCAATTCCTTGGCGGATAATTTCGATTCCATTTCTGCAATCCACCACAGTAGAACCTTCTAAATGTCCAAGACCACCATCAATAATAAAGTCAACGGTGTGCTCAAAATGTTCAAAAATGGCTTCAGGTTCAAAAAAATAAGGTTGAATATCGTCCTCTTCATTGTGTAAAGAGGAGGCAACAATAGGATTCCCTAATTTTTCAACCATGGATAAAATTATTGGATTATCAGGGATTCGAATACCAACCTCTTTTTTGTTGCTATCAAACAATCTCGGAATATCGTTATTGGCATTTAATATAAAAGTAAATGGACCAGGTAAATGTTGCTTCATTAATTTAAAAACAGGTCGTTCTAGTTGTTTGGTATAATTGGCTGCCATTGCTAAGGATGAACAAAGTAAAGAGAAATTCACCTTATTGGATTTTACGCCGCGTAATTTCGCTAATTCTTGAATTGCCTTTTTATTGGTTAGATCACATCCCAGTGCATAAAGCGAATCCGTTGGGAAAATTATGATTTCGCCTTTTTTTAATCGATCGACCGCCTCATCTATTAACCTTGAATCAATGTGATATGGATTTATTTCAACTAACATTTATTTCGAAATAACACAACTTATAGCTCTATGGTCACTCAGTTCCTCTTCTTGAATTTGAAAGTCATTTGATTTTAAATTTTTAGAGTGAAAAATAAAATCTATTCTTCCTGCCGGTATTTTTCCGATATACGTAGCGCCAATACCTGTCGAAGTATTCCGAAAAGCATCGGTTAGTTTTCTATTGAATATATTGTATGTATAAGACATTGGAGTATCGTTGAAATCCCCACATATAATAGTCGAGTAGGGAGATGTGTTGGCGTGTTCCATTACGGTTCGGGCTTGATCCGCACGATCTAAAAAGGCGATTTTTAATTTTCTATAAACTCCGATCATGGTTCTTTTTTCATCTAAATTTGAGGCAATCTTACCATCACCATCGTATTCATTGCTCAATCGAATTGATTGCAAGTGAACATTATAGACGCGAAACGTATCTTTTTCTTTTACAATGTCCGCATAAATACAATAATTAAAATCATCTTTTCCCTGAGTTTGGAATTTTACATCGCCTTTTGCGATAATCTCATATTTTGAAAAAAGTGCAATTCCAAAATTTTGATTAGCATGTTTATTAAATGCGCTTCTTTCATGATAGAATTTCGAATTTCCCATTATTGAAAATAGCGAGTCAATAGTTTCGAATTTGGTGGGTTTTTCTTGTCTGTAAAATTCTTGAATGCAAAGAATGTCTGGATTATTAGTTCTCAAAAATTGAAAAATTTCATTTCTACGTATTAATGCTGCTTCAAAATTAGGATTATAAATATCGAAAAGACGAACGTTGTATGAAGTTATTTTAAGTTTGTTTTTACCTGGTTCATCTTCTGAAAGAGTTAACGAAAAAGAACGAAAGTGTAGATTTCCACCGAGTAGAATGATAAACAAGGTATAAAAGGTCCATTTAGAGCGAAGTATTGCCCAAAACAATAACCAACCAAAATTTACGAGGATGATCACTGGGTATGAAAGGCCTATAAAAGGCAGAAATGGAAGCGTTTCAGGATGAAAATAAGGGCTTATATAGCAGAGTAATAAAGATACAAAGCTGATAATCGATAGTACTTTGAAAATCGAGGAAAATTTCCAAATTCTGTCTTTCCAATCAGCCATTCTTACTTTGGTTAAATAAGAAATCTTTCTCCTCTTTTGTAAGTGAATCGTAACCAGATTTTGATATTTTATCTAAAATCTTATCGGTCTTTTCTTGTTTTTTTCTTTTTTCAAATGCATAATCTTCATCTGTTTTCTTAGATGTCTTACGCCCACTATTTTTCGGTTTAGACTTTAAAAACGCTAAAAATGTTTTCCACCAACCTTGTATCATGATCAGAATATTCTTTGGCGAATTTACGTTTTGAACAGACCAAAAACCAAATATTGCCCCTCCTAAATGAGAAAAATGTGCAATATGATCATCTCCTGTTGATAATCCAACGATGTCTAATAGCCAAAACAATAAGGCAATTGCAAACATCGGAACAGGAACTATTCCAAACAACATCAATTTCATGTTCGGACTGTAGAAAGCCAAAGCTGACAGGATTGCCATAATGGACCCAGATGCACCAATAATTACCGTTGAATTTTCTTGCAATGCAGGAAATAGCAAGTGAGCCATTACTTCAAAAAGTCCTCCAAAAATTCCACCATAAATATAAGTTAGCCACAATTTTTGCTTGTCGAAAAGTCCTTCAAAAATCTTCCCCATAAAATAGAGGACTAACATGTTTTGAAGGAAATGAAGAAGTTCAAAATGTGAAAAAATACTGGTAAAAAGTCCCCAAGGTTTAAGAATAAAATGTGAAATATGGGTTTCGAGACAAAAAAAGTTCCTATTAAAATTTAAGACTAAAGGCTCCTTAATTAAGGATAATCTAATAAGCGCATTAATGAGATGAATACATATAAATACGAAAAGATTAATTAACAACAGTCTATGTGTCATTAATCCAAATTTCAATTGGTATTTTAGTTCATCAACAAGACTTCTTTGATTAGTATTCATTACCAAAAATTAGATCTGTCAGATTTTCTCCAAAATAATACGATTATTCCACCAACAATTGATCCACCAACATGAGCTAAGTGTGCCGTATTATCGCCTGCATCATTCTGATAAGCCAAAAACACTTCTAATAAAAAATAAATTCCTACTAGATATTTAGCTTTCACTGGTATAGCGAAATACAACATGAATTCTGTGTTTGGAAACAGAATAGCGAAAGCTGCCATAACTCCAAAAACAGCACCTGAAGCACCTACCATAGGAGTAAAGGATTTGATAACGTAGTTTCGATATTCCGGAACTGTTGAGTAATCTAAACTTAAGTAATTTCCTTTGGCAATGGTGGCATTAACCTCTTCCATGTTATAACCAAGTGCAATTAATTTCTCCTTTAATAATTCAATCTCATAAACACCAATTGCGTTGTAAAGTGCAAATGCCCCCAGTGCACAAGAAATATAAAAAATAAAAAATCTTTTTGGACCCCAAATTCTCTCTAAGTAACCTCCGAGCATAATAAAAAGCCACATATTAAAGAAAATATGCAAAAGTCCACCATGCATAAAAAAGTGAGTCACAATCTGAAAAGGTTGGAATAGAGGTGAATTAACGTAATGAGCTCCAAATTGAGAAGTCAAGTTAATTCCTTGAGCCTCTAAAATTAATGTTGCAACAAAGAAAACTACGTTCAGGATTAGAATATTCTTTGTTACTTGAGGAATGTTTTGAAACATAATTAAAATTTAAGTTCAATTTCAGAAAAGGGTAGCGTTGAAATTATGCGTTTTCCATCAGACGTATGTTGATGCTCTTCGCATTGAAAAAGTTGTTCAATTAGATGATGAGCAGCTTCTTGAGAATCAATTTTTTTTGAACGACTCGCCATTTTTGCAATTTTCTCAATGAACTTTGTAGCTACATCAATTTTTTCAATGTCTTGTTGATCTGCCGTTTTTAGTAAATCTTCTATGAGCGCAGTGGTTGTTTCAGCAGACAAAAAAGAAGGAATCCCTTCTATATTAAGTTCTAAATTATCAATTGTTCCTGAGAAGCCTAATTGCTTGAAAAGTGAAACATTTGCATTCCAAAAGTCTAGGTCTTTTCGATGTAATGAGATGTTAATAGAAAAAAGTAAGGGTTGACTTGAAATTGGAGAATGTATGAATTTTGAAGCAATATCTGTATACAAAATCCTTTCGTATGCTCTCCTAAAATGTATTACCATAAGTCCAGATTTACAAGGACTTACAATATACTTTCCATGAAACAAGAGCTGTGTTGTATTTTTGGATAAATTGCTTTCTTCAATCTCTGGAAGTGTAAGTTGTTCATCACCGGTCAATTCTTGAATTTTGTAAAATTCTTCCCAGTTCGTAATTGCCGATTGATCCTGTCCAAATCCCTGCATGTTCAATCCTTTACTGAATCCATTCCCGCCAGATCCACTTGATTTACCTTGTTGATTTTCAAAAGGATTATAGAGCGGATTAACTTTTATTTGCGGTTCTACAGGTTCATTTTTTCGATAGTCACTTGGTAAATCAAATGCTGTATCCCTTTCAAAGTCTAGGGTCGGAAAAACATTATACTTGCCTAAAGCTTGTCGCACGCTACTTGTTAAAATTGAGTATATGAATCGATCTTCTTCAAATTTGATTTCTGTTTTAGTTGGATGAACGTTAACATCAATTTTGGATGGGTCAATTTCAAAAAAAATAAAGTAGCTTGGGTAATATTTTTCTGGAATTAATCCCTCGTATGCTTTTGAAATAGCGTGATGAAAATACCCATCTTTGAAAAAGCGATTATTGACAAAAAGAAACTGCTCACCTCTACTTTTTTTAGCTTTATCGGGTTTGCCAATAAATCCTGAAACTTTAACGATATTTGTCAATTCCTCAATTGGGACAAGTTGTTCGTTTGTATTTCTTCCAAATAAATCAACAATACGTTTGCGTGAATTTGCAGACGAAAGGTTATGAATTTCATTTCCATTGTGCATTAGAAGAAAGCGAATTTCAGGATGGGCTAATGCAATACGCTCAAATTCATCGCGAATATGTCCAAATTCAATACTGTCAGATTTTAAGAAATTTCGTCGCGCAGGAACATTGTAGAATAAGTTTTTTACGTCAAACGATGAGCCGTTAGCGCAAACTACTTCTTTTTTATCGGTAATGTGACCTCCTTCAAGGTTTAATTGAATACCAATAGCTTCATTCTCGGTATGCTTTGTTGTAAGTTGCACATGTGAAATCGCTGCAATAGAAGCGAGCGCTTCTCCGCGAAAACCTTTTGTTTGTAAAGAATAAAGATCAGAGGCAATTTTAATTTTACTGGTTGCATGACGTAAAAAACAGTTTTCGGCATCCTCTTCAGTCATTCCTTTACCGTTGTCAATTACTTGAATAAGTGTACGTCCTGCATCTTTAATTATAATCTTAACTTCACTTGCTTCTGCATCAATGGCATTTTCTACCAATTCTTTTACTACGGAAGCAGGTCTTTGAATAACCTCTCCTGCGGCAATTTGATTCGCAATATGATCCGGAAGTTGTTGAATGATTCCCATTACTACTCCATTAAACGAAAAACAACCGTTTCAATTTGTTCCAGACCATTGAAAACAAAATAACCTAAAATTAGAATTACGGCAATGAGTACAAGAATTCGCATGTTAGATTGAAAATTTGCTCCTTCCCTTTCTTTTCCCATAGCCCAAGAATCCCTCATCTGTTCTCTGAAGATAGCTTTTCTCTCTTCTTCAGTGGCATTTTCTAAATCTTCGTATTGCTTTTTCTTTAATTCCAAACGCTCTTTACGTTCATCATAAAATCGAGTGTAAAAGCTAAATCGCTTGTAACGTGAAGGAGTATTAAATAACTTCATTGCCATCGCTAACAAAAATAGCGATAATACTCTAAATTAAACGTGAATTAACAATTCTTAATCGTCAGAAACGTACGATAGTACCTTTGTAAATTGATTTCTCACCTTTATTTGGCGAAGATAAAGTTACCCTCCAAATGTAGGCTTTGTCAAGTGGAATTAAATTCCCTGTGCGCCGATCAATTCCATCCCATGGATGAGAAGCATCATTTGAGGTGAAAACTATTCCTAGGTTGTCGGCGTCCAGTATTGTTAAAACAAAGGGCGTATTTCTTTTGGTCAATGCGTATGGCATGAAGTTAATTCTTCTAACATCATGTGAACTTGGACTAAACGAGTTAACAGCTAAAAGATTATATTCTTCTTGAACTTGAAAAACTCGCGATGTCTTGGCTTCACAACCTAATTCATTTTTAACGCTTAAATCAATGATGTTTGGGCCTTTATCAAACATCACTAAATCATTTTTCAAATCAGAAGTTGAAGCACATGTTTTACCATTTAAATACCAATTTACATTGGACTCGTTAGTTGAACATTCGCAATGTAGAACTGGCAGTCCCGTTTCGTAATCTAGGGCATCCGCTAGTTGAAGCTCAAGTAATGGAGATTTGTTTACAACAAAAGTTTTCTCTTCCAAAATATGAGTTGATTGTGATTTGTTAGCATAATAAACCGTGTAATTTCCATTTTCATGAAGTGTATGAGACAATGTTTCACCTTCGTTTGCAGTTATTTTTTTTCCAGATGGTAAAACAAGCACCAAAGTATGGCCAACTTTATTCATGATTTCGAATTTGTCACCTTGACATTTTGAGGGAAAAGATGGAAGTTGAATTTTATAAGTCTCTTCTTCTTTCGAAGTCACTGATTTATTTTCAAAAGTTATATTCTCATTGATGTTTTTTACATTGAAAGGCGAATAGTCCATTGGTGTAATGGTAATATTGGAGGTATTAAGTTGATTATTATTCCCCTCTATTTTTTTTGATTTTATGTATTCCTCTGGTGAATTTAAGACTGTTTTTTCAGAAGATGTCTTCTCAGTTAATTTCGTCTTGTTTTCTGTTTTTGTTTCGTTTTTAGATTCTGAAGAATTATTTTCTGTAAGTGGTAAGTTCGTTTTTGAATCATCTGCCGTATTATTGTAGCGTATCAAAGAAGCAAGTCCGATCAACAGTAAAACAGCAGCACCACCGAATGCCCATTTTAAAAAATTAAATTTGCGCTTAGAAGGCAAATTCTTTTCTAATGAAGTCCATGCTGACGCATCATAGGGTAGCTCATAAGATTCGAGCGACTCTCTAAATAGATCTTCAAAATTTTTATTTTCCTCCATCATAAGTCGATGTGTTTAAATTTCTCATTTAATATGCGTTGTAAATTCATTTTAGCCTTTGCAAAATTTGATTTAGATGTTCCTTCATTGATTCCCAGCAACTCAGCGATTTCCTTGTGTGAATAATTTTCCATCACATAAAGATTAAATACTGTTCGATACGCCGGGGATAATTTACTTATTGCTTCGAGCGCTACTTCACCTTTAAGTTCGAGTAGTTCTATTTTTTCGTTTTCCACAACTTCATCGACTCCTTCTTGTTTAAAGTCATTGTCTTGATCGCTTAAAAATGGACTACGTTTCGCCTTTCTTATGTAATCAATTGCAGTATTTGCAACAATTCTACGAATCCAACCTTCGAATGAACCTTTAAAATCAAAAACACCTAATTTTTCAAAGACCTTAATGAATCCTTCTTGTAGAACTTCTTGTGCTGTGTCTTTATCGCTTATGTAACGAAGACAAACCACCATCATTTTTCCGTAAAATTGTTTAAACAACTGCTCTTGTGACCTTCGGTCATTTCTGAGACAGCCCTCAACAAGTTCTTTCAAAAGATCTTTGTTCTCCAAGTTTCAACAAATCATAGACGACACTTTTACTAAAGTGTTGCCTCCTTTTATAAAATCAATTTAAAATAGAAGCAAATAAAGTGAATTTGTATGAAATTCACTAAATTCGCGCTTCAATACGTAATTATTAATATAAAAATTTAGAATCGTATGAAAGTAACCGTAGTTGGAGCAGGAAATGTGGGGGCAACATGCGCTGATGTATTAGCTACTCGTGAAATAGCGAATGAAATTGTCTTGTTGGACATCAAAGAAGGGTTTGCTGAAGGTAAAGCGCTTGATATTTGGCAAACATCACCAATTAACCTTTATGATTCTCGAACTATTGGTTCTACCAATGATTACGAGAAAACTAAAGATTCTGATGTAGTGGTTATAACCTCAGGTCTACCAAGAAAGCCGGGAATGTCTCGTGATGACCTTATCGCAACCAATGCGGGTATCGTTAAGACCGTCACTGAAAACGTAGTAAAATACTCGCCTAATGCGATAATCATTATTGTGTCAAACCCGTTGGATGTTATGACGTATTGTGCCTTTTTGACGGCAAAAGTAGATTCTTCGAAGGTTTTCGGAATGGCAGGTGTGTTAGATACGGCTAGATATCGAGCATTTCTTGCAGAAGAATTGAATGTGTCACCTAAAGACATACAAGCTGTATTAATGGGAGGACATGGAGACACGATGGTTCCACTTCCGCGATACACAACTATTGCAGGAATTCCTGTAACCGAACTTATTGAGGAATCAAAATTGAACGAAATAATTGAAAGGACTAAGTTCGGAGGTGGAGAAATTGTAAAATTACTTGGAACCTCAGCGTGGTATGCTCCAGGAGCGGCAGCTGCTCAAATGGTAGAAGCGGTAATTAGAGATCAAAAAAGAATATTTCCAGTATGTGCGTGGCTACAAGGTGAATATGGATTAAAAGATATTTACCTAGGTGTTCCTGTGGTTCTTGGTAAGAATGGTATAGAGAAAATAATCGAATTACAACTAAACCAAGAAGAAAAAGCTTTACTTGCTGAATCAGCGGAAGCCGTTAAAAGTGTAATGGATGTTTTAGATATAATGAATGCAAATGCATAACTAAGTTATACCAAAATAAAAAAAGCGGGTTTTCCCGCTTTTTTTTGTATTTCATTTTGGATTATTAATACCTGTAATGTTCCGCTTTGAATGGTCCTTCCACTTTTACTCCGATATAGTCGGCTTGATCATGCGTTAACGTTTCAAGTTCAACTCCAATTTTAGCAAGGTGTAATCGGGCTACCTTTTCATCTAAATGCTTCGGTAACATATATACATCATTCTCATAATTTGATGAGTTTTGCCATAATTCTAGTTGTGCTAATGTTTGATTCGTGAAAGAATTTGACATTACAAAAGAAGGGTGTCCAGTTGCACAACCTAAATTTACCAGTCTTCCTTCAGCTAAAATTATAATTTCATTCCCATTTACGTTGTAAATATCAACTTGAGGTTTTACAGTATATTTTGTGCTTCCGAAGTTTGTATTCAACCAAGACATATCAATTTCATTGTCAAAGTGGCCAATATTACAAACAATGGCTTTGTCTTTCATTTTTTCAAAATGACGTCCAACCACAATGTTTTTATTTCCAGTAGTTGTAACGACAATATCACCAAGGTGAACAACTGAATCTAGTCTTTTTACTTCAAATCCATCCATAGCAGCTTGTAACGCACAAATCGGATCGATTTCAGTAACAATCACACGAGCACCTGCACCTCTTAATGAGGCAGCCGAACCTTTACCCACATCACCGTAGCCACAAACCACAGCAACTTTACCTGCCATCATAACATCGGTAGCTCTTCGAATGGAGTCTACTAAAGATTCTTTACATCCGTACTTGTTGTCGAATTTTGATTTAGTAACTGAATCATTAACGTTAATTGCCGGCATTACTAAGGTTCCATTTTTCTTACGCTCATAAAGGCGGTGTACACCTGTAGTCGTTTCTTCTGATAGCCCTTTAATGTCTTTCGTTAACTCAGGAAAACGATCGAATACCA
>CAZLHR010000011.1:22431-63310 GCA_964559685.1 uncultured Lishizhenia sp.
TATTGGTTAAGTCTCCACCGTCGTCTAGGATCATATTTAAAGGTTGACCACCTTCGAAAGCGAATAAAGTTTGTTCTATACACCAGTCAAATTCCTCTTCGTTCATTCCTTTCCATGCGAAAACTGGAATTCCAGCGGCAGCAATCGCAGCGGCAGCATGATCTTGAGTGGAAAAAATATTGCAAGACGACCAAGTAACTTCAGCTCCAAGATCTACCAATGTTTCAATCAACACCGCTGTTTGAATGGTCATGTGTAGACATCCTGCAATTCTTGCTCCTGCTAATGGTTTAGATTTTCCATATTCATCACGCAATGCCATAAGTCCAGGCATTTCAGCTTCGGCTAATTTAATTTCTTTTCTTCCCCAATCGGCAAGGCTAATGTCTTTAACCTTATAATTTAATTTTTCAGTAGTATGATTCATTATTCTTTTATTAACTAATTATTTGCAAATGTAGTGAAGTGGTTGTTCTAAACCAAAGTCTTTAATTCATTCTATCTTTAATAAGCTGCACTAATCCTTCTATAAACAAAGGATGATCATTCGAACTAGGCACCAATTGTACTTTTTCACCACCGTGTTCTTCGAAAATCTCCTGATATTCTGTTCCAATCTCGATAATGGTTTCTAAACAATCGGCAACAAAGGCAGGACTAAATACTAAAAGTTTTTTCGCACCTTTTTTTGCCCATTCTTCCACCACCTTATCTGAAAAAGGTGTTAACCATTTTTTATCGAGTCGCGACTGAAAACATACTGTGTAGCCTGATTCAGGTATATTTAGTTTGGTTGCAATCAATCTTGTGGTTGCGAATGAGGTTGCTTTGTAGCAAAACTTGTTTTTGTCATTCACTTCTGATTCACATGGCTGATCACCACACAAATCAGTGCCCTCGTATACTTTGTCAACTTGTCTTTCAGGTAAACCATGATAAGAAAATAAAATATGATCGTAGTCTTTCAAATCATATGACCTAGCTCGGTCAACAATAGAATCTATATATCCCTGGTTGTCCCAAAACTGACTAATAATGCTTATTTCTGGAATCACCCACCATTTTTTTATAATGCCCATTGCTTTTTCGATCGCTGAACCTGAGGATGCGCTGGCGTATTGTGGAAATAGGGGGAGTAAAATTATTTTGTCATAGTTTGCTAATCGCATGCGTTCAAGAACTCTTTCCATTGAAGGATTTTGATAGCGCATGGCCATTTCAATAGTTATATTGTCCGAATCGAATGCAACTTGAATTTTTTCTTGAACGCTTTTTGTATAACTCAGCAAAGGAGAGACACCATTACCATGTTCCCATAACTCCTTGTAAATTTTTGCAGATTTTGGAGCCCGAAAGGGAACAATTACTCCATTAACTAATATTTTTCTTGCCAACCAAGGAATATCAATCACTCTAGGGTCGTTAAGAAATTCAGTTAAATATCTGCGAACATCACTTGTTTTAGGACTATCCGGAGTCCCTAGTTGCATGAGTAATACTCCAATTTTTTTCATCAATTAAGAAAAACATTAAAAACTAATATAAGTTCAAATTTAGGTATTTGTTTTCTTGTTTTAAGCGAATAAAATTCCTTTACCTTTACCTTTCTTTTATGAAATACGATATTTTTAAGCTTTCAAGTTCTGAAGATTTTTCAAAAAAAACTTTTGATGTATTTGATTTTCAATCTGAAAAATGTGCCGTTTATAAAAAATACCTTGAAACTTTAGGCAGACCAATACCCACAAAAATTGAAGAAATTCCTTTTTTACCTATTACTTTTTTTAAAAACCACAATGTGGTTACCGAGCAAATCAATGAGAATACTCCCCTTTTTTTAAGCAGCGGAACAGTTGATTCAGTGAGGAGTAAACACTGGATATTTGATGTTGAGTATTATTTGACTTCTTGCCTACATGCTTACAAGAGATTTGTAGGTGACCCAAAAAATCAGGTCATTCTAGCTTTGCTTCCAAATTATTTAGAACAAGGTAATTCAGGTTTAGTATGTATGGTTGAGCGACTGATACGCCTTACAAATAATGAACTTTCAGGTTTTTTTCTGAAAGACTTGGATGAATTGAGAAGAATATACGAACAAGCCAGAACGACGGAAAAGGATATTGTAATTTTTGGTGTAAGTTATTCTCTGTTGGATTTAGCGGCAAGAAACGAAAATTATGAGGCAGCAACAATTATTGAAACGGGAGGAATGAAAGGTAGAAGACAAGAATTGTCAAAATCTGAATTGTTTAACCAAATAAAAATGGGGACCTCTTGTAAAAAAATCATCTCGGAGTACGGTATGACAGAGTTATTTTCTCAAGCTTATTCAAGTGAAGATTTGATTTTCTCAACACCTCCTTGGATGAAGATTATCACAACTGAAATTACGGATCCTTTTTCTGTTATTGTTGGGAGAAGAGGTGTTTTGAATATTATTGATTTGGCAAATGTAGATTCTTGCTGTTTTATACAGACACAAGATATTGGTATTCAATTACCATCAGGATTTACAATAGAAGGTAGAATTCAGCATGCTGATATTCGTGGATGCAATCAACTTGTGGAATAGATCCTTCAGTTAAAATCGTTTTCATTATCTTTGCTTTATGAATCCACAAACCATTATTTACTTATCGTTGATTGGCCTCATGGCAGGAGTTTTAAGTGGATTTGTTGGCGTTGGGGGTGGAATTATTATTGTCCCTGCGTTAGTTTTCCTTTTGGGAACAACACAACACGAAGCGCAAGGAACAAGTTTGTTCGTTTTATCAATGCCCGTTGTTTTTTTTGGTCTTTTACAATACTGGAAAACAGGAAATGTCAACTGGAAGTTTGGCCTTGTTATAGCGTTAACTTTTCTTATCGGAGCATGGATTGGTTCTAAATTGTCATTGAAAATGTCGCCTTCGTGGGTTAAATTTATATTTGGAATACTAACTGCCTATGTTTCTTTTCGTCTGATTAGTTCTGGTTATCAAGAAATTTCAAATGGCGACGCCTGAATTAATTGAAATATTGCGTTCAGAAGCAAGAGATATTGCTGTTTCGGTTCGAGAATGGAGGGAATATTTACACCAAAATCCTGAGCCGTCATTCCATGAAAACAACACAATGGATTTTGTTGCCCAAAAACTTTCCGAATTTGGCATTGAACATCAAAAAGGATATTGTGGAACAGGTGTAGTTGGGTTAATAAAGGCACCTAATGACACTGGAACAATTGGTTTACGCGCAGATTTAGATGCTTTGCCTATTCAAGAACAAAACGAAGTATCATATAAGTCTCAAATTGATGGATGGATGCATGCTTGTGGCCACGATGTGCATACCGCAATACTTTTGGGAACGGCTTCGATTCTTCAAAAAAACCGTCAAAAATTAACAAAGAATGTAAAACTAATTTTTCAGCCTGGGGAAGAAATGAATCCCGGTGGAGCAAGTCTTATGATTAAAGAAGGCGTCCTCGGAAATCCAAAGGTTGATGCAATGTTTGCCCTGCATGTCTATCCAGAATTTGAAGCTGGATTAATTGGTTTAAAGTCTGGTCTATATATGGCTTCAAGTGACGAAATTCATCTTGAAATAATTGGAAAAGGTGGACATGGAGCCTTGCCCGATCGTTGTATCAATCCGTTACTCATGGGGGCTGAATTAGTGCTAGCCTTGACAACATATATTTCAAACCATACTCCAAAGGAAATTCCTACGGTGATTAATTTTGGTAGATTTGAAGCTTTAGGAAGTACCAATGTTGTTCCAGAAAATGCATCAATAAAGGGTACGTTTCGAACAATGAATGAAGAGTGGCGTGAACAGGCATTTCAAGAAATGGAAAAAATTTCAAATGAAATAGCGCATAAATACTCCGGTAAAGTGAATTTAAAAAGATCGAAAGGATATCCGTATTTGAAAAACGATAAAGGTTTGACAGAGCAATTACATCGTTTATTTAGTGGTGTTTTCGGTGATATTAATGTGAAGAATTTAGACCTTAGAATGACAGCAGAAGATTTTGCTTTTTACGCAGAGAAAGTTCCGAGTTGCTTTTACAGATTGGGAGTTGGTAACAAAAAACGAGGTATTATTCATGCAGTTCACCATCCAAATTTTGATATCGATCCCAACTCTCTTGAAATTGGAGTACTTGCCATGTCATTAATACCCTTTTTCTATGAAAGTTAGCATTCTTATTATTAGTATTTTCTTGCTTTTCTCATGCTCAAAGCAAAGCGAGAAAAAACTAATGGGAACTTGGGTGGTTGAACGGGTTGAAATCAAAGATGGAGCAGGTTTTGTATATTATGATACACTTTTCGAATCAAATTCAAATGCAGTAACTTTTTCTCAAGACTCATTAAATGCTTTTGTTTGTTTTCAATTTACTCCTCTCGCCTTTAATTTTGAAGTTTCGGATACGTTAATTATCAATAGTAAATGGTCAAAATCAAACGATTTAATTGCTTTATCAAATAAAAACTATTCACTTAAGCTTGAGCTGCTCTCCAAGAATCAACTTGTGTTTAATTATTATGACTATTCAAAATATAGGTTAAAAACCTTTTTCATGAGAAAATTCTAATTTTTTGTTCTTTTCGAAATCAAACAATTTAAAACATTATATCGAAATTTTTATTTCTTTGCTTGAACATTAATATCTTGGTTTAATCTATGCCTCTATTTCATTTAAATAAAATTGAATCGAACAGAAGGATTGAAATAATGATCAAACGTAATTAATCAGAGAAAACCTAATTCTAGCTTTGCCTCTTCGCTCATCATGTCTTTATCCCAAGGCGGGTCAAATACGATGTGCACCCTTGCATCAGTAACCTCTTCTACTGATTTTACTTTATCCTCTACCTCTTTAGGTAAAGATTCAGCTACAGGGCAATTAGGTGATGTAAGCGTCATGTCAATATCAACTTCATTGGCCTGATTAATACGTACTTCGTAAATTAATCCCAGTTCATAGACATCAACAGGAATTTCTGGATCGTAAATCGTTTTTAACATATTCACGATTTTATTTTCAAGTTCCATACTCATGATTAACAATATTTCAGAGCTTCGTTTTTTAATCGTTTAATCATGCCATTTAATCCATTTGATCGTGTAGGGGACAGATGCTCTTGCAAGCCGATGGCTTGAACGGCTCCAAAGTTATATTGAACTAATTCCTTTGGATCAATATTATCGACCAAACGGATTAAAAGTGCTATTATTCCTTTGGTAATTATTGCGTCAGCATCTGCTTGAAATTTTATTATCGCAGCATTTCCACTTGTTTTGAGCCAAACGCGAGACTGGCAACCCTCAATTAATAAGTCATCAGATTTTTCGTTTTCTGCGAGCAATGGCAATTCTTTTCCTAATTCAATGATGTATTCATATTTATCTATCCAACTCTCAAATAGCTCAAATTCAGTAACTAGTTCTTCCTCTCTTCGTTTTATCTCACTCATTATTTCAACATATTTAGGCTTTTTTCTAGCGCTTCAACAAATGTATCTATTTCTTGTTTTGTGTTATAGAATGCGAATGAGGCTCTAACAGTACCTGGAATTTTGAAAAAATCCATGAGAGGTTGGGTACAGTGATGTCCAGTTCTAACGGCAATACCTTGTTTATCGAGAAGAGTTCCTATATCGAAGGGATGTATTCCTTTTACGGAAAAAGAAACTACACTTGTCTTATTTTTTGCCTCTCCGATTATATTCAATCCTTCGAATGTGTCCAAAATATCTTCTGCATACTTTGCTAACGAACGTTCATGTTCCTCTGCCGCTTTCAGGTCAATGGAATCTAAAAATTCAAAAGCTTTCCCTAAACAAATACCTCCGGCAACATGAGGTGTTCCTGCTTCAAATTTAAAAGGAAGTTCATTATACGTAGTACGTTCAAACGTCACTCTAGAAATCATATCACCTCCACCTTGGTATGGTGGCATGGCGTCCAATAATTCTTCTTTACCGTATAAAACACCAATTCCCGTTGGTCCAAAAACTTTATGACTTGAAAATACATAGAAGTCACAATTCATTTCCTTTACGTCAATTTTCATGTGTTGAATACTTTGCGCACCATCCACTAAAACTTTAGCCCCAACAGCATGAGCGGCCGAAACAATTTCCTTTATCGGATTGACAGTTCCAAGAGTATTTGAAATTTGAGTTATTGCAACGAGTTTTGTCTTTTTGGATAACATTTGCTTGAACGTCTCCAACAATAATTCTCCTTTTTCGTTAATAGGTGCAACCCTTAGACTCAACCCTTTTCGCATACACAGCATTTGCCAAGGCACTATATTAGAGTGATGCTCCATGGCAGAAATAATAATTTCATCGCCGGCCTTTAAGAGTTCGCCAAATGAAGAGGCCACAAGATTGATTCCGTCTGTTGTTCCCTTTGTAAAAATTATTTCCTCGCTTTTCCTCGCATTGATATATCGCTGAATTCGTTTTCTAGATTCTTCATATTCCGTAGTTGCTTTTTGGCTCATAAAGTGAACACCGCGATGAATATTGGCATTTTCTTTAGAGTAAAATTTATTTATTGCATCAAGTACAAGTTGAGGTTTCTGTGAAGTAGCACCGTTATCGAAATAGATTAAGTTCTTGCCATATACTTGTTGACGTAAGGCAGGAAATTGTTCTCGAATTTCACGAACGTTAAAATTTTTAATTGAGGATTCACTCATGATGTACAAAGTTACGAAAAAGGAGACCTTATTCGATGGAATAACAAATTTCTCTTATTTTGGTTGCAATTCTACATAGGGAATCAGCAACTCTTCCATTGAGATTCCACCATGTTGGAAGGTGTTGTTGTATAGATTTACAAAATGATTGAAATTATTTGGGTAAACAAAAAAATCTTGTTCTCGGCAAAAAACAAATTCAGCAGATAGTTTTAGGGTTGGGAGATTTGCATCTTTGGGTTGTTTCACCGTGTAAACTTCTTTACTATTATAGCTTAATCCTCTAGCGGTTTTGTAACGTAGATTGGAGTTAAGATTACGGTCTCCAACAATCTTTACTGGATTGTTCACCTTAATCGTGCCGTGGTCTGTTGTAATAATGAGTTTATGCTTTGCCTCAGCAGCTTTCTTAATTACATCATAAAGTGGCGAATGCTCTAACCATGAAACAGTTATTGATCGATAAGCTGCCTCATTTTCAGCAAGTTCTCGAATTACTTCCATTTCAGTTCTTGCATGCGACAACATGTCTACAAAATTGTATACAATGAAATTTACATCTTGATCTTTGATTTGATGAAAGCTTTCGGCAAACTTTTTTCCAGCCTCGAAATTGGTTATTTTCGTGTATGTCCACTTACAATTCTTTCCTAATCTTTTAAGGTTGGCCTCAAGGAATTCTTTTTCGTGAAGGTTTTTTCCGCCTTCATCCTCCTCATTTTTCCAAAGATTTGGAAAACGCTTTTCCATTTCAATGGGCATAAGACCTGAAAAGAAAGCGTTCCGAGCGTAATGAGTTGCTGTCGGTAAAATGGAATAAACGATTTCTTCAGAATTTTTTGAATAATATTCAGAAACAAGTGGTTCAATCACTTTCCATTGGTCGAATCGCAAATTATCTATGATTAACACGGTAAGTTTTTCTTTTCCAATTTGCGGTGCTATTTTGTCCTTTATAACTTGATGAATCATAACCGGCGAATTGTTTCCAGACATCCAGTCTAAATAATTATCTTCAATAAAATCAGCGAAAACATGGTTTGCTTCTTTCTTTTGCATTTCCAAGATTTCTTTCATTCCCGATTCTTTACTCTTCTCAAGTTCAAGTTCCCAAAAAACTAGTTTTTTGTATAAGTCTGCCCATTCTAATGCATCCAATCTATCGTTAAGTAATTGACCTAATTGACGAAATTCTTGCTGATAATTTGAACTCGTCTTTTCTTTAATCAATTTACCTTGATCCAATAATCGTTTTACACTCAAAAGAATTTGATTCGGGTTTACGGGTTTAATTAAGTAATCTGCTATTTTACTCCCTATTGCCTCTTCCATTATGTGTTCCTCTTCACTTTTGGTAATCATGACAACTGGAACAAGCGGGTGCTGCTCTTTTAATCTTGATAGCGTTTCTAGACCTGACAATCCTGGCATATTTTCATCGAGAAATACGATGTCATAGGAAGTTTCTTTTATTTTATCCAAGGCATCTCGACCGTTGGTAACTGGATCTACCTGATATCCCTTTTGCTCTAAAAAGAGTAAATGCGGTTTCAATAATTCTATTTCATCGTCGGCCCAAAGAATTTTTACCTGCATTTCCTTTATTTTTAATAGTTTTGATATGAATTTTAAAGTTACTCAATTGCGTCCAAATTTACTTCGTAACAACAAAAAGAAAATAATAAACGATCCAGTATATGGTTTTATTACGATTCCCGATGAATTAATTTTCGATGTAATAGAACATCCTTTTATGCAAAGACTCAGAAGAATTATGCAGTTAGGATTAAGTCATTTGGTCTACCCAGGTGCCATTCATACACGTTTTAACCATGTATTAGGTGCTATGCACCTGATGTCACAAGCGATTCAAGGAATTCGAAGAAAAGGGCATGAGATTACAAAAGAGGAGGAACGAGCGGTATTATTGGCGATTTTATTACACGATATTGGCCATGGTCCATTCAGTCATGCCTTGGAATACGACATTGTGAATGGTGTCAGTCACGAAAAAATTAGTAGCTTTTTTATTCAAAAACTTTCAGAGGAGTTTGGCGATGATATGAAGCGTGCACTATTGATTTTCCAAAACACTTATGGCAAACCGTTTTTACATCAATTAGTCTCAAGTCAATTAGACATGGATCGATTGGATTATTTGAATAGAGATAGTTTTTATTCTGGTGTGAGTGAAGGAATTATCGGCAGCGACAGGTTGATAGAAATGCTTAGTGTGCACAATGGCAACCTTGTATTAGAAGAAAAAGGTATTTATTCAATTGAGAAATTCATTGTAGCGAGAAGATTAATGTATTGGCAAGTCTACTTGCATAAAACCGTTGTTGCAGGAGAATATATGCTCATCCACGCATTGAGAAGAGCAAAGGAACTTGCATTGAAAGGAGAAATACTTTTTTCAAGTCCATCACTTAATTTTTTTCTATCCAAAGAGATTAAAGAATCTGATTTTCTAGATAACCCAGATGTATTAATTCATTTTGCCAATTTGGATGATTTTGACATTCTAGGTGCTATAAAGGTATGGCAATATCATGAAGATAAAATACTTTCTACGTTGTCATCAGCCATTGTGAACCGAAAACTATTTAAAATTGAAATTTCGCGAGAACCATTTAGCGAAGACCGCTTAAATTTGGAAAGAGAAATGGTGCGTTCAGCATTTGGATTGAAGGACGATGAGGTTAATTATTTTGTCTACACTGATATTTTAACCAACAAGGCATACAATCAGCACAAACATAATATTAACATTTTAATGAAAAGCGGAGAAATAATTGATTTAACAAAAGCTTCAGATAACCTCAATATTTCAGCTTTAGCACAACCCGTTGAAAAATACTTTATTTGTTATCCTGTCGCTTAAATTTTTTAGACGCCGTAGCATTCGTTAGGATTGTTTTATTTAATACTGCCGAAGTTGGGATTGTGATCAAGGCTTCTTCTTCCGTCTTAATATAAATAAAAAAAAAGGAAACGTCTTGTAATTCACCTTCCACATCAAATTCTTTATCCATAACCCTGATGTAGTGTCCAATTTTCAATGGATGGTTAAAAAATAAAATTAAACTTGCTGTGATATTGCTTAAAATTGACCATTGTGCAAAAAAGGCAATTCCTAAAACAGTAACTACAGAAGTGAGAAAAACAATTAAATCGGTTTTATCAATATTCCATATTGCGGCCAACATAGTAGCTAAAATCAAAATAATGAATAAGTTAATAATTCGATGAGTAATCCGTTTTCTTTTGGAATCGAAATCAATTTTCAATAAAATATTGTTGACTGCTCGATTGGCTGCTAATTTCACCACCATCAAGATCATTATGGCTACAATTGATTTAACGATTAAAAGTTCTAGTTCTGTCATTTCTCCTTTAGTTTTGCGTTGTTCCAGTAGGTATCTAATTCTTGCAAGGGTAACTCATGAATTATTTTTCCATCTGCTCTAATTAATTCCTCCATGCATTGAAATCGTTTGATGAATTTCATATTACTTCGCGCCAAAGCACTTTCTGGGGATATCGAAATGAATCGAGCATAGTTGACCAATGAAAAAAGAACATCTCCAAATTCCTCTTCCATTTTTTCTTGATTTGGCTGTGTTTGTTCAACTTCATCTTTAAATTCACGAATTTCTTCTTCCACTTTCTTCCACACGTCTTCCTTATGCGCCCATTCAAATCCAATTCCCTTCACTTTTTCTTGAATTCGCGTTGCTTTCACCAATGCAGGTAAACTTTTTGGGACACCTTCTAATACCGAATTTTTCCCTTCCTTCAACTTCAACTTTTCCCAATTTGCTTTTACTTCATCTTCACCTGTAACTTCTACATTTCCGTAAATGTGAGGATGGCGGTGAATCAATTTGTCACAAATTGCATTCAAGACCGAAGTAACATCAAACGCACCTTGTTCTTCACCTAATTTCGAATAAAATACAAGATGAAGGAATAGATCGCCAATTTCACCTTTTATGGCAGCTGTGTCTGCATCACTAATGGCATCGGCCAGTTCATAGGTCTCTTCAATTGTTAAATTTCTTAATGTTTCAAAAGTTTGCTTCATATCCCAAGGACATTTCGCTCTTAAGTCATCCATTACGTTTAACAACCGTTGAAATGCAATCAATCTTTCATCCATCATTAATTACAAAAATAACGCTAATCTCATTTCACTTTCATTAACTTTGTTTGGATGTGCAAAAAAGATTTTACGCTATTCATATCGTTGGTCATTTTCTTTTCACTTGTTTTCGATTCCGTTGGACAACAAGCATCGTCGGGTTTTGATTTACGTTACAAGGTTGGATACCTTTCTATTCATCATGAATCTATGGCGCATTTACCAAAATCTCCAGCACAGGCTGTTGAACTAACCTATTTTCAACATACACAAGGAAAGAGAAGTTATCAATTAGCGTATCGTTTTCCCACTTTAGGGGCCACTTTTTTTCACGGAACTGTTGGCAATACTGAATTACTTGGCAGATATACAGGTATTTATGGCTTCTCTGAGTTACCTTTAGTCAAGATAAAGTCATTTGAATCTAACTTCAAATTAGCTACAGGTTTGGCTGTAACTACGAAATGTTTTCAAAATGAGCCACAGAATATAGCTATCGGATCATTTTTGAACGCAATCATTTGTGTTGGAGTAAAATCCATGTGGCGGTGGAAAAATCATCATGTCAGCTTGGGACTAGATATGACACATTTTAGCAATGGCGCTTCTAAACTCCCAAATTACGGAATAAACATGCCCTATTTATCGGTGGGATATGGGCGAAATTTATCGATGAAGAAATCTATTTTAAACGATACATTGATTCAAACGATACCGGCTACTTTGATAAGAAAACATTGGCTTATTACAACCATGGGTATTTATGGAAATAAAGAAGTCTACGATATCGGTGGAAAGAAGTATGGAGTTTATGCACTTAATATTGCTGCAAAACGGTTTTTTAATTTCAAGTCGGGTTGGGAAGTAGCCTTGGATTTGATTTCAAAGCAAGCTGTTCATGCCTATCTTCCGGAAATCAAAAAATCACAACTCGATATTTTACAACTAGGACTTTATTCTGCATATTTGGTTCCGTTTGATAAATTTCATTTTGTTTTTGGAATGGGCGTTTACCTGAGAGATAAATACAAACCTGAGGATCCGGTGTATCATCGGATTGGTTGCCGCTATCAATTTGCCAATGGATTAATTGGAAATTTTACCTTGAAGACTCATTTCGGACGCGCTGATTATCTTGAATGGGGATTGGGATACACGTTTAAAACAAAGCGAAATGGTAAAGATTAGTTTTCTGTTTATTTTACTCTCTCTGCTTTTTTCCTGCAAAAAGGCAGAGGATAGAACTTGTTGGAAGGGAAGGGGAAAGGAAACAACTAAAGAATTTTCGATGGAGGGAATAGAGAGTTTGAAGCTAGGAAGGAATATTCGATTTGTTCTTATTCAAGATTCTACGAATAAGGTTGTTATCAAAACAGGAGATAAGTTGATCAATTTTATTCGTTTTAGTACACTAAATAAAGAATTAGAAATTCAAAACGAAAACGATTGCCATTTTTTACGGTACGGGAATAATGATGTGGTAGTTGAATTACATTTTACTACAATCAGAAAAATATATTTTGAAGGCTCCGAACCCTTGTCAAATGAAGGACAATTATCGCTTGGGTATTTATACCTTATTGCTAATGATAATGCGGCAGAAATAAAATTGAATTTAAATGTAGATTCTCTATATTTAAGTAATCCATATGCTTGGCCAATCGTTCAGTTGTCAGGAAATAGCAAGTATTGCCAAATTAACATAGATGGAGATGCAAAAATTAATTTACGAAATTTTACAGTAGAAAATGAGTTTAAGTACGCTTCAGAATCTAGTCAACTCGGTGAAATAAATATACAAAATGCGTTCAAATTTATCGGACAATTAAGAGGGAATGGAGACGTGAATTATTACGGAGAATCAGTTGAATTTTATAAAAGTGAAATTGGGAAAGGGCGTTTTATCAAAAAGTAAAGGATACGTAAGCTTGAGTTTACATATTTTACTGAATGTTACATTACATGCGCAAGACACGTTAATGGTGAAAGGGAATGTTGATTTGTATTATGGATTTAACATCCAAAACACCGATTCGCAAGATTTAGGAATTTACGTTTCTTCCAATACGCTTCAACAACTAGATATTAATTATGCCGCGGTTGAAATCACCAAGAATTATGGGGATAATACCTTTTACCTGTCTCCGGCATTCGGAAGGTATATGACCAATAATTACCGAAACGAAATAAAAGAATTACGTTGGCTTGCAGAGGCTTTTTGGCAACGTAAATTGTCAAAAAATCAACAATTGACGATCGGAGTATTTAGTTCACCATTCACACCAGAAAATTGGAAAAGTCACGAGCAATTGTTTTATTCAAGGGCACTTGCACCCGAATATGTTCCTTATTACCTAACAGGAATGAAATGGAGGATATCTTGTACTCCTTGGCTTACCTTCACACCTATGCTCGTGAATGGTTGGCAACACATCTCTGATCGCATTCCCTCTTTGGCATGGTCTTCTTTGGCTGAATTAAAATGGAAAAATTATTCCTTGAATTGGACGAGTTTTATTGGAAAAGAAAAGGGCTTGACAAATCAACAAGAGTGGAGGGTATTTAATGACCTTAATGGAACGGTAAAGATTAACGATAGAATCATGGTTCAATCTTGCGCATATATGGGGCAGCAAAAGGGAATTAACAAATGGAAAACTTGGTGGCAATTAAATTCAGGAATGAAAGTAAAGCTTAATCAGTTAAATGCAATCGGATTGAGAGGAGAGATTTTTAGCGATTCTGAAGGTGTTTTTTTTGATGGGATTTCATCACGATTTTCTGCTATAACAGTTGGATGGGATGTAAAACTTTCGCAGAATTTAAACCTAAGGATGGAAGGCAAACGATTAACGAATAGAAATAATAGTAAGGATAGTTGGTTTGGTTGTGTTAACCTATCGTTAACATTTTAGAATTTTTGATAGGTTGTAAAAATTGTTATAATTTTGCAACGTGAAATTATACGCTTTTTGGATTTTCTTATTTGTTACTTCATTTATTTCGAGGGCAACATTTATTGAATCGTCAATTCAAATTGTTGACAAAAATGTCACCAATGAAGATAGTTTCGACAAAAACACCCTTGAGGTCTACTTTTTTTCGAACGACCTTCCAGTTGATGGGACTTTAAAGTTAGACAATAATTATCATCATCTCTTCATTAAAAATCAGGATGGAAAAAGACTTACTGATACATTTGGAGTTTTCAAAGTTCAAAATTTTGTAACTCATAGAGTAATAATTTTCTCTACTTATTTCAATGATTCATTATTTGAATTTAGAGTTTATCCGCGGTTTATTTTATTTCAAAATTTTAGGTTATAGATGTTCGGTCCGCTGAATCGAACGTATTAACTTAAATTTTAGAAGATGAAATCAATAATTTTATTGGGGTGCTTTGCTCTCCTTTTATTAGCTTGTGGAAAGGAAATCCCTCAAGAAGAAAACAAAAAAACAACATTAACAAAAGACCAACTGAATGCGCTAACTTTTACCAAAGCGGAAGTAAAGCAGGTCATGGGTTCACTTACTTTAAACGGAAAAGTTATTCCAGATGAAAATAATTTAGTGAATGTTTACCCAATGATTGGAGGAAAGGTAGTATCCGTAAACTTTGAGATTGGCGATTTGTTGGATACACAGAAACCTATAATAGTATTAAATTCAGGCGAAGCAAGAGAATATGAAAAAGAACTCTTAGCAGCGCAAGACGAATATGAATTAGCAAAGAAAAATTATGACATTCAAGTTGAATTGAATAAAAGTAAATTCAGCAGTCAACGCGAGCTTGCCTATGCAAGGAAGGATTTAGAGCTTGCAAAAGCAGAACTTGCAAGAGTTAAAGAAGTTTACAATGTTTATTCTATTTCTGATGGAGGAAAATACGTAATTAAATCGCCTGTTGCCGGATTTGTTCTTGAAAAAAAGGTAGGACCAAACATGCAAATAAGGTCTGATGCCAACGATTACCTTTTGTCTGTCGCTCGGTTAGATGAGGTATTTGTGGCATTTGACGTATACGAAAAAGATTTATCCCGAATTAAAATAGGTCAGCGAATTGATATTAAATCTATTGCTTTACCTGATACTGTGATAGCTGGAGAGATTACTCGAATCGAAAATATAGTAGATCCCTTAACTCGAACCTTGAAGGCACGTGTGCTACTTAAAAACAAAGGATATAAGTTAAAGCCTGAGATGTTTTGTACAGGATTGCTTTATTATCAGGAACCTGAATCCATGATTGCTATCGATAAAAAAGCATTGATTTTCGATAAGAATAAATACTTTGTCATGGTATTTCACCATGCAGAAAAGATTGAGACAAGACAAGTCGAAGTTTATTCAACTACCGAAAACACAGCCTACATTTCGAGTGGATTGAGTGCTGGAGAGAAGTTAATTAATAAAAATCAACTTTTCGTTTACGACGTTTTCAACGATTAATTTATTGATGTTTTAAATAAGTTTATATGAATAAATTCATAAGAAACATCATTGGTTTTTCTTTGAAAAACAAGATGTTCACATTCGCAATGGTAATCATTCTTGCATCTGCTGGAGTTTTTAGCTACCTAAAAACTCCATTGGAAGCTTTTCCAGATGTAACAAATACTCAGATCATTATAGTCACGGATTGGAAAGGTAGGAGTGCGGAAGAAGTCGAACGATTTGTTTCTGTGCCTATTGAAGTCTCAATGAACTCAGTACAGAAAAAAACAAATGTCCGCTCCATATCCATGTTTGGATTGTCTATAATTAAAGTGATTTTCGAGGATGATGTTGATGATTTTTTTGCTAGACAACAAGTCAATAATTTACTTCGAAATGTAAAATTACCTGAAGGTGTAGAACCTAATGTACAGCCTCCTTATGGACCAACGGGTGAAATATTTAGATATGTGTTAAAAGGTAATAATCGAACTTCGACCGATCTATTAACAATTCAAAACTGGACAATTGATAGACAATTAAGAGCAGTTCCAGGTGTTGCCGACATCGTAGCATTTGGAGGTCAAGAGAAAATTTACGAGATTCAACCTGACCCTGTTCAATTAGCAAAATACGAAATAACAGTATTTGATCTTCAGGAAGCACTCAAAAGCTGTAATCTTAATGTTGGCGGCGATGTTGTCACTGAAAACAATCAAGCATTTGTTGTAAGAGGATTAGGATTAATAAAAGACATACCGGATATCGAAAACACGATTGTCAAAACTGTTAATAGTACACCTATCCTTATAAAGCACATTGCCGATGTTGAATTGACTGGATCTCAACGAGTCGGTAAAGTTGGACTAAATGAAAACGATGATGTCGTTGAAGGTATAATTGTAATGCGAAAAGGGGAGAATCCAAGTGAAGTATTGGCTAGGGTTAAAGAAAAAATAGAACATTTAAATGCGAATGTTCTTCCTTCTGACGTAAAAATGGAAACCTTTTATGATCGAGATAACTTGATGGATTACTGCACAGATACAGTTTCAAAAAATTTAATCGAAGGAATAATTTTCGTAACGGTCATAGTATTTTTATTTATGGCAGATTGGAGAACAACTCTAATTGTTTCGATTATCATTCCTTTGTCGCTATTATTTGCTTTTTTGATGCTTTACATCAAGGGGATGAGCGCGAATTTACTCTCATTAGGTGCTGTTGATTTCGGGATAATAATCGATGGTGCTGTTGTAATGGTAGAAGGAATTTTTGTAGTGCTCGATCATCAGGCAAAAAAGGTGGGAATGGAGAGATTCAATAGAATGTCAAAATTAGGATTAATCAAAAAAACTGGAGTAGAGATGGGAAAAGCTGTGTTTTTCTCAAAACTTATAATTATTACAGCACTTCTACCCATATTTGCGTTTCAAAAGGTTGAAGGAAAAATGTTTTCGCCTTTAGCATTCACACTTGGTTTTGCATTACTTGGAGCCTTGTTATTTACCTTGACTTTAGTACCTGTTCTTTCAGCGATATTGTTAAAAAGAAATGTGAGAGAACGTCATAATGTGTTTGTTATATTCTTTGATAGAGTCTTCGGTAAAGGTGTTGAATGGTCGTTTAGAAATAAATTCAAAATAATTTTTATCTCCTTGAGTATACTATTGGCAAGTCTTTTTTCAACCAAATGGATGGGCACTGAATTTTTACCCACTTTAAATGAAGGTGCATTATGGGTTGAAGCCAAAATGCCCATGAGTATGTCATTAGATGAAACCACAAAACAAGTCGCTGTTTTACGAAAAGAGTTGACTCAATTTCCGGAAGTTAATGGAGTTTTATCACAGACAGGACGGTCGAATGATGGTACAGATCCAAGCGGTTTTTTTTACGTGCAAATGCAAGTAAACTTAAAACCTAAAAGTGAATGGAGAGATGGCTTAACAATAGATAAGTTGATTTCTGAAATGGATCAAAAAATGAAAAAGTATCCGGGAATTAATTTTAATTATTCTCAGCCAATCATTGATAATGTTGCTGAAGCAGTTGCAGGGATGAATGCAAACAATGCAGTAAAGATTTTTGGACCAGATCTTAAAGTCTTGGATAGTTTATCTAATCTTGTTCTCAGGGCAATTAAACCTGTAGATGGTGTTAAGGACGCTGGTATTCTAAGAAATGTTGGGCAACCAGAAATTCAAGTTCATTTTGATCAACAAAAAATGGCTGTTCATGGAATAAAAATGAAAAATGCCCAAGATATTATTGAAATGGCTGTTGGAGGTAAAAATGTAAGTGAAAAATACGAGGGCGAATCTAAATTTAATATAAGAATTCGTTATCCGAAGGAATTCAGAGATAATGAAAGTAAAATTCTAAAATTAATGATACCTGCTGAAAATGGACAAACTATTCCTCTTGGTGAAATTGCTTCGATTGAAAAAGTAACAGGTCCAGCATTTGTTTATCGAGACAATAATCAACGCTTTATCGGAGTTAAGTTTTCCGTGCGAGAGCGAGATTTAGGTAGTACTATTTCTGAGGCACAAGAAAAAGTGAATGAATTGGTAAAGCTTCCCAAAGGATATTCGATTGTATGGACTGGAGAGTTTGAAAATCAAGTTAGAGCGACAGGTACATTGTCACAAGTTGTTCCTATTTCATTATTTGGAATTTTCATACTACTGTTCATATTGTTCGGAAATGCAAAAGATGCTGGATTAGTTCTCTTAAATGTTCCTTTTGCATTAATTGGAGGAATTATAGCACTGCATTTAACAGGAATTAACTTTGGGATTTCTGCTGGTGTTGGATTCATTGCCTTATTCGGAATATGTGTGCAAAACGGGGTTATACTCATTTCTGTATTCAATAAAAACTTGAAAGATAAAATGGAACTCGTTCCCGCGATTATCGAAGGTGTAAAAAGCAGAATTCGACCAGTTGTTATGACCGCACTTATGGCGGCAATTGGTCTTTTACCTGCTGCCTTGTCTACAGGAATTGGCTCTGAAAGTCAGAAGCCTCTTGCAATAGTTATTATTGGAGGTCTAATAACGGCTACAATTCTGACCTTACTAACATTTCCAGTTATTTACTATTTCGCAATGAGAAAACAATCGCGAAAAAAATTACTTAAAACCACGTCTAATGAAGTTATATAATTTATTTTGGATGGTAATTTTTGCATGTAATTTAAATGCACAAATGACCGAAACTATTTCTTTTTCATTTGAAGAAGGTAAAAATAGAATGTTGAAAGAGAATATCAGATTACTTGCCGAATATTATAATGTCGACTTAGCAGAAGCTGAAATTCAACAATTAAAACTTTGGGATAATCCTCTCTTTGTTTGGAATGCTGAGATGTATAGCGTTGCTGAGAATAAATATTTTGCTTTTGAAAATCAAAAACTCTTGCAAATTGAATATGCATTTTCCATTTCTGGTAAAAGAATAAATGCAGTGAAAGAGGCAAAAATTGGAAAAGAAATTGCTGAACTTGCACTTGCCGATATAATTCGGGGTTTAGTGTTGGAATATAGTGAAGTCTTCTATGAGCATATCGAATTATCTCAAAAAAATGAAGTTTTATTGCAATCTTTACAACAATATGACAGATTAATTGCACAATATGCCAAAGGTAAGGAACTGGGAATTAATTCAGAAAGTGAGTTAATTCGATTGAAGTCCGAAAGACAATCTATTCTCTCAGAAATCAATGAAAACGAGAAAGATCTCTTGAATAAAGAGTTAGCATTGAAAATGTTAATGAATGTCGCTCCTAATTCAAAACTAAAGCCTCAGCGATCTGTTGGTGTCTCAATACAGAAAAAGCCTATTGAAGAATTTTACAATCTAGCATTATCTCAACGGCCGGATATAAAAATCAGCATTAAATCAATTTCTAAATCTCAAATGAATTTGAAAAAACAAAAAGCAGAGTCTGTGCCCAATATTAATTTAGGATATCAACCTCATGACCAAGGTTCGAACCACGTCAGACCTTATGTTGGGATGGTATTTGAAATGGGAATACCAGTATTTAATCGAAATCAAGGAGAAATTGCAGCAGCTAAAATTCAAATTGAACAAAATCAGCTATTATTAAAATATAAGCAGAATGAAGTAAAAAATGAGATTACTGCTGCTTTAGCGGCGCTTGAAAGGTCTGAAGAATTAGTGAATTCATTTAATCAAGATTTAATGAATGAAATGGAGGAGCTTTCAATTGCAGCCAAAGAAAACCATGAAAAAAGAAATATATCACTATACGAATACATTGATTTTCAAAGAAGTTATTTACAAAATATGCTGAATTTCATTGAAGCAAATCGAATGCTAAATGCAGCAATTAATCAGTTTTACTTTACTATTGGTTCGGATTTAAAATAAAAAACATGAAAATTTATATAGGCATAATTTTAATAGTATTATCACAATCTATTTTAGCTCAAAAAGAAAAAGCAGGTGTAAAAAGTATGTTTGATAAAACTGCGGTCCTTGGTTTTTCATTCAATAATTCTTGGGTAACTTATAGAGATGCTTTAGATTCTTCATTTTTAAAACCGGCCTTAGGAATTCACTTTAGTAATCAGGTCAATTTGTCGAAGAATTTTGCGCTATTTTCTTCTTTGGGATTACAAATGCGTGGCACTGGAGTATATACTACGGATTTAGATAATTCAGTAGGTAATCCGGATTCAACGGGCAGGTTGAGGTACAATATTAGAGCATTAGAACTTCCCGTTATGCTCCAATACCGGATGAAAAGAGAGATTTTTCTTTATTCACGTCTAACAATATCGCTAGGAATCGTTCCTATGTATCATTATACAATATTCAGAAAATGGTACAGCGTAGATGATGGATTTCACGATAAAAGTTCATTAAAAGAAAGTTATCGCAAGTTCGATTTGCCAATTCGAGCTAGTTTAGGCTTTGATGTTGACGCTCCAGGGGGCAATTTGTTTAAAATCAATGCTATTGTAGATTACGGAATTATACCCATTAGAAACGACGCTAAAATTAAGCAGTTTTTAGCCGGAATTAATATGTCATTTTTATTTTGAAAGGATTCCTGCTTTTTATTCATTTAGTCTGTGTAGGGGTTGTCCAAGCGCAAGGGTCACAGGTTGTGTTCGATAGACCCGGAGTGGCCGACAGCCCCTACCTTCCTATTTCAACCTTTGGATATCTAGAGTCAGGATTTAATCTGAATTTTCCTTCGGAAAGATTATCTTTTTCAAATTTTAATTGCATGTTTAGAAGGAAAATAATGCAAAAAATAGAAGGAAGAGTAGGTGTTAATTGTATTCCGGCCTCTTACGCAATTAGTAATGTATTTTCAAATTCAAAAGATATTCCAATTTATCTTGCCTCGAAGATTCCCCTCGTTAGTCGTGAGAAATTTGCATTCTCGACGTTAGTCAGTTTTATAAGTCCATTGAATTTTTCACAAAATGCAGTTGAATTCAATACCTTGTATCAATGGGATTTAAACACAAGGTTTTCATTTAATTGGAATTTAGGACTGATTAAATCGTTCAACCATCTTGTATATTCAACATCAAGTTTTTGTGGAATATTAATTGTAACCAATGATTTTTCGTTTTTTCTTGAATCATACAATTATCTATCATTCAAGTCAATAAATGAATATGGTTTTGATTTTGGAATGACAAAAATATGGTTAGTAAAACACCAAATAGATTTGTCTTTGTTATTTAATTCATGGAATAATTCATTAAACACAGGTATTTCTATGGGATATTCACTAAAATTGTGAAAATTTTGCACCATGAAAATCATATCGTTTAATGTTAATGGAATTCGAGCTGCGGTAGGAAAGTCATTTCTCCAAGATATGAAAAATCTTCAGCCTGATGTAATTTGCCTTCAGGAAACTAAAGCAACGGAAGATCAAGTAAAAGACTCTGTTTCATCTTTAAGCGAATATCATGTATTTGCGAATTCTGCCGAAAGGAAAGGGTATTCAGGGACAGCAATATTGTCAAAAGTAGCTCCTGAAAAAGTTACTTATGGTATGGGTATTTTAGAACACGATCAGGAGGGCAGAATTGTATGCGCAACATACACCGATTTCCATTTAGTTTGTGTATATGTTCCTAATTCAGGAAGCGAGTTGCTTCGGTTGGGTTACCGTCAAAAATGGGATAAAGATTTCCTTTCTTATTTAAAAGGTTTGGAAACCACTAAACCGGTAGTGGTTTGTGGAGATTTTAATGTGGCGCATAGGCCAATTGATTTAGCAAGACCTAAAGAGAACTTTAATAAGGCGGCAGGATACATGCAAGAAGAAATTGATGGTATGAACAATTTCATTGCCTCTGGATTTGTGGATACTTTTCGAGAATTAAATCCTGAAAAAGTTAAGTATTCTTGGTGGAGTTACCGAGCTGGTGCGCGCGATAAAAATATTGGATGGAGAATAGATTATTTTCTATCGTCAAAATCCTTAATTCAAAAAGTAAAATCAGCAGATATTTTAAACGAAATATACGGTTCGGATCATTGTCCAGTTGAGCTTGTTTATTTTTCAAAATTCGAATAATACCAGTTAACAGTCTCTTTCAATCCTTCTTTTAAATTATGTGTTGGGCTGTAATTTAATTGATTTATCGCTTTTGCAATTGAAGCTAAAGAGTGTGGGATATCACCTTTTCTGAAAGGCCCATAATTTGGTTTTATTCCAGCTATTTCAGAATCGAAGTTCAACAAATTATTTCTTATTTCATTAAATAATTCATTTAAATCCGAACTCTCTCCATATGCCACATTATAAACCTGGTTTAATGCATCTTGATTAGAAGTAAACATTGCCAACTTATTGATTTGAATTACATTGTCAATGTAGGTGAAATCTCTAGAAAATGTACCATCGCCATTTATTATCGGTGATTCATGATTCATTAAGGTGTTTACAAACTTGGGGATTACTGCTGCGTAGGCTCCTGCTGGATCTTGTCTTCTTCCGAATACATTAAAATATCTTAATCCTATGCACTCCATTCCGTAGGTTTTCGCAAATACATCTGCATATAATTCTCCGACATATTTAGTAATAGCATAAGGAGAAAGTGGCTTTCCTATAACATCCTCAACTTTAGGTAAACTTTCGGAATCTCCGTAGGTGGATGAACTTGCAGCGTAGACAAATCTCTTAATGCCAGCATCTCTAGTGGCTACAATCATATTCAGAAATCCATTGATGTTGATGTCATTGGTGGTTATTGGATCTACAATCGACCTTGGAACGGAACCTAATGCTGCTAGATGTAAAACGATGTCAATATTGGCAACGGCTTTTCTACAATCTTCAATATTTCGAATATCACCTTCAATCAAATGAAAGGATGGCGTTTTTAGAAGTTCCTCAATATTACTGCGTCTACCGGTTATAAAGTTATCCAAACAGATGACATCATGTCCATCTGAAATTAGGTTTTCGCAAGTATTTGACCCGATAAATCCGGCGCCACCGGTAACAAGAATTCTTTTTTTCATTTTAGTGTATGGCTTTACCAATCGTGGGTCCCATACAGAATAGCGGTTGACCCTCGATTGTGAATAAGTTTGATTTATAATTTCCGAACAAAAGATTTGGGTACATGAACCACAAAACGCTGTTCTATGCTTTCTATTTCGACAATCAACTTGTGTGTACGATTCACTTCTAAAGAAGTTGCAATTAATCCTTGAAATGGACCTCGAATTACCTCAACTTTTTCTCCTGGAAGGAGATCAATGTTTTCAACTAGTTCCAAAGTATCGGATTCTTTTAACAAAATTCTTAGATTTTCAATTTCAAATTCCCTCACGATAGCAGGTTTTTTTAAATAGTGTAAAACCGAATTAAAACCTTGAATATCATAAAGTTTTGATAATTCTTGCACCTCGCAATTAACAAATAGAGTGGAAGCTATCAAGGGTGTTTGAATTTTCTTTTTACGGTCACTCCATTGTTTAATAGAATCAATTAATGGTAAATAAACCTTTAAACCGATTTTGTCAATTCTCTCCGCGACACGTTTCTCAGCACGTGAATTCGTTTTAACAACAAACCAAAATAAATTATTCTCTCTCTGCACAAGTTAAGTTCAATACAAAGTTAGAAATTCAAAAGAAATAGCTGAGTTTTTGAGTGATTATTTACACTAACTTTGTTAACCTATGTTCTTCAGAAAAATAGCGACAATATTCAATAGATTCTCTGGATTTTTGGCCATTTTAGCACTTTTATTTTTAATAGCCTTTAATGGTTTTGATAAAGAGAGTGTTTTTTCTAACGAGTTCGTTATTTCGTGTCGAATTTTCGCGCTAATTGGTGCATTAAGTATTTTGCTAAGGTACTTTTCCTTCTTCAAGTGGAATATTTGGATTGTTACATACGATGTTCTATTTCTGTCCTATTTCTCTTTCATTAGTTTCGGTTACTTTGAACAGGATCTAATTTTTTATTCTGTATTTCTCATTTTGTATTTCATAAGAGAGTCAGCTTCATATAAAATAGACTATCGGAAAACAGGGCTTAACCCAGCGCAGTTGTTCATTATAAGTTTTGCAGTAATTATTTTAATGGGTGCGTTTTTATTGATGATGCCAAATTCTACTACTAATGGAATTTCTTTTTTAGACGCACTATTTACATCCACCAGTGCAGTTTGCGTTACAGGATTATCTGTTGTTGATACTCAATTTGCATTTACATTAATGGGGAAGACAACGATTTTGGCTCTTATACAAGTTGGAGGATTGGGGATTATGACGTTTGCAAGTTATTTTAGTTTTTTCTTCAAAGGAGGATCTTCATTTAATAATCGATTATATTTCGGCGAATTATCGAATGAAAGCGAGTTAAACAAAGTATTCTCTTCATTAAAAAATGTTCTTATTTTAACATTGACAATAGAATCTTTAGGTGCTATTTTTTTGTTCTTTTCGTCTCCTGTTGAGCTTCATTCCGACCTTTTTCAACACATTTATTTTTCTGTTTTTCATAGTGTAAGCGCATTTAATAATGCTGGATTTTCTTTGTATTCTTCTAATTTATATGATCCGTTATTGGCATATAACTATCCTTTTCAATTGTTAATTTGTTTTTTAATCATATTCGGAGGACTAGGATTTCCAATTATGCAAAATGTTCTAGAATTATTTGCTTATCGCATCAAGATTAGTGTTAAGAAAGTATTTAAGTTCAAGGATTTACGACATAAAGCATGGGTGTTAAATACGAATTCAAAAATTATACTTGTAACAACTGGCTTTTTATTATTAATTGGAACCGTATTATTTTACATCTTTGAATACAATGGTGTTCTTGCGGATCATGGTCCAATTGGTAAATGGGTAATTGCATTTATGGGCTCAGTGACACCTAGAACTGCTGGTTTTAATTCCTTTGATATGGCATCATTAGCGCTGCCTACAGTATTGATAACAATTCTGCTAATGTGGATTGGTGCCTCTCCTGCTTCAACAGGTGGAGGTATTAAAACAAGCACATTTGCCGTAGCCTGTATGAATTTTATCAGCATGGCAAGAGGTGAAGAAAGAATTGAAATATCGAAAAGAGAAATTTCAAACGGAACAGTTCGCCGCGCATTTTCAATAATTTTTCTATCGCTTCTTACCATTGGCTTGGCTAGTTTTACACTTATTATATTAGAACCTAACGTGCGACCACTCCATCTTATATTTGAAGCGTTTTCCGCTTTCAGTACTGTTGGATTAAGCATAAATTTAACACCAACACTCGGCGAAGGAGCTAAGGTGATACTTATTTTATTAATGTTTATTGGAAGGGTGAGCACACTTACCATACTAATTGCTGTATTTGAACAAGTTAATCAGAAAAATTATAAATATCCTTCAGAAGAAGTTTTAATAAATTAGTGTATGAAATTTATAGTCATAGGATTAGGGAATTTTGGTTCCTCTTTAGCAGAAAAATTAACAGAGTCGGGAAACGAGGTCATTGGAATAGATACGAATTTCCAGCGGGTTGAAACACTAAAGGATAAAATTACCTTTACAATTTGTATGGACGCAACCAATCCAGAATCGGTCAAAACGCTTCCACTAAAGGATACTGATATCGTAATAATTGCCATCGGTGAAGATAAAGGAGCAAATATTATGGCCTCTGCTGTTATGAAGAATTTACATGCAAAACGACTCATTAGTAGGGCAATTGATGCAACACACGAGAATGTACTAGCAGCAATGGGAATAACTGAAATAGCTAATCCAGAGGTGGAAACAGCAGAAAAATGGGCTAAGAAGTTAAGTTTAACAAACTTATTAGATTCATTTGAGCTCACTTCCGATTATAGTATTGTAGAAGTTAAGGTTTCAGAAGCTTTCGTCGGTAAATCCTTGGATGAAATAGGTTTTCGTCGAAATTACAACTTGGTGGTACTAACTACAATTAGGGAAGAACGAAAAGAATCAATAATTGGGGTAAATAAAACGATAAAACAGGTTCAAGGTGTAAGCTCGCCAGATACTGTTTTACAAAAAGGAGAAATTATGGTGATTTATGGTCATAATTCGGATATTAAAAATTTGTTGAGATCGGAAGAATGAATCACTTGAAAGATACATTTAAGCACAAGGGAAAAAGAAAAATTCTTATTGCTGAGTTGAGAGCGAAAGGCATTACGGATGAGAAAATTTTGGAAGCCTTCGAGGCAATTCCCAGACATTTCTTTTTAGATTTAGCTTTTGAGGAACAAGCGTATTCAAATATGGCATTTCAAATTGGTTCAGGACAAACGATTTCTCATCCATATACCGTTGCTTTTCAGACGCAATTATTAGAAATCGAAAAAGGCATGAAGGTGTTAGAAATCGGCACTGGATCTGGCTTTCAAACATGTATTCTAGGGAAATTAGGAGTGAAAATTGTATCGATTGAACGTCACCGTGATTTGCATTTGAAAGCAAAAAAAATGTTGGAATTTTTCAATATTAACGCAAAACTATTTTTTGGTGATGGGTATGCTGGAAATCAATCATATGCTCCATACGATCGAATTTTAGTGACATGTGGTGCACCTGATGTTCCGCGTGAATTAATGAATCAATTAAAGATTGGTGGTTACATGGTAATTCCCGTTGGTGAAGGGGATGAGCAGAAAATGTTGAAAATTACCAAGAAAAACAGCGAAGATTTTAGCATTTTGGAATTTGGAACTTTTAAATTTGTTCCAATGTTAGAACGCACAGTTAAATAAAAGATGAAAGTATTAATAATAGACGACGAAAGAGCCATTAGACGCGCATTACGTGAAATTTTAGAATTCGAACAAATCCAGGTACAGGAGGCTGAAAATGGGAAAGATGGATTAGAACTTTTACGAGCCAACTCATTTGATTTGGTTTTTTCTGATATCAAAATGCCTTTAATGGATGGCATGGAAGTCTTAACAGCTATTCAAACGGAAAAAATTGATGTGCCTATCGTTATGATTTCCGGTCATGGTAATGTAGAAACTGCAGTTCAAGCAATTAAGCAAGGTGCTTTTGATTTTATTGAAAAACCACTTGATTTAAATAGAATTTTAGTCATTCTCAGAAATGTGAAGGATAGAAACCACTTAGTTGAGGAAACACAAGTTTTAAAAGCGACTGTAAAAAAAATAAAAGGATCTAAAATTGTAGGCGAATCTCCAGAGATTATTTCAATAATAGAAATGATTGAGCGGGTTGCTCCATCGGATGCTAGAGTAATGATCACAGGTCAAAATGGAACAGGAAAGGAATTAGTAGCTCGATCTCTGCACGATCTTTCGAATCGTTCGAAAATGCCTTTTATTGAAGTGAATTGTGCTGCAATTCCTGCTGAGTTAATTGAAAGTGAGTTGTTTGGACACGAAAAAGGAGCCTTCACTTCAGCGGTAAAAGATAAAAAAGGAAAATTTGAACTTGCATCTGGAGGGACCATATTTTTAGATGAAATTGGTGATATGTCTGCAAGTGCACAAGCTAAAGTTTTGAGAGCTTTGCAAGAAAATGTAATCCAACGTGTTGGTGGAGAAAAGGATATTAAAGTGGATTGTCGTGTGGTGGCAGCAACAAACAAAGATTTACGACAAGAAATAAATGAAGGGCGATTTAGAGAAGATTTGTTCCATCGACTTGCAGTTATTCCTATTCACGTTCCTTCCTTAAACGAGAGAACTTCAGATATTCCATTACTCGCTGATCATTTTCTAACCCTTGTTTGTCAAGAGCAAGGAATTCAAAAAAAGGAATTTACGAACGAAGCGAAATTTGAATTACAAAAGATTAATTGGACTGGAAATATACGTGAATTAAGAAACGTCATAGAGCGTTTAGTTATTTTATGCGACAATACCATCAAAGGAGAAGATGTGGCTCGCTATGCAAATCCCAAATAATTAAATAGTATGGATAAGAATAAATTAAAGTTGTTTTTACCCCACATTGTTGCAGTGGTAGGATTTTTACTATTATCAGTAATTTTTTATCAGCCCCTGTTCAACGGGTATGTGGTAGAACAAGGGGATGTTAAACAACACGTCGGAATGTCTAAAGAGATTGTCGATTACCGCGTAACACATGACGGACAAGAACCTCTTTGGACGAATTCCATGTTTAGCGGTATGCCTGCTTATCAAGTTTCTGTAATTCACCAAGATAATTGGACATATCATTTAGATAATGCAATGAAATTAGGTTTGCCTAGGCCTGTAGCAATACTTTTTTGGACCATGTTGGGGTTCTATATTTTTGCACTTTGTTTAAAAATTAATCCATGGCTTTCAATCGTAGGTGCTGTTGCTTTTGGTTTTTCCACTATTAATATTTTATACATCGGTGCTGGGCACATGTCAAAGGTAAATGCTATTAGTTACATTGCCCCAGCTGTTGGTGGTTTTATACTTGCATTTCGCGGGAAAGCATTGCTTGGAGGTGCAATTTTTGCTTTGTTTTTCTCTTTGCAAGTGACGGCAAATCACCTGCAAATGACATATTATTTGGCTTTTCTATTAGTGGCTATTGCCATTTCTGAAACCATTCGTTTGGCATTAAAAAAAGATTGGAAACCGTTGATAACTGCTTACGGAATTCTTGCTTTTTCAGGAATTCTTGCCATTCTTCCTTCTGCGAGTAATTTGGTTACTACACAAGAATACAGTAAACATACAACCCGAGGAGCTTCAGAGCTGACAATTAAACCTAAAGGTCAGGAATCATCAAGTATTGATGAAAATGGATTGAATAAAAGCTATATTCTGGAATACAATTATGGACAGCGAGAAATTCTGTCAGCAGCTTTCCCCAATGTCAAAGGGGGAGCGCAGCAATATCTTGTTAGTAATAAAGATGCGGTAAAAATAATCACGAAGGATTCAAAATATAGCGAATACTCAGATTATTTGCTCAATGATAATCCCCAGAAAGGTCCGATGTTCGTGACGTATTTTGGAGGTCAAGCAGCAAGTGGTGGAGCGTTCTATTTTGGTATAATTATAATTGTTTTCGGCTTATTGGGTTTTGTTTTTGTGCGCGATTCCTTACGTTGGCCGTTTCTTTTCATATTAGTGCTAAGCGCACTTTTGGCATCAAATGATCCCGATGGAATTAATGCCTTTTTTATTGAGCAGTTCCCAATGTATAATAAGTTTCGAGATTCTAAAATGATTTTAGTATTGGCTCAACTTATTTTACCGGCAATGGCAATACTTTTCTTGAATGGTTTGATTTCACAGAAAGTCGTAGAATCGGAAAATTCGGAAGGAAAGTCATTGGTGCTCCAGTCCGACGGAAAAATGATTTTTGGGGTTTGTTCCGGACTTGCTTCATATTATGGAAAGGATAAGAATTTAATTCGTGCACTAATGTTGGCTTCAACTATCATTCTTGGATGGGGTGCTGTAATTTACCTATCGCTTTGGTTAATGATTCCAAAGGATAAAAATGAAAACATACAAAAATCTGAAGAACTTCATGGTGATCGAAAATGGTGGTTTGTGGGTTTAATGTCCTTGGTTTTTGGAATCGTGGTTTTATATCTTTTCCCTTCTATTTCTGGAGCGTTTTTAAGCCCACAAGAATCACAGATGTTTGCAACTAATTCAAATACACCAGCAGAACAAGTGGATTTAATTAACGGGTTAAAAAATAGCCTCGTGGAAATTCGAATTGAATTATTTCGAGCCGACATTTCGAGAGGTTTAGTATTGATTATTTTATCCGGTATAGTCTTTCTATTAATGGCATGGAGAAAAGTAACGCACCTTGTTTTTATTGGTGGATTTTTCGCTTTAGTTACCTATGATAATTTATCAGTAGCAAAGCGCTATTTCAATAATGATCCTCCCGATGAAACGGTCAATACAGAACAAGAAACGAAGACTGTTGATGAATACTTGTCAAAAGGATATTTAGATGGTATAAAAGCCGATAAAATGCTGGCCAAATACGAATTTGAGGAGTTAACTACTATTCCTAAAGCTTTGCCTACTTCTGCTGATTCAAGCATTTTGATGAGGGAAAAAAGTAGTATTAAAAATTTTGAGAATTTAAGATCAGATTTCCTATCAAAAATGGATAACTCTCTCAATTATAAAAAAATAAAATCAGAAAAAACTCGTGAGATGATTGCCACCTTTGCTACCTTGAATTTGAATTCTAATTACCGTGTGCTTTCTTTTGGAAATCCTTTCAATGAAACGAATACAAGTTATTTTCATAAAAGCATAGGAGGATACCATGGTGCGAAGTTGAAACGGTATCAAGAAGTTATTGAACACCGTATTTCGGCTGAAATGGAAATGCTTCAGTCTGAACAAAAAATGATTTCAGAGCAAAAAAATATTGCTATTCAGGGACTTCAACGTTCACTTCCTCCAACTTCAAATTTCCAGGCAATTTACGATACCTTACCCATAATACTGCCGGAAAAATATGTTGTGTTAAATATGCTCAATACACGTTATTTATCATTTAATCCGAGTTCTGTGGCGCTTAAAAACAAAGGTGCAAATGGTAACGCATGGTTTGTTGGAAAAATCAAAAAAGTAGACAATGCCAATGAAGAAATGACCATTCTAGGTAAATTAAATAGTAAAAAAGAAGCTGTATTGAACACAAGTGATTTTGCTGATTTAGGTAATACTCTTTCAACGAATTATGCCGTGGACTCAACCTCTATTATTCTGATGACTTCATACGATGTAAATTCTATATCTTATCAGTCAATTTCCAAAGTTGAAGCACCTGCTATTTTTAGTGAGATATATTATCCAGAGGGTTGGAACTGCTATATAGATGGAGAGAAAACTGATAAAATTTTTAGAGCAAATTATATTTTGCGAGGAGCTCTTATTCCGGCTGGGAAACATAAAATAGAATGGAAATTCGAACCTGAAAGTTTTGGCTCAGCAAGTAAGATTTCTAAATTCGGTTCAATCTTTTTGTTACTTTTCATTTTTAGCTCAGTTTTTATAACATTTATTTTTTCATATAATTCGAAAAAAACTCATTTGTAATGCCAAAAGTTACATTACTTGTTGGTACTAGACCTAATTTTGTTAAAGTAACTCAATTCAAAAAAGAACTTGAAAAGTTTCCCAATCTTGAATTGACTCTTATTCATAGCAATCAACATTATTCAGACTCGGTATCCTCTATTTTCTTCAAACAATTTAATCTAAACATAGATCGATTTCTTACCCCTTTTACCGGAAATCCATCTTCGCAAATAGGACAGATTATTTATGAATTGTCTGAAATCCTCTCGCAAGATCGTCCCGACTTACTTTTAGTAGTTGGTGATGTTAATACTACCCTTTCCGGTGCTATTGTAGCTAATAAATTGGGAATTAAACTCGGACATATTGAAAGTGGTTTAAGAAGTTTTGACCGTTCGATGCCTGAGGAAATAAATCGAATTTTGGTTGATGAAATTTGTGACTTGTATTTCGTAACTGAACCAAGTGGATATCAAAATCTTTTAAAAGAAGGGAAAGTTGAATCAAAAATACATTGGGTTGGGAACACGATGATTGATACGCTAGTTGCATTCAAAAAACAGATAAAAAACACAAGATTACCTTTCGAAATTGGAAATAGACCAATTGTTACTTTGACCTTACATCGTCCTTCAAATGTGGATGATAAAAATGGAATTGAAAAAATCCTTCATTTAATCACTGAATTAAGTTCAAAATATCACGTTGTATTTCCTGTACATCCTAGAACAGAAAATCGATTTAAAAATCTCGGATATCATTCCCAATTACTTTCAATTGAGAATTTTACACTTACTGAACCTCTGGATTATTTTAGTTTTCAAAAATTAGTGAGTTGCAGTAAGGCGATTGTGACAGATTCTGGTGGATTACAAGAAGAAACTACCTTTTTGAAGATTCCATGTATAACTTTGCGAGAAAATACAGAACGTCCTATTACAACAACTATTGGAAGTAATGTTTTAATGGAATTTAATGTTGAAAAAATCATATCTACTTTAGAAAATCCCAAAAAAGAAGTTTCTATTCCAGAATTTTGGGACGGGAAGTCAACGTATCGAATATTAGAGGTAATTGATAAATTCTTTACTGAGTGATATGCATGTAATGGTAGTAGATGGATTCTACCCACAAGATATTAGGGTAAGAAAAGAAGCCGAATCGCTTGCATCTGCCGGGATTTCCGTTTGTGTAATTGCTCGATGGAAAAAAGGATTGACTCGAAAAGAAACTATAAATGGAGTTAACATTGTTCGAATTGGGATTAATTATTCGCATTTTGTTAAAGGAATACATGATATTTTATTCTCACTTTTTTTTATTGATTTTGTTTTTTATTCTGGCCTTAGGAAGTTCATTAAACAGAATAATCTAACCATCCTTCATGTTCATGATTTACCACTTGTGAAAACGGCTCGAATGCTATTGGGAAAGGACGGAAAGGTAATCTTGGACATGCATGAAAACTATCCTGAAATGTTGGAAGAATTAACATTATCTAAAAAAGGTTTTTTGAAATCTTTGAAGGACCAACTTTTTTTCAATTTCAAACATTGGAAGAAGTTTGAGAAAAAGAAAATAGCCATTCCAGATCATATAATCGCAGTAGTGGATGAAATGAAGCAGAAGCTAATCAACGAGTATTCAATTGATTCAGCAAAAATTACCGTGATTTCGAATTACGAAAAACTCAATTTTGCCCACAATACTCAACGTGATGATTTTGTATTCAAAAGCAATGTTTTTTATGTAGTTTATGTAGGAGGAATTTCACCCGTAAGAGGTCTGGAAACTGTTATAGAGGCAATCTCACATTTTAAAAATAACCATGAAAATGTAGAATTCATTTTGGTTGGGAGTGGTAATCATACTTACCTGTTCAGTCTAATGAAACTTTCTCAGCAATTAGACTGCTCTGATAAAGTGCATTTTTTAGGACAAAAACCGTTCACTCAAATTAATTACTACATTGAAAATGCAAGTGTTAACATCATTCCGCACATTAAAAACGAACATACAGATAATACAATCCCACATAAATTATTTCAAATATTGATGCAAAAAGCTCCTTTACTTGTGAGTAATTGCAGACCAATGGAGCGCATAGTTAAAAATCATGATGCAGGATTTGTTTTCCAAGCATCAAACTCAACAGATTTGGTAGAAAGGATACTAGAAATGCGATCCAATAATGTTTTAGTTACCGCATGTGTTGAAAATGCATACACAGCTGTAAAGGATAATCTAAATTGGGAAAATGAATCTCAAAAACTTATACAATTAATCGCTAAATACCATGGATATACGAATTGAGCAACTTAAACAGTGTGATTCTACATTCTTTACAGTTAAGAAATCCTATTTGCGCTCACCAGGTGAAACTGGTTATCTAATCTATCGAATATTGCGTCCCATCCTAAAAATTCGCTATTATTTCTTTAGAAAATTCAATAATCCTTGTCCATGGCTTTCTCCTTCAAGTGTTCGATTTTTAAAAAACTACCTCACAAATGAAATGGTTGGACTTGAATTTGGGTCGGGGATTAGCACTTTGTTTACAGCACCGAAGGTAAAACAACTCATATCAGTTGAACATAATAAAGAGTGGTTTGAAATGATTTCCATTCGATTTAAAAATGAGGGAATTACTAATGTTGATTATCGTTTTATTGCACAAAATGACCCCCATCTTTTTGCGGACAAAACATTTGAAATGACCAATAAATTAGGATTTGAAGTGAGAATAGATTATGTGAATTACTACATGACTGTTGAATCAATACCAGACAACTCACTTGATTTCTTGCTTGTGGACGGAAGAGCTCGTCCGGAATGTTTGTATTACGCATTGCCAAAAATGAAAAAAAACGGATTGGTAATCTTGGATAATAGTGAACGTGAACATTACAAAATTGCCTTTGAATTTATGAAAGAATATCCCGTTTATACAACGACAAATGGATTAACAGAAACTACATTCTGGTTTTTAGGCGAAACCTAACCTTGATATTGAAGCCAATGATTTAAAGTGGCAATTCGCCAAACTAGCATTGAAAATTTATTATTTCCTAACTTAAATTCCTCTATTATTTTACTGGTTTTTGATTTATCTAAAAAAGGAATTAAACTGTAATCAATTTCCAAAAGATGAGAAAGTGATCCTCTTAACCATAAAATCTCTCCAGGAGTGACAAAACCTTTTTTATCAGTTCGCCACTGAATCTCCTCTGGCAAAACATCTTGCATAGATTTTCGAAGAACGTACTTTGTCCAACCATCATTAATTTTTAGGTCTGAAGGGAATTGAAAAAGCAATTCAACCAATCTGTGGTCTAGAAAAGGCACTCGACTTTCAATTGAATGAGTCATGGAATTACGATCCTCATAATGCAGTAATGTGGGTAAGGAAGAATAATTCATCAGAGCAAAATGAAATTCATTCAATTTATCAGAAGAATATGAATCAAATGAGCTCCAATTCTTTTGTTCCAACCCTAAAAACGGAAGGTAATTTTTATATTCAAATTTATACAATGAATCCTCGTTCAAAAATGAACTCAGCGTTGCCTTAAGTAATACATCTGTTAGTTTAGAATTGGAAGCCTCGTGTATTTTTTTGTAGTAATTTATCCCTTTTGAAATCCTACCAAACTGAAAATACTTCATCCACTGAGCAAACAAACGATAGTAAGAATGCATGTAGCCTCCCATATAATCATCGGCTCCTTGACCACTCAAAATCACTTTAATTCCTTTTTCTTTGGCGAGTTTCATCACATAATATTGGGATATTGGCGAAGATCCAGAAAGAGGAAAATCTATCGAATAGGCAATATCATCAAAGTCTTTGGCGATTTCCTGTTCACTCGGCGAATAATAATTTAACTGAAATTGATTCGGATATTTTTTTTCAATCGTTCGAATAAATGGCCGTTCATCAAATCCTTTTGTCGAATCGTAGTAGATAGAAAAAGTCTCTAAATGATTGGATAATTTACTTTTCAGTAATGATGAAACAATACTTGAACTATCAATTCCACCGCTCAAGGTAGCACCAATAGGAACATCACTTCGCACATGAAGTTGTAGCGAATGATCAAAGAGTGTTTTGAACTCATTTATTGCCTCATCACTTGATATTGACATCTGTTTAGAAGGGTAAGACCAATATTTGTAAATCGAAAGTTTGCTGTCTCGAAAAATGAGATTGTGTCCAGGTTCCAGGGATTGAATACACGAAAAATAGGTTTCGTTTTTGTAGCCAATCCAACCAAGTTGCATACCTCTATTTACTTGTGCTAGATTTAAATCCGTTGAAAAATAAGGCGTTTTTTTCAAGGATTTAATCTCAGAAGAAAAATAAAAAGAATTTGCCTTATGGATGAAGTAAAATGGTTTTATTCCAAAACGATCACGGGAACAGAATAAACTTTTATCTTCACTATTATATACAGCAAATGCCCACATACCTATGAATTTCTCCACGCATTTCTGTCCGTAAAAATAATAGCTTTTCAAAATTACTTCGGTGTCAGAGGCGGTTGTAAATTCTACCCCTTTACTCTGTAATTCAATTCTTAATTCCTTGAAATTATATATTTCTCCGTTGAAAACAATCCAGTACTTTCCGAAATTCATGGGCTGATTCGCTTCTGGATTTAAGTCAATGATGCTCAATCTATTGTGACCAAAATATAGTGGGTGTAAATTCTGAATTCCGCTGTAATCAGGGCCTCGATGACTCGTGGATACCACCATTTTGTGAATCAAAGCATTGTTTTCATTTTGATCCTGATTTGAGGAAAAAAATCCGTGAATTCCACACATATCAATTCAATATAAGTTCAGCTATTTCCTTGGTCAAATTCTTTCTTGAAAATTTATCCTTTTGAGAGTTAGATACTCTTTGTCGATTCGAATTTACGATAAACTCAACCATTTTTTCAGATTCAGTCGAATTCAGCGTGATCGAAACGGCATTTTCGTTTAAAATTGCAGCAGCATCCCCTTCTTTTGGTCCAATATTTAAAATTGGATTTCCGGTTGCTAAATATTCGAATAATTTACCAGTTAAGATTCCTTTGTTATTTTCTATGTCGGGAATAATCATCAATAAAACTGATGCTTTCAGCATATATTCAATTGCTTTCTTGTGATCAACATACGAAATGAATACAACCGAATTGGAAAGTCCTAATTCACTAACTTTTTGCTTTACACCTTGGTGACAATTACCGATAAATTCCAAGGTCCATTCGTTATCTTTTTCGAGTACTTTAGCAAAAGCATTCAAAAATCCCTCAATCGGATATTGCTCGCCTAAATTTCCAACATAACGAATAACTTTTTGATTCAGCGAGTCATTAAATTTTTCCCGAAAATCGTCCTCATCATAGCCATTTGGGATGACACTAATTTTATCTAGAATTTCAGTTCGATGAGTTCCAAAAAGGCGTTTAATGGCTGGACTAACTACAACAACTTTATCGGCTTTTTGCAAACACAACTGTTCTAATCGAAAATCTTTTTTCTTAGCAAATGAGGTTCGATAGAGCTCTTTATTGTAATAAATCTCCGTCCAAGGATCGCGTAAATCTGCAATCCACTTAATGTTAAATTCCTTTTTTAAAGCTAGACCAATTAACTGAGATGAATGGGGTGGTGATGTGGTAATCACACAATCAAAATTATTGGTTTTTATAAGTTCTCGTGCTTTTTCAATGGCGAATCTATTCCAACCAATCCGTGCATCAGGAATAAAAAAATTTCCGCGGATAAATCGCATAATTTTCTCTATCAATCTCGCTTTTTTCTCTCCTGAAAAGCCTACTTTGGGAACTTCTTTATGACGCACTTTGGAATACAGTGCAAATGGACTTTTAGCCTTTGTCCTGTGAATTTCAATTTCCTTAGGAATCTCATCTAAAAAAGTAAAATCATAATTGGGGTACGTCGCAAAATCAGGATCAACTGTGAGAACTATTGGTTCTATTCCGAAATTTCTAAAATACTTAACGAACTTTAGCCATCGCTGTACTCCACTTCCACCACTTGGCGGCCAATAATACGTTATGACTAGTACCTTCTTCACTTTTAACAAAAATAGCACAGATATCAAGATAAACGACAAGATTGCTTAAATTAGCTTTGTAACTGAATGTAATTCGAATTCTCGTATCAAGGGTACCAACGTTAATTTGACTGAAATTAAATAAGATATTGGCTTTAAATAATATCTTTGTTTCTATTAATCATGGGATTTATTCAGAAAGATGCCCTAAGAACAATGGTCGCATCCTATTTGGGTGTCGGTTTGGGATATTTAAACAAAGCTATATTATTCATATTCATTCTTTCCACAGAACAAATCGGTTTGATGAATTTACTTTTATCCGTAGGATTATTATTCGCCCAATTTGCCAATTTAGGAACAGTCTATACCACTTGGAAATTTTTTCCTTTTTTCAATAACAGAAATAAAAGTCATCATGGATTTATTCCCTTTATACTACTTATTGTATCCTTTGGAATTTTATTATTTACTGGTATTTCATTCCTTTTTCGAAAGAATATCGAAGAAGTCTATCTCGTTCGATCCCCCCTATTTTCCAAGTACTTTGTTTGGATCATTCCAATCGGAATTGCTTATGTTTTTTTTATGGTTTTTGAGGTTTATTTGAGAAGTCTATACAAAAATCTATTGGCTGTAATCGCTCATGAAATCGTTTTACGATTAATTTTGACCGTTCTCCTAATTTTACTTTGGATTGGATTGATCGACTTCGAGCAATTAGTTGTCTTTCATAGCATGAGTTACGTTATTCCAACATTAATACTGATTTTATATCTAAAAAAAATTGGAGAACTTCATCTTTTTCAGTCCTCTATTCATATTTCAAAACGCTTTAAAAAAATCCTACTTCAGTTTTCAGCAATAAATTATGTCAATACCTTGGGCTACGTACTGGTCACCTCTCTCGATTTATTGATGGTCTCACAAATGATTGGACTCAAAGCTACAGGAGTTTACAGCACGATGGTTTTCTTTGCAGGAGCAATTTTGGTTCCTTATAAGTCCTTGCATCGCGTGAGTGTTCCTTTGGTTTCAGATTATTGGAAACACCGTGAAATGGAAAAAATGCAGGATTTATACACCAAGTTCAGCTCGGTTTCATTGGTGATTGGACTTGTTTTTTTCTTGTTAATTTGGTTGAATGCCGATCCACTATTTTCTTTTCTTCCCCCCGAATTCATCGCGGGAAAATGGATTTTCTTCTTTTTAATTCTTGGAAAATTATTCGATATGTATTGTGGTTTAAACGGATCTATTTTAGTTACCAGTAAAAAATACAAATACGACGTATATTTCACTTTGCTACTTATTGGTGTGGTCTATGTACTAAATCTACTTTTAATCCCTAAATATGGTGCAATTGGAGCAGCAATTTCCACGCTAATCGCTCTGTTTTTATACAACTCGATTCGTTTATTTTTTGTGGCTTACCATTTTAAAATGTTGCCTTTCACCAAAGGTCAGCTTCCTTTGCTACTTTTAGGAATTTTAACTCTTCTTGTGGGAAGTTTTACAATTCAATTATCTACTAATCCTATCGTTCAATTAGTAATTCAAAGCTTAGTGGTTACAATCCTTTTTCTGGCACCGCTCTATTTCCTTAAACTAGAGAATGAAACTGTAGGATTCATTAAAAACTTATTAGTTAAAGCAAAAGGCTTATTAGGTTTACGATAAGCCCATTGAATGTTTGAGTGCTTCAATAGCTACAGTTAAACCATTACTATTTTTACCTCCGGCAGTAGCAAAGAATGGCTGTCCACCACCTCCGCCTTGAATATGAGATGAAACTTCTCGAATTAACTGTGCCGCATTCCATTTGTTTGACTCAACTAAATTCTCCGAAATAATCAAACTTAAGCCACATTTTTCAACTTCTGTATTGCCGATAATCCCTACAAAATTTGCCGTTTCGCTTTTCAATTGAAACAAGATATCTTTCACTAAATTCGCCTCTAAAGAAACAACTTCACCTAAAAAGTGAACGCCGTTTATTTCTGAGATCTTTGATTTTAGTTCAGATTTAACCTGCTTGGCTTTCTCTCGCTGAAATTGTTCAATTTCTTTAGTTAATTGCTGATTTTTAAGAATTAAATCATCGATCGCTTTTTCTATATCTTTTGGATTTTTAAGCAATAAGTTAATCGCATCCAATTTAGCAGCTTTTTCCTTGAAAAACTTTTCGGCAGTGACACCGGTGATTGCTTCAATTCTTCGAACTCCCGCAGCAACTGCAGATTCAGAGGTAATTTTAAATAAGCCAATTTTTGCAGTATTAGAAACATGTATTCCTCCACATAATTCAACTGATTCTCCAAATTTGATTACACGCACGTTTTCGCCGTATTTTTCCCCAAACAATGCCATAGCTCCCATTGCTTTTGCTTCGTCGATTGGAACAGCACGTCGTTCATCTAACATAATATTTTGATGAATGGCCTCAACAACAAGCGCTTCAATTTGCTCCATTTCTTCATCCGTTACTTTCGCAAAATGTGAGAAATCAAAACGCAAATATTCTGAATTTACCAACGATCCTTTTTGTTCTACATGCGTTCCCAAAACCGTTCTTAACGCGTGGTGCAACAAATGCGTTGCCGAGTGATTCAAGGAAGTTTTATCCCTTCTTTTTGAATCGATTCGAGCAGTGAATGTACCACTCAGATCAGCAGGAATTTGATCCGTTAAATGAATGATTAAATTATTCTCTTTTTTTGTGTCAAAAATTGAAATGGTATCTGATTCATTTCTCAAAACACCTTTATCGCCAACTTGTCCACCGCCTTCTGGGTAAAAAGGAGTTTGATCGAGCACCAATTGATAAAACGTTTTTTGTTTTTGAGCAACTTTACGGTATTTAATAATTTGAACATTGGCTGTATCAACATCATATCCAATATATTGAGTGGTAATATCCGGATTTACTTGCATCCAATCATCCGTTTCAACAGCAGTGGCCGCCCGAGATCTTTCTTTTTGAATTTGAAGCTCTCGTTGAAATTCATCCTCGTCACTACTCAATCCATTTTCACGTGCGATTAATGAGGTTAAATCCACCGGAAAACCATAAGTGTCGTATAATTCAAAAACTGCTTCACCTGAAATAATCGATTGATTTTTTCCTTTGGAATGTTGAATGAGGTCATCCATTCGTTTTATTCCTTGCTCCAAGGTTCTGAAAAAACTATTTTCTTCTTCGCGAATAACTTTGGCAATCAACTCTTTTTCTCGAATTAATTCTTCATACGGATTACCCATTAAGTCAACTAACACTAGTGATAAATCACTTAAAAAGGATTCTTTCAATCCCAATGTTTGATATCCGTATCTTACCGCTCTTCGCAAGATTCTTCGGATAACATAACCAGCACCATTGTTAGCAGGTAATTGACCATCGGCAATGGAAAATGCAATGGTACGAACGTGATCAGCTATTACGCGCAACGCGATGTCGGTTTCCTCAGATTTACCATACGTAATTCCGGAAACTTTTACCATGTGCTGAATCAGCGTCTGAAATAAATCTGTATCGTAATTACTTTGTTTTCCTTGCAAAGCCATCGCCAAGCGTTCCAATCCCATTCCTGTATCTACGTGAGTTGCAGGCAAAGGCTCAAGGGAGCTATCTGCTTTGCGGTTAAACTGCATGAAAACGTTGTTCCAAATCTCTATCACTTGCGGATGATCTTGGTTTACAAGGTCCTTTCCATTTATTTTTGTCCGTTCGCTTTCGTCTCTTAAATCCACGTGAATTTCGGTACATGGCCCACAAGGTCCTGTGTCGCCCATTTCCCAAAAATTATCCTTTTTAGACGCTAAAATGATCCTATTCTCTTCGATAAATTTTTTCCAGATAGCGTAACTCTCTTCGTCTTTTGGAACGTTATCTTTGGAATCGCCTTCAAATACAGTGACATACAATCTGTCAACTGGGATTTTGTAAACTTCTGTCAATAATTCCCATGCCCAAGCAATCGCTTCTTCTTTGAAAT
>CAZLHR010000012.1:0-60689 GCA_964559685.1 uncultured Lishizhenia sp.
CTAAAATACAAATAATCTTTACAAATCATCAAAAGGAGAACGAATTTGTTGTAAATTTTTAGTGCTAACGTGTGTGTAAATTTAGGTTGTTTGTCTCGTTATTTTTTATATATTGGTATGTATAATATTAATATCTGGCAGTTATTCCTTATTCAAGAATAGCTGTACCTTTGCTACATGAAGTATAGCGATTTTCCAATTCAAGATATCCTTAAAAAGCAATTGGCCGTACTAGGCTTCAAACGTCCTACAGATATTCAATTTAAAGCTATAAAGCATATTCTAAACGGTGAAGATGTGATGGCAGTGGCACAAACAGGCACAGGAAAAACAGCAGCATTCGTGATTCCCGTTTTGCACATGTTGCTTTCTAAAAAACGCTCAAAAAACGACGGCGTGCAAGTACTTGTAATGGTGCCGACACGCGAACTAGCAAAACAGATTGCCAGCGTATTTCAAGACATCGGAAAAGACAGCGGCATACAAATTCTTGGGCTTCATGGTGGTGTTGAACAAGAATCTCAAATTTCTAAACTTCAAAAACGTGTAGATGTGCTCGTAGCTACGCCTGGAAGAATGTTTGACCTCATTGCGCAAGGACATATCGATATTTCTCGCTTGGCCTGCCTTATTCTTGACGAAGCCGACCTAATGTTAGATCTTGGTTTCAATAAAGACATAAAAGACGTTCTGAAAAAGATTCCGAAGAACCGACAAACATTGTTTTTTACTGCCACCATTTCAAAGAAAATAAAATCCTTGGCTTATGACGTAGTGCGCGATGCCATCCGTATTCAAATTTCACCTAAAAACCCAGTGGCTAAGAACGTTGAACATGCAGTGGCACTCGTAGAAATGGACGACAAACGTTTTTTCCTAGAAAACATGCTGAAGGAATACGCCGACCTGAAATTTATTGTGTTTGCACGCACGAAGGTACGTGTAGAACGAGTCGTCGCAGCGATGCAACGGGTAGGTGTTTCAACGGAAGCGCTCCACGGTGGCATGGAACAAAAAGACCGCTTTGCCATTTTAGATCGTTTTCGAAACGGTGAAAATCAAGTGTTGGTTACTACGGATGTGGCGTGCCGAGGAATCGATATTCCCGATATGGATTACGTGATCAATTACGATCTTCCCGAAAATCCCGAAAACTATGTTCACCGATGTGGCAGAACGGGTAGGGGGAACAAACGCGGACAAGCACTTTCCTTCTGTAGCAAAGACGAAGAGGCACTTTTAGCTCAAATAGAAGAATACACCGGAGAAGAAATTACGCGTTACGACATTCATCCGGATGAATATCAAGACATTATTTTTGATGCCGATGATCCCCACTACAATTGGAAAAAACTCATTGAAGACAACGAGGATCCAAATTCTTGGATGGATAAATAATTCCTAATCTTGCTCGTTATCTAAAGTAGGAAAATCTTGATCTTCCGATAGTTCCAATGCTTTGACCGGCTGTACAGCATTCCCCGCAATTCCACGAATAGAGGCATGCATGTCAATCGTGTTGTAAATTACCTTTTCTAATTGTTTTTCACGCTCTTTCCAAATCCGATGCATGGAACGTTTTTCAGATTCTAAAGCCGATTTCATCGATGAAAATCCCTCAACAATTGCTTCAATTTGCATTCTGAAATTTGTACTGGTAAGAAAATCATAGAGCATTACCATTTTATCTCCTTTGTTTACCTGAGAACCAAGCGCCTGACTGATTTGAATTAAAGATTCTCTTAATATTCCTGCAAGTGCTTTGAATTCCTCGAAGGTACAGATATAAACACCGTCTTTCATGCCCATTCGTTCCATACCGCTTGGCATTACTTCTGTCACTAAAACTCCAATATTGGCTCCTTTTTCTCTCATGTCAGCCTTAAATTTCTCAATCCACGAAGCTTGAAAATCTTTGGTACGCTTACTTTCGTAGTAAATTTTTCCGCATTGTTGTAATTCACGCGTGTTGACCAATTGGATGCAATCTCCACCTCTGGCGCCTTTTTTTATTTCTTCAATGGTGTCCAGCGGAAATTGTGTGGCTAAAAACTCTTCGATTGCCAATTCTTGCACCTCTCCCTGTAACTGCATGGAACCTTGTTCTTGCTTGCGCTTCATTTCTTCGGTGAGGTTGCGCTGGTCTTCCAGTTTTTTCTGCAATTCCCTGATTTTCAATTCGTTTTCGTCGTCAGCAGCCTTCTTGATTTTAATGCGCTCCGCTTCTAATTGCTCATTCAACTTACGTTCAGCCTCAACGAGCGCAGCAGTTTTTGCTTCCTCTTTTTCGCGTTTCAAGCGTTCGATTTCTGCTTTTGCTTTATTATATTCAGCTAATTGTTTGGACTTTTCGTTCAATTCTTCTTGCAGAGTTTTAAATTGCTCTTCTTGCTCTTCAATTGCCTTTTTTCGCCATTTTTCCTCGGCCTTTTTCTCTTTCTCTTTCACGGCAATCTCTAAACGCTCTTGAAACAATTCATTTTCTCTTTGTTTTTTCTCTTCAAAAGCGGCCAATTCATCTTTCAACTTTTGCTCCCTCTGGGCAACGCCATTCATTTCCGCTTGTAGTTCTTTTTGGTATTTTTCTTTGAGTTCGTTTTCAATTTGTCGAGAAATTCCGTCGTTCACGTCGATTTCAGTTCCGCATTTCGGACAATTTAGGTGTTGAGCAGTTGTCATTTTTGTTTTCTATTAATACTCTAAATTAAGTAAAACTTAACCTGAATATTTTAAAAATGTTAAAATAAATCGAAAAAGAACTTTGATTTAAATTTTCTATTACTTTTAGTGCACATTTGAGCTAGAGAATGAGCGATTTTAAAGAAAATAAAAGGCAATTAGACAAAGAGTTGGAGCAATTTATTGCACTCCTGAATCAATTGTTGCCGCAATACCATTCGTTACTCAAGAAAAAGAATTTAGACCAAGACGAATTGAAGAAACTTGGAGAAATAGAACACTACCTTATTGGCGTAAATTCCAAAATAATGGAAATTAAAGGAAAGCTCGAGCAAGACCTTTTTGGTCAGTCCATGGATGTTTATTACAAACTTAAAGTTCAAGCAACAGCTGGAGATCCATCGGCTAAATTAAAATTAGAGAAAATGCGAGATGCATTCGCTGAAGCACTTAAATCAGGTGATTTAGTCAATTACAACTAAGATATCTCTAAAATTTCATGGTCCGCATTTCCAATTCGCACTACGTCACCTATTGATTTTAAATGAAATTGCTGTCCAGCGGGAGATTGTAAGTTGATACAGAACACGTCAAGTTCCTGAAAGTGTATTTTCCCAATACCTACGCTAATAAAAAATATGGCTTTTGACGTTTTTACAATACTTCCGGTAGTTATTCTTGCGTGTTTTGTTTCTGGATTAAGTTGATGAACTATTTGTTGTTGCGCTTGAAGAGCAAGTAGCTGACGCATAAGTTGTTCTTGCTCCAACTGATTCATAGCGGTATCGGTCTCGTGTTTATCTCCTGCTGAACTTTTAGCGGAATTTCCTAAAGATTCCGAAAGAGCCTTTAATTCATGCTCAAGAAAAAGTTGTTTCGCCTTTAATTCACCTATGATGTAATGAAGAAGTTCTTTTTTGTCCATCAAGGAAGTTGTTGGTCCAGCAAGTAAATAAATGCGGCAATGCCTGCTGCGCCTAAGGCGAGTTCTCGCTCGTTTACATTTTCAAAAACATCGCTAGGCGCATGGTGAAAATCAAAATAGCGCTGTGAGTCGGGAACAAAACCAAATAAAGGAATACCTGGGAATTCATTTTTCAAAGGTCCGATATCAACGCCTCCATAACCTTTTTCAAATACGTGTAAATCGTATGGTTTGAAAATGCCTGAGAAAGATGCTAAGAGTCGAACTTGCTCTTCAGATCCATCGCACGAAAAACCACGAGGAGCGAAACCTCCACGGTCGCTCTCCAGTGCGGCAAGTTGTTTTTCTCCTTTTTCTTTGGTCCATTTTGCATAGGCTTTTCCACCAGCGTTTCCATTTTCCTCGTTCATGAAAAACACGACTCGCAAGGTATGTTTAGGTTTGTATCCCAATTTCTTTAAGATGCGCAACGCTTCCATGCAATGAACCACGCCGGCACCATCGTCGTGTGCGCCTTCACCTGTATCCCACGAATCCAAATGACCACCTAATGTGATTATTTCATAGTTTGATTTTCCTTTTAATTCACCCATCACATTAAAAGAAGGGGCATCAGGAAATTCCATGCAATTCAATTCTAAGTTTACCTGTAGATTTTCCGTTTTCAACCATTCGGAGACCATTTCAGCGTCTTGAGTGGAAATTGCTGCAGCGGGAATTTTGGGGACATCTTTTTCGTAATGCATCGAACCTGTATGCGGATGTTCGTCTATCGGTAATCCAAGCGAACGTATAATTACGGCAATGGCGCCTTTTTTTGCTGCTTCAACTGCTCCTTCGCCCCGAATGGCATAACATCCTCCGTAAGCTTTAAAAGTTTGAATTTGAGCAGCATCCATCTTCTGATTTATAAAGACAATTTTCCCAGCTACTTTGGATTTGGAAGCTTTTTTTAATTCCTCCAACGACGAAAATTCGATGAGGTCACCTTTCAATAATCCATTCGTTCCAATAGAACCGCCAAGTGCCAATAGATGCAATAGATGCAATCTTCCTTTTTTTGAGGTAATCCATCCACTTTCCGTAGTTCCTCGTTCCCAATGGGGAACCGTAATGGGTTGTCGGTAAACATTGTCGAATCCGTAAGAAGTGAATTTTGCTTCACTCCAGTCAATTGACATGGCAGCTTTTGCAGATCCAGAAAGTCGTGGACCGATATTTTTGCAGAGTTCTCTTAAATCTGAATAAGCACGACCATTTTCCAAAGCTTCAGTATAAATTGCGCGAATAAAAGTACTGTCTTGACATTGGGCATGTAAAGGTATTAGGAGCCCAAACAAAATAACGATAGTTTTCATGGTGTAAAAATAAGGAAATTAACAGATGGCATCATTCGAAAATCTGTCACTTCACGTCTTTTATTATCTTTGCAAAAAAATCATGAAATGTCGTTAAAATGTGGAATTGTTGGACTGCCTAATGTGGGTAAGTCAACCTTATTTAATTGTTTGTCCAACGCGAAAGCACAATCAGCAAATTTTCCTTTTTGTACTATTGAACCAAATATCGGAACGATTTCCGTTCCTGATACACGTTTAGAAACACTAGAATCTTTGGTGAAACCTGAGCGAGTGGTGCCGACAACAATGGAAATTGTAGACATTGCAGGATTGGTAAAAGGAGCTTCGAAAGGTGAGGGCTTGGGTAATCAGTTTTTAGCCAATATACGCGAAACCGATGCTATTCTTCATGTGCTTAGATGCTTCGATGATGGCAATATTGTGCATGTCGACGGAAGTGTTGATCCGATTAGAGACAAGGAAATAATCGACATCGAATTGCAATTGAAGGATTTAGAAACCATTGAAAAAAAGATTCAAAGTTTAGCCAGGGTAATCAAATCGGGAGATAAGGAGGCTGTAAAGGAAAACGATTTAGCACTTCAAATAAAAGACGGGCTCGAAAAAGGTATTTCAGTTAGAGGCATCGGTTTTTCAAAAGAAGATATGGAGATAATCAAGCGATTTAATTTGATTACGTCCAAACCGGTAATGTATGTCTGTAATGTTGACGAAGCCTCCGTTAAAAATGGAAATGCATATGTCGAAAAAGTTAAGGCTGCTGTAGCAAATGAACAAGCAGAAGTGTTAGTTTTAGGAGCAAAAATTGAAGCAGATATCACTGAGTTAGAAACTTACGAGGAAAGGCAATTATTTTTGGATGAATTAGGGCTTGATGAACCAGGCGTTAATCGTTTAATTCGTTCAGCCTATTCACTGTTGGATTTACAAACATATTTCACTGCCGGTGTTAAAGAGGTTCGCGCTTGGACAATCCGAAAAGGAATGACCGCCCCGCAAGCCGCTGGAGTTATTCATTCGGATTTTGAAAAAGGATTTATTCGAGCCGAGGTAATGAAGTACCAAGATTATACCACCTTGGGGTCTGAGCAGGCCGTAAAAGAAGCCGGAAAATTTAAAGTTGAAGGCAAGGAATATGTAGTTTCTGATGGTGATATCATGCATTTTAGATTTAACGTTTAATTTTTCAACATGATAAAAGCAAATAATCCAGCATTGTCTTCATGGATTTCCGTTCCGAAAGGATCTGATTTTCCGATTCAAAATATTCCATTTGGAATTGCCTCAAACGATAAGGGACATACTTTTGCTGCTACACGAGTTGGAGATACCGTAATTAATTTGGCAGTGCTTTATCAATACGGCTATTTGAATGGATTGGGATTCACGTTAGCCCAATTTGAGGCCATCAGTTTAAATGCTTTGATGAAAAACGGTAAGATGGCTATTCGAGCTTTGCGCGACCGTCTGTCAAACCTTTTTGATGCTCAGAATCTGGAATTACAGCAAAATAATGTACATGTCGAGGAGATTTGTTACGAATTATCCGCTGTTTCCATGTGTATGCCAGTTGAAATTGGAGATTATACTGATTTCTATTCAAGTAAAGAACACGCCACCAACGTGGGTATGATGTTCCGTGATCCGGCAAATGCACTTTTGCCGAATTGGCTTTGGATTCCTGTAGGCTACCATGGAAGGGCGTCTTCAGTCATTTTATCAGGTCAAGATATTCACAGACCAAAAGGTCAAATTAAACCGGATCCATCTGCAAATCCAATTTATGCCCCCTCGCGTCAAGTTGATTTTGAATTAGAAATGGCCTTTATAACATTTGAAGGCAAAGCTTTAGGTGATAGCATTCAAACATTTGAATCAGAAGACTATATATTTGGACTTTGTCTTTTTAACGATTGGTCAGCACGCGACATTCAATCTTGGGAATACGTACCATTAGGACCTTTTTTAGCAAAGAATTTTGCTTCTTCAATTTCGGCATGGATTGTTACCTTGGATGCCTTACAACCTTATGCTGTTGAAACTCCTAAACAAGAGCCAGCTGTATTATCTTATCTTGAATTTGAAGGGAAGAAATCATACGATGTCAAACTTGAAGTTGCTATTCAACCGGAAAATTCAGAAGAAACCACCATTTGTCGTTCGAATTTCAAATACATGTATTGGAATATGGCGCAACAACTCGCGCACCATACGGTGAATGGGTGCAATGTAAGATGTGGTGACCTAATGGGATCGGGTACAATTTCTGGACCTACTGAAGATTCTTACGGTTCTATGTTGGAATTAGCTTGGAAAGGAACAAAACCTTTGAAATTAGTGAACGGTGAAGAGCGTAAGTTTATTCAAGATAATGACACGGTGATCATGAGAGGATATTGTGAAAATAATAACGTGAGAATTGGATTTGGAGAAGTAAAGGCAAAATTGCTACCTTCGAAGTAGTGCAACACTACGATTCACATACAAAAATTGATTTTGAATTAGAACGCAAGGAAATTCTAAATGCGTTTAAGTCTCTTTTAAAAGCAATTAACGATCGGTCTAAAGACGATACAAGATTAATTCGCAAAGCTTTTGACGTAGCGCTGGAAGCACACAAAGACATGCGAAGGAAATCCGGTGAGCCATACATTTATCATCCGATTGCAGTTGCTAGAATTTGCGCAGAAGAAATGGGACTTGGGGCCACCGCGGTGGTGTGCGCATTGTTACACGACACAGTAGAAGATACGCATATTACCTTGCAAGATGTTGAAGATTTATTCGGACCAAAAGTGCGTTTGATTATCGATGGACTAACGAAAATACCAGAAGTTTTTGATGAAAATGCGAGCATTCAAGCGGAGAATTTTCGTAAAATGCTATTAACGATTTCCGATGATCTTAGAGTTGTTCTTATCAAATTGGCGGATCGCTTACACAATATGCGAACACTCGATTCCATGCGTGCAGACAAGCAATTAAAGATTGCATCTGAAACGAAATTTTTGTACGCCCCGCTTGCCCATCGACTTGGTTTGTACTCGGTAAAAATGGAACTAGAGGATTTGTCTATGAAATATTGTGAGGCAGAGGCTTATAGAGAAATCGAAAGTAAATTAAAAAGCACCTCAGATGTTCGAAATCGATTTATTCGAAGGTTTATTGCGCCGATTAAAGAAACCCTTCTTCACGAAGGTTATATTTTTGAAATAAAAGCAAGGACTAAATCCATTTCCTCAATTTGGAAAAAAATGCAATCCAAAGATATTCCTTTTGAGGAAGTTTTTGATGTTTTCGCTCTTCGAATCATTGTGGAAACCCCCATTGAATTAGAGAAGCCTGATTGTTGGCGAATTTATTCAATAGTCACCGATTTTTATCAACCAAGTCCAGAAAGATTAAGAGATTGGGTGTCAACTCCTCGTGCAAATGGTTACGAATCGTTGCATACTACTGTCATGTCGCCAACTGGAAAATGGGTGGAAGTTCAGATTCGATCCAAAAGAATGGACGAAATCGCGGAAAAAGGGCTAGCTGCTCATTACAAATACAAAGAATCTTCGTCTGAAGAAAGTAAGTTTGACAGGTGGATAGCGGAAATCAGGGAATTGTTAGACAATCCCGAAACTACGGCAATGGAATTTGTCAATGATTTCAAATTGAATTTATTCAACGATGAAATTTACGTTTTTACGCCAAAGGGTGAGTTAAGAGTCTTGCCATCGGGCTCTACCATTTTAGATTTTGCATATGATATTCATACAGAAATTGGAAACAAGTGTATTGGTGCGAAAGTAAATAACCGATTAATGCCTTTGAGTTATCAATTGCAAAATGGAGATCAATTGGAAATTATCACCTCTTCAAAGCAAAAACCTAACGAAGAATGGCTGAGATTTGTGGTTTCTGCGCGCGCAAAGCAGAAAATTAAGGCATCCCTCAACGAAGAGCGAAAAGTAATCGCCCAAGACGGCAAAGAAATTCTGGAGCGTAAGTTCAAACAATTCAATATTCGAATGAACTCAGATAATATAAGCTTTTTGGAGAAACATTTTTCAACAGGAAGTGCAACTGAGCTTTATTTCAGGATCGCTAAAGGTAAAATTGACCTAGCAAAATTGCGTGAATTTGAAGTGAATAATGGGGTTTTACAATTCACAAAAAAAGAACCCGTAAAGAAAATATTGGAAGAGTTCTCCAAGCCAGATTCTTTTGATTTAAAATCGGCTACCATCTTAATCGGCGATGATTTCAAAGGCTTTGATTACCAACTGGCTAAATGTTGTAATCCAATTCCTGGAGATAAAGTATTTGGATTTATAACAGTTGGAGATGGAATAAAAATACACCGATTCAATTGCCCAAATGCTATGCACCTTATGTCGAAAATGGCTTACCGTTGCATCAAAGCCAAATGGAAATCCGATAAAATGGTGGAGCGTGTGGCGGCCATAAAAATTGTTGGTATTGATCAAATGGGCTTGGTTAATAAACTGACAGACATCATATCTAAACAAGAAAATGTAAATATGAAAAGTATTTCATTTGAGACAGAGGATGGTGTTTTTGAAGGAAAGTTAAAAGTTATGGTTTTCGATACTGAGCACCTAGAACAATTAATCCGAAAGTTTGAAGCGGTTGAAGGTGTACAGCGTGTATCTCGCTGGGATACTGAGGAAGAAATTAATTGACTGTAAACTATAGTCTCATCTTATTTCTTGAGTTTCCTTAGTTCTGCTTATCTTTGCACTAGAAAAAAAGAAATGGCACAACAAAAATTTGCAACAAGAGAAGAGGATTACTCCAAATGGTACAATGAGTTAGTTTACCGAGCAGATTTGGCGGAACATTCGGACGTCAGAGGCTGTATGGTAATAAAACCTTATGGTTACGCTATCTGGGAAAAGATGAAAGATATTTTGGATGCAAAATTCAAGGAAACTGGTCATTCAAATGCATACTTCCCTTTGTTTATTCCGAAATCTTACCTCAGCAAAGAAGCCAGTCATGTCGATGGTTTTGCAAAAGAGTGTGCGGTAGTTACACATTATCGATTAAAGAATGCCGAAGATGGGAGTGGAGTAGTGGTGGATCCTACAGCAAAATTAGAAGAGGAATTGATTGTTCGACCAACCTCGGAAACCATCATTTGGAATTCTTACAAAAACTGGATTCAATCCTATCGCGATTTGCCAATATTGATTAATCAATGGGCGAATGTGGTTCGTTGGGAGATGCGTACCCGACTTTTCTTAAGAACAGCTGAATTTTTATGGCAGGAAGGCCACACAGCTCACGCTACAAAGCAGGAAGCTATTGAAGAAGCAGAGCGCATGTTGGATGTTTATGCTGAATTCGCAGAAAACTACATGGCTATGCCTGTCATTAAAGGAAGAAAATCAGAATCGGAACGATTTGCCGGAGCAGAAGATACGTTGTGCATAGAAGCGCTAATGCAAGATGGAAAAGCATTGCAAGCAGGAACTTCACACTTTCTAGGGCAAAATTTTGCCAAAGCTTTTGAGGTAAAATATACCGACAAAGAAGGAAAACAGGAATATGTTTGGGCTACTTCTTGGGGTGTTTCTACGCGTTTGATGGGGGCATTGATCATGACGCATTCCGATGATGAAGGCCTAGTTTTACCACCAGCATTAGCACCAATTCAAGTGGTGGCTGTTCCAATTCATCGTACCGAAGAAGAATTGAATGCCATTACGGACAAGATGAAAGGATTGGAACAAAAGCTAAAAGCACGTGGCATTTCCTTTAAATATGACCACGATGACAATAAACGACCTGGATGGAAGTTTGCCGAATACGAAGCCAAAGGTGTTCCTGTGAGAATCGCAATGGGTCCTCGTGATTTAGAAAACGGTAAAGCAGAAATTGCTCGCCGTGATACCAAAGAAAAATTTTCTATAGATTTTGAAGGATTGGACCAATACATTGAGAATTTACTTGCGGAAATTCAATTAAATCTCCTGGAAAGAGCCAAGTCCTTTCGCGCAGAGAATTATAAAAAAGTAGACACTTACGAGCAATTTAAAAAGGAGATTGAAAAGGGAGGGTTTTTCTTGTGTCATTGGGATGGAACAAAAGAAACAGAAGCTAAAATCAAAGAAGAAACCCAAGCTACAATTCGGTGTATTGCGTTGGATCAAGAAGCCGAAAATGGAGTCTGTATGGTAACAGGGAAACCTTCATCAGGTCGCGTGATCTTTGCTAAAGCATATTAATTTGTCCGTTTTTAGGTTCAAGCATTTCTCAATTCGTCAAGAAAATTCTGCCTTAAAGGTCGGCACCGACAGTATGTTATTAGGCAGTCTCGTTAACGCTGATTCACCTGGCTATATCCTCGACGTTGGAACCGGGTGTGGAGTCCTATCACTCATGATGGCACAGCGTTTTCCAAATGCTTTCATTTCTGCGTTGGAAATAGATAACGATTCATTCATAGATGCGCAATTAAATTTTACAGAATCAAATTGGTTAGACCGTCTAGAACTTATACCTAAAGATTTTTTCGAATTCAGCAACTCAATAAAATTTGATTTAATCATTAGTAATCCGCCTTTTCATTTCGAAGAGGTAAAGAGCGAAAATTCACGTAAGAACATGGCAAAAAGATGGACTAAATCCGAATTTCAACAATTTTATGCAAAGTGTGCTGAGTTATCGCATCCCCAGTCAGATCTTTATCTCATCGTACCTTATTTATGGCACGTTGAACATTTGACATTGGCAACTTCGTTTGGATGGCAAGCCCATCAGAAAATTATAATCCATAGCAGTACTGAAAAGCAAAACTCTCGCGTCGCGATTAATTTTAAACGCGAAATTGTAAACGAATGTATGGTTTCAGAAATAACGATACGAAATATTGATGGAACTTATTCGGACGAATATATAGTGTTAACCAAGGAGTTTCATGGCGTAGCACTTTAGCTTACATACCAATTAAACTTAAAAATAACCCGTCTATAACCTTCGCCATCATAGGAATATTTAATGTTTCCATGGTGTCGCTTTCTTGATGATAACGTTTGTTTCTGTAAAATGAAGTGTCCGTAATCATGAGTGCGTCGAAGCCAAAATTCCAATAATTCAAATGATCTGAAAAATCAACTCCAGTAAGAGATCGAGGGGCTGTAAATTTTTTTGTCGAAATCTGATTCGTTTTCTTGTAAGCTTTACAAAATTGTTTAACGAAACTTCCATACGATGATTTTCTAATCAACGTAATAAAATCTCCTCGACTTCCGTATTTTAATTTGAGTAGTGAAATTGGATAATCTTGCGAATTTTTTTCTTTGGAGAAATACCCAATCATTTCAACGGAAATCATCCCAATTACTGGAATATTAGAGTTTCTTAAGTATTGTGCATGGATATAGCTTCCCATAGATTTAGTTCTGAAAAACGGAGGTTCTTCCAAACTGTAGGCAACCAAATCTACTCGAAAAGGCAATTTTAAATTTTTCAGTAAGCGAGCAAGTTCAAGTAATCCAACAACTCCACTGGCATTGTCGTCAGCACCTTCTTGATTACCACAAACATCGTAATGAGCGCCAATAATGACTCGTTGGGAGTGTTCAGTTCCGAAAGAACAAATGACATTTTTGTATACGTTTTTATTAACGTTAAATAATTGATAATCTACGCTATCCGAATATTTTGAAAATTCATTAAAAATGTATGCTGCCGTTTCATTTAATTGGTTCACATTCATAAAATGCCTGTATTCAGCAGTTTTAGTAAGTTTTATCAAATGTGCGTTAATTTGTGCTGTGTCGGCTTTTTGTTGTGCATGACAAAGACTCCCCAAAAAGAGTAAAAACATGCACCAATTAAGTTTAGAACTCAAGAAGTGTTTAGCTATCATTTGATTTTAAAATTAGCCATTTTTGACTACAATTAACATTTCCCAAGGTTTTGGTTGTTCATTTAACCTTACTTTTGGGCATGAGGTTTCTTCTTCTTTTTGCATTTTGTTTGATTGCTGAGTATTTTTTTATTGAAAGTTTTTTTCGAATTGGAGGCATCATTTCAAGTATTGGTTGGTTAGTTTCAATAATGTTCATTTTGTCGTTTTTTGTGATGATGACATTTTTTAGACGAAAATCGAAAGATTATCGAATTGCTTTTTATGCATTTGGTTTGATGATTTTCTCTTCTGTTCCGGCTTTATTTTATTTGATTCCAGGATTACTTTTCTTGGTTTTTGATAATTCTGCTTTTACTTATATAGGATGGGCCTTCGCGGCGCTTACTGCGCTGGGTATTTTCTTGGGAATAATTGTAGGACGTTGGAATTGGAAAGTTCATACCATTTCTCCGAAATTTAATAATTTACCGGAATTTCTTAATGGGAAGAGAATAGTTCAGATTAGCGATATTCATGTGGGTAGCTTTTTTGGAAATAAGAAACGTGTTCGAAAAGCTATTCAAATGATTAATAATCAAAATCCGGATTATGTTTTTTTTACCGGCGATTTAGTTAACAATACAGCTGACGAAATGGACGAGTGGGTGGATGTTTTCAGTGAGATAAACGCCTCATATGGTAAGTATTCTATTCTTGGAAATCACGACTATGGTGATTATATAGCATGGAATAATGAGGAGGAAAAAAGAAATAATTTCGAGAAATTAATTCGTGTACATGAGAAAATTGGTTTTGTTTTATTAAGAAATGAATCCATTAAACTCGGTGAAAATACATGGTTACTGGGAGTAGAGAATTGGGGAAAACCACCTTTTCGTCAGAGTGGAGATTTGAATAAAGCTCTTTTAGACATTCCAGAGCACGATTTTAAAATTTTATTATCCCACGATCCGAGTCATTTTGATGAAAAAGTAGTTGGTAAAACCGCTGTTTCGTTAACCTTGTCTGGTCACACACATGGTATGCAATTCGGAATAGAGCGTTTCGGAATTAAATGGAGTCCCGTTTCATTTAAATATTCGAAATGGGCCGGTTTATATGAGGAATCCAATCAATTTTTATATGTAAATCGCGGTTTTGGTTACCTCGGTTTTCCCGGTAGAGTTGGAATTTATCCGGAGATAACAGTTATATGTTTTGAAAAACTAGACTCATAGCATGTTTTAATTGAGATATTTATAAAACACCATTCAAGATTTTTATGGTATTTTTAGAGAATGAAATTATTATTTTATTCAAGCATGATATTCTTGTTATTTTCATGTCAAGGAAAAATGAAAGACGATATTGATGCAATCGTAGATAAGACATGTGCTTGTAAATCTAAAACAGGTCAAGAGTTGAACGATTGCAAAACTGAAATTGAAAAAGAGGCTGAAGAATTAGATAAACGCATTCAAGAATTACCTGAGGACGAAAAAAAAGAAATGGAAGAATACGTTCGTCTTAAGATGAACGATTGCCATTAATTCAGCATCTTTAGTTCATTACTTTTTTTCGGGTTTTTGATAGAAGTGGAAAGTGAAAAGTTATGAAAACTGGCCGCTTTTGAATAAACCGTAAATCCATAATTGAATTCAAATTTTTTCAAGAGCAATCCAAAACCAAGAGAAAATCCTGCCATTCCCGGACGTAAATCCACCATTAGCTCACTTCTTCTGTGGTAATCAAATGCACCACGAAGATGAAAACTCTTACTTGCTAATAATTCAACTTGCAAGACCACGTGATGTCCAATTTTCTCGATGAAATTTGGTTTGTCTACAGGTATAGTATCACCCGTTAATACATCAATTTCAGGTTGTAGGTTTGGATCAATGTACATATTGTTCCATCGATTTAACTCGTTTAATAACACCGAAAAGCGAAAAGGAGCATGTTTAAGTTTATATGAAACTGCAGCCTGAACATTTAAGGGTAATATATCATTGGAAGTGTTGGTGTAATCTTTAAATTTAACACCAATGTTTCTTGCTAATAACGAGGTACTTAGCAATTTTGATTTGTTGGTAAAATAAGCGCCAAATGAACTGCTTAATCCTAAAGCGTAATAATTTTCAATATAAGATCCCAAGAAATTTCCTGTCATTCCGATGGACATATATGGATTGATTTCCTTTGAAACTGCTAATCCTAATGAATAATCCAAGGCACTGAACTCGCCAAGTTCATTTCCGGTTTCATCACGTTCTTTAAATTCCCCAAAGGCACTATAAGAGATGATGGGAGCGAGTGCGAAATGTTTCGTTTTCAGTGCAAATGAAAGTATGCCCTGATTTACTCCTCCTGGGTGTAACACCGTGGACATCAGAAATTTCCCATTATCAGACTTCTCTAGTAAGGCGGGATTAATAATTGCATTTGAAAGATCACTCGTTTTTACTCCGATTAATGCATGCCCAGTACCGGCTGATTTTGCTGAAACCAAAGAGGACAGGTAAGTGAACGAATTATTTCCATAATACTGCGCAATGCCATTAAAGAACAGAGAAACAAAGAATAGAATGGATAAATACTTCATTTATAACTAACGCTTCTCAAAGGTAAAAATTTTAATTTCTTTAAAAATTTAAATAAATATGTTATTTTTAGAAAAAAGATGCGTGTTTATTATAAAAATATAAGCCTATGCAAAATTATACGCAAACTATTCTCTTGATTGGAAATCATGCTTCCCTTCATGCTGACGCATTTGTTGAGAATTCTAATCAACACAAAATTATAAAATTGAGATTTGAATCATCTGATCCCTTTGATGAAGCTACTTCGAATAAAATCTGGTTAGATAATCAATCAATTAATACTCAAATAGATTACGATATAGAAAGTTTAGTTTTGGCAATAAATGAAAACAAGCTGCCGTCAATACTTTCTAATGTAACACTAATTGTTGGAGATCCTAGTGAACTGTTATATCAGGCTTTTTTATTAGCCATGCTCAAGGAAAATCCGAACGATTTTAGAGGGATTAACGAAAACGAAAGTCCATCTGATGTGGTTAATTTGTTTTTGTACCCTGTAGGGATGATGGCTCAAGACATTAGAAAAGAACTTTCCAATTTAATGTATTGCCTTAAAAAACATGAAATGGGGACTTATCTTATTCGAAAAGAAGAGAAAGATTTAGATTCACTTTTTAAGTTGTTATTGAACAGTCTTACCTTTATGTCAATTGTTGAATTAGAAGATCAAATTAAAGGAATCGAACATTTGGTTTCGCCAAGATTGAGTATGCAAGTATAATGGATAGTAGGGTACAGCAGGTTATTTTTGAGGAATGTCTTAATCGCTATAAAAACTTGTTTTTTAAGTTAATAAAAGACAAATTTCCAGATAGAGAAGATGCTAAAGATATTTATCAAGAATTTTGTATCCACTTGTATACAAAAATTGGTTTGCTCTATCCAGACCAATCTGATTTGTTTGACACAAAGTCATGGCTTTCCACCGTTGTAAATAATTTTTGTATTTCAACACTTCGAAAGAGAAATGGTAAACGACAAGTTTCATTCGTTTCCGAGGAGAAAACAAGTTTAATTCGCGCTAATTACAGCGAAGGAAACGAAACTTTTGATGAGTTCTCGGATCGAGCCGAAAAAATACCAATTGAGAATGCCTTAGATGAGGCCTTGAGTGTATTAGACAAACGCGACGTTTTAATTTTAAAAATGAAATATTATTACGGAAAACCTTCCGTGTATATCAGTAAAAAAATGAACGAAACTCACGTGGATGTCTATATTGGAAGACTTAAGGAAAGGTTGAAAAAGAAAATAGGGATTAAAAATCTAGATGAATTTTTAATCCGTTATAACATAGAATTCTAGAAATTCAGGTAACGCTCTTTTTTTTCCTCGTATATATCGTCGATTGTGACGAGAATCCCTGTTTCTTCAACATTCCCAAATTCAGGATTTACGGCAGTTCCAAACGTCTTCATTGAAGGTGATAGACTCATATAAATATTTACGAGTGGAGGAACAAATTCTCCTTTTTCTCGAACAAACGTATTAAGTTCTTTAAATGCATCTTTGTATGGTAAATCTTTTATTTTTTCCACATACACGCTGCAATCCTCGTCTAATATTAAGGGATTATAAGGTGTCATCAGCTTCTCCTTGTCAGGGAAGAAAGTATGCATAAATGTCAGTAGAAAATTACGTGAAGGCCTATTGTAATCTGGATACATTGTAACCTTTCCAAAGAAATAGCGAATTTCTGGGTTGAATTTCACTAAGGCTCCAAGTCCGTCCCAAATATTATCTAGTGCATACAAGCCTTTTTTAGGATTCACTGTTGGTTGGTAATCCGGCTGAACCCAACTTCTTCCTAGTTCAATAGTTTTTGGAAGGTAATTTTCAATAAAATCAGTCGAAAAATTAAAGTAATGAGCAGTTGACAGATGTATTTCTTTGTTTGAGTCTATGGCATCTTTACATTTGATATACCTATAACCACCAATAATTTCTTCGTCTTCCGGTGACCAAACGATTAGTTGCTGATAACAAATTTCACGTAGGTCATAGTCATCTAAATCGAGTTCTTCGCCCGTTCCTCCTCCCGAAGCACGAAAAGTTATTTCTCTCAATCGTCCTATTTCTCTCAGTGTATTTGGTGCGTTATGTTGATTGACAATATAAATTTCATTGTCGCCTTTTCTTGTTTTACGAATAAATTTTTCTGGTGTCAACTCAGCCTTTAAATCCGATTTTGATACGGGATTAATTATCGTTTTCATTTCGATTGTCTAAATTGATGAACATGTTTTCTAAACCACTCTGAAGCTTCTATATCACTCCATTCTTTATTTATTTCTTGACCCAAAATGGGTTTCCCAATGGTAAAAGTGATGGTTCTGTTTTTTTGTTTAAATAACTCATCGGCCAAATACATCATTTCAATATTTGCTTTAATACCAATGAATTTTCTGAATTTGGAAAGTCTATAAAAGAAATTGGTTAATTTACCATCAATAAATACGGGAACTATTGGCCTATTAAATTCTCGGCCATATTGCACAAATGTTTTTTTCCATAAAAGATCCGTAACCTCTCCATTTATTTTCCTCGATACCATTCCTGCCGGAAATATGCAGACCAATTTATCGGAATCAAAAATATTGCGAATTTGTTGACGAACTGATGGAGCATTTTTCCCATGTTTATTTACCCCAACGAATAGATTTTTTAAATTCTCTAAATTCATAAGGAGATCATTTACAATAAAACGAGTGTCGATTCTTTTTTCCTTAATTCCTACAACGAAAGCTACTGCATCCATTCCTCCGAGAGGGTGATTCATTGCTACTATCGCTGGTCCAGTTTTTGGAAGATTTTCGATCCCGTTAATAACGATTTTAATTTTCAGATAATTCACAATTGCTTGACAAAATTCATCGTCATACAAATGACCATGTTTATTAATAAAATCGTTTATTTCATCTTCATGTAATATCCTTCTAAAATAATTAATAACAAACCGAGGAAGCCACTTAAGAAGTTTCGGATTTTTACTTTGAATTAATCGTTGGATATCAACTAGCTTTTCTTTCTTCACTTTATAAAATTAGAATTTTTTCAAGGTTGATTTATTTTGTTTTTATCCTTTTTTCCACAATCTTTTTTTAGTAGTTAAAATCTATTTTTAAACCATCGTATGCTGGAAAAACATCCGATGGAAGTAAATTCAAAATGTCATCATGCTTGCCGAAAAGATGAGAAATATGGGTGAGATATGCAGACTCAGGTTTTATAACATCAATGAATTTTAAAGCTTCCTCTAAGTTGAAATGAGAAATATGAGGAAATAAATGCAAAGCATTAATAATAACTGTTCGTGAACCTTTAACTTTTTCAATTTCTTCTTCAGAAATAGTTTTCGCATCGGTGATGTAGGTAAGGTCTCCCATTCTGTAGCCAAATACGGGCATTTTGTAATGCAGTACTTGAATGGGGGTTAATTTAAATGATTCGGTTAATAAAAATGGTTTTTCGTCAATTTCTTGAATAACCAATTTTGGGATACCCGGATATGAATCTTCAGAAAAAATATAATGGTATTCACGATGTAAAGCAGTATTGACAGCGGTTGTAGCATAAACTTTCATAGCTTCATTCTGCTTATGATTGAAGGCACGCACATCATCTAAACCAGCAATGTGATCCTTATGCTCATGCGTGAAAATAACCCCGTGTAAATATTGTACATTCTCTCTAAGCATTTGTTGGCGAAAATCTGGACCAGTGTCAATTACGAACTGTTTGTCTTCAATTCGAATTAATACGCTGCTTCGTGTTCTCTTATCTTTTGGATTGGTAGAATTACAGGTGGTGCAATTACAGGCAATCACAGGTACACCTTGAGATGTTCCTGAACCTAGAATTGTTAGCGTTCCCTTGCTCATAGCTATACAGTAACGAGTTTATGGGACGCATCCTTTTTCAAAAATGACTTTATAATCATTTTAATGTCTTTATCCTCTTTTATTTCGTTAATATATCTTGTCCAATGAATAGCTTCTTTACCGTGAAAATGAAATGGTGCATACCCGTATCCTCGAAAATGGCCGTTTTCTACCCAAACCAAACTCTTTTCGGTTTTGTCCCGACCCTTATCTATGAGGAAGAAACTATCCTTGTCAAAACTGCTATCGTCAATAAATTGATTTACGCGCTTATTATATTCTTCGACATTTTCCTCTCCCAAACAAGCGCCATTGCAAGATTTTATGGTGTACTGAAAGCAGGCTTCTTTAGTATGGTATAACGAACATAATTTTTGACAAAGGGAATATTTCTCACAAAAATACCTTAAGTAATCGTTTGCTTCTTTTTTGGAATTAAAATATTGGATAGGTTGAGCGTTTGTTTTTGCAATTGATTTCAGGGTCAGGGTAAGATATCCGTTTTCGTCTAATTCGTCAAACAAGCCCCAAGGAAATAAACTTTTTCTCAATTTTCTATTGTACAGTGGTTGGTGTTGCTTGATGAGTAGCGATTCTCTTAACATAGCAATTAATTCTGAGCCAGTTAATTCGTATTCTATTCGCACAATATCTTGAATCAATTTAAGGCCTTTGACACTTTTTGTGTTACGGAGATGTTGTTCTACTCGTTTCTTGATATGGATACTTTTACCGATGTAAATTACTTGGTTGAATTCATTTAAAAACTTGTAAACTCCGGCCTTGTTAGGTAAGTCGTCCAATATTTCTAAATCCAAATTCGGGTGAACACTTCTAGGATTAACTTCTTGTTGAATGAACTTTTCGAGTCGATTGATGTCTTTTCGCAAAAGTAAATCAAACAGCTTTGTGGTGGCCAATGCATCACCACCGGCACGGTGTCTACCGTCAATTTCAATACCTAAAGAAGCACTTAGCTTACCAAGGCTGTAAGAAGGATATCCAGGAATGACAAAGCGAGAAGACCTCACGGTACACAAGTGAGGCATTCGAAAGTCATACCCCAAATGTTTAAACTCTGAACGCATCATACCATAATCGAATGAAACATTATGAGCAACGAAAATACAACCTTCCGTAAATTCAATTATTTTTTTTGCCACTTCGTAAAATTTAGGCGCGTTTTCTACCATTTTATCCGTAATTCCCGTCAGACGGACAATAAAATCAGGAATAATTTGTTCTGGATTCAAAAAAGTGATAAACTCGTCGATGATTTTTTCGCCATCGTGCTTATACATTGCCAATTCGGTGATTTTGGAAGTTTTTGGACCTCCGCCGGTAGTTTCCACATCGACAATCACATAGTTCATTGTACTAAATTAGAAAAAAGCAGCATTTGAAATACAATCCCTAAAGATTTGCTGATTTATGTCTTGATCTAATTTTTTCTAAATGCTTGTTCGTAAAGTTCTACCCATTGTTTTGGCGTCATTTTTTGAACAAGCATAGCGATTAAATCTAAAGGAATGTCATTTACTTTTTTAAAGCGAATACATGACTTACCCATGTCAAGTTTTTGAGAGGTATGTTTAGGATATTCATGAATGAACCAGTCATACAAGGACTTTTCCGCATAAATACCCATATGGTATAGGTTTATGCTGTTTTTTTGTGAAGCAAAACTCAAAAAAGGTAATGGAATTTTCGGATCACAATGATATCCTTTAGGATATATCGAATGAGGTACGACGTAACTAATCATTCCATAACTTACAGTTTCTTCGAATCCTTCAGGTAAATTTTGAAGAATTGTTTGTCTTAATTTTTCAACAGCAGATTTTCTCTCATCTGCAATCGCTGCTATCAAGTCTTCTACGGACATAATATACCTTATTAAATTCTACCGGGATAAACTTGCAATGCTTCTTTCAAACATTCAACTGCATTTTTCAAAGATTCTTTGTTTAAGACGTAAGCGATACGCGCTTCATTTTTCCCAGCTCCAGCTGTGGAATAAAAGCCGCTTGCAGGCGCCATCATAACGGTTTGTCCCTTGAAATTAAACTCTTCTAATAGCCATTGGCAAAACTTTTCAGCATCGTCAACTGGGAATTGAGCCACACAATAAAATGCGCCGGATGGTTTTGGACAAAATACCCCAGGAATTGAATTTAATCCATCCACCATGATGTTTCTACGCTCAACATATTCTGAAACCACATCGTCAAAATAGGATTGTGGTGTTTCGAGAGCTGCTTCAGCGGCAATTTGATCAACTGTTGGCGGAGAAAGTCTTGCTTGTCCAAATTTTAAGGCTGCTGCCATAACCTCTTTGTTCTTGGTAATTAACGCTCCAATTCTTGCGCCGCACATAGAATAGCGTTTAGAAACAGAATCGATCATGATAACATTATTTTCGATTCCTTCTAAATTCATTACTGAAAATGGTTTGTTTCCATCGTAGCAGAATTCTCGGTATACTTCGTCTGCAAAAAGAAAAAGATCATTTTTCTTGACGATGGTCCGAAGTTGTTCCAGCTCTTGCTGAGAATACAAATATCCGGTTGGATTTCCAGGATTACAAATCACAATTGCCTTTGTTTTTTCAGTAATCTTTTTTTCAATTTCTTCCACAGGAGGCAATGCAAACCCATTTTCGATAGAGGCCGTTACAGGAACAACAGAAAGCCCAGCGGTAACGGCAAAGCCATTATAGTTTGCGTAAAAAGGTTCCGGAATGATTACTTCATCACCTGGGTTACAGGTTGTCATGAATCCAAAAATCAAAGCTTCAGAACCTCCCGTTGTCACTAAAATATCTTCAGAATTTACAGGTAACCCTTGATTTTTGTATGAAGTTGATAATTTTTGACGATAACTTTCAAAACCTGCCGAATGCGAATATTCAATTACTTTTCGGTCTATTCGTTTAATTGCAGTAAGCGCTACCTCTGGTGTTTCAATATCGGGTTGACCGATGTTTAAATGATACACCGTAGTGCCTCTTTTTTTTGCGGCCTCTGCATATGGAACTAATTTTCTAATGGGAGAAGCTGGCATTGCCTCTGCTTTGATTGAAATTTTAGGCATCCTATTTATTTTTGACAAATTTAGTGTTTCTTCCTTTCACGATTTGCTAAAAATCATGACAATTTTAATTTAGATTTGAACCTTAAAAAAGTAGAATTCTAAATTGACCTAGCTTGATTTAAATGGCCGATCTAATTTAATTAGTTGGTCTTTAAGGAAAATCCAACAAAGATGTGCAGAAAAATAACCTATCATGGAGCCAGCAATGATGTCTTGAAGAAAGTGTTGAGAAAGATAAACCCTTGAAAATGCTACTGAAATAGCGAGGAATGCAAACAAAAGTTGGTATTGTTTTTTTTCTTCAAAAAAGTAGGCGAGAAGTGTAAAAACTGCAAAACAGGAGGTGGCATGTCCGGATGGAAAGGAGTGATGTGAGTGATAAGTTAAATTCTCAATCAATCTAAAGGTTTCGTCCTCTTTAAAATAATAATATGGTCTATGAAAATTAGTAAAAACAATTTGCTTTAAAACTTGAGCAATTATCGCAGAGCTGACATATGAAATAATGATAAGTAACCCAAGTCTGATATTTTTTAAAATGAATAACAACCCAAGAACAATTGCGAAAATCCCATCACCAAGATGTGTATAGAATCTCATCAACAAGTCTAGCCAAACCGTTCCAAGTGAATTAAGCTTCTTATGTAATTCAAACTTGTCGGTCAATAGGATGACGACCATACCAACAAACCAAAACAAACGTATGCTTTGTTGATACCATAAGCCTACTGGTATATGTTTCTTAGTAAACATCTGAAGTCCTTTTATTTATGAGAATACTAAAAAGCACCGCATCATACATGAAATGAGCTGAAATAGAAAACCAAATACCAAAAGAGTACATTCCAATGGCAAGTAAAAATATAAATGGTAATAATATCAAGCCGTAAACGGAAAAACGCCAATTCCATGGATTTAAATACCCATGCATGGCAACAAATAAAATAGACGTCAGTAGCCAACCTAAATAATACTGAATGCCAGTGCGAAACAACAATTCTTCTCCAACCCCTGCACAGATAGAAAGAAATATCCCATCGTACCATTTCAAATTCATACGTCTTACAAGGTGATCAACTTTAACAGGTACCTTATCGAAAAATGGAGCTTTCATTATTACATAGCCAAGTAAAGCATATACAAAGCCTAACTCTAAGCCATAACCAATTGGAATAATTCGAGCTTCATCTAATGCGAGAAATTCCATCAACGAAATTCCTTCCAAGTAATGCAACAATAAAAAAGCAGGAATTGGAAATATAAGTAAGGTAACCCAACCTAAAATGAGTATTCTAGTGCGCATTTTGATTGAGTAGGTGATTTAAATGAATATTTCCTTTGGTCATATCGTTTGAATGTGCTAATTTAGTCGAAAGTTTAAAACTCACGCCTATAGATCAATTTTACTTTTAACCGTTGTACGCAACTTTAAATTGTAAAAAATGATTGTATCTATTCAATCCGACCGTGATTTAATCCAATCTTACATTCGTGGAAATGAGAAATCTTTTGAAATTTTATTGCTTCGATACAAAGACAAAGTTTATAAATTCATCAAATTAAAAGTTCGAGATTCCGCATTAGCAAATGATATTTTTCAAGATACCTTTGTAAAGGTAATTAACACATTGAAAGGCGGAAATTATAACGATGAAGGTAAATTCTTGTCTTGGGTGATGCGAATTGCGTCAAATTTAGTCATTGACCATTTCAGAAGACAGAGCAAAGTGAGAATGATTTCAGAATCGAATTCCTTTGACGAAGAGTATTCTGTTTTTCATAAACTTGCTTCAGATGAAAAAAATTACCTTCAGCAAAAATCTTACGAAGAATTAGAAGATCAAATGATAAAACTAATTGATTATCTACCAAAAGCGCAGCGGGAAATTTTACAAATGAGAATTTTTCAGGACATGTCTTTTAAAGAAATAGCTGATGTAGAAAATATTTCAATTAATACAGCTCTTGGGAGAATGCGTTATGCGTTGATAAACATTAGAAAAATGATCGACAAAAAACAATTAGTCACAGACATCGCCTAATTTAATTTCATCCAAATTTTCTTCGTTTATCAAGGTGTCATTGCTTATCTTTGTAAGATAACTTAAGTTTATGTTTGAAAATCTTACAGATAAATTCGAAAGGGCATTTAAGGTTCTAAAAGGGCAGGGCCAAATAACGGAAATTAATGTCGCAGAAACGCTGAAGGAAGTTCGTAGAGCGTTGCTAGATGCTGACGTTAATTTCAATACTGCTAAGCAATTCACCAATACAGTTAAAGAAAAAGCACTAGGTAGAGACGTTTTAACAGCAGTTTCTCCAGGTCAATTAATGGTAAAAATCTGCCATGAGGAATTGGTAGAATTAATGGGGGGTAATGAAGCTGAAATCAACCTAAAAGGAAGCCCCTCAATTGTGTTGATGTCTGGTTTACAAGGTTCTGGAAAAACAACCTTTACTGGGAAATTAGGAAATTATCTTAAAAATAAAAAAGGAAAAAATGTCCTACTCGTAGCCTGTGATGTCTATCGCCCGGCAGCAATAGATCAATTACATGTTTTAGGAGAACAATTGGGTATAGAGGTATATTCTAACCGAGAGGAGAAAAATCCAGTAAAAATTGCCCAAGAAGCATTAGTGCATGCCCGAAGTAAAGGTTTCAATGTTGTCATTGTGGATACCGCTGGCCGTTTGGCAATTGACGAGCAAATGATGGAAGAGATTGCTCGTGTTAAATCTGCAATTCAGCCGAGTGAAACACTCTTTGTGGTGGATTCCATGACAGGGCAAGATGCTGTTAATACTGCAAAAGCATTTAACGAAAAAATTAATTTCGACGGTGTTGTCTTGACTAAACTCGATGGTGACACGAGGGGAGGAGCAGCACTTTCTATTAAAGCTATTGTTAACAAACCAATTAAGTTCGTCGGTACCGGTGAGAAAATGGATGCCTTGGATATTTTCTATCCGAAGCGTATGGCGGATAGAATATTAGGGATGGGTGATGTCGTTTCTCTTGTTGAGAAGGCGCAAGAACAATTTGACGAGGAAGAGGCAAAACGCTTACAACGAAAAATCATGAAAGATCAATTTGATTTGAATGATTTTTTAGCGCAACTTCAACAGATTAAAAAAATGGGTAACGTCAAAGACCTTATGGGAATGATACCTGGAATGGGTAAGGCTATGAAAGACGTTGATGTGCCTGAAGATGCATTTAAAGGAGTTGAAGCTATAATTTTATCGATGACACCGAAAGAAAGAGCTAATCCGGGGATTTTGAACATGGCTCGAAAAAATAGAATTGCCAAAGGTAGTGGAACAAATGTTCAAGAAGTAAATAAATTACTGAAACAGTTCGAGGACATGCGCAAGATGATGAAAATGATGAGTAATCCGCGCAATATGATGGGCATGATGAACCGTTTAAAAGGCATGGGTGGCATGCCCGGGATGTAAAACATGAGTGATTTTTTTGACTTTCCTGAAAAGCCTGTTTTAACAAAACCATCTGAAGATAGTAACTGGGGGTTGACGATCTTTTCAATTGTCCTATTCATCGGTGTATTTCTACTTTTCTTTGATCATGAGTTTGAATTTATCACACACCTTGTTTTAGTACTGATTATTCATGAATTCGGACATTTTATTGCCATGAAATGGTTTGGATATAAAAGTGTTAAAATGCTTTTTATTCCTTTAATGGGCGCATTTGTACAAGGTTTTAAGGATCAATATTCTCAAAAAGAAAGTTTGATTGTCGTGCTTGCTGGTCCAATTCCAGGAGTTCTTTTTGGAACAATTTTCTTTCTTGCGGCCAATTATTACGAAATACCATCGCTTTTGAATCTATCAGTTCTATTTCTTTTTCTCAATATTATTAATTTACTACCATTAGATCCTTTGGACGGTGGTCAAATGGTTAAGTTATTGGCAAAAAAAAGAAGGGATTTATTTCTCTTGATTTTTGCTTTTGTTTCTTCCCTGGTGTTAATTGTGTCAGGTTTTATAATGGAAGTATGGGTGCTCATGATTTTTGGTTTCTTGATGGGAGTTCGAGTTAGAAATTTGCAGAAAAACTTACAACAACGAAAAGAGCTAGAGGAAAAAAATATTGTTTTTGAAAGTACCTATCAGGATCTTTCCAATGAGGAATATGCCGCGCTTCGAAGCTATGTCCTTGAAAACAATACCTTGTTGCGGAAATATATTACATATTCGGATAACATTGATGAAGCGGTTATTGCTTCCCATGTACAGGCATTGTTAGTGGCTCCGGTTCTATACGATGTTGGCATATTGGGAAAGGTTTTAGTTATTTCGGTATGGTTTTTAGCGACAATCCTAGTGCCACTGCTACTTTTTATGCTGCTCGCTTTGGATTACATATCCATTGATTGGTATTTTAAGACGCCGATAATTTAAAAATGAATAGGTTATTATTTCTCTTTTTTTTTGTTGCTTTTTTTGAAAATTTCAATGCGCAGTCGAATTGTACAGAAATTTCTGTCAAAGCAAGAGTCATTGATACCTTGAGACCTCAATCCTTTTACCATGTTGTTGTTTATAACAAGTCGCGAGGGACTGCTTTATTTGGTCAACCGGATGGCTGGTTCACGATTCAAGCTAAATTATTCGATACAATTGTTGTTTCAGTGAAAGAATACCCAAAAGAAACATTTATTGTAAATGAAGAAATTTCTTGTCGACTAAATAAAATTATTGTACTTAAATACAAATCAAAAAAGCTCAATGAAGTAATCTTGCGCCCAATTAAATCAGCCGCAGAAATCAAAGAGGAACGACAAAAACTGGCACTTGAAAAAACACGTTCTGTGACAGGTATTGATATTATGCAGAGCCCAATTACCTATTTATATGAAACTTTCTCTAAAAAGGAACGCAGTAAAAGATGGGTGACTGAGGCAAGATTTGTCGATAAACAACGTGATTTATTGAAGGAATACCTTCGTACGTGTAATTCTTACAATCTTATTTCAATAGAAGAGCAAGAAATGGATGATTTCCTTGACTTTATGAATATGGATCTTAATTTTTTTAGAACAGCTAGTGATTATAATTTGGCACTCTTTGTAAAACGTAAATTTCAAGATTTTAAATCAAAGTAATTTTTAAGAAACGCGACTCGTTGGTTCCCATACGCTTGATTTCACTCCTTTCAGGTAAGCAAAAAAACCAATAAAAAGTGCGATGTTCATACTGTAAAAGTGAATCACAGCTGAAATAATTGGGATTTTGAATTTGTAGCGTGATAGAAAAGGGCTTAGTAAAAAAATAAGCTGAATAAGGAACATTGGAAATATTTCAATCTGAAACAACGAAATATAACCTGAGCAAATTAACATGAATAATATAAAAAAAGGAGAAAGCCACCTTAATACCTTGTGTGAGAAAAATGCAAAAGCTATTGGTCCTTTGTTTGGAAGAAGCAGACTTCTAAATCGAGATAAATTTTGAAAATTGCCAATAGAGATTCTTTTTTTACGTTTAAATTCTTCCTCTGGTGCTATGGGAATATCTTCGTAGCACATAGCTTTTTCTTGAAATACTATGGATTGTTTCCTTTCTAAAACCTGCATTGTCATAAAAAAATCATCCATAAAAAAGTTGCGAGGAACCTCTCTAAATGACGTATTGCGAATAGCGTAACACCCGCCCTCGGCCCCGATTACAATTCTCCATAAATCACTTTCCATTTTTTTAATACGATTTTCTCTATCAATATAGGATTTTTCAAGGTATTCAAAAGAGCTTTTTCCTTTAGGTACTTTTACGATATTGGCGCATACCATTGAAATTTTAGATTCTTGAAACGGATTTAGTAATTCGCTGATCGTATTATCGGTAAATAAAACATTGGCATCTGTAAGAATAAAAATATCGTGCTTTTTATTTTTTGAAAGCGCATTTATGATTGAAGCTTTTCCCGTTCTTCCCGCGAATCGTTCCAAAAAAATATTCGGATAGGTTTTTTGTAATTCAATTACGATGTCATCTGTTTTGTCAGTAGAGGCATCAGAGCCAACATAAATGTCGAGTTTTACATTTTCTGGAGTATGGTTTAAAACACTTCTTAATTTATCTTGAATAACAGACTCTTCATTGTACGCCGCAATTAGCACGGCAATCGAATAAGGGTAGTTTGACGAAACCCAAGTTTGCTTTTTTTTAGGTAGGATTTGTAGCAACCAAGGATAAAATAAATACGTGTACAGAATTAGAAGTACTGACGCAATTATTGATATCCAAGCAACTTCCATTATACTTGCGAAATTAAATTCTTGTAGAAAGCTACTAATTTCTCTGCAATTGGTTCATTGTTTAGGTGATGGATTGCAAAACTTCTTGCATTTTGCTCTAATAATTCGCGCTGATTGGCATCCTTCAGTAATCTGATAACTTCATTTGAGAATTCATCTTCATTTGTTGCAAGGATAATGTCTTTCCCGGCGACGCAATCAATTCCTTCAGCACCAATGTCCGTTGAAACGATGGCTTTACCAAAACAAAGTCCCTCAACAATCTTTATGCGAAGCCCGCTGCCGGAAAGTACGGGTACAACCATGATATTGTATTTCTGATACACATCAGATGACTTCGGAACATTTTCCTTAATTACGATTGAGGAATCGTTGAGCTGTCTATATCGATTCGGTATGTTTCTGCCCGCAATAATGAATTTTACATTTGGCACTTCGCATTTGATTTTCTCCCAACATTTAGCAAGAAACCAGTCAACTGCTTCTTGATTTGGTATCCAATCCATTGAACCAAAATGAAAGAGCGACAAGTGTTCAAAATCTGCAGATTTTTTAATGTCATAATCAGCAATATTGGTTCCTGTTAGTGCGGTATGCGAAGGGGTGTCACACAATTGCTTAATATAGTACGAATCTTTCGGTGTAATCGGAATTATAGCATCCACCATTGAAAAAGCCTCTAGTTCAGTTTTTTTCAATTTTTTACTTTCAAACTTAAGATACATTTTCTTTAGCAACGAACTTGTTTGCAGAATATGTCTTTCCCAAATCAAATGCTCCAAATTGTGTGCTCTTAATACAATTTTAGCCTTACTTAGCTTTTTTATTAAAGGAATATACGAACACATGAATAGGCCTTCAAGCTGAACAATATCAAAATTTTCTTCACCTAATACAGCGCTCAGTTTTGTCTCAAAATCGACATTATGAAATCGGGTAATGAAGTAACTTTTCTGAGTAAATAAAGTTCTTAGTGCTCCAAAAAAAGTTGGGTTCGTATCGATATCAAAAGATACATAGTTCGTTTTTTTTCTATAATCCTCAGGAATTAAATCATTGGATTTATAGTGCTTTTTTGTATTTAATGTAAATATATGTAAATCAATATTTTGAGATATTAAACCTAAAGACATATTGTAAATAGCTATACTACTTCCATCATTCGGCGGGTAAGGAGCTTTATTGCATATTTGTAGAATTTTCATGACTTATTTCCAGCAATGAAAGCTGCACTCTTTTCTTGTGGAATAAATAAAAAATCTCCCTCTTCTTGTTGAATACCATTTTCAGCTATTAATTGAAAATTAACCAATCCATATTGTTGGTAATTGAGTTCTGAAAATAGTTGAAGAAGTTGTGGTCTATTTTCCGGGGCAATCTCTAACTGAACAATCGGTCGAAATTTTGCTAGGGTTTCTTTAAGATCTTCAAAAACAACCGCTTCATAGCCTTCAATATCACATTTGATATAGTCTATTTTTGGTAAAGAAAATAGAAAATCATGGGCTTTCAAAACTTTAACTTTCTGAGTCTTAGTTTTGGGGTCGATAGTCGTGTCTTTGATTACGTGAGGTAATCCAGTTCTAATTAAACCATCAGTTTCGGGTAAGGCCATGATAACAGAGCCATTTTCATTTCCGAGCGCAATGTTGTGGATTTCTACATTTTTTTTAGATCCTAAGAAATAGTTCAGCGTTTGATAAAACATAGGGATCGGCTCAATACATATCACTTTACCTTCAAAAGCCCGTTTGGAGAAAGTTCTAGCAAAATAACCCAAATTGGCACCAATATCCACTACGTAATCCGTTTTTTGGATCCAGTTCTTTACAGCATAATGGTACTTGAATTTGGCATCTTTTTTTAAAATCCCCAATGAATAAAGGAGGTAAAATCCGCGGTGCATGGTCCGAAGATATAGCCAAACGGGCAGTATTTTAGCGAGAAATCGTTTGATCAATTTCATTGATGGCGAAGTTAAGGTTATTCGGGCAATTCATGAAAGATTTAAGGTGTTGATTGAAGTTTATTAAGTGGAGATATAGTAATTTTACTTCTAATTGATTTAGATATGGAGACTTTAACGGTTAGAGAATTAAATGGAATGGAAGAAATGCTCAAGTATTTGTGCGTTTTAAATGAATTATATCCATCACTCACCGCATCTTCATATCAGGAGGAGTTGAGTTTTATGTTGCAACACAATTATGGCCAAGTTGGGGTTTTTTCTGGAGAGGAATGTCTAGGAATAAGCGGATTTTGGATTGGAAATAAATTATGGTGCGGAAAATACCTAGAATTAGATAATATTGTCGTGTGTCAAAAGCATAGAAGTAAAGGGGTTGGGAAACTGCTTTTTGATTTTCTACAAAGGAAGGCTGAAGAACATAAGTGTACGATGTTGTCATTGGATTCATATTCCACGAATTACAAAGCGCATAAAATGTTCTACAATGAAGGGTTTGCGCCAAGAGGATTTCATTTTATAAAAATTTTAAATGAAGAAAAGGTGCGATAGAATAGCAGTTACTTTTTTCAACTTTTCATAGTACCTAAGTTGAACATAAATAAAATGAAAAAAGCAATAGTAGTTGGAGCGTCCTCGGGCATAGGAAAAGGTTTAGCAGAACTTTTATTAGGCCATAATTACAAAGTTGGCATAACTGGAAGAAGAATTTCATTGCTTAACGAAATTAAATCCAGAAATTCAAATGTACTTATAAAGTCATTCGACATAACTGATTTAAATTCAATCGAGAATAATTTAAATGAATTGACAAATGAGCTCGGTGGAATTGATTTGGTAATAATAAGTTCGGGAATCGGTGAAATTAATGAAAGTCTTTATTTTGAAGTCGAAAAGGAAACAGTAGTCACTAATGTATTAGGATTTACATGTGTAGCCGATTGGGCATTTAGATATTTTGAAAAGCAAAATTCTGGACATCTAGTTGCAATTACTTCAATAGGGGGGCTTCGAGGCAGCAGAGAAGCACCTGCTTATAATGCGTCAAAAGCATATCAAATTAATTATATAGAAGGACTTAGGCAGAAAGTGGCAAAGTTGAAATGTCCAATATTTATAACAGATGTAAGACCAGGACTTATAGATACGGCAATGGCAAAAGGAGACGGTCTTTTTTGGGTTATGCCTGTAGATAAATCAGTTAAACAAATCATAAGAGCAATTATTAATAAAAGGAAAGTTGTTATTGTAACAAAACGCTGGCGATTAATTGCCTTGATTCTAAAATTTTTTCCAAGATCTTTGTACGATCGTCTCTGATATTTCCTAATGATTTAGTTTATACCCGTAATTAATAATCTAATTTTAAAATTCTTGCACACGTTATTTTATTAACGAGTGAAAGGATTTAATAACGGACACATAATAGAATTTTAATTCTTAATCGTGCATTCCTAATCCTTGTAAAATTCGATCTCTATTTTTTTCTATTCTAGAAATTTTGGTGCTCTCATTTTTAGGTTGATTGAAAAATAAAACATAGGCCCGTCTTCTTCCAGGGGTGAGTTGCATAAAAGCATCGCGAAAGTATGGATCTTCTTTAAAAATGTCCGCTAATACAGAAGGGATTTCAACTTCCAAGGGAACAACTTTTTTAGGAATCGTTCCATTTTTTTGTATTTGAATGGCGTCTAGTATCAATTTTTCTATGTGCTCACTATTTTCGGTGATGTCAGAAAGTTTTGTAATCCTCAGTACACGTCCATTTTTACTATTTTCGCCTGGTTTCTTAAGTAAATTTTGAGGATCCCTGATAAGAGAGCCATTGAAAAAACTTATTCCGCAGTTGTCACGAAAGGCTGTAATCATCAATACATTTTTACCATTTAGCGTGTAGCATGGAAATCCCCATTTAATTTCCTCCGTTAGTTCGGTATTAATTAAAATCTCTCTTAAATAGTTAAGTTCTTCGGGCCATTTGTGAACCTTACAAGCTGGAGTTTTGTAGTCGGCACACCTCCCACAACCATTTACTAAAAATAAATCAACGAGGTTATTTCTTTTCATTGGTTATTTTTTTGCAAAAATAATAACTTATCACGCTAAAACAGACTATCCAATTAACTCAAATTTCCGAAATATTAAAATGTCTAAATAGTTTACATATCATTAGTTTGGTAAACTAACAAACGGTTTATAAGTTTCTATGTTATTCCAGACTGTTTCTTTTTTATTGCTTATCAAAAAATAAATTAAATGGTCCCTCTCACTGTAAAGTGTCGAAAGCTTTCTAATTTGCTCATCGTTTAATTTTCGTTTTGATTTAAAGAGTTGAAAATGCCTTTCCGTTAGTATAACTATTTGATTAGATTTACCCAAAGATGTTTTGCCTCCAACAAAACTTCCTTTTTCTACATCAAGCCAGTTGAAAAAAGCATTTTTTGCCTGAACTGAATCTCTGAAAAAATGAATCTTGTGAATGATTGAATTTCCCGAATTTATTTTAATATTAATCTGCAATGAACTGTCGATGGCAAATCGGTCTATAAATTCTTTATCTCGAGAATAGGATAAAATAATACCTTTAAGGTTAATAGAGTCAGAGTTTAAACACGAGAGGTATTTTAAGGTGTCTAAAAATTCTTTTTTTTTAATTTTCAGACTTGATTTTTTCTCTTTTGTTTCTTTTGGCATGAGTAAATTTCCATCAATGGCTTGTTTGTCATTATTTGATGAACAAGAAAGCATTATGAAAAAAAATGAATATATAATAAGCGCACGCACTAACCAAAATTAGCTTTTTTAATAGGAATTCGCTGTCTTTGAAGTCATTTATTATTAGTTTTGCTAAAAAAAACATAACAATGAAATATATCGTTCTACTGAGTTTAGCTTTGACATTTGCGTCATGTGGAGTAAAAGTTCCATACACTACTCTAATTCGTGACGAATTTGGGCTAGATACCGAAGAAAAAATGGGAAAGGTTCAGTTCTTTGTATCTGGAACTATATACCTTGACGAGGAAAAACGAAATGATAATCAAAATACTACACAAAACGGCACCTTGATATCAAGTTCATCGTCAAGTAAGGAAAGTGTTATTATCCCTATAAACACGAGATGTGTATTTGAGGGTTTTGGCACTAAAGGAGAATTACTCGTTCGTTTTGAAACAGGTGAAGGAAAAGTAATTCCATTTGCAACGAAGGAGGGAGGAGCATCAACTGGAAAAAGGTTTTATTTCTCACCAGAAGTTACCAATACAGGGTCATTTGTAAAATATGGGGCCTCTCGCTATAAGGTGAGAACAAATGTTACAAGTGATCCGAGAAATGTTCATTTACTTGTTGTTAAAAGACGCTTAGACCGAAGCAAGCGCAAAGAACGCGTTGTTAAAGGCATGAAAGTGTAAAAAATGGTGAAATCCGGCACCTTTCTTTTTACAATTCTTTTAATAGGTTTTTCTTGTGATCGATTTAATCCGGACAAAGAGATCATAACAACATGCAAGCCTGGAAGCGAACCATCTCGCAAAGTTCTTTTTATTGGATGGGACGGGGTGCGATCTGATGCGTTACAAAATGCCTCTACACCGCATTTAGATACCTTAATTCAATCTGCTATTGTAAGTTTTAATTGTGACAGAGGTGAGCATACCGTGAGCGTTCCAGGTTGGTCAACAATTTTACATGGCGTATGGCCATCGAAACATAACTTAAAAGAAAATTCATTCAGAAAAAACAAATATGATGAGTTCCCTGATATAATCACGATTGCGAAAAAAAATAAACCTAACTTGAGTGCTACAGTACTTACTAATTGGGATGACTTCTTAAGAATTACGACCAATGAAGATTACGCTCAACGCTATGATAATGATGAAAAAGTTACAGAAGCCGCTATTCAGTTACTTAATGATTGTACACCAGACTTAATGATATTGCACCTTGATTATCCTGATTATATTGGTCATCGAATGGGTTTTTCTTCTTCGGGAATGGAATACAAAGGATCGATTGAGGTTTCAGATTACTACTTGGGAAGGATTATGGAAAAAATCTACGCTCGAGAACTTGCCTATAACGAAGAATGGATGGTGGTACTTACTACTGATCACGGTGGCGAGGGAACAGGACACGGAGATCAAGACGATTTGAATCAAACCCGTAAAGTTTGGTCAGTAATTAGAACTCCAGGAGGAACGAATATAGAATTGACCCAGATGAATAGTGTGGATTTGATGCCAACTATGCTAAAGTGGTTGGGAATAACAGGAATTCCAAACCTCGATGGAGTTTCATTAAACTAGATAAATGGAAGAAATAAAAATCAATTCGAGAACGATTCAATACAACAGGGATGGATTTGACGATAGTGAATTGTTAACGATTTACAAGCATCTCCTAAAACCTAGAATGATTGAAGAAAAAATGCTAATTCTCTTGCGTCAAGGGAAAATCACGAAATGGTTTTCGGGTTGGGGACAAGAAGGTATTTCTGTCGGATGCGCTTATGCAATGAATGAAAATGAATATATCCTTCCTATGCACCGGAATTTGGGAGTCTTCACAACTCGCAACATTGAATTAAAAAATTTATTTGCGCAATTTCAAGGTAAATCAGCGGGATTTACAAAAGGAAGAGATCGTTCCTTTCATTTTGGCACACAACATCACAAGTTAGTGGGAATGATATCTCATTTAGGTCCGCAACTTGGAATCGCTGACGGAATCGCGCTTGGTAATGTATTGAAAGGAAATGGACAATCTACTATGGTTTTTACTGGTGATGGCGGTGCTTCTGAAGGAGATTTTCATGAATCTTTGAATGTTGCCGCTGTTTGGGATTTACCTGTGATTTTTTGTATTGAAAATAATTGTTGGGGATTATCTACACCATCTGTTGAGCAATTCCGTTGTAAGCAATTTATTGACAAAGGTATTGGGTATGGCATGAAAGCCATTCAAGTGGATGGTAACAATATTTTAGAGGTCATTCGCTCCGTTCGTTCCATAAACGAAGAAATAAGAAAAGAACCAAAGCCATACCTCCTAGAATTGATGACTTTCCGAATGAGAGGACATGAGGAATCATCTGGTACAAAATATTATCCAGAGGGGCTTCAAGAAGAATGGGCAAGTAAAGATCCAGTGGTAAATTTTGAACTTTACTTAAAGGAAAATGGTGTTTTGTCAGATGAACAAGAACAAAAAATAAAAGAAGATTTTAAATTCGAAATACAAAATGGTTTCGATCAGGCCAATGCTGAGCCAGCAATTATCGCAAGTGAAAATCAAGAAATTGAAAATGTTTATGCACCTCATGAGCAAGTAATTGTGAATGCCGAAGGCAATAAAGCAGAAAAGAGATTTATTGATGCCATTCAAGATGCTTTGATTCAATCAATGGAACGTTATCCGGAATTGGTCATCATGGGTCAAGACATAGCGGAGTATGGCGGAGCATTCAAAGTAACAGAAGGACTTGTTCACAAATTTGGAAAAGGTAGAGTACGAAATACTCCACTTTGTGAATCTGCAATAGTTGGCGCTGGTCTAGGTCTTTCAATTAATGGAATGAAAGCAATGGTGGAGATGCAATTTGCAGATTTCGTTACGTGCGGATTTAATCAGATTGTAAATAACCTCGCAAAAATTCATTGGCGCTGGGGACAAAATGCCGATGTTGTTGTAAGAATGCCGACAGGAGCAGGAACCGCAGCCGGACCATTTCATTCGCAAAGTAATGAAGCATGGTTCGTGCATACACCGGGATTAAAAGTTGTTTATCCATCCAATCCTTTCGATGCCAAAGGTCTGCTAAACGCATCTTTAGAAGATCCAAATCCTGTAATTTATTTCGAACACAAGTATCTTTACCGAAGCCTAAAACAAGAAATTCCAGATGCATATTACACAGTGGAAATAGGTAAAGCTGCAACAGTTTCCACTGGTGATAATTTGACAATTATAACCTACGGTATGGGAGTGCATTGGGCAACCGAGGCTATGAAAGAATATCCGAATTTGACAGCAGAAATTTTAGACCTTAGAACTCTTTTACCGCTAGACAAGGAGGCCATTTTCAACGCAGTGAGAAAAACAGGAAAGGTCATTGTTTTACATGAAGATTGTATGACTGGAGGTATTGGTGGAGAATTGGCGGCACTTATCGCCGAAAATTGTTTTGAAAGTCTCGATGCTCCAATTCTTCGTGTAGCATCTTTAGATACTCCCGTTCCCTTTGCAGTAAATCTTGAAGAACAATTTTTACCTCAGGAAAGACTACATGAAGCAATTAAGAAACTTTCCCTTTTTTAAAAAGGCTCAATCCTTAATAGAGCAATACGTTCTACTAAATTTACTTTTAAGGTTTGGGTTACTATTGCTTGCATTATTTGTTTTTCGGGTGGTTTTTTTAATTAAAAACGATATTTTTTTTACCCGAGTAAGCTTCCAAGATTATTGTGTCGGATCATGGTTTGATCTTGTAACAATTGCTCTTTATTTTCTGCCTTATTTGAGTTTATCTCTTTTGCCTCTTCCTGAAATACTCGAAAAAATTCGGCATTTGACATTGACTATAGTTTTTTCAATTACAACCTTTCTGGTTTATTTTTTCAACGCTTGGGATGTTGCCTATTTCTCTTACACGAGAAAAAGAGTTTCTTATGATTATTTCAAATTCATGTTATCAGAAAACAATGCAGGAAGCCTTGCGGGCGAATTCCTTTCCGAGTTTTGGTGGCTGTTGTTGTTCTTTATTGTAATGCTTGGTACAACCATTTTTATATACACACTGCTTCCTCGACCTCTAGTGTCTCATAAGAATTGGAAAAATTATACTAATTTAATTCTAGGTGTTTCAATTTTTGTTGTCATTGGTCGCGGTGGATTTCAATTAAAACCTATCGGAGTGTTGGAGGCGACAAATTACACTTCGCTTGAAAATGCTCCTGCCGTTTTAAATTCAGCTTTCACAATAATTAAAACCTTTAATAATCAAGGAGTTGAGAAGAAAAATTACTTTACTGTTGAAGAGGCGAACCGCATATTTTCTCCTATTCAAAGTGCGAAACCGGTAAATCTTCTCGAAGGTAAACCAAATGTGGTTGTTATAATTTTTGAAAGTTTTGGATCCATGTATGTTGGTCCTGAAAATAAGGAAAGTTTCACTCCTTTCTTGGATTCTATCTTATCAGAAGGAATGTATTTTAATTATGGAATTTCTAATTCAAAAACTTCTATGGATGCTCTACCTGCAGTTGTATCCTCTATTCCCACTTGGATGAACGAGTCATTTATCTTATCATCTTATAGCATGAATCAATTCGAAGGCCTACCAAAGATTTTAGCTAGGGAAGGGTATAGTTCTGCCTTTTTTCATGGAGCTAACAATGGTTCTATGCGTTTCGACGCATTTTCATCAGCGGCAGGTTATTCTCAATATTTTGGTCGTAATGAGTATAATAATGAGGCACATTTTGACGGAAATTGGGGAATTTCAGATCATTATTTTATGAGTTGGAGCATTGACAGAATGAACGAGTTAAATTCGCCATTTGTGGCCTCGATTTTTACCATTTCCTCTCATCATCCTTTTATCGTTCCCGAAGGTTATAAAGAAAAAGTAAAAGAAGGTCCAGATCCTATTTGTCGGACATTATCCTATGTCGATTTGGCATTCAAAGAATTTTGGGAGAAAATTTCAAAACAAGACTGGTTCTCAAATACTCTTTTTGTGTTTGTTGCGGATCATGTTGGACCCACTCAACGTTCGGATAGAACGACATTGGAATGGTCTCACCGGATACCTATTGGTTTCTATCATGCCTCGGGAAATCTTCCAAAAGTTCCGGTGAATCATGCGTTTCAGCAACTTGATATTTTACCAACTATTTTGGATTTGGTAAATTCGAATCAATCTTATTTTGCTATGGGAACATCCTATTTTCAACAGAAAAACATCCCAAATATGGTGTATGATCAAGAAAATTTAATTCATTTTCGCGCTGGAAAAGCTCCTATTGTATGGAATGAATCTATGACTGATGTTTCAAATGAAAATTATGAAATAGTTAAGAAAATGAAGGCTGTTTATCAACAATATACACATCACCTGATAGATAACAGGATGCTACCTAGGTAATTTTCATTTTTATTCGCCATTCATTAGGATACAGATTATTGAACCGATTTCCTAGATGATTGATAAATCCAAGAGTTATATTACCGTAAAGAATTTCTTTAAAACCCTGAGTGGAAGCCAATTCAAATGTTTCACCTTTAAGGTATTTAAGCGCTAAATCTTTGGTCAACGTTAGTTGTTCAAAATCCGTTTCTATAAATGGAGAAAGTGCTAATTCTATTTGAGGAACATGTTTTTTTCCAAATTGTTGCGAAATCAATGTTCCGGTCTTTAGGATAAAAAGATTTTCTTTCAGTAGAGTAGAGACTTGCTGCGTTAATGGATGGCAAGCATAAATGTTAGTCTCATTTTGATAATATTTTAATCCCGTTTTATTTTGTTTGATAAAGTTCGGAGCTGCAACAATAGAATTCGTTGAAATTTTCAGTTTATCCTTTTCAGCAAGTCCTTTCTTTTTCAAAACGGCACAATAAAACCCTTCACTTTCTACAAATCCGGGAAAAAAGTACTGACCTATTCCTTCTTTGTCATGCATCATCCCATCGTATTGAGGCATTATACAAATCTCTAAATCAAACGATTTAATGAAATCCAATAAAAGTTCTTCATTTTCGGCGGGATTAAAGGTACACGTAGAATAAACCAAATATCCAGCTTCGTTTAGGGTAGGCAATAAATTTTCTAATATTTCTTTTTGCCTTGTTACACAAATGTTGCAATTCGCGATTGACCATTCTTCTCTTGCTTTAAAATCTTTTCTGAACATTCCTTCCCCTGAACACGGTGCATCAATAACGATAAGATCAAATTTTATCCTTGATTTTAGAAAGGATTTAGTATCGTTTGAAGTAATGATTTGATTGCAATATCCCCATTTAGTTGTGGTTTCCATTAATACTGTTGCGCGCGATTTTATAATCTCATTGCTAATTAAAACACCTTCATTATTCAATTTCTCCGCTAGAATGGAAGTTTTTCCTCCCGGAGCTGCACATGCGTCCAGAACAATTGGATCCTCTTGTAGCTCAATATTTTCTAAAATTGTGCTCAGGTACATTGATCCAGCCTCTTGTGGATAGTAGGCGCCACCGTGAAAGTTGGGATCTAGTGTGAATGTCGGTCGCTCCGTTAAATAAACACCGTTTTTTGCCCAAGGAATCTTTGATTTGAATGAAAAATCTTCCATTTCTTTTTCAGGATGCAAACGAATTGAAATAGGTGGAACAGAATTCAGGGATTCCAAAAGAGATTCGGCAAACGGATAATTTATGCTGATTCTTTTTGTAAATTCTTCTGGAAAGTTATTTACTGGTTTTTTCATCCTTTTATGGAGATTTTTATGATTTCCTTGTCTTCTTTAGTCGCGATTTTTCTGCGGTCTATACATAAGCCATAACACCATAAAATGTGATCATCGTCAACGATTATTGGGACATTCTTTTTGTCAGTATTAGAAATTTTTGCGTCGTTAAAAACATCTGAGATTAATTTACTCCCTTTAACGCCTATAGGTGAAATATGATCGCCTTGTTTCCAAGTGCGGATGCAAATCGTACCTTTAATTTTTTCTTTACTAACAAAAATAGTTTTCTTATCGAAACTAATTGGTAACGAATTAACCTCTTCGACTAACATGTTGGGAATGTCGATAGTTGCTTTCAATTCATTTAATTCTATGTGCTTTCTTTCTTTACGAAAGTATTGCGTAGTATTAATTTCAAATTGTGCTCCGTTTCGAGCTTTCAAAAAAACACGAAAAGATTCCATTTGACTACCCTTTAATCCAAATTGTTTCAAGAACAATAGAAGTTTTTCATCCGTAAATGAATTGAGTTTTTCGATTGGGAATTTGGTAGTATAGTTTTGATTAAAATCGTCTAATTCAGTCTTATCAGCAGCTTCGGCTTGACGAAATTTCTCTTGGATAAGTAAAATAGACTTTTCTAAATTGGGATGAGCCTTCGAAAGAAAAGGCATAAGCTCATTTCTAATAAAATTTCGTAAATACACGGATTTAGCGTTGCTGCTATCTTCTCGCCAAACAATATTATGTTCTTTTAAATAAGAAGTGATGATATCAGGGTGAAAATAAAGCATGGGACGAATAATATTTTCATTCCTTAGTGACATTCCTTTGAGACCGCTTCTTCCGGAATTACGAAAAAGGTGTATCCAAAAATTTTCTATTTGATCCGTTTGTTGATGCCCAACAAGAATAACGGAATTTTTTATTTTTGCTCGTTCTTTTTCAAAAAATGAATAGCGTGTTTCACGCGCTAGTTGCTGAAGGTTTCCAGTTGAAAGATCTATAATATTTTCATTTACATCATATATTTTTAAAGGAACATACATGGATTGTGCAAAACGCTCAATCCAACGCTGATCTTCATTACTCTCGTCTCCTCTTAAATGATAATTTACATGTAACAAGGTTATGGGATAACCAAGAGAATGAACAATATGCGCTAATGCAACAGAATCTTTGCCCGAAGAAATGGCAATAAAATAATGTGCAGCGCCAATATCTTTTAGTTGGTTATCTATTTCATTAACAAGCAATGACATTTCTTAATTTTTCAATTTTAACCATGCATTCTTCGAATTCTTTTTCGGCATCTGAAGAAATTGTAATAGCACTGCCAACACCACAACTCAAACGTTTATTTTCTTTGTTGTAAATCAAACTTCGAATGATTACATTAAAATCAAAATCTCCCTTTGGATCGATATAACCTATTGAACCAGAATATAGTCCCCTGTTAAAATCTTCATACTCATCGATAAGCTCCAACGCTCGTTTTTTTGGTGCCCCTGTCATCGATCCCATCGGAAATAATGCCTGAAGAATTTCTGTAAATCGTGAATTTTTCAATTCACAAGAAATAGTAGAAATCATTTGATGAATTGCAGGGAAGCTATAAATTTCGCAAAGTTCATCGACATGCACAGATCCTTTTGTTGCAATTTTCGATAAATCATTTCGGACTAAATCCACAATCATTATGTTTTCTGATTTTTCTTTTGGGTCATTTCTCAGCGCATCCACAAGTTCCTGATCTTCTCTTTCATCTTTTCCTCTTCTTGCTGTTCCTTTTATCGGTTGTGATACTAAATGAGAACCTTTTTTTTGAATAAATCGCTCCGGACTCGTGCAGAAAAGTAAGTGCTCATTGAGTTGCAAGTATGCCGAAAAAGGCGCTTTAGTAAATTGGTTTAATTTAAAGTAAAGGTCCAATGGATTCGAAATTTCAACATTTTCCGAGAAAAATTCTTGACAATAATTGATTTCATAAATATCTCCACGTTGCAAATGAGCTTTAATTTTTGAAATATTGGCTAAATAATTTTCTTTTGAGGTACTGGCTTTGAGTTCAATGGCATGTGTATGATAATTTTCATTAGTTTCCATTTCAACAAGCCAATCTAAAAAAGCAATGGATTCAGTGGACTTGTTGCCTCTTAAAAATTCATGACCTTCAGATTTTAATCTTACCACATTTTTTGGTATCCAAAGAGAAATCAATGGGAAGTTTTGGTGGTCTACATGACGAGATGTTAATCCAAGTAAAGGATTTTTGAGATCGAAGGACAAGGCCGTGAAAACGTATTTTTCGGAATTAATTGAAAGGAAATGTTCTACCTCTTTTTGATTGAAGTCAGTACTTTGGTAAATACTTTCGCATTCAAAACCGATTATTCGTTCGCCATTGTTACTGTTGAAAATACAAATGGGAATATCCTCGTATTTCATTTTTTTTCGTCCGTTAATTTTAAGTAAAAATAACAAGAATAAAACCATTTTAGTAATCAGTTGTTCTTAGCTTTGTGTCAATTATGAAAATTCAACTTTTAACAATCCTCCTACTTCTCCTCGCTGGTGTAAAGTCTCAATCTAAATTCACGTTAAGCGGTTATGTAACTGAAGCAAAGAGTGGCGAGGCAATGATTGGAGCAAAAGTTTTCATTCCTTCGTTGAATCAAGGTGCAGCTACGAATAATTATGGGTTTTATTCTCTCACTGTTCCTTCAGGAAAATACCAAGTGGAGTTCAGAACAGGAGTATATTCAACAGAAATTAAAGAGGTAGAACTAACAAAAGACGTGAAATTAAACGTAGAGGTTGGAACAAAAAACCTAAACGAAATAAAACTAAGTGGTAAAAAAGGAGAGAATGTTAATTCGACTCAAATGGGTCAAGTAGCGCTTGAAATGGAAACCATTAAAACACTTCCTGCCTTTATGGGAGAAGTGGATGTTATTAAAACTATACAATTACTTCCGGGTGTTTCTTCAGTGTCAGAAGGTGGACAAGGTTTCTATGTCCGAGGAGGAGGTCCAGATCAAAATTTAGTGCTACTCGACGAAGCTGTGGTTTACAATGCCGCACATTTATTTGGGTTTTTCTCTGTTTTCAATGCGGACGCAGTGAAAGGTGTCAACCTTATCAAAGGCGGTATGCCTGCAAATTTTGGCGGTAGGATGTCTTCAGTTTTGGAAGTCAATATGAACGAAGGAAATTACAAAAGATTGAAGGTTACTGGTGGTATCGGTGCAATTTCGTCAAGATTGACAGTAGAAGGTCCAATTAAAAAAGATAAAGGTTCATTCATTATATCTGGAAGAAGAACGTACATAGACATTCTATTGAAAGCTGCCATTCCTGACTCATCTCCTTTTTCCGGGAGTGGCTATTATTTCTACGATTTCAACTTTAAGGCAAACTATAAATTAGGTGATAAAGATCGACTTTACCTAAGTGGATATTATGGAAAGGATGTATTCACGTTTGGTTCGCGCGAGGATGATTTTACTGTCAACATGCCTTGGGGTAATGGAATTGCAGCCCTGCGTTGGAATCACTTGTTTACAAATAAATTGTTCATGAATGTCACCGGGACCTTTACAGATTATAATTTCGAGTTTGGTTCTGCACAAGATCAATTTCAATTCAGTTTACTTTCTGGTGTTCGAGATGTTGGGGGCAAAGTTGATTTCTCTTATTTCCCAAATTCAAAGCATCGTATCAAGTGGGGTGGGGATTACACTTTTCACACTTTTACACCGACAAGTATTTCTGCTCAGTCTGATAGCGTGGTTTTTGATACAGGATTAGCTCAAAAATTGAAATCACATGAGGCAGCTGCTTATGTTTTGGATGAATTTGACATTTCTGATGCACTTCGAGTAAATGTTGGATTAAGATACAGCGCTTATGCTTTTACAGGACCATTTACACGTTATATTAAAGGAGACATTGGTACGCCAGATACAACGATTGTTTATGGTAGAGGTGATATTATTAAATTTTACAATGGTTTGGAGCCGAGAATTTCGTTACGCTATTTACTACCTGATAAAAGTTCAATTAAAGCGGGATATGCCTATAATTATCAATACGTTCATTTGACTTCTTTGAGTGCAGTATCCCTACCCACAGATGTTTGGTTTCCAACTACGGATTTAGCAAAACCTCAGAAAGGATATCAGGTTTCATTAGGATATTTTAGAAATTTCGATGACGACAAATGGGAGACAAGCGTTGAAGTTTATTATAAAGGATTGAATAACCTAATTGAATACAAAGAAGGTGCATTGCCGGGCGATAATGTGAACGATAATACGGACAACCTTCTGGTATATGGAATTGGTTGGGCATATGGGGTAGAATTTTTTGTTAAACGTTCTTTTGGCAAGTTTACAGGTTGGGTTGGTTACACGTGGGCAAAAACGATGCGAAAATTTGAAGATTTAAACGAAGGGAATCCCTTCCCTGCAAAATATGACCGCCGTCATGACCTAAGTGTGGTTGCTACCTATAAGTTGAACGATCGATGGACTTTCGGATCTTCCTTCATATATGCCACCGGAAACACCTTGACTTTGCCGTCGTCATGGTATGTCCAAGAGCAAAATTTATTGTTCAATTATGGTGCACGTAACTCCACTCGCATGCCGGCTTATCACCGATTGGATTTGTCAGCTACTTGGTATGATAAAGCTGAAAAAACCATGGTTGACCCGAGAACCGGAACGGAGGTGAAAGTTAAAAAACGCTTCAGACATAATTGGGCTTTTTCAGTATACAACGTCTACAATAGAGCCAATCCTTTTTTCTTGTATGTTGATAATGATGGAGATTTCCTTAATGGGGATTTTAAAATATCGGTTAAACAGGTAACGTTATTTCCCGTAATCCCAAGTGTAACATGGAATTTTGAATTTTAATGAAAAAGATAAAAAAATATTCGCTAATTGGATTGATGTTATCAGTCTTTCTTTTTTCATGTACGAAGGAAGTGGAAATTGATATTCCAGGATACAAAGAGCAGTTAGTTGTGGATGGTTTTATTGAAACAGATTTGCCAGCAATTGTGTTACTAAGCAAAACAAATGATATTTATGCTGGAACTAATATTCAGAATTACATAGATGGTTTTGTATCTGGAGCCACTGTAATTGTTTCGAATGGTACGGTTACCGATACCTTACTTGAAATATGCACAGATAATTTGCCTGCAGGAACAGAAGAAACGGTTGCCGCTTTTTTTGGTTTGCCAGTTGAACAGATTGTAAACCTTCATTTATGTTTTTATGTTTCCGATCAGCTAGTTGGTGAAGTTGGTAAGACATATAACTTAACCATTCAAAATGAAGGAAAAACTTACACATCCCAAACGAGCATAATGCCACCAAAATACTTGGATAGTTTATTTTGGAAAGAAGAAGCAGATGTACCAGGTTATGGTTTTTCATGGGCTAGACTCACCGATCCACCTGCAACTGGAAATGCCTATCGTTGGGAGGTAAAGTATGCATCTCAGGTTCCATTCTCTAAACCTTTCGGTCCTTTTACTGATGATCGATTTTATAATGGCTTGACATTCGAATTTGCGTACGAAAATCCAATGAGTTTTAGTGATCCAACAGTAACACCTGAAGCACGCGGGTATTATAAGCAAGGTGATACAATAGTTGTGAAATTTTCTACATTGGGACAGAAAGAATTTCAATTTTACGATAAAAAATACAATCAAATTTATAGTGGTGGCAACCCATTTGCTACGCCAGTAAATATACCTTCTAATATTATCGGTGGTGCTCTTGGAATTTGGGCTGGATTTTCTCCAACCTATGACACATTAATTTGTCAATAAAGGATTTTTAACTTTTTTGGAAGTTATTCTTCCGTTTTTTTATGACTAAGCGTCTACTTTTACTTCTGTAGAGGATTTCTACAACCTCAGGATCGAAGCTTTCTATTTCTTCAAAATCTACTCGAATATTTCTTTTTTTAGGATGGAAATGAGCAGTCCAGGAAATATTAGAAAACACAGTTGAATCGATTGAATTCAATGGATAAATACGTTTCATTTCAGAGATATTGTAATAATCATATGGTGTTATAGTTGGTAATATTTGATCGGTAAAAGAAACTCATAGAAAGTTGATTTTTCTTTAAAAAAGTACAAATTTGAACTACAAACTGGTCCGCATGTGGTAAGCGAAACGCCAACTAAATTTTCTTTTTTATTAATCGGCCATTTTTTAAGTTCCCAGGTGCCATCGAATAAGCCAGTTAGAAGTATGTAACTAGCGCTGATTTTTTAATTCTGAACGAATGATAATTTACGTCGTGAAGGGTGGATACAAATTGTTGATAGACTTTTGAGCGGTGTTCTTGTGAAGCAGGACAGACACTATCCGGTAAATTCATAAAAGTTTGAATTATCGATTGGGCTTTGGAAAAAAGACTGCTGAACATGAGCAAAAATAAAAATAGCTGTTTCATCTCCTAGGTTAGCCTTTCAATCAATTCATTGTATTCGCTGTACTCGTTTACTAAATCTTCCTTCGCGAATAATTCAAATGTGGAAAAATCAAAGCCGGGTGATACAGCACACGAAACAAGTGCATAGCCATCGGTGACTTCAATTTCACTTCCAAAAATTGTATTTCCTTTTACCAAGGCATAAGGTCTTTGGTTTTTTGTAAAATCAAGACCAAGTTTTAAGGTCGTTAATTTACCATTGTCTAGTAGGTGTATACTCAAAGGGCTTCCCTCATGAAAATACCAATGTTCATCACTTTGAATACGATGGAAATGCGACGGTGAATCTGATGTTAATAAAAAAAAGATGGAGGTCATCAACGAAAGATCATTATTTGTTTTTTCTAATGAACGGTAGGTCTCTTTATAATAACCACCCTCTGGATGAGGATGTAATTGTAGTGATTCAACTAATTCTTTAACGCGCGCATTCATTTATTCAATTGGATTTATTAAAGGTTGACGACCGGCATTTTTAATTTTAGGCAAGTAATAGCGAAGATCAACAGATAAAAATGCGCCACTTGCTTGGGTAAAATCATTTGCCTTGAGCTGTGTCCCGTAAAAATATAAACCGTTGTATTCGAAAAGCGCTGAAAGTGGAATTTTCGCAGAGGCCCCTAGGTAATAAAAACCTATTTTATTAGTCCTAAATTCAAAACCGGCTTGAGCGTTAATTTCTGCGCCAAATTTCCATCTAGCATATCCGTAATGCACAAAATTACTTTTCCCATCCGTGTAATTATTTACGCGCACGCTCGTTGGCTTGTAAAAAAAAGAAGCGCCAAGACCTGCAGAGCCAAATATTGATTTGGTCATTTTGACAAAAACCAATCCTTGAAATGGAAACTCATAATTGATAAATGTCATGGTATTTTCGAGTGAAATAGAAGAATCTGGGACCTCCATTTGAACATATAGATGACGTTGTGTGTAGTTTATTCCGCCTTCTATGCTCAATCCTTTTTCAAAATCTCGTCTGATCATTCCTCCAAAGGAATATCCGGGAAGAAATTTTGATGTGGAACGATACATAGAATCCGCAAGAGACATAGGGGTATTACTTCCAAAACCAGGTAAAATAAGACGCATTTGCATGCCGTAAAAGAGTGGCAAGTCTTCATTGAATTCTTCCCTATATTCTCTTTGACCAAAGCAAGGGTAAATTACGAAAAAACAAAAAACAACTAAATATTTCAATTTAATCAATTATCCAATGCGTATTATATTCAAGCGGTTTTCTATGTAACGTTTCCGGCCATGAATCAGAGGGGTAACCAATATAAAATAATCCTAAACATTTGTCTTTCTTTTCTAAACTAAGAAATTCATTCATTTTTTCATGATAAATTAAGGCTGGTGTTGACCAAAATCCCCCAATTCCATATGCTGTACAAGACAGATGCATGTTTTGAATTGCACATGCTACTGCCTCGATTTCTTCAAGCTCCGGAATTCGTTCATCTTCTTGTCTTTTCATTGAAACTGCTATTACGGCAGATGCAAGAGAAGGACGCCGAATTAATTTTGCCAATTTTTGATTGTTTTGTTTTTCTTCAGGGGTGATTGCTAAATATGTTTCACCAAGAAAGGTACTCAGTGTTTCGAGTCCTTTTTCCATATAAACATGAAATCGCCATGGCTGAGTATTGCCATGAGTTGGTGCGAATTGAGCATTGGTTAGAATGAGTTCAATTTGTTCTTTATGCACCTTTCGCGAAGAGAATTGTTCAGGATAAATAGTTCTTCGATTACGGATTAGTTCGGTAATCTCGGATAAATTGTATTTCATTTTACGCAATATATGTTCAAATATTCAACCGCATTCATATTTCCTAGTTCAGACGATTTTTTTAAATCCTGACAACAACCTTTAATATCTCCAAGCATTCGACGCATTAGACTTCGCATGAAATAATAGGACGCATTTTCTAGATTCATTTTAAAGGCAATTGAAATATCTTCCATTGATTCTTTGGTATTGTCTAAATTATAGTTGCAAAACGAACGAATAGAATAAAAGTAAGCCAATTGAATTTCATCATTCTCAGTTTTTTTCTCAATCTTGATAGCTTGATAAGCAAATTTAAGTCCTTGCTCGAATTGTTTTTCTTCAACTGCAATATTTGCCAATTGAATGTAGGCTCTTACATAATTAGAGTCATAGGACAACGTCTTTGTATAGAAATTTTTAGCTTTTGAAAAATCACCTTTTTTATATGCTTTATTCGCTTTTGCTAAACAACTATATAGTTTGTTTTTTTGAGCAAAACTTGAATGAATGCATAAAATTAAAAGTCCAAATAATAAAAACTTCATATAATCAAAAGTATACAATATGTCGGATAAAACCAAGTAAACACAATTCCACCATTGGTTTTAAAATCGTATTTTTGCCATCTATGAAAATTCTTTTCTCCATTACTTTTTTTTGTCTGAGTGGCTGTCTTTTTTCTCAAAAAGCAACAGATGAAGGGATTCTTTTAGGAAAGGTTGTGGATGACGTTTCTTCAAATCCTATTGAATACGCATCAGTTCGTGTCTTAAAAGCTAAAGATTCATCGGTGCTCGTTGGTGCTTACTCGGATGCTTCCGGGAAGTTTCAATTCGAAAACCTACCATATGGCAGGTATTTACTGAAAATATCAAGAACTGGTTTTCAAACCTTATATACGCCAATTCTTTCACTTTCCGCAACTTCAAAACTATATAATTGCGCTGTTCTTCGTTTAAAAATTGATGCTAAAAGCCTAAATCAAATTAACTTATCCACGAATATGGATGTTTTGAAGGCTGGAATCGATAAAAAGATTTATAACGTAGCTGAAGATCTGTCGGTAAAAGGCGGAACGGCCAATGACATCTTAACAAGATTACCTTCTGTTGAATTAGATCAAGAAGGGAAAATTTCTCTTCGTGGAGAGGGTACAGTAACAATTTTAATAGACGGTAGACCTAGTTCAATATCCGGTGGTAATGGAAAAACACTGTTAGATGCTCTTCCTGCTGGTTCAATTGAACGCGTTGAAATTGTAACGAATCCATCTGCTAAATATGATCCAGATGGTAATTCAGGCATAATAAATATTGTACTTAAGAAAAATAAACTCAAGGGATTTAATGGAGCTATTTCGTCAAATCTTGGTTCAGGTAATATTAGAAATGGCAACGTAGCAGAATCAAATTTATCGTTAAGCTATCGAAATGGTGCAGTGAATGTTTATGGAATTTATAGTTATCGTTACTTAGATGGATTTCGAAACAATTATTCAAATATTAATCAATTAAACGCTGATGGAAGTAGGTTTATCTTGGATCAAAATAGATTAGGTAGTGATTTAAATGCAGGACATACATTCAGAACAGGAGCAGATTTCAACTTGAAGGATCGTCAAACTCTCGCGTTTTCTGCCACCGGAAGTATTGGTGTTAGAGATAGGACAGGAGATTTATGGAATTCAGTTTACGACACATTGAATAACAGGACGGATCTATGGCAACGAACAAGTTTCGATCCATCACAACAGCAAAATATTGATTTCAATACAAACTACCGGTATGATTTTAAAAATGATAAGGGGAATTTTGTTTTTGATGCAACACAATCCTTTGGAAAAGAAGGTATTCAAGGGTATTATCAGGAAAATTATTTTGAACCAGATTCGATTCCTTCGCTTGGGAAAAATTCACTGAAACAACAACTTGACAATAAAGAGAAAAACAATATTACCACAGTTCAAGCTGATTTAACCTTGCTTTTTCCTAAACTTTCAGCCAGAATGGAAACCGGTGTTAAAGCAATTCTTCGAGACCAAGAAGTGAATACCAATTCAGAGACATTTGATTATCTATTGAATGCATACGCTCAAGATACATTAGCGAATTTTATTTACCAATACAAGGAACGTGTTTTTAGTGCTTATGGTGTATTTGGACAACAGATAGGTAAGTTTAAGTACCAAGGAGGTTTGCGCTTTGAGCAAGCGTATCAATTACCTAATCTCGTTTCACAAGGAATTAAGGTCAACAATCCACCATACTTCAATGTTTTTCCATCTGTTCATTTGCGCTATGAAATTGTTCCAAAATCAGAACTCAGTTTAAGCTACAGCAAGAGAATTACTCGTCCATCCTCAGCCGATATGAATCCCTTTACTAATTACTCTGATCCTTTTAACTTACGAGTTGGAAATCCATACTTGCAGCCCGAATACACAGATTCATATGATATGAATTACACACACGAAAGGAAGATTTACAACATTTCATCAAGTCTTTACTACCGAAATTCTAAGGGTGTAATTAGTCGAGTGAAGGAATATTATGAAAATAACACAAGTGCGGTAACATTCATGAATATTGCGGAAACACATAGTTTAGGGTCCGATGTTATGTTAAATTTAAAGCCAACGCCATGGTGGAGATCTTCCATTTCTTGGAATGGAAATTACATTTGGTATTTGACTAATCAGGAGTCTTTACCGAATAGACAAGGATATTTCCACAATTTTAAATTTAATTCATCAATTGAATTTTGGAAAAAAACAGCTTCACTTCAAGTCAGTGTAACTTACAATGGAAAAAGGGTAACGGTTCAAGGTATTGCGCAACGGCAAGGACCAACAGATATTGCATTTGAAAAGCGCTTAGCCAATGGAAAATGGTCGCTTGGAGCAAGAGTGTCGGATGTTTTTAATGTTCAAGGATTTTATTTTAAAGTTGATCGACCGACCGTTGAACAAACTTCTACTTTTAAATGGTTGACAAGGCGCTACTATTTTTCCGTTAGTTATAAATTCGGAAAGCTAGAAATTTCGAATAAGAAAACTAATTTTAATGACAATGGTGCTTCGGATTAATATTCGGTTTCTGTTCTTTTTTTTATTCGCTGTTCTTTCGCATGTTAATTTAGCGCAAAGTAAATGGAGTGGAAATACTACGCCTACCTATCCAGAATTAATTTCCTATTGCACAAAACTTACATCTCTTCATCCCGAAATTGAAATGTACGAAATGGGACAGTCAGATTATGGTGAACCAATTTACTTAGTTATTATTAATGGAGCAGGCGATTCAGTACAAACATTTGAAAAAGCAAAAAAATCGACAACACTTTTGGTTAATAATGCCATTCATCCGGGTGAACCAGATGGCATAAATGCTTGCTTGATCTGGATAGAAAATTGGATAAATAAAGGCAAACTTACAACAGAACTTCCTGTTATTGGGATTATCCCAGCTTACAATGTTGGAGGAATGTTCAATCGATCTTCTACGAGTAGGGCAAATCAAAACGGACCTGAGGAATATGGTTTTAGGGGCAATGCTCGGAACTTAGATTTGAATCGTGATTTTATTAAAGCCGATGCAGAGAATACGAAAACATTTTATCGAATTTTTCATGCACTCGATCCAGACGTGTTTGTTGACAATCACGTAAGCAATGGTGCCGACTATCCATACACCTTAACTTATATTTCATCCGTGAAAGAGCGTATCGCTCCAAGTCTGCGCAAACTCACTTATGGTCAGTTGATTCCTTACATGACGAAGGTGCTCAGAAAACACAAGTGGGAGCTTTTTCCCTATGTCGAACTAAAGGGTAAAACTCCAGAGGAGGGCATTGTAGCATTTAATGATCTCCCGCGCTATGCGATGGGGTATGCGAGTTTGTTCAATTCCATCAGTTTTACCGTTGAAACACATATGTTAAAACCTTTTCCTGAACGAGTAAAGGCTACATACGATTTTTTAGATGAATTAATTTGTTGGATGGGAGGACATTCAAAAACCATAGAATCGGACAGAACAAAAGCCAAATTATGGGCAAAATCGTTACCAGTATATTACTACAACTACGATTTGGATGACACGAAAGATTCCATTTGGTTCAAGGGATTTGAGGCTGAATATTTGAAAAACGAAACCACCCAATTGGCACATTTAAACTACAATAAATCTAAGCCTTATGAAAAATACATACCGCATTATAATAAACATGCAGCCAAAGATTCATTAAGAGCTCCAGACTATTATGTACTATCTGCACAGGAAAAAAAAGCTAAAGAAATATTAGCCATAAATCGAATCGAATATTCTGAACTTAAAAATGATACCATACTAAAACTGGGTGTGCTTGTGGTGAAAGATTTCAAAAGTTTGACGAAGCCCTATGAAGGACATTTTAAACACACTCAGATAGAACTCGCACCGATTTCATCAAATCTTGTAAAATTAAAAAAAGGAGATTGGATCATTCCTACAAAACAAGAACAGGCACTTTTCATTCATTCTGTTCTCTGGCCAGAGGCTGAAGATTCTTTTACTTCTTGGAATTTTTTCGATTCTTATTTACAACAGAAAGAGTATTTTTCATCCTACGTTTTCAAGGATAAAATCAATGAGATCGTTGTCAAAAATCCACAATTAAAAGAAACCTTCGAACAAAAGCTTAAATCTGACCCTTCGTTTGCCTCAAGCGAATGGGACCAATTGTATTACATCTACGCAAACAGTCCATATTTTGAACAGACCTTCATGCGTTTGCCAGTTTATATAGGAAATTACTGAAAATGGGGTTAGTTCAGCGCGAGACATTAAAAACCACCATTTTGTCCTCACTTGGCTTGATTTTAGGGTATTTGAATAAGGCTGTTTTGTTTCTTATTCTTCTCACCCCGGAACAAGTTGGCTTGGTTAATTTAACAGTTACCGTAGGTTTATTATTTTCTCAATTTGCTAATTTGGGAACTATTTACAGCGTTTGGCGTTTTTTTCCATTTTTCAGAAATCAGGATCAAGGGCATTATGGCTTTTTGTTACTCAATATGTTTATTGTACTGTTTGGCGTTGTGCTAATGTCAATGGTTGTTTTCATTTTCAGAGATACTATCGTTTATTTGTATCAAGATAATTCTGAATTATTTGTTGATTATTACCTTTGGATTATTCCAATAGGAATCGCTCACGTTTATTATGTATTGTTTGATAATTACCTTAGAGGCTTACATAAAAATGCACTTTCCGTTTTCTTAAATGAAATTGTTTTAAGAATAATGGTTACAGCGCTTTTGTTGCTCTTGTATAGGAAATGGATAGGTTTTCATCAGTTTTTCATTTTCCATGCACTCCTTTATTTTCTACCCTCAGTTAGTTTGTTTTTCTATTTAATTCGGAAAGGGGAGCTTAATCTTTCCATACATTCTATAAGAATTTCAAAACGATTTCGAAGGTTAATATTCTACTTCAGTGGATTTAGTTATATCAATACCTTGGCTGTATTGTTGGTGATATCTATGGATGCCATGATGATTGCTCATTATATCAATCTTAAAGCAACAGCAATTTATACTACTGTAATTTACATTACAAGTGCTGTAATGGTTCCTTACAGGTCGTTGATAAGAGTAAGTTCTCCTTTAGTTGCTTTGCATTGGAAAAATAGGGATATGTCTGCCTTACAAAATTTATATACGAAGTCTAGTTCTGTTGGGTTGTATTTCGCATTGCTTAGTTTTTCTGTGATTTGGTTTCCAGTAAAAGAAATTTTTTCATTTATCCCTCAGTATAGTGAAGGCATTTACGTATTTCTTTTTATCATGATCGGTAGAATGGTGGATATGTTTTGCGGCTTAAACGGCACCATTTTTTCGACCTCGCGCAAGTATAAATTCGATTTAATATTTTCAGTTTTTTTATGTTCTACAGTTTTCTATTTGAATATGACATTAATTCCTGAATACGGAGTAGTTGGTGCAGCTATATCTACCTCTTTGGCTTATGTCATCTATAATGCTTTACGTTGTTGGTATATTTATTATTACTACAAATTACACCCGTTGAACCAACAACAGCTATTTTTACTCCTATATTTTGCAGGATTTTATGTTCTTATGTATACATTGGATATTTACCTTTTCCAATTCATTGAATTTTCAAGCCCAGTTTCCCCAATAATTTATAAATGGATATTGATTTTTGCAGCACTAATTATTCCTGTATTTTATTTAAACCTTGAAAAGGAATCCACACAATATATACGAAATTTTATAGTTAATTTTAAAAATAAAAGGCAACGAGGAATTAAGAGTGGCGTTTAAATCTAAAATGAAAAGAATACTGGCAATATTTTTCCTACTGATGTGTGTTTCCTTAAGTAATGCACAAAAAATCGACCCTGATGATTCCTTCACATTCGAATTGTGCTTACCTAATTCAACTGCTAACAAACCTTTCAGGGAAATCATGCAAGGAGTGGTTAGTGCATCGCCCTATTATCAATATACACTTAAAAATTCCCTTAGTTTTGGTGCTGGTGCCAATTACAGTTATTTCGCAATCAATCAATTTCGAGTTACAGAGAAAATATTCGGAGGTATGCACCAAGGGGTAGGTTTTCTTAAAATTGGTCATGAAAAATTTTGGTCGGAACGAATGGGAACGGATATAGGAGTAAAAATAGGGTATTCTGAACTTTTCGTGATCAGTGACTTATTGAAATCACAGGATGTTACATTCCGCAGGATGAACGGTGTGTTTGTTGAACCTACCATCGCTTACGTTATAACAATGGATGTTAACAGTAGCATCCGATTTGTATTTGGTTTTCCTTTTTATAATTTCAAGTTTCAACCTTGGACAATAGGAGAGGGGAGTTGGGTTTATTCTACAGCCTCAACAGGGGATAACAATACACCAGGTGTTTATGATAAAACAACGGCAAAATCAAATTCAAGAGCTTTCACTATCGGCTTTGGTTATACGTTTTATTTTAACGGTAAAAAGTCCGAACCTTGGTTAGATAGCGAATAAATCCTAGGTTTGAATCACCCCAACATTGTATCTTTTTTCTATTGGCGCTTGATTCGCCATTGCTATGCCAAGTGAAATAAATTCTCTTGTTTTTGCAGGATCTATTATGGCATCTATCCACAACCTACTCGCTGCATAATAAGGTGAAATTTGCTCGTCGTACTTGTTCTTTATTTTATTGAAGATTTCAGATTCTCGTTCAGGCGTAATTTCTTCTCCTTTTCCTTTTAAAGTAGCCACCTCAATTTGAAGAAGTGTTTTTGCGGCTGCAGCTCCCGACATTACGGCTATTTCTGCTGTTGGCCAACCAACAATTAACCTTGGGTCGTATGCCTTTCCGCACATGGCGTAATTGCCGGCTCCATATGAATTACCTAAAACGATGGAGAATTTTGGCACCACACTATTTGCCATAGCATTAACCATTTTAGCGCCATCTTTTATAATTCCACCGTGTTCACTTTTTGATCCCACCATGAAACCCGTTACATCATGTAGAAAGACTAATGGGATATTTTTTTGATTACAATTCATGATAAATCGAGCAGCCTTATCCGCAGAATCAGAATAAATTACGCCACCGAATTGCATTTCTCCTTTGGCATTTTTTACGATTTCACGATTGTTCGCTACAATACCCACGCTCCACCCGTCTATGCGAGCATAAGCTGTGATAATAGATTTTCCATAGGTCGGTTTGTATTCAGTCCATTCTGATCCATCGACAATACATTTCAATAGTTCTTTTGTTTCATATGGTTTTGAACGATCAGCAGGCATTATTCCATAAGCATTTTTTGGATCTAATTTAGAGGCTACAGCTTCAATTTTGTCGAAGCCAGCCTCTGTTTTCTTTCCTAAACGACCTACTAAATCACGGATAGTTTCCAAACATGTTTTATCGTCAGGAACTTTATAATCGCAAACACCCGAAAGTTCTGTTTGGGTTGTAGCCCCACCTAAGGTTTCATTGTCAATTGATTCTCCAATGGCTGCCTTTACAAGATAAGAACCAGCCAAAAAGATTGTTCCTGTTTTATCCACAATAAGTGATTCGTCAGACATTATTGGCAAATAAGCACCTCCTGCTACACAACTTCCCATGACCGCAGCAATCTGAGGAATGCCCTCTGAACTCATTATGGCATTATTTCTAAATATTCTGCCAAAATTTTCTTTGTCAGGAAATATTTCGTCTTGCATTGGTAAATAAACGCCGGCAGAGTCAACAAGATATATGATTGGAATTTTATTCTCCATTGCAATTTCTTGTGCGCGCAAATTTTTCTTTCCGGTAATTGGAAACCAGGCTCCGGCTTTGACTGTGGCATCATTTGCAACAACAATGCAAATACGTTTTTTAATATAACCAATAACTACGACAACCCCTCCCGAAGGACAACCGCCGTGTTCTTTATACATACCATATCCAGTCAGTGCACCAACTTCAAAACGGGGGGAATCCGAATCTAGCAATAGTTCGATTCGTTCACGAGCAGTCATTTTACCGCTTTCGTGAAGTTTTTCTATTCTTTTTTTACCTCCGCCTTCATATATTTTTGCTAATTCTGCCTCGAGAGCACTTATTTTCAAGCGCATTTGGTCCTCGTTGAAATTGAATGCTAGTTCTTTTTCGGATACTGCCATTTTCTAATATTTGTCCCAAATATACGAATTGTAAAACGACAATTAAATTGTATTTTTGTTTCATGCAGGAAGTAAAACAACAAAACATCTTTTCCATTTTCTGGTATATCGTTGCTTTTTTCAACGTTGGATTCCTATTTATGTTGGAAAGTGCTTTACCAGAGGTTAATAGAGATTTATTCGCATTTGGACGTTATGTACTCATTGCGTTTTTATTTTTAATTGCTTTCAAGAAAAAAACGCTTTCTCTTTGGATATTCTCGGCCATGATTCTTGGTGTGGAGGTTGGTATAGATTTCCCGGAATTCGCTAAGGAAATGGAACGCTTCGGTAAAATATTTTTGCGCTTGGTAAAATCCTTGGTTGCGCCGCTTATTTTCGCCACTTTAGTTGTTGGAATTGCTGGGCATTCCAATTTAAAACAAGTGGGTAGAATTGGATTGAAAAGTATTTTATATTTTGAAATCGTAACCACACTTGCATTAGTAATTGGGCTTCTGGCAATAAATATTTCACAGGCAGGTAAAGATGTCAAAGTTGAAGCAGGAAAATCCGAAAAGAGTAGGGCCTTTAGTTTAACCGCGAACGATATCGATGGTAGTAAAAAATTAGTAAATACTTTAGATTCTTTAGCCAAACTCCCTGAAAATGAAGGGAACGCGGAATTACAATCTACAATCACCCTAATGAAGAAGGACGTTGTAAATATGGAACTTGGTAAAAAAGATCATTGGGTAGAAGTATTTCCGGAGAATTTTGCGAAATCAATTGTTGAGAACCAAGTGTTACAAGTGGTCATATTCTCAGTGATTTTTGCTATTGGCTTGGGCATGGTTACCAATATTCAGCATAAAACCACCATGTTGAATTTCAGTGAGAGTTTGGCAGAGGTAATGTTCAAGTTTACTGATATTGTGATGTATGTAGCACCTCTAGCAGTTTTTGGTGCCTTGGCATCTACAGTTGCCAAATCTGGTGTGGATATCTTATATAATTTAATGAAATTGGTTGGTACCCTATATGTAGCATTGGTCGTATTCGTTTTTTGTGTGCTTTTACCAATTGCCCTGATAGCAAAAATATCTATCTCTAAATTTGTCAAAGCGGTAACAGAACCAGTGACTATTGCTTTTGCAACAGCGAGTAGTGAGGCTGCGCTTCCTAAAGCGCTTGAGAATATGGAGAAATTCGGAGTCCCAAAAAAGATTGTTGCGTTTGTAATTCCTACGGGCTACAGTTTCAATTTAGACGGCACCACTTTATATCTTTCTCTTGCAGCTGTATTTGTTGCGCAAATGTGCGGAATGGATTTGACTATTGGCGAACAAATTAGCATTTGTTTAGTGTTGATGCTGACTAGTAAAGGAGTGGCCGGGGTTAGAGGAGCATCGTTCGTGATTTTAGCCGGAACAGTAGCCTCCATGGGTATTGATCCTGAGAAAGCAAGTATTATTTTAGCTGTTGATGCCTTAATGGATATGGCGAGAACTTCGGTAAATGTGCTCGGTAATTGTTTGGCCTCTGCAGTGGTTGCACGAAGCGAAGGAGAACTTATTACTGAATAAAAGAAGGGTCAATTTCTCAACCCTTCTCCTTTAAAATCTATGTAGTAATCTAAAAGTCTGCTGGTAAACCTCCATCTCCTTCTCCTATTTTTTGTGTTTCACGTTTCATTTTCAAAGTATCACACTTTAAGCATTGATTAGTAAATTTACTGTTTAATGCATTGATAGCAGCCGCATTTTTTGTTTCATCGTCAATTACAGCATTATAATCTTCTGGATTTGGATAGGCCGACTTAACAATTTGTAACTTACAATCGCAATCATATTTGTCCTCACTTTTACATCTATCAATAAATGCTTTTTGTTTTTCCTTTGTCCACCCATCGTTCATAGCACTTACTTTCATAAGTCCTATGATTGCAAAAGCTATGGATGCAACGGTCCAAAAAGCAGCTGAACCTAAACCTATTTTGGAATTAGTCTTGATTGAATAAATGAGCATTCCAACTCCAAAAAGAACCGCAAAGAAAGCAGATAAACCTTCAAAAATATATAGGAACATTTGCTTACTGTCGTCTGTCCAAGACTCTTTGTGTAGAAAAGTGTAGGCAGAACCTACAATTAAAAGATAGAATCCCAAGTAGATAGCAATGAGGCCGTATCCATGATATTTAGAGTCATTTACTTTTTTACCTTCAAATCTTAAAAGAAATCCAAAGACAATAAGAAAAACCCCTCCAATTAAAAACAAAATCATCGATGATGTCATTTCTGTAAATTAAAAATTTAATCGAAAATAGCTAAAAAAATCATTAAATCATTACTTTAGCATGGTAATTGTAAAAAACAGTAAAATCAAATTATGAAAAAAATTGTAGGATTAGCGTTTCTATTTTTGAGTGTTTATGTAAGCGCTCAAGACATCACCGTGTCAGGTGCAAGTTTTAAAAAGAAATTAGACATTAAAGGTGACGTACTAACGTACAACGGTGCAGGATTACGCCAGAAGTATGGTTTTGATTTGTATGTAGGAGCCTTGTATTTGGAGAACCAATCTTCAGATGCCAATAAAATCATCAATACGGATGATATCCAAGCTATTAACATTAAAATTATTTCGAGTAAAGTAACGCGCGACAAATTCAACGAGTCTGTGTCTGAAGGATTTTCAAAATCAAGCCATGGAAAAGCAACGGAAGAACAGAAAAAAGTATTTAAAAGTTATTTTTCCGACGACATAAAGATTAAAGATGATATTCTATTAATCTATAAGCCGGGTAAAGGAGTTGCTGTAATGATTAATGGAAAATATAAAGGAGTTGTAGGAAACTTGGATTTCAAAAAAGCATTGTGGTCAATCTGGTTAGGAACAAATCCAGCTGATGAAAAATTAAAAAAGAAAATGCTTGGAAAAGTTTAATAAGATAAATTTAAATAATAAAAAAGCGGCCTAAGCCGCTTTTTTTATTTCTTGTAAAATGGTAGTTTCACCACCTTAGCCTTAACACCTTTATCACGGATTTCAATGTAAATTTCACTATCTAATTTTGAATTTTCAACAGTGACATAACCTAATCCTATACCTAGTTTCATACTAGGTGACATTGTACCGGAGGTCACTTTTCCAATAACATTACCTTCATTATCAAGTATTTGATAGTCATGACGTGGAATTCCTCTGTCAACCATCTCGAACGCAACGAGCTTTCTATATACTCCTGCTTCTTTTTGTTTCTGTAAGGAAGGACTATCGACAAAATCTTTTGTAAATTTTGTAATCCAACCTAATCCTGCTTCCAAAGGGGAAGTAGTATCGTCAATGTCATTTCCGTACAAACAGAATCCCATTTCTAGTCGTAACGTGTCTCTTGCTGCAAGTCCAATTGGTTTTATTCCCCAATCTTTACCTGCTTCGAAAACGCGATCCCACAATATTTCAACATCTTGATTCTTAACATAAATTTCAAATCCACCTGATCCTGTATAGCCAGTTGCCGAAATCATTACGTTTTCAATTCCTGCAAATTTGCCGTATTGAAAAGTATAATAAACCATCTCTGAAAGCGAAACATCTGTTAGAGACTGCATGG
>CAZLHR010000013.1:0-11700 GCA_964559685.1 uncultured Lishizhenia sp.
ACTCCTGTTTCCAGGATGAAAACCTGGCGTCCTAACCACTAGACGAATGGGCCAACTACCCTAATTTTTCAATTTGGGAGTGCAAATATACGAGTAAATTCCTTAAACGCAAGAGTGAACCTCACTTTTTTAAATATTAATTTTCCTCTCCTTTCATTCTAAAACCTAATCTTTTGGCGGTTTGTAGCTTCAGAGAATCACCGATATATTGAATTTGTGAAACAGTAAGTTGATCATAATACTCGAACGGAGGAATATACAAATCAAATTCCAGCGCATGTGCAAAGGTTAATTGAACAATTATCTCCACAATATCATCAGACAATTGTAAATTCTGAGGGTCTTTAAACATCCCCCCTAACATACCTTTTCCTTCAACCCAAAAATGTCGATCATGATTTACAAAGACTCTGCCTATCAAATAGCCAATATCCTCCATCCTGTTTTTCAAGAATGACTCTGCGAGAAAATTGTAAATGTTAATAATCCCAAAATACCCATTATTCTCATTTCCTCGGAAATAAGATGTTCCCCAAAGTGGATTATTATCGGGTAATCTGAACACATTATTATGCAAATTAAAAACCAATACATCGCTTCCAATGTACACGTGCATTTCAAACTTACCTTTATCTTCAGTATATAAGCGAATTCTCGGATCGTCAATTACTTTCTTCAAGGCATCGATTTCAAATTGAATCATTTTCTTAAATGAGTCAAATACTTTTTCACAATCATCGGCTATGTCTTGTTTCAATGCCGACTTATTCAATAACAACTGCTTTAAAGCTGCCCTATTTTGTTCAATTGCCTTCTCCTTCTTCATGGTGTAATAAATTTATCAAATATAAGTTAACCTGTAATAAAATGATATTTGTGAAGAAAAAATTAATTTAATGTTAGTTCAATTGTACGTATCTTTACCTCTGAATACGTCTCAAAGTTTCTAAAGTGCAGAATAAGAAAACCATATGGTTTGTAATAAATCCCATTTCGGGAGTTAAAAGTAAAGATGGAATTCCTGCATTGATTCAATCTGAACTAGATTTATCTGCCTTTGACTATGAATTAAAATACACAGAGCGGAAAGGTCATGGTTATGAAATTGGGAAAGAAGCTATTGAAAATAAAATTGACATTGTTTGTGCCGTCGGAGGTGACGGTTCTGTTCACGATGTTGGAACCTCACTGATAGGTACTGATGTGAAATTAGCCATTTTACCCTCGGGATCCGGAAATGGTCTCGCTAGACATCTTAAAATTCCATTAGACCTTTCAAAAGCAATTCAATGTATCAATAATGATAACGCCATAAAAATAGATACCGTTAAAGTAAACGAGAATCTTGTACTCGGTTTTGGAGGATTTGGACTTGATGCGCTTGTTGCAAAACGATTCGATCAAGATAAAAGAAGAGGGTTTTGGATATATGTAAAACATGTACTCAGAGAATTTTTCAAATATCATCCGATAAATTTTACAATCGATACAAACGGAGAAATTAAAAAGATTCCTGCTCTAATGTGTACTATTGCAAACACTTCAGAATTCGGAAATGGATTTATAGTGTCTCCGAAATCTGACCCTACAGATGGAAAACTAGAGCTTGTCATTTTAAAACCCTTTTCCTTTTGGAAAATACCTTTTGTTGTTAACAATTATTTCAAGGGTAAATTACAACGCAAAACGTTGAGTGAGGTTATTTCATTTCAAACAGCAACCATTGAAATGAACAATTCACTTGGACATTACGATGGAGAACCAACTGTAGTTCCAAATAAGTTGGTTATTGAAGTAGTTCCCAAAAGTCTTCATATTTTAATAGGAAAGTAATCATGTCTTTCATTGTCCCAAATTTAGAATCTATTCTATCCTACTTAGATAATTTAGAGTCTTTATCTGCTCCAGAATGGGGTAATATGACGGCTCATCGAATGGTTGAACATCTTTCAGATAGCCTCAATATGGCTATGGGGAATGGTAATTTTGAACTTGCCATTCCTGAAGAAAAAATACCTTCAATGCAAAATTTTTTATGGGGTGACAAACCTATGGCCAAAAATATCCAAGTACATTTTGCACCAGAAAATTACATTCTGCGAAATGAATCGATTGAATTAGCAATTGATGAATTATGTGAACTTTGGATAAACTTTGAAACTGCCTACGAAGAAACCCCAGAAAAAACGGCACTTCATCCCTACTATGGTCTATTAGATTACAAGGGATGGTTGCGTTTACATGCCAAACATTTTACGCACCATTTTCAGCAGTTTAAACTAGTTTAATGCAAGTTGCCATTCCCCTTATAAGTATCGCAATAGGTGTAATCAATTATATTTATTGGAAAAAAAAAGGTTATTCTAATTGGGGTATTCTTCTTTTCGGAACAATTGTTTCCTTTGTTCTCCTGGCAATGTTGTCAAAATATCTCCTGAATTAATCACTTAAAGAAAGGAAGGAACCTAGGGACTTTCTTCTGATATTCCTTGTATTCAGGGTACTTTTCTGCCGAAATACCTTCCGAGAAATCAGAACTTCCCTTAAAAAGAATTATCAATAAAACACATCCTCCCATTGACCAATTAATCCATTCGCCTGTTGCGTTCACTGAAAACAAGTAAAAAATAATCCAAATTAATTGCTCCATAGCGTAATTCGGATGCCTTACAATTGCCCACAAACCCTTATTAACAAAACCATGGCAATATTCTCCTAAAGGCTCGTTATTGTTGATTCTCCGGTGTTTTTCAGTTTGAAAATCATATTGCTGTTGATCCGCAATATACTCCAGTATTACAGCCAATACAAATACCATTGCTAATCCGAAATCGAAAATATTAAGTGTTCCGCTAGATCCTGAATTTAAATCAGCCAAAATAGGCAATGTGAAAAGAAAAATGAGAACATTTTGATATCCACTGATAAAAAACAAATTGAACAATCCCCAAACTAATTTATTATTGAATCCCGGGCGTTCCCTTAAAATTTTCCAACGGTAATCTTCCTCTCCTTCCCAAAATTTCAATACGTAAGCACCTCGTCTCGCAAAATTATAAGTCAGACGAATACCCCAAACGGTTGCCAGAACACTCATCAAAGTCATTCTAGGAGTAAAATCTCCCAAATAGCTCATGTACCAGGTATAAAAGATTGGCACAATGCTCCATAACTTATCGACTTGAGAATTATTTCGCGTAACCTCTCCAACAAAAAAGCAATACGCAATAACTCCAACCACCCAATAGGACAATTTCCATAAAATATATTCTTGAAATTCGTTGGGAGGAGTGCCAAAATTGATACAAACGAATGGAATTACAATTACCGTAAAAATCAAAAGAAGAATAGTTAATAACATAGTTTTCTATTTAAAATTCATTTTATATCCTGCCTTTACCGCGTCGTAGGCTTTAAAGGTACCTGTTGTATGAGCAATTAACTCTTTCTTATCGTTGTAAATATTTGCTTCCATGAAGATTATTGATGTTCCATTTTTTTTAACAATTGAACGCGCAATTAGGGTTTCTCCTACTTTCACAGATTGAAGAAATGAAATCTTAAACTCCAAAGTAGAAACAACTTTATAATGCTCTTGGACTAAAGAGAGTGCTGCAACTCCCATGCAAGCATCTGCTAAAGCTGCAATACATCCTCCATGAGCATGGAAAGGGGTGGCTAAATGTTGCTTCGAAATAAAAAGCGAATATTCTATTTCACCGGGAGCATTAACCTTGAAATTCATACCCAACAAATGTCCAAAATTATTATGGGCTAGGTATTGTGCTATTAAATCACTCATGACGCATGTAAGTAATTCTCGTTTGTAAATTTCTCGTACAATTTCTCTTGTACAGAATAAAATACCGATTGAACTTCTTTGGGTTTTACCCAAACTTGAATTATAATCTTAGGACCAACATCAGTAATTTCTTCAATTCCAATAAACAATTCTGGTTTTTGGAGTATTCGTTCATCACTTTTAATAACTTCAATAATCAAAAGTTTGATATCATTTAGATTAATTCCCGCTTTTAATTGAAAAGTCCAATCAACTCGTCTATTATCTTGTTTAGTATAGTTTACAATATTGCCATTTGCGAGTGGACCATTCGGAACGATTATGGTTTTATTTTCTGCAGACTTCAAATAAGTATTAAAAATTTGAATCTCCATTACGGTTCCTTGCTCGTTTTGAGCTTTTATGGTATCACCTACTTTAAATGGTTTCAAAACTAAAATCATAATCCCACCGGCAAAATTGGATAAAGTACCCGAGAACGCCATACCAATTGCTAATCCTGCAGCACCCAATAGTGTAATAAAGGACGTCATCTGAACACCTAACTGCGCCAAAGCAGTAATTACAACTAAAATTTTAATCGATATCTTAACAAAACTTGCAGTAAAAGAAATAATTCCTGTGTCTGTTTTACTTCGTTGGAGCAGCTTCTTGACCATATTGGAAACAAAACCTGACAACCAAATACCTATAATAAAGATAAGTAGCGCTAAAAATATTTTTTTTCCAATTAAAAACAAAATTCTATACCACTGTTCGTAAGATAATCCAAATAAAGCAAGCGAGAAAATATGCATAGCATCGATTTTGACAAAATTAAGTAGTTTTGAATATGTTTTTTATTTTGTCAAAGATTTTACTTTTTATTTTAAGTCCTTTTGTTTGGATAATGACTTTACTAGTACTTTCTTTTACCCTTTCTTCACCATTTTGGAAAGATCGTATGAAATGGATGGCATTGGCAACTTTTATCATTTTCACGAATCCTTTTTTCTTAGGCGGATTGATAAAATCATGGGAAGATAAAGCCACGCGAATTGAAGACAGCAGAAACTACGACATTGGAATTGTCCTAAGCGGAATGATGGAATACAATAAAGATGCAGAGCGCCTTACTGCACGCCGAGGTACAGATAGGATTTGGCAGGCAATTTCCCTTTATAAAAAGGGCAAAATCAAAAAAATACTAGTTTCAGGGGACAGTGGTTACCTTGTAAAAGAAGGTTTACATGAAGCGGATCAAATGAAAGAGGTTCTACTCTCATGGGGTATTCCTAGTGACGATATTATAATTGAAAATCAAAGTAGAAACACACATGAGAACGCAGTATTCACAAAAGCACTTATTGATAAACAATATCCGAATAGTTCATTGCTTTTAATAACCAGTGCCTTGCACATGAAACGTGCGAAAGCCTGCTTTGATAAAGAAGGATTAGAAGTAAATACGTTTTCCACTGACCATTATTCCGAAGAAAATGCTGACTTCACGTTAGACAATATAATTCCGAATATCGATGCGTTCCAATTATGGGATACTTTCAATAAAGAATGGGTAGGTTATTTAGCGTATTGGGTAATGGGCTATTTATGATGGAAAAAGTTATAAACGACCCATCAGGCGAAGTTTTTTTGATTCGAAACTTCCTTAATGAATCTGACAGTACACGTTATTTTTCCGAACTTTTGAATTCGCTAAACTTTGAAAAACAAGACATCGTAATGTTTGGAAAAAGAATTCAAATACCTCGCCTAGAAAGCTTTCATGCAGAAAATTCGAAATCTTATGGATATTCGGGAAAACGTTTAGTAACTTGGCCTTTCAATCCTATTCTAACTTCAATCAAGAATAAAATTGAAAAACGATTATCCGTGCACTTTAACTCAGTATTGGTAAACCTTTACAGAAATGAAAACGATTCAAACGGTTGGCATGCCGACGATGAAAAAGAACTTGGAAAAAACCCAGTTATTGCCTCGGTAAGTCTTGGAGCAACAAGACGTTTTCAACTGAAACATAAATATGAACCAATAAAACAAACCCTTGAATTACATAATGGTGATTTATTGATCATGAGCGGAACCCTTCAATCATTTTGGAAACATCAAGTTCCAAAAGAAAAATACTTTTGTGGCCCACGATTAAACTTGACCTTTCGATTTATCTATTAACTTTGAAACATGGACGAACGCTTTATGCATCGCGCATTGTTTCTTGCAAACTTAGGATTAGGAAAGGTTGCTCCAAACCCTCTTGTAGGTTGCGTTATTGTTCATGACAACACTATCATTGGAGAAGGTTATCATCAGTTTTATGGTGGACCACATGCCGAAGTTAATGCCATTAGGCAAGTAGAAAACCCTAACTTGTTAAAAAATGCTACGGCCTACGTAACATTAGAGCCTTGCTCTCACTTTGGGAAAACCCCACCTTGCTCAGATTTATTGATAAAATCTGGAATTCAAAAAGTTGTTATCGGTACCAAAGACAGTAATCCACTCGTAGCAGGTAAAGGAATAGAAAAGCTTAAAAAAGCTGGAATTGAAGTCATCGAAAATGTACTAGAGAGTGAATGCCGACAAATAAACCGGAGATTTTTCACTTTTCATGAGAAGTCAAGACCTTATGTGATTTTGAAATGGGCACAAACTTCCGACGGTTACCTAGACAAGCAACGTTCCTCGGATGAAATTGGAGTCAATTGGATTAGCGAACCCGAAACAAAATCTTTGGTGCACAAATGGAGAAGTGAAGAACAAGCTATTTTAGTTGGTCGAAATACCATCATGAACGATAATCCTTCTTTAACCGTTCGGGACTATTTTGGTAAAAATCCTACTCGAATCGTCATTGATAGCCAACTTGCCATCAATAATGTGAAAAATGTCTTTTCTGAAGATGCAAAGACCTTTGTATTCAATCGAATAAAAAACGAAAAAACTGGAACTATAGAATGGATTAAAATCCAAGAAACTACTACAGAGTCAATTCTAAAAGAATTATTTAAACGAGGCATTCAATCTTTATTAGTGGAAGGAGGAAGTCGAACCTTACAATATTTTATTATCGACAACAATTGGGATGAGGCAAGAGTAATTGTTGGAAATGTCAATTTTGGTAGTGGAATAAAAGCGCCAGTCATGAACAAACTTCCGAACGACACTTACCTTTTTGGGAAAGATCGAATTTATACTTTTGTTAGAAAATGACCGCTCTTGTTCTCTCAATTCTCACCTCCACTTGTATTTTTATTCTTTTTAAAATCTTCGGCAAATTCAGAATAGATACTTTCCAAGCGATTGTTTTCAATTATTTTACTGCCTTATTCTGTGGATTAATTTTTTTTGGACACGAATGGGACAATAATGCATTATCAAATACATCGTGGGTGCCAAGTGTCTTAATATGCGCTGTACTTTTCATATCTATTTTCGCTTTAATGGGAATTAGTTCTTTAAAAAACGGAATTGGCTCCACTTCCATTGCTACCAAAATGAGTATGGCGTTAAGTATGGCAATAATGATTGTACTGTACAATGAACCATTTTCATCACTTAAGCTCATAGGAATTATCCTTGCATTAATTGGTGTAGTATTGGTATCACTTGAAAAATCAAAAAATACTTCCTCCGAAAGATCGCTATGGATGCTCGTTGTAATATTTTTGGGAAGCGTCTTGCTTGATGTTTTATTAAATTTCACTCAACACTATTTATTGAACGATCTTTCATCCTCCCTTTACACTGCAATTGGTTTTGGAATTGCTGGATTAATTGGGATCTTGGTCTTAATATTTCAAAAAAAACTGAATCAAATTACATGGAAAAATATAGTTGCCGGAATTATACTTGGCATTCCAAATTTCTTTTCTATTTACCTACTTCTCTTGGCCTATCAAAATGCCCCATTAAATGACTCTGATATTGTTGCAATTATAAATACTTCAATTGTTAGCTTGAGCACATTTATTGGTATTATTTTTTTCAACGAAAAGTTTACCCTTCAAAAAATTATGGGTCTAGCAGCTGTTTTAATAGCTATATTTTTAATTAGTCAGTATTGAATCGTTAAAAATCATAAATTAAAGCGTTAGTAATATGATTAGTCGTATTTTTGTTTATGCGTAAAGCGATTCTTATCTCTATACTTATTTTATCAAACTTTAGCTTTTCTCAAGGCACGTATCAAGTTGCGGTATTGAAATATAACGGTGGTGGAGATTATTATGCAAATCCTACGGCTCTTCCAAATCTTGTTCAGTTTTGTAACAAAGAGTTAAACACCAATATTTCTAAGGATGTACCTTATGTTGAAGTTGGAAGCAAAGATATTTTTAGATACCCATTCGTTCATATGACGGGTCATGGAAATGTTGTTTTTTCGCGTTCGGAAATTGAAAATCTAAGAAAATATCTTTTAGCTGGTGGTTTTCTACACATCGACGACAACTACGGAATGAATGAATTCATTAGAACAGAATTAAAAAAAGTTTTTCCCGATAAACAATTAACAGAATTACCCGGAAACCATCCAATTTTCAAACAAAAATACAGTTTTAATGGCCTTCCCAAGATTCACGAACACGATGGAAAACGCCCGCAAGCATTTGGGATTATTGATAATGGCAGACTTATTTGTTTGTACACATACGAAACAGATTTAAGTGATGGATGGGAAGATCCTCAAGTTCACAATGATCCGCCGGAAAAGAGAAGAACTGCTCTACAAATGGGAGCAAATATATTAATGTATGTTTTTACCAATTAAATTTTCAAACTATGAATATCGCAGTTTTAATTTTTATCGGGGTTGTTATTTTATTGATTACTCTCTCTTTCTACACTGTAACTCAAGGGACCATTGCGGTAATCACCTTATTCGGAAAATACCGGAGAAATGCTCATCCCGGTTTACGTATTAGAATCCCTTTAATAGAGCAAATTCACAAGAGAATTTCCATTCAAAATCAAAGTATTGAAATGGAGTTTCAAGCTGTTACTGTTGATCAAGCAAATGTTTATTTTAAAAGCATGTTGCTATATAGTGTGATGAATGAAGATGAAGAAACCATAAAAAAAGTCGCTTTTAAATTTATTAGCAATAAAGATTTGATGCAGGCACTCATTCGTACGATTGAAGGGTCAATTCGCTCTTATGTTGCCAGTCAGAAACAGAGTGAAATTTTAGGGCTACGCCATGAGTTAGTTGAAAATGTGAAGGAACAAATTGACCACACCTTGGAAGAATGGGGATATCACTTATTAGATTTGCAAATCAACGATATTACTTTTGATGCAGCCATCATTGAAAGCATGAGTAGAGTGGTTGCATCCAATAACCTAAAAGCTGCTGCTGAAAATGAAGGTCAGGCCTTACTAATTACAAAAACCAAAGCCGCGGAAGCCGAAGGTAACGCCATAAAAATTGCCGCACAAGCAGAAAAAGAAGCGGCCATGTTGCGTGGACAAGGTGTAGCATTGTTCCGTCAAGAAGTAGCCAAAGGAATGAGCGAAGCTGCCGCAGAAATGAAACAAGCGAATTTAGACACCAATGTCATTCTCTTCTCAATGTGGACAGAAGCTATCAAGAATTTTGCAGAATATGGGAAAGGAAACACAATTTTCTTGGACGGAAGTGCTGAAGGAATGCAAAAAACGCTGAGGCAAATTCAAGCTATGATGAGCGAAGATATTAAGCAGAATAAATAACCCAGCTAAAGTTCATTATTCAAAGCTGTTTGCCCGGCTAAAACTAGCTGTATCATTAAACTTTACTCCTTCTTTTCTAAAAATAACGTGTGCATTTTTCATACTCATTTGTCGTGTATAAAAAGGTTCGTTAACGACAAAATGATGGATTGAATGGGTAGCCCCAAAATTGAAACAAAATAATTGAAACGGCCATGTCCACCATGCGTTCAACACTTGTGTTTGTCGAAAAATGTCTCCGTCTTCAACATCTCCATAAAAATGCATATTCGAAGTTATGAGGTGAAGACAAAATTGACGCAGGTAATTCGGTAAAATCAATATGTAAATAATTGGGTCAATATATAAGCTCAAATTAGTAAATGACGTCGTATAGATAATTTCAATACCAAACCATGAAAAAGTGTTAAAAATAATCCAAGTGTAGAAGACAAGGTAGGCAGGAATTCCCAATGGTAAAAAACCATACAGTAACGTTTTTCTTAACATTTTCATGTCTTTTTCATTCAAGCCTCCTGAAGTAAATTCTGCTTTTATTTCCTTAAATATCCTAAAACATCGGAGCAAAAAGCTCAATAGCAAATCTGGAGTCATAATCAATCTTTTGAGCGACCATCGTTCCCCGTTGGTAACTCCGCGTTCTTCAATATCAATAACTTTTCCTGAATGCTGATGGTGGTGGTGATGCCAATATTTTCTAATCCAAGGATTCAGCGTTAATGGTCGAAAAAACCAAACCACACCAAACATAAAATTAATGGCGACCTTAGAATTTTTAAAATATAAACCATGAATTAAATCATGTTCTATTTCGTGTAATATTGATGTCCAAAAAGCAATCCAAACGACTAAAAACCAAGTCGACACATCGCCAATATACCAAAACCAAGCAGAAGTTAAAATCATTGCAGAACTCACCGCAAGTAAACTAAATCCGATGAGATCCTGAAAACGCAACCATTTATATTTGTTTCTTAGCCTTTCGTGCTCAAGCCTAATTGAAATGGTTATTCTCTTAATTCGCTCTTTATCTGCTAAATCTAGTGGCATTTTGAATTTTGGAATTAGTAAATAAGATGATTTAACAAGCAAATCTACAAATTGTTATAAACTAAACTTGTGAGCAATATCGGATTCGAACCAATGACCCCTACCCTGTCAAGGTAGTGCTCTAAACCAACTGAGCTAATTGCCCTATAAAAAAAGCAGTCTTAGACTGCTTAAAGGTGTGGTCCCACCTGGGCTCGAACCAGGGACCACCTGATTATGAGTCAGGTGCTCTAACCAACTGAGCTATAGGACCTACATAAAAAATGTAAAATAAAACTAATTACTCTTAGAAAATATTCTATGAAACAACTTTTATTTTTTATCTACATAAATATTCAAAAGAGTAAAAATTAAAATAATTAACTATTACAATCTGTAACTTCACTTTTAAATAGGTTACAAAGGTAAGAAACATTTAGTTTATTTAAAAAAAAAGGGCCATTAACATAGCCCTTTTTTTTCATGGATCGATTTTTTATTTACCAACAATAATTAATCTCAAGGTCTCTATCTTTTCTTCAGACTTAAAGTTGACAAGATAAGTACCTGATGTCAATTCATTATCTACTATATTTGTTTTTCCTGAGGATACTCCAAATGATTTAATAACTTTTCCATTTAAGTCAATAATTGAAACAGTTCCAGGTATAGTGGTTTCAATAGTAAAATTAGAAAACGCAGGGTTAGGGTAAACATCTAATGATATGTTATTTTCCTCTAAACCTGAAATGAATTCTACACAATTTCCAGGTGAAAAACAAAATGTAGTAGGGTCTATAGATACATAAGTATATAAACCAGGAGCGCTTGGTGAAAATTGAGCTGGCATAGGTGGTGTACCGACAGGTTGTTGAGTATTACAATCTACCCAAACACCTAAAAAATTAGGATCTGCAGTTGCAACTAACTGATCGCCATTATTTACAACACTTGGAGCGGTTGGAACAGGATTAATTGTAAGATCTAAAATTTCAGTTGAACATCCATTACTAACTGTGTATATTCCTGACTCATTATAAGTCAACCCATCTACAGACCAAATATAACTTCCACATTCAGAGACTGTAGTAATATTTTCAGTATTTGGCGTAACCGTCAAATCCAAAATCTCTGTAGAACATCCATTCACTACAGTGTAA
>CAZLHR010000013.1:11800-58335 GCA_964559685.1 uncultured Lishizhenia sp.
TTTGTCCGTCTACTGCCCATGTGTAACTGTCACAAACAACCTCAGTTGTAGTGTTCAATGTTGATGGCGTAACCGTCAAATCCAAAATCTCTGTAGAACATCCATTCACTACAGTGTAAACACCTGATTGAGTATACGTTTGTCCGTCTACTGCCCATGTGTAACTGTCACAAACAACCTCAGTTGTAGTGTTAGATGTTGATGGGGTTGATGATAAAAGATTGGAAATAGTTAATATACCAGGCCCACAACAATTATCGTAGTTATAAATACGAAATCCAAAAACATCACCTTCATTTAGCTGTAGACATATTGAACCTGTTTGAAGACCATCATAACCATAAGTCACAAAAGTTTCAACACCATTTATAACGTAATAAAAAGTCTCAATATCAAAATTGTTAAAATTGTATTCAAAACTTAAATTGCCTGGAAATCCACTTGGAATTACGATTTGGTAATCATCATAGCCATTGAAGTTTAAAAAAGAGAAATTGTCACTTCCTGTAAAGACAATTGATCCGGGAGCACCGCTTACATCTACAGATGCATTTCCACCTGCAGTGTTTTGTATTAATGACCAATTCGAAGGATCAAAAGGACCCGAAAACTGCGCTGAAGCAATAGAAAAAAAGGTTATAGAAAAAATCGTAAAAAGTAGTTTCATATTTTTTGTTTTAAAATTTGAGCAAAAATAGTAAATAATATTTATAAATTCAAATGAAAATTTAATTTAAAGAAACATCCAAGATCATCATAACGACAAATCCTGCCATAAATCCGAGAACAGCAATGTCTGTATATTTATCCCGTTGAGTTTCAGGAATAACTTCCTCTATTACAACAAAAATCATTGCCCCTGAAGCGAAAGCCATAGCAAAAGGCAATACGGGTTCCACATAAATTACCAATAATGCCCCAAGGACACCGGCTATAGGTTCAACAATAGCCGATAATTGTCCGTACCAAAAACTTTTAAACCGAGAGGCCCCTGCCCTTCTCAAGGGCATAGCAACGGCAAATCCTTCAGGGAAATTTTGAATTCCAATGCCAATTGCTAAGGCAACGGCTCCAGCAATGCTTGCCCCCTCTATTCCATTCGCTGCTGCACCAAAAAGCACCCCGACTGCAAGTCCCTCTGGAATATTATGTAAAGTGATGGCCAGAACTAGCAAAGTCGTTTTATGAAGTTGTGTTTTAACTCCTTCAGATTCATTATCGCTGAAGTTAATGTGTAAATGCGGCATACTTTTATCAAGGAAAAATAAGAAAAGTGCACCGGTAAGAAAACCAACGGCGGCCGGCATCCACGACCAACCAGGATACAAACGTTCTGACATTTCAATGGAAGGTGTCAACAAAGACCAAAAGCTAGCTGCTACCATTACGCCACCGGTAAATCCAAGCATTCCGTCCAACCAACCTCTGTGGATAGTTTTAAAGAAAAAAACGAGAGATGCACCTGCAGCGGTAACCAACCATGTAAAAGTAGTTGCCAAAAAAGCTGCTAATACAGGATCAATACCACGAAAAAAATCTATTAAACTTCCCAAGCTATTCTTTGACTGTAAATATAGGCATATTTATCTGCTCACACTATTCAAAACCTTTCTTCAAGGCATTTTCTTTAAGATTTTTTGCTACTGCTGTTCCAAAATCGTCTTTTGAAGTGTTTGAAGCATTTTTCTTTCGTTCTTCTTGAATAAATTCCTCTCTTTTCTTCGCTAAATCTCCAATTTCTTTTTGAATTTTTGCTCTTTCCTCTTGTTTCTTTGCAATTATTTCTCTTTTCTCGGCATCTGTTTTACCTTTGAATTCCTTTGGTAAATCCTCTTCCTTCATTTTCAATATGACCGTAGAGTCCGCTTGAATAGCATCAAGTAAATCATAACCTTCGTTTTTGTAATTTGCTTTAGATTTTGCAATCGAACGTTCCGCCGCAACACTAGCTCCTTGAGCACTGGAATTATTATCTTCTCTTTCCTGTTGTGCTTTTTTAACATAGCCATCTGAACCATACCACAAATACGTTCCGTTCAATTGCCTATTGCGGTTATTTATTTCATCGTCGTATGGAGTTTGAATAAAAGCCACCTTTTCATTCGAATTAATATTAAAATATGCACCATTGCTACAAGTTGCACCATCTTTCCAATTTTCTCTAACTCCTTGATCGTAATCTCCACAATAAATGGTGTTTACTAAAATATCCTTGTTCCTAGCTTCATGGCAAACCTCTTTATATGAAACAGGACCTTGATTAAAGGGTTCATTTCCTGCAATGTAAATTAATTTTAAATCACCCTTATCATTAGACCATGAAAGATCACGAATTGACTGTTTAATTACTGCGCCACAATATTCTTCGCCTCCATTCGTGCGGAGTCCAAAAAGTTTCTCAGATACCAAATCTAAATCTTTGGTAAAGTTCAGTTGTTGCCTAATCCAATATTGTGATGAAATCCCAGAATTACCGTAATCGTACATGGCCATTTCTAAAGTTGGAGTTTCTCCGTTGTATTTCAAATTGGATACTTCGTTGACGATTGACCAAATTTTCGATTTTGCTTGATCGATAAGTCCGTCCATACTATTTGATGTATCAAACAATATAACCAATTGTATTTTTCTCTTGGATAATGTTTGAGCGCTAAGATTACAAACAATTAAAAGAAGAATAAGGGAGCTAAAATATTTTTTCATAAGGTGTTTTTTTTCAGTTTACACCTCTACCCTATATTAGTTCATTTTTCTATAAAACTTTTAATGGCAAGTGCATAACTGTTTAATCCAAATCCAGTAATGACTCCAACACAAACAGGGCTAATCAAAGATTCATGTCTAAAAGCTTCGCGTGCTGCTAGGTTACTCATGTGAACTTCTACCACAGGGGTATCAATTCCAGCAATACAATCTCTGAGCGCTACACTCGTATGTGTATAACCGGCAGCATTTAAAATTATAGCATTTGCTGTCGTCTGTTGTAAAGTATTTATTAGCTCTCCTTCTACATTCGACTGAAAATATTCAATCGTAACAGAAGGGAATGACAATTTTAATTGTGTCAAATATTCTTCAAACGAAACATTCCCATAAATTTGTATTTCCCTTTTACCGAGTAAATTCATATTGGGACCATTTACTATTAGAATTTTCATTGATGTCTGTTTGGGAGCGCTATATTAAGGATTTTGTCTCGTATTTAAAAATCGAAAAAGGATTGAGTGAAAATTCAATACTTGCGTATTCAAACGATGTAGATAAATTAAAAGAATATTGTAATGGAATTTCAAGGGTTCCGGAAACCGTAAATTACAACGATTTAAAACTATTCATAGGAGAATTATACGATTTAGGGTTGAGTGCACGAAGTCAAGCACGCATCATCTCTGGTATTAAACAATTTTTCGCATTCCTTACACTCGAAAATTACATAAGTTCAGACCCAAGTGAATTACTAGAACAACCGAAAATTGGAAGAAAATTACCTGAGGTGCTAACCATTGAAGAAATTGACACCTTAATTGCAGCAATTGATTTAAGTAAGGACGAAGGTCATCGCAATCGGGCAATTTTGGAAACATTGTATAGTTGCGGTTTGCGCGTAAGTGAACTTGTTAATCTTAGATTTTCAGATTTATACTTTGACGAGGGCTTTATTCGAGTTATTGGAAAAGGAAATAAAGAACGACTCGTTCCAGTTAGTCCACAAGTAGAAAAAGAGATTAACCTCTACACTGATCACATTCGCAAGCACCTCGATATCAAGAAAGGAAACGAACAAGTCGTTTTTCTTAACCGAAGAGGAAGTATGTTGACTAGAGTTATGATTTTTACGATTATAAAACAATTGGCTGAACTCGTAGGTATAAAAAAGAATATTTCACCGCATACGTTTCGACATAGCTTTGCAACCCACTTAATTGAAGGAGGAGCAAATCTTAGAGCAATCCAAGAAATGCTCGGTCATGAATCTATTACCACGACAGAAATCTACACGCATTTAGATCAACGTTACCTGCGCGATGCCATTTTGAATTTTCACCCAAGAAATAACGAGTAAAGCATTGTTCATGAAATCATTACGACAGCAATAAATATCCATAAAAAAATATGTGTTTTGTTCTTGTTAAATTGAAATAAATACTTATCTTTGCAACCGCTTTTTACAATTTAACGTATCTAAAGTCATTATGTCAAGAATTTGTCAATTAACGGGAAAGTCAGTGATGGTAGGGAATCACGTGTCTCACTCAAACGTAAAAACTAAAAGAAGATTTAGCCCAAATTTGGTAACTAAAAAGTTTTTCATTCCTGAAGAGAATAATTACATTACGTTGAAAATCTCCACTGCTGCTTTGAGGACTATCAACAAGAAAGGAATTTCTGCGTGCTTGAAAGAAGCGAGAGAAAAAGGATTTTTAAAATAACCTGTTGAGAAAAAAGTAAAAACTGATAGAAATGGCAAAGAAAAGCAAAGGAAATCGTATCCAAGTTATTTTAGAGTGTACAGAGCATAAAACAACTGGTGTAGCTGGTACTTCCCGATACATTACAACAAAAAATAGAAAAAACACTCCTGATCGTATGGAAATTAAGAAATATAATCCCATATTGAAAAGATATACAGTACATAAAGAAATTAAATAATTTAAAGAAAAATGGCAAAGAAGGTAGTTGCGTCACTACAAAAAGGTGGTGGTAAGGAACACACAAAAGTTATTAAAATGGTAAAATCAAGTAAAACTGGTTCTTACACATTTAAAGAGGAAATTGTCCATAACGACAAAGTTAAAGATTGGTTCGCAAAGAACTAAACAAGAACAACGAAAGCTTCCACTGGAAGCTTTTTTTTTAGCACAACATGGGATTATTTGATTTTTTCTCGAAATCCAAAAAGGAAACTCTAGCTCCAGGACTTGAAAAAACGAAACAATCGTTTTTCTCCAAAATTGCTCGTGCCATCGTTGGGAAATCGAAAGTTGATGACGAAGTATTAGATAACTTGGAGGAGATTCTAATTAGTTCGGATGTCGGTGTAGAGACAACCTTGAAAATAGTAGAAAGAATTCAAGCAAGGGTGTCGCGTGACAAAGTACTAGGAACTGACGAACTTAACCAAGTTTTACGCGAAGAAATTGCTACTTTACTTGAAGAAAACAATTCCAATCAAAATGGTCAACTAGAGATCAATACGCCTATTGACGGAAACCCATATGTTATTATGGTAGTTGGTGTAAATGGTGTGGGAAAAACGACAACAATTGGAAAACTTGCCTATCAATTTAAAAAAGCTGGTAAAAAAGTGGTTTTAGGTGCGGCAGATACTTTTCGGGCTGCGGCCGTGGATCAACTAATTATTTGGTCGAAGCGCGTGGATGTACCAATAGTTCAACAAGGAATGGGTGCAGATCCAGCTAGTGTAGCTTTTGATACTCTTCAATCCGCAAAATCGCAAAACTCAGATGTTGTCATAATAGATACTGCAGGTAGACTTCACAACAAGGCCAACCTGATGGCTGAGCTTTCGAAAATAAAAAGAGTAATGGAAAAAGTTGTTCCAAATGCTCCTCATGAAATTTTACTCGTTCTAGACGGATCTACCGGCCAAAATGCATTTGAGCAAGCAAAACAGTTTTCACAGGCGACAGATATCAATGCATTGGCTGTTACAAAGCTTGACGGAACAGCAAAAGGTGGGGTAGTTATAGGAATAAGTGAACAAATGAAAATACCAGTAAAATATATTGGAGTCGGTGAAAAAATGGAAGATCTTCAACTATTTGATCGCAAAGAATTCGTCGATTCATTATTTTCAGATTAACAATTTACATTTGTGATTAAATGTGTTATAGTAACTCCTCAACATCAACAACTCAAACAATCGCAAATAGATATAAAAAAGATATTGGCCACGTGGATGATGTGCCGTTGTATTTTGCAAATGGATTTCAGTTTCCGAAATTTCGCATTATAACTCAAGAGGAAAACATTCAACAATATAATTGGGGCCTTATACCTCATTGGTTCCGAGGAGACTGGAAAGAAATTGCAACCAAAACATTAAATGCAAAAATAGAAACCCTTTCTGTAAAGAAATCATTTAAAAATTTAATCGGAAGGAAACATTGCATAATTCCTTCAAATGGTTTTTTTGAATGGCAAACAAGTGGAAAAGAGAAGACACCTTTTTTCATTTCACCTTCAAAAGAGGAATTTTTCAGTATGATAGGTTTGTTCGATGATTATATCGATCCTACAAATGGAGAAATTAATCAAACATTTACTTTAATTACAACCGAGGCTAATTCATTAATGAGTGAGATCCATAATCTAAAAAAAAGAATGCCGCTTATCATTCATCGTGATTCCGAATCAGATTGGCTAAATGGTAAGATTGAAAGTATCATTGGATACAAAATCCCCAGTGACCACATGCAAGCACATCCAGTGAGAAAGAGAAGCGTTTTGAGCAACCTAAATGCCCCAGAAGTTCAAAATATTTACATTGAAAACAAATTTGAACAAGGAACATTGTTCTGATGGTACTAAATTTGTAGGAAAGGCCAAAATGAAAAATTTATCAAGAATTTTAATCCTCCTTGTTGGTTTTCTTAGCACTTCGTGTATAGAAATTATTGATGATTTATTGATTCACGATGATGGATCGGGAATATTAAAATATACGTTAAATTTAAGCTCAAGTAAGGTAAAGGTAAATTCTTACCTTGCTTTGGATAGTGTACAAGGTCAGAGAGTTCCTAAAATTCCAGAAATAAAAGAAAAGGTTGCATCATTTAAAAAACACTTATCATCTCAAAAAGGTATAACAAACGTCATTATCGAGGAAAACTATACAGATTTTATTTTCAAATTTTCATGTGGTTTTTCATCACCACAGGCATTACAGTCGGCGATCCAAGCAAGCGCCGCTCACATGGCAAAGGATCAAACTATAGCAGAGTCTAATGAAAAATGGATTATTTGGGATGGTTCATCACTTACGCGTTCGATTCCTCAAATTACATCCAAAAAAGTAAAAGAGTTGGATAAGAAAGATGAAGATTTATTGAAACAAGGCTCTTACACATCGATTACAAGATTTGACCGAACTATTGAAAAATTTGAAAATCAAAATGCCAAATTATCCAAAAGTCAAATGGCATTGATGCTGAAGGTAGATACGTACAGTTTAAAAGAAAATGAAAATCTGCTTGAAAACCGAATATTCTTAAGTAAAATAAAGAACTAAAAAGATTATGATTACCTTCGTTTTATATTATTAATTCGATGAGAACATTAAGCTTCATATCTTTCATTTTTTGCATTACAAGTGCCTTAAGTCAACAATCAGAAAAATTCATTCCAAAAGAAGCTGTTGCCGTTTTCACGCTGAACAATGTGAATCTTTTTCAAAAAATTTCAATTGATGAATTGATAAACTACGATTTTATGGAGGAAATTCATCAAGAACTTTTTGATGGATCAACAAGTGGTAAAACCCTCAAGGATGCAGGAGTAGATTTTAATCAAAAGTTAAATATTTTCTACGGTAAAGACAAACAATTTGAAGTTTCTGGATTTAGCTTTGGGGTAAAAGACACGCAACAATTATTCACTATTTTTGATGATTTTGAACCAATTTCAATTCTTAATGGGGCTAAAGTATATGGATCGTTTTTTAATAATTTAGTTATAAAGAATAACGATGCTTTACTAATTAGAGTTGAACCTCTTATGACCTATGTCGATAAAATTACGGATTCTATTTGGTATGCTCAGGGTAACGAAAACCCATTCGTTAATTATTTTGATGAAAACGGAAATATACTTGATGAACAAGAATTTGAAGAAAACGGGGATACTCCATTGGATTTCTTTCCAGACGCTTCTGACGACCCAAATGTAAAGAATTACTATGAACTGCGGGATAGCGTTGAATCGAATATTCAAAAAAATCAATTAAAAGTTGTACTTGAGCAATTGTTCGAAAAGGGTGTTTCCTTAACTAGTACTGATAAACATTTTGCTGAACAAATTCAACATTCATCAGAAGGAATATTTTTTATGGATAACTCAAGAAATATTGATAAGGCAAACGGTCTTTGGTATTTTCAAACTGTATTGCCATCACTTTATCAAGATATTCGAGAAATATATGATGGGAATATTATTCTAGGAGATATGTACTTATTGGATAATTCTATCGAGTTTGATATTAAAGCATTATATGGCGAAAAACTAGGTTCTATCTATAAAGAGATGACAGATAGTAAATTTGATAAAAATGTATTGCGCTATATTCCGGATGAAAGCACAGGATATTTCACGTACAACATAAATTTAAGAAAGGCATATGAAAAAGCATATGAGGTGATAATGCCTATTCTTGAAGACGAGAAAAACGCACAGATTGCAATGAATGTTCTTACCATAGAATTGTTGAATGAGTTCGTAAATAAAGATGCGCTGTTTGACACCTATAAAGGAAGTATGTTCGGCTCATTTAATGGTATTAAAAAGGTTAAAACTAAGAAAATAGAATTCTTTTATGACGAGGAAACTTTTGAATATTCAGAAAGAATAACAGAAGCAATTGAGGATATGCCAATTTTCACAATAGGTTTTACCACAAAGAGATCTGACATTCCTGAAAAAGTTTTAAAACACTTGAGTCGACTTACCTCCCAACTTAAAAAAGAGGGCGACTTTTGGTGTTTTCAAAATGCAATTCTTGATGCAGCACCGCTTTACATGATCAATAAGAATGGTTTATTTATTTTTTCAAACGATATTGATTTTGCAAAAAATCACTCTGATGGCTATGGTACAGAAGCTCTTTCAGCTAAAAAGGTAAAAGCAATTAAGAAAAGTGGTTTTATGTATGCCAATTTTGACTTAAAGGAAACCATAAATCGCTTGCCAGCAGATTTTTTTCCTGCCCGTCAAAATGAGTTCATAAGTGCACTCAAGGGAAAAACAGGTGGTATGGAATTACAATCAACTGAAACAGACATAACACACACAAAATTAAAGTTAAAGTACACATATGAGACAGGAGATAAATCCGGAAAACACCTTCTAGATTTAATTAATGCGCTGTATGTTGTTACCAAATAACAAATGATAAGGAAAGTTTTTGTTATTCTCTTATTGTCTGCGGGATTAGGGATTTTACTTTATCTAAAGCCCTGGAAAGAGGAACAAATTCAAGATCCAAGAATTATTGATCGACTTCCTTCAGCGGATTTCATAGGTACCATGAATCCATTAGAACTTGTCAAAGAATTATCGGGATTAATTAATTATAACAAGCTACAATATCGTCAATTCATTAGTTATGATTTTCTTTTAAGTCAATCTAGATCTTTAGGTGTCAACTTACAAAATCCAGTTTATCTATTTGGTTATGAAAATGGAAACTGGGGCTGCGTGATAGAATTGAACGATGATAGCAAAATAGAAAGTGGTTTAGCTCAACTTAAAACCTTGTTGAAACTAGAAAAGAAATCTATTGAAGGATTGAATTTCTTTTACTTCAAACCTGAAAAAATAAGTGTTTTTCATGAGGGCAATTATCTCTTAGTTTATAGAGGTAATAATTTCCCTGAAATATTGAAAGAAATACACAAAGCGAAACATGGAGAGGTAAAATCAGAATGGTCTAGTTTTTTAAGTGATGACTTTTTTAAAAATGAATCACTCGTTATTTATTCCAATTGGAAAAAATTTAAGCAATTTGGAATTGAAAAAGCCATGTTTGCACATGATAACGATTCTTCAAATTTCAAACTTAAATCTTACATAAAGAAAATTTCACCTTTTTATCTAACAACTAAAAGTGGGCCTTCACTGCTTAAAGGCAAAAATACGCAAGGAAATTATGTGAATCTACATTTGAATATTAAAGAATTTAAAAAACACCCAGATGACATTCTGTATACTGAATTAATTAAGTTGTCCCGAAAATATGGATTTCCTTTTGAAGATTTTATTAAAAGTTGGCAAGGAGACATCAGTTTTTTTGAAGGAGGTAATACTATTGAAACAGAAATTTATAAAGAAACTGAATTAGATGATGAATTTAACCCCGTATTAGTGGAAAAACAACGTACAGTAACAGTTCCTGCCTATTCATCGTTACTTACGATTAATAACAATTTTTATCGACTTTATGCGAAACTGAAATTAAAAGGATTTATTTCCGAAGAAGGCGATAAAATAAGGTTTCTTATATCACCACCGTTGACAAAAAAAATCAAAAAAAATAAGCTTTTGTTGTACTCAGGTGGAAATCCTGTAGTTAAAAATGACAATTTGAACGAAATACAATGGTTGTACAAAGGAACAAACTATAAATTCAGACTACAAAACGTAAAAGGTAATGAAATCAATGGAACCTTAAATTTTCCTGTTAGAAAAATTGCCAAAGAAAACTTCAAAGTTAAGCGCTAAATCGAGTTATGGTTTTGTGAATATGTGAAATGCTGCATTTGTACTTTTGAGAAAGCTTCTTTAGACTATACCCTTTCTCACTTCTCAGAAAATGAATTCGTTTTTTTTGGGCAAAGGTCAATGGATCAGGTCTACCTTGCGAATTATTCCCACCTTTTGGACCGTATTTTAGTCTCCTTTTAATCCAAAGGTCGGCATTGCTCCTTTTCCCACTCTCAAAACCTGATTTAATTGATTCACTAAAACTCGACCATTTGAGATTATCTACAGCATTATTTTCAACATTACCATCAATATGAACTACTACTTTCATTCGACGAGGATCTGGGTTATTGAGAAAAGCTGTGGCAACCATTTTGTGTGGATACACGGTTTTTCTTTTTCCGAAATCGTCTATTAAATCGGCCATAATGAAGTTGTTTTTTGGATGCCTTCTCAGGTTCTTTAATTTACCTAAATAGTGCATTATGCGCCCATTTTTGAACGACTTAATTCTATCTAACGAACGTATTCGTCCGATAGTTGACACTTCGTAGTTCGAAAAACCAGGAATAACATTCCAAATCTCCATAACTACCAAACAAGTTGACGGTCAATTTGTTCGCTTGAATTTAAATTGTAGAAAAATGAAACTGATCTGCGTGTGATGAGATAAAACTCAAGGTATCTATAATTTCACTTAAATCATTTGATGATACTAATTTAGATCTGTATTCTTTGAAATGCGCAATGCCCTTGAAATAATTGGTGTAATGTCTTTTCATTTCATTAATCCCTAATGTTTCTCCCTTCCAGCGAATACTCATTAAAAGATGATCTTTGGCAACCTCAACTCTTTCAGAAATGGTGGGTGAAGGCAAGGTTTCACCAGTTTTCATAAAATGTTTTACCTCGTTAAAAAACCAAGGATAACCTATGGTTGCTCGTCCAATCATAATTCCGTCAACACCATATCTTTCTTTGTAGTCTACGGCCTTTTGTGGTGTATCTATATCCCCATTACCAAAGACAGGAATCTTCATTCGCGCATTATTTTTTACCTCGCCTATTAATGTCCAATCAGCATCTCCTTTGTACATTTGTTTTCTAGTTCTTCCATGGATAGAAATGGCCTCAATACCAATATCTTGTAACCTTTCAGCGGTGTCAACTACGAATTTTGTATTTTCATCCCAACCGAGACGAGTCTTTACCGTAACTGGAAGAGATGTAGATTTTACAATCTCTTCAGTCATTTTTATCATTTTAGGAATATCCTGAAGAATTCCTGCTCCCGCTCCTTTGCATGCTACTTTCTTTACCGGACAACCATAATTAATATCTAAAATGTCTGGATTCGTTTTTTCAATTATGGCTGCAGCTTGTTTCATGCTTTCGATATCAGCTCCAAAAATTTGAATTCCAATTGGCCGTTCGTATTCATAAATATCAAGTTTCTGAACACTTTTTGCTGCGTCTCGAATGAGACCTTCTGAGGAAATAAATTCTGTATACATCAAATCTGCTCCATGTTTTTTACACAAGGCCCTGAAAGGAGGATCGCTGACATCTTCCATCGGAGCAAGTAATAGTGGAAATTCTCCTAATTCAATATTTCTAATTTTCACCATTTAGCGGATAGCTGCTTTGTTAACTGCATTTAAATATTCTTTTAACTTTTGTTCATTTTCCGATTTAAGTACCATGAACATATTATTCGATTCAACTACAATGTAATCTTTTAATCCATCTAATAACACCAATTTATTTGGTGAAATGTTAACCAAACAATTTTCACTATTGAATAAGAATACATTTTTTCCAACCACAGCGTTACCAAAATTGTCTTTCGATAAATGATCATTTAAACTTCCCCATGTACCCAAGTCACTCCAATCAAAATCTGAAAGCACCACTGACACATTTTTGGCATGTTCTAATACGGCGTAATCAATCGAAATATACTCGCATTTTTGAAACGCCAAGCTAATAAAATCTATTTCGTTAGCTGTATTGTAGGCGGAAAGATCATTTATGAATAATTCCGATAGTTCGGGTTGAAATTCTTTCAACGAGGCTAAAATAGTTTCTGCCTTCCAAACAAAAATACCCGCATTCCAAAAATAATTACCTGCCTTCAGAAAAGATTGAGCCAATTCCAGTGATGGTTTCTCTCGAAACTGCCTCACTTTTGTTGCTTTTCCAAAATTTCCTGTATCCTGCGGATCAAATTCAATGTATCCATAACCCGTATCCGGACGTATTGGTGAAATTCCAAGTGTGACTAATTCATTTTCCGTGTTTGCGACTTGTATTGCGACTTGCAATATTTCAGAAAAACGAAGTTCGTTAATTATTAGATGATCAGAAGGTAAAACAACTAGAGTAGCATTTGGATTTTTAGCATATATTTTAGCTGAAGCATACGCCAAACATGGTGCGGTATTTTTCCTTTCGGGTTCGCACAGTATATTGTCCACGGGTAAATTTGGCAATTGTTTCCTAACTATTTCGGCATAACTCAAGTTAGTTAAAATAAAAATCTGATTACTAGGAACCGTGCGAGATAAACGTTCAAAAGTAAGTTGAAGTAATGATTTTCCGATTCCAAGAACATCCAAAAATTGTTTTGGATGTTCAGGAGTTGACAAGGGCCAAAACCGACTTCCAATTCCTCCTGCCATTATTAAACCGAAGTTGTTATTCATTATTGATGCAATTTTATTTGTGCTAATCTGTGAATTAAATAAGGTTTATTTGTTCCTAATTCATAGCAAAGATAACGACTTCTCCTGAGCTTTCCTTTATTGAATAATCTACCATTTAACGAAAACGGCAATCCTTCCTCGATCTCCTCCAAATGCAGTACTGAATTTTCAGAAATTTCATCGTATTTGTTTAACACTCTTGACAATTGAATATCTGAGCAAGAAGCTGCTTTTGTATTTAAGATTGATTTTAGAAGTGCATTTTCAATGTCTGAAGGTAGAATTTTAGAATTTACAATCGGTAACAATAAATTTCGGTATTCGTTTTTCCATTCCTCCCCATGCGGTGAAATCCGCAATCCAAATTTTTTAAACGCATGGAGATGGGCTAATTCATGTAATGCCGTAATTAAAAATGAATACTTATTTAAATCACCATTTACTGTAATGACAGGTAGTTCAAGTGACGAACTAACCCTAAAATCACCAAGTTTGGTTTTTCTTCCATTGACAATTTTGAATTTCACTTGTCCCATTACAATTAACTTTGCCAAATGATATTGAAATCCTTCCGGGACAAACTTTTGAAGTGTTAGGGCGAATTTTTCTAATTTATCCATGAGCTTCAAAATTAATCAACTCCTTAACTTTAACGATAACCTACCAAAAATAATATGTAAATTAGCACTTGTTAAGGGATGCAAAATTTCGGAAAATATATACTCATGCTGACGGTAATTCTTACACGTCCTAAAAAGTGGTCCATTTTCTTGAAACGACTGTTCGATGAAATCTCTAGTATTGGTATCAACTCTATACCCATTGTTGCGTTAATGTCAACCTTTATTGGTGGCGTTATCGCTCTTCAAACGGCATCAAACATGTCAAATCCTTTATTACCGAAATACACGGTAGGTTACATTACCCAATCAAGTACAATTTTAGAATTTTCACCAACTATAATTTCATTAATTTTAGCAGGAAAAGTAGGATCTAATATTGCATCAGAAATAGGCACAATGCGTGTTACCGAACAAATCGATGCTTTGGAAATAATGGGAGTTAATTCATTGAATTTTTTGGTCTTACCTAAAATAGCTGCTGCTGTTCTTTTTTTCCCGATTCTCGTCATCATTTCTATGTTTCTAAGTATCACAGGAGGATGGCTAGCTTTGGTATTGTCGGATCTAAGTACAACGGATACCTATGTTCTTGGGATTCGTTATTCCTTTATGCCTTATCATATTGTTTATGCGCTCACTAAGACCATAGTTTTTGGATTTATTATAGTAAGCGTGGCTTCATTTTACGGATATTACGTAAAAGGAGGTTCTTTAGAAGTTGGAAAGTCATCTACACAAGCAGTAGTAATTTCGAGCGTCTTTATTCTAATTGCAAATTTCTTACTTACTCAAATGATGTTGTTGTAATGTTGGAGGTCAGACAAGTCAATAAATCATTTGCCGGTAATCAAGTATTATTTGATATCAACGCTCGTTTTGAAAAAGGTCGAGTAAACCTCATCATTGGTCAATCAGGTCAAGGAAAATCTGTACTAGCCAAATGTATGGTTGGATTACATGAAGTGGACAGTGGAGAGGTGCTTTATGACGGTAGGGAATTTACAAAAATGAACCGAAATCAAAGAAGTGAAGTAAGACAAGAAATTGGAATGCTTTTTCAGGGTGCTGCTTTGTTTGATTCTATGACAGTGGAAGAAAACGTAAAGTTTCCTTTGACCATGTTTACCAATATGACAAAAGCCGAAATGAAAAAAAGAGTGGACTTCTGTCTTGAACATGTAAATCTGGTTGGAAGAAATAAGTTGTTTCCTTCCGAATGTTCGGGTGGAATGCAAAAGCGCGTTGGAATTGCTAGAGCCATTGCAATGAGTCCTAAGTTCTTGTTTTGTGATGAACCAAACTCCGGATTAGATCCACAAACTTCTATCTTAATTGATGGTTTGATAAAATCACTGACCTACGAACTTCAAATGACTACTGTAGTCATTACGCACGACATGAACAGTGTAATGGAAATCGGTGATAGCATAATTTTTATATACAAAGGTCAGAAATGGTGGGAAGGTACGAGAGAAAGTATTATTACCACTGATAACCAAGAAATTTCAAATTTTGTTTACGCCTCAGATTTTATGAAAGAAATCAGGGTATCTATGCAAGAAAAAAGAAGATAAATTCTTACATAATTTTCTTATTTAAATTTTGTTACTATCTTTGCACCCCATTAAGTTTAAAGAATAATGGTTAGTTCAAAAACTTGTAACTTTGTTTTACAATTTTTGAAAGATCAAACGAGATCAAATTGTAAATTGAAATAATTGCGGATGTGGTGAAATTGGTAGACACGCCAGACTTAGGATCTGGTGCCGAGAGGTGTGCGGGTTCGAGTCCCTCCATCCGCACTAGAAGGTCTCGTTGTCGCGAGACCTTTTTTATTTAAGAGAAAAATAAAACAACAATATGAATATTATTCGTGAAGAGGTTGACGCGTTGAACGCTGTCTTGAAGGTTAAAATTAGTTCTGACGATTACCAAAGTAAGGTTAAAAATGCGTTAGAAAAGTATAGGAAAACAGCTAAAATACCGGGATTTCGACCTGGCCATGTGCCATTTGGCTTAATTCAAAAACAATACGGAAAAGCAGTTCTTGCTGAGGAATTAAACAAATTAACTAATGATAGCCTTTATGCCTACATTTCAGAAAATAATTTAAACATTTTAGGTAATCCTATTCCTAAAGCTGACGCAGAAGTTGTGGGTAGCTTTGATCAACCTAATGACTTTGAATTTTCATTCGAAATTGGTTATTCTCCAACTTTTGAAATTCCTATATCTTCGAAATCTTCATTTGACTACAACAAGGTAAAAGTTGATAGTCAGTTAATCGACAAACAAGTTGAAGATTTAAGAAGACGTTATGGAAAACTAGTATCGTCTGAATTAGTAGGAGATAAGGACATGTTAATAGGAAAATTCAACGAATTAGATGAAAACGGAAATTTAAAAGATAACGGAATCGAACATTCTGCTACGATTTCATTGGAGTTTATCGACGATAAAAAAAATGTTAAGCAATTTATTGGTAAAAAAGTTTCAGAAGAATTAGAACTAGATCCAAGACTTGTTTCAAAAGGCGATAAAGATCTTGCAAGCATGCTTGGAATTGATGAACAGCAGGCCTCTGAAATTTCGAAAAATTTTAAATTCACAATTTCTGAAATCAAACGAATGGAAATGGCGGATTTGAACGAAGATTTATTCAATAAATTGTTCCTTCCAGGAGAAGTAACTTCAGAGAGTGCTTTGCGTGAAAGAATTGCAGATGACCTTGAAAAAATGTTCGCAGGTGATACAGACCGAATGTTAACCAGAGATGTCTACAGCTACTTAATGGATAAAACGAAAATTGAATTCCCTGAAACATTTTTGAAAAGATGGATTAAATTATCGAATGAAAAACCTGTAACAGAAGACGAAATAGAGCGAGACTTTAGTAATTACCTTCAATCCTTAAAATGGCAATTAATTCAAACAAAAATTTTTAAGGACAACAATATTCAACTCACCAATCAGGAGGTAATTGACTACACGAAAGAATTATTAGCTGGAAATTACGCTCAGTACGGAATTCCGGCTCCTGAAGATGCAGAATTAACAGAAACTGCGGTTCGACTCCTTAAAAATAAGGAACAGGCAAATGGTATTTATGACAAACTTGCAGAACAAAAGCTTACTGATTATTTTAAATCGACAGTAGCCTTAAAATCTAAGGAGGTACCTTACGACGATTTTCTAGCGTTGGCTAAAGGATAAAAACTAAGGGGCTTTCGGCCCCTTTTTTATTTCCAATCCAATATTGTCAGGTTACCTTTATCAGAGGTAGAAAATCGACTTTTAACAACCCTAATAATTTCATTTATAGTGCTCTTTTTCATCGTTCGCCTCGGAAATAGCGCAACAATTTCTCTTGCCGGTGATGAATTTTTATTCTCCAAGGTTTTAAGAAAAGTCCTTTTATCTGCAGGAATGTCAATATTTTCAGGAATCAGCGTATAGCCGCCATTTTGCTCAACCATTTTCATGAGTAAATCTATATTCCCTCCATGATAATCCCAATCAAAGGTATCACTGGAATTATTCAACTCACAAAAATTCCACATTTGATTTCTCAGACAGTTACCATTGTTTAATAACCATGGCTTTAGATCTTGTAATTGCTCTAATCTAAGATTATCACCTATCAATTCTAGACAGTACACAAGTATCTGCTCTCTAAATAGTTGAATTGATTCAATTTTGACATCATTAAAAGGACCTGCCATAATTCCTAAATCAATCTTATGATTTTCAAGTGCCACTATTAACTCTTCTGATTTCATTTCTTCAAAGGTGATTTTAGCCTGGGTCAGAGAATCTTTTAAGAGTGAAAAAATTGAAGGAATCATGTATACAGCAATAGTCGGAATAATTCCAATTTTTATTTCTTCAATCAAATTTCCTTTTAATCTACCCATTAGCTCTGTAAGCTTTTCATTTTCCTCTAATACGTCCCGTACAACAGGTAGTATTTGTTTTCCAAAAGAGGTCAATTTCAATGGGATTGACGAACGGTCAAAAATTATTCCCCCTAGTGTTTCTTCGGCTTTTTTTACTTGCATTGATAAGGTAGGCTGAGAAACAAAACACCGCTCGCTAGCTTTCAAGAAATGTAGTTCTTCTGATAAGACTGAAATGTACTGCATTTGTTGCAATGTGATCATATAGATTTTTTATATACAATTATAGATATTATTGATGATATCTATAAATAAACTATCTTAAATTTGTTTTCAGTTTTTAAATAAAACTAAAGGAAAGAATAAACCTTTACTTAAATGATTTAAATTGAAACTTTTTAGGATTAACTTTGTCTATTAGTAACGTAAACAATAAAAATAATAAATATGTCATCATTAGTTGGAAAAAAAGCACCGTCATTTAATGCGGCGGCAGTAGTAAATGGTGGTGAAATCGTTAAAGATTTTACTCTTGATCAATTTATTGGAAAAAATCATGTGATTTTCTTCTTTTACCCGAAGGATTTTACATTTGTATGTCCATCGGAATTACATGCTTTTCAAAATGCGTTGAGTGAATTTGAATCTCGTGGGGTTAAAGTTGTTGCTTGTTCAACAGATACTGAAGAATCACATTGGGGATGGTTACAAGTTCCAAAAAATAAGGGAGGAATTCAAGGGGTAACTTACCCGATAGTTGCGGATACTTCAAAAACAATTTCTGAAGCTTTTGGAGTTTTAGCTGGTGAATACGAATACGATATGGACGGAAACTTAACAGCTTCTGGACCAATGATAGCGTACAGAGGTCTTTATTTAATTAACAAAGAAGGAATTGTCATGCATCAACTTATTAACTTCTTTCCATTAGGGAGAAACGTTGACGAAGCACTTAGAATGGTAGATGCTCTTCAATATTTTGAGGAAAATGGAGAAGTTTGTCCAGCAAATTGGCATAAAGGAGACGCAGCCATGAAACCATCATTTGATGGAGTCGCAGATTACCTGGCGAACCATTAATACACTGTTTTCGATTATAATATAGGGTTACAAATGGTAACCCTTTTTTTATGTTTTAAAAATCGTTTTGACCGCAATACATTTAAAAAGTTTACCTTTGCGGCATGTCAGATTTATTGTCAAAATTAGAAGCTATTCATTTCAGATTTGTTGAGGTAGGTAAAATGATTACTGACCCTGATATAATATCAAACATGGATCGTTTTGTTAAATTAAACAAAGAATACAGAGAATTAGAGGAACTTGATGCTGTCTATAATTCATACAAAAACTTACTTGGAAATCTTCAATCAGCAAAAGATCTATTAGAGGTGGAAACTGACCCTGAAATGCGAGACATGGCAAAAATGGAAATTGATGATTTAGAACATCAGCGTCCAATAATGGAAGAAGAGATTAAAATGATGCTCATTCCTAAAGATCCTGAAGACGATAAAAATGCAATTTTAGAACTACGAGCTGGAACAGGCGGTGACGAAGCATGTATCTTTGTAGAAGATATTTTCCGGATGTATACCATGTATTTCAAAGAAATGGGATGGCAGTACGATATTCTTAATTCATCTGAAGGCTCTGTTAAAGGTTTCAAAGAAATATCAATGGAAATATCAGGAACCGGAATATATGGAATGTTAAAATTTGAATCAGGAGTGCATAGGGTTCAACGAGTTCCTGAAACAGAATCACAAGGAAGAGTTCACACATCTGCCATTACAGTTGCAGTGCTACCAGAGGCAGAAGAAGTCGATTTTGAGTTAGATATGAATGATGTTCGTAAAGATACTTTTCGAGCAAGTGGTGCTGGGGGACAACACATTAATAAAACGGAGTCCGCAATTCGTTTAACTCATATTCCTTCGGGATTAGTAGTAGAATGTCAAGACGGTAGATCACAACATAAGAATTTAGAAAAGGCTATTTCGGTTTTGCGTTCTCGTTTGTACCAACAAGAATTGGATAGGATACATAATGAGCGCGCTGCACAAAGAAAAACTTTGGTCTCTACTGGTGATCGATCCGCAAAAATCAGGACATACAACTACCCCCAAGGAAGAATTACAGATCATAGAATTAATAAAACCATCTATAATTTAAGTTCTTTCATGAACGGTGATGTTCAAGAGATGATTGACGCGTTAAAAATGGCAGAAAATGCAGAAAAATTAAAAGGTCAAGAGGCATGACGAAAGAAGAATTAATAAATCAAATTCGAATAAAACAGTCCTTTTTATGTGTCGGTTTAGACCCAGATTTATCGAAAATACCGCCTCATCTACTTGATTCGGAGGATCCAATTTTTGAATTCAACAAAGCCATTATTGATGCTACTCATCCCTATTGTGTTGCTTACAAACCTAATACTGCATTTTACGAATGCATGGGGATAGCAGGATGGCAAGCGCTTGAAAAAACGATAAATTATATCCCGAAAAATTGTTTTGTAATTGCGGATGCCAAAAGAGGTGATATTGGGAATACTTCTGCATATTACGCGAAAACTTTTTTTGAAACTTTTCCATGTGATGCCGTAACAGTTGCACCATACATGGGTTCAGACTCAGTGGTGCCATTTCTTAATTTTGAGGGGAAATGGCTAATATTACTCGCTTTAACATCAAATGAAGGATCAAGAGACTTTCAACAGTTGGACACATTAAACGGAAGACTTTTTGAGGAAGTGCTTCGAAAATCCCAAGAATGGGGGACGAGTGAAAATATAATGTATGTTGTTGGAGCAACAAGGTCTGCAGAAATTGCATCGGTTAGAAAAATAGCGCCAAACCATTTCTTTTTAGTTCCAGGAGTTGGGGCACAAGGTGGATCTTTAGATGAGGTAGTTCAATACGGAAGTAATCCTTCATGTGGTTTGCTTGTAAATTCATCACGTGCTATTCTATATGCAAGCAACGGAATTGATTTTGCCGAAGCAGCTAAAAAAGAAGCGCTGAATCTACAAGCTCAAATGGCTTATCACATTCAGCGCAATAACTGGTAATTTAAATTTTATTTTTCTTATTTCGACGCTAAGTCTGAATTCTCCATGTTCGTGCTGCTGTAAGCCGGGCATGAAATTTTTCTTCCACCACCGCATGATGCTAAAATTACCACCAAAAGAGAAAGTCCGAGAAAAAGGGAAATTTTTGTTTTCATAGCATTTGTTTTTGTTGTTCGAGAGAGTTTAACGTGATATAGCTTTTGAAAGTTACAATAATATTTCGAAAAAGCAAATTTATTCGTTGTAAATTCGTTCTCAAGAAGATGAAAAAATTATTATTTTTCTTGTTAACATTGATTTTGATCCTAAGTGGCCCACGTTCGATTGCTCAGAAAAAAAACCTGCGTATTTCTGTAATTGACACTTCTAATTCAAAGGAATACGTATTAAAAACATATCCTGAAAAAAAACAAAAGGCATTAAACAATTTCAAAAACAAATTTATTTCTAAAGGCTACCTTATACCAGAACTTTATGAAATTAATGAAACAACCTATGGAATTTGTCCAGGAAATAAATTCAGAACATTAGAAATAAAAAGCGCAAATGGTAAAAGTGAAGTTGTTCAACCTAAAGAATATGCTCAGTATCTTAAGAAAAAGTTAATAAAGAAGAGTAATTCAGGTTTCCCGTTTTATTCCATTCAATTAGATTCTTTGGTAATACACGATCACTCATTGAGCGCACACGCACTTGAAATTCCTGGCCCGTTTGTAAAGTGGACAACATTACATGTAAAAACAGATTCGTCAATCTCCCTGCGCATGTTAGAAAATCTATTAGGAATAAAAAAAGGAGAATACTACCAAGAATCAAAAATTTTCAATTTAACAAAGCGACTTAGTCAATTCAATTACCTCGAAATAATAAAACCTTCTGAAATTCTATTTACATCTGACGGAGCAGAGCTATTCACTTATTTGCGATTTAAAAAGATGAGTTCCTTGCAAGGGGCAATAGGCTTGCAACCAAATCCTGTTAGTCAGCGCGTAGGTTTAACCGGAGAGTTGCAACTAAAGCTGACAAATGTTTTAAAACGTGCTGAATTACTCGATATCAATTGGAGAAGTGTGCAAGCCGGGACGAGCCATCTCAACGCGAGATGTGCAATTCCCTTTTTGTTTCAAAGCTCTTTTGGAGCAGATGGAAAACTACAACTTTATAAACGCGACTCCACTTTTTTAGAACTAAAGGGGAACTTAGCCATTCAATATACCTTGCCTAATGGTTCCCAATTAAAAGGAATCTATCAATTACTTAATTCCAGCACACTTGGCTCAACCGTTAATCCATTATTTCCGAGAAATGCTAAAATTCAAACTCACTTTTTTGGTGCCGAATTCAACTTAAAGCGTTTGGATAACCTGTATAATCCGAGAAAAGGTATTTCCTTTTTGGGGAATGTGGCTGTGGGAAATCGATCTTCTGAGACTCCAACACATAAATTTTATACTACGGTTTATAAATTTCAAGGTGAAGTTGAAAGATATCAACCAATCTACAAAAGACATATTATAAAATTAGGAATCCAAGCAGAACATTATTCTGCGGATAGCTTGTATAGTAATGAAAGGATTAGAACAGGCGGTTTGAATTCAATTCGAGGATTCAATGAGGAACAGATTTTTGCAACAACAAAAATAATTGGAACTTTGGAATACAGATTCCAGATAGATCAATTATCATACGCATTTCTTTTTGCTGATCAAGGAATAATGCAGGATAAAACGCTGAATACCAATTTTTCTTTTCCACTAGGCATTGGCGTTGGTTTCGCATATGGAACTAAGCTAGGAACTTTCGCACTCGTCGGAGCTTTGGGGAAATTCAATCAAAATTCATTTGATTTTAGAGAAACGAAAATTCACTTTGGTTATACCGCCTATTTTTAAGTTTGTATCTTTGTTTTAGATGTCTCGCAGCGTACTTTACTTATCCTATGATGGAATGACAGATCCCTTGGGTCAGTCACAAGTACTCCCCTACATAATTGGACTATCAAAAAAAGGTTTTCGTTTTCACTTGATTAGTTTTGAAAAGCAAGACCGATTTGCGAAATTCAAAGTTGAAATTCAAGTGCTTTGTGATAAATACGACATAACATGGCATCCAAAGATTTATACTAAAAAACCGCCTCTTCTTTCTACAATTTACGATGTTTGGCGAATGCGAAATCTTTCCTTCAAACTACATAGAACGCATCACTTTTCAATTGTTCATTGTCGGAGTTACCTTTCAGCAATGGTAGGCTTAGCTATGAAAAAGAAATTTAAAACAAAGTTCTTATTTGATATGCGTGGTTTTTGGGCTGATGAACGTGTGGATGGAAAGATTTGGAATATAAAAAATCCAATTTTCAATCTCGTTTATCGCTTTTTCAAAAGAAAAGAACGCAAATTCTTTTTAGAAGCTGACCATGTGATTTCGCTCACCTATGCTGGTAAAGAGGAGATCGTTTCTTGGAATGGTCTTGAACATTTGAATAATAAAATTGAAGTAATTCCATGTTGTGCCGACTTAACTCTTTTTGATCCGACACAAATTGACACAAAAAAAAGAGAATCTTATGCGGAAGAATTGGTTATATCACCTTCAGATTTTGTTCTGGGATATGTCGGGTCAATTGGTACTTGGTACATGTTAGACGAAATGCTAAGTTATTTTCGTTATCAATTATCCCAAAAACCTAATTCTATTTTTCTATTCGTAACCGGAGAGAGTCCATCCACGATTTTTTCAAAAGCCAGTGAACTAGGAATAAAAGAAACTGCTATTCGTGTAATATCAGTCTTACACAAAGAAGTTGCTACATGTATTTCCTTGTTTACGGCTTCGATTTTTTTCATCAGACCTACATTTTCAAAAAAAGCATCTTCCCCAACTAAACAAGGTGAACTAATGGCTATGGGAATCCCAATAATATGCAATGCAGGAGTTGGTGATACAGCAAAGGTAGTGAATGATTATCAAGCAGGTTATGCCATTAATAGTTTCGAAACAAGTGACTTTGAGAAGATCGATCTTTATTTTCCAAACTTTGATAAAACTAAATGTCAAAATGGCGCAAAGGAGTTTTACAGTCTCGAACAGGGGATAACCCGCTACAACTCAGTTTATACAAATCTTATTTCTGCAAGTGAGTAAACGTGTTCTAATATTAGCCCCCTACCCTTTTAATGAAGCTCCTTCACAACGCTTTCGTTTTGAACAGTATTTGAACTATTTGACAAATGAGGGGATTTCTCACGACTTCAAACCCTTTCTGTCTAAAAATGCTTGGAGATCATTGTATGCATCAGGAAAAACTCCTCAAAAAATAATGAGCGTTTTCAGAAGCTTCTTGAAACGATGGCTCCTGATGTTTCAGTTAAGTAAATATGATTTTGTTTTTATTCATCGTGAAGCGGCGCATATTGGTCCACCAATTTTTGAATGGATTATTGCAAAGGTATGGAGAAAAAGAATAATCTATGATTTTGACGATGCTATTTGGCTTGCGAACTACAGCGAAACAAATGCTAAATTTCATAGACTGAAAGCCTATTGGAAGGTAAACTACTGTATGAAATGGGCTTACAAAGTGAGTGCGGGAAATGAATATTTGGCAAAATATGCTGCGCAATTCAATAAAAATGTAGCAATTATTCCCACTACAATAGACACCATCCATCATCATAATTTACCTACTGACTATAACCAAGAACGTGTTGTAATTGGTTGGACAGGCACTCACACAACTATGCGGTATCTTGATTTTCTCGTTCCTGTAATCAAAGAATTAGAGAAGACCTACGCCTTTGATTTTCTAATCATTTCTAACGAAGCGCCAACCTATCATCTCAACTCTTTGAGGTTTTTAAAATGGAAAAAAGAAACCGAAATTCAAGATTTGTCCAAAATTTCTATTGGTGTTATGCCATTAGAAAATGATATTTGGGCAGAAGGAAAATGCGGATTTAAAGGTCTTCAATACATGGCATTAGGAATTCCAGCACTCATGTCTCCGGTAGGTGTTAACAACCAAATTATTGACCACACTAAAAATGGTTTTTTACTTAAAACGGCGGAAGAATGGAAAGAACAACTCGCTCTTCTTCTAAAAGATAAAGCATTGAGAATGCAAATTGGAAAGGCTGGAAAACAAACCATTGAGGAAAAGTATTCAGTAAGTGCAAATCAACAGAAATATTTAGACTTGTTTACATGAAAATAATCTTCGCCTCACACAATCAAAATAAAGTTAAGGAAATTCAAACCTTACTTGGAGATGAAATAGAATTGCTTTCCTTGACTCAACTGGGTCTTAAAGAAGAAATTCCTGAGACAGCAAGCACTATTGAAGGCAATTCACTATTGAAGGCAAAATTTGTCTGGGAAAAGTACCAAATGACTTGTTTTGCGGACGATACGGGATTGGAGATTGAAGCCCTAAATGGTGAACCCGGAGTTTTCTCAGCTCGGTATGCTGGTGAGAAAAAAAATGACGATGCAAACATCGACAAAGTACTTTTAAAAATGAAGGGACAAGAAAATCGAAATGCCCGATTCAAAACTGTTATCACATTAATAAAAGAAGGTCAAGAATTTCAATTTACAGGAATTGTTAACGGTGAAATAGGACATACTAAAATTGGTCGAAATGGATTCGGTTATGATCCTATTTTCAGACCTGAAAAGCAAGGTAAAACATTTGCAGAAATGACTTTAAACGAGAAAAATTTATTCTCACATAGAGCGAGGGCTTTTCATCAATTAGTTAATTTTATATCTGAAAATAAAGGAATTAAAAACTAAATATGTTTGAAGGAAAGCGCATTTTAATTCTTGAAGGCGGTGAATTTAAAACAAGATTTGTCTTACTTTAATGACGTACTTTTATTTATAGATTTTTCCTTTTTCAATGAATTCACAATAAAAAAATTAATCACAAATAATTACAGATACAGCTTGTACATCCCCATTAATTGGAGGGTTTATCTTAGAAATTTTTACTAGGTATGTCGCTGGATGTTTAATTTCTTGGTGAAATCTATTTAAAATTCGTTGACCAACATGTTCCAATAATTTAGATCTAATCAGCATTTCCTCTTTTACAATTTTATTCACCTGAACATAATCAACTGTTTGGGAAAGGTTATCCGTTAAAGCCGCATTCGAAAAATCAGTATTAATTTCTACATCAACTCGATAATCGCTTCCAATTTTCGCCTCTTCTTCCAAGCATCCGTGAAATGCATAAATCTTAATACCCGAAACCAGAATTTTATGCATGAGATAGGCTAGAAATAAGTTTAAGCCCCTCCTCCATTCTTTCAAGAACTTCTTCTTTTCCAAGGAACGATGCTATGTCAAACATTCCTGGACCAGCCCCAACTCCTGTAATAGTAAGTCGAAAAGGTAATAAAACAGCTCCCGTACCTAATTGCTTTTCAGCGAGAAAACTTTTAAATGCTGTTTCAATGGTATGAGCATCAAACTGAGAAAGGTTCGACATCGCTTCCTTCCATTCTTGCATTATTCCTGTTGTTTCCGCTTTCCATTTTTTCGAAATGGATTCTTCGTCAAAATGCGTTGGTTTCTCCACTAGATAAGCACCATCTATCAACATGTCGGTAACAAACGTAGCACGCTCTTTCATCAAGTCACAAACTGCAGTTAATTGTTCTTTCGAATATTTTCCTTCGCTCAATTTATTCAAGGTTTCTACTAAAACCGAATTTGACTCTTGACGTAAATATTGTTGTTGGAACCATCTTGTTTTATCTGGATCAAACTTCGCTCCTGCTTTAGATACTCTTTCTAAGGTAAAAACTTCGGCTAACTCATCTAACGAAAAAATCTCTTGCGTTGTACCTGGATTCCAACCTAAAAATGCCAACATATTAATAAAAGCTCCAGGGAAATATCCTTTTTCTCGATAACCAGAATATAACTCACCTTCCGCAGTGACCCAATCTGTTGGAAATACTGGAAATCCTAACCTATCACCATCTCGTTTTGAGAGTTTACCATTACCATCCGGTCTTAGTAATAGCGGTAAGTGAGCAAATTCAGGAGTCTCCCAACCGAACGCTTCATATAACAAAACATGTAAAGGCGCTGACGGTAACCACTCTTCCCCGCGAATTACATGACTAATTTCCATTGTGTGATCATCGACAATGTTTGCTAAATGATACGTTGGCATACCATCGCTTTTGAATAAAACCTTATCATCCAGATTATTAGTGTTTACTACCACCCATCCTCTTATCAAATCTTGAAAACGAACATCGTGATTTCGTGGCATTTTCATTCGAATAACATACGGAACTCCTTCTTCTAATAAGCGTTCCACTTCAGAGGAAGGTAAAGTCAAAGAATTCTTCAATGAGTTTCTTGTAACCGCATTATATTGCCAATTTGGCATACCCATCTGTTTCGCTTTTTCGCGCATTTCATCTAATTCTTCTGCGGTATCAAAAGCGTAATATGCCTTGTCATTTTTCACCAACTCTTCGGCATACGGACGGTACATTTCTTTTCTTTCTGATTGAACATACGGTCCATAATCTCCTCCCAAACCTGGGCCTTCAGTAGGCATAATTCCACACCATTTTAGCGCATTCATTATGTAATCTTGTGCACCTGGAACAAATCTCGTTTGATCCGTATCCTCAATTCTAATGATAAAAGTTCCGTTATTTTTTTTTGCAAAAAGATAATTGTAAAGTGCTGTTCGAACTCCCCCCATATGCAAGGGTCCTGTTGGTGAAGGCGCAAAACGTACGCGTACTGGCTTAGACATAGGTAAAATTTAGCGCAAAGATAAGCTAATTTTAAAAGTGTTTTCCTAGATAGTTGAAGTGAATACTATTATTGATAGAATTCAATCTTCTTTTTTCGTTTACTATTGAAAAAACGAATTTTAAAAAAACAAACAAGGCAGAAAAAATCAATTCAAGGTTGACAAATAATGGTGTCATAACTTGGAGAAAATCCTGCCCAAATCCCAACGGCATTACCCACTAAATTTGATTTAACGTTTAAAGGGGAAGCAAAAGGGCTTCCTTGATTTTCGATTTGTTCTCTTCGCGTTCTAAAAAACTCGTATACTTCATATTCCATCTTTGAAAATCGAACTACAACTTGGTCTCCTTCTCTGAAATACCTACGATATTCCTCAAGATGTGTAGTATCTTTTCTTTTTAATGGATTTCCATAATTCAAATTCCGAAAAGTTCCGTTCCAATATTTATCTCGAATATATCCTCCACTAGGTCGTTCATAACTCTTATCAATTACTTCTCCATTGAATTGATGAATACGCTTAACCTCCCAATAATAGGCATCGTAATTAGCAATTGGATCTTGAAATCCTGCTTTAAGTCTTCCATACATTGAATTGGATGTTTCTGGTTGCCAAACGAGATTTGCCAATGGAATAGGATTCAATAAGGTTGTTTCTGCATAACTATATGATCCATTGTAGGAAATCGTTAAGCGGTGTGTTTTTCCTACTGCGCCCTTGAAGTTAGGTTGTGTTGTCGTATAGGCAACAATTGGTAAAAGCGCGGCTTCCTCGGGTTCAATTTCTAAAATCTCAGAAACGCGCGCCAGCGCTTCCATTTCGAGTTGATTCAATTGCACTGGATTCAAAATTACAGAATCTCCATCCACAACCATGTATACTTGAGCATCAGAAATAAAAGACGCTAGGTAATTACTAATATCTGTTGGCGCATAAATGTTCTGAGTTAAAGAAAGTAGGACAACAGGAAATTCACCTGCAAATAACCTTCCTTCAACAACTACTTTTTCGTTAAATTGAGGTATATCAATTTGAACTTCTTTTGTACAAGACGTAAAAATGAACAATCCAAAAACTATACGTAACAGTAGTCTTACCACTCATAGGCCTCCTCCAAAAGCCATTTACCTTGTAAACGAAGAGTTTGCTCGATTACATCACGAACACAACCGAATCCTCCATTGCGATGAGATTGATAATCAACTAACATTTTTACATCTGAACAAGCATCCTGAGGGCAAGTGGAAACTCCCACTTTTTTTAACACTGGAATATCCGGAATATCATCGCCCATATACAAAACCTCCTCTGGTGAAAGTTGGAATCGAAACAAAATGTTTTCATAGCATTCTAACTTTCTTTTTACCGCAAGGTGAACTTCGTTAACCCCAAGATTCAACAAACGATCTTTTACTTGTTGCGAATTACCTCCTGTAATAATGAAAATCTTGTAACCTAGTTTTGTTGCATACTGAATGGAGTAACCATCTTTTGAATTTAGGGCTCGAACAACATCATCGTTAATCAAATATACCTTCCCATCCGTAAAAACCCCATCTACATCAAAAATAAAGGTGGATATTTTATTCAGTTTTATTTTATAATTCTGCATCTTTTGTAGCTTTTATACTCATTGACAACATATTATAAAGCGATAAGTTTCCATCTGAGAGATATTTCCGATGTTTTTCTAAGGTAACCTCATCATTTCGTTCCGCTGGACCAGTTTGCTGAGAATAAGGATTTTCAATGTCAAATCGATTAAAAGTCTCAGAAATTAGTGCCTCAAAAATTTCAGGATTTAACTCAAATTTTTTAGCTAAGTCAACACCTTTAGCCATGATGTGATGAACGAAATTATTAAGAAAAACGGCAACCACATGAAGTTTTTCTCTTTTTTCTAAACCAAAATGTTGTGTCTTCAATGATAATAAATGGGTCCATGTTTCTAGATTAGCAATAGAAGACGCGTTTCCATCAATTATAAAAGGAATATTTTCTAATTGAATATCTGAATTTAATGAAAACGATTGAAGAGGATAAAGAATTGAACAATTTTCTCCATATTTTCTCCAATCTGCCGTACCAGCTGTTATTGAAATCCATTTTGCATTTACATTCGAGATAACTTCTTGAAGTGCATCATCAGAAATGGCAACAATTGCCCATTCAACTGCTGAATCGTTAAGATTTTCAGATATTTCAACGTTATATTTTAATTGAAATTCTTTCAACTTCGCGGTATTACGACCAATTACTCTAATCGTTAGTCCTTTTCTCGCAGATAAAAATCGAATAAAGGCTTCCGCTACCCTACCCGTTCCGATAATCAACAAATTGGACGGTAGCGCTGCCATTATTTACCGTGACACTGCTTGTATTTCTTCCCTGAACCACACGGACATTGATCATTTCGACCAACTTTAGGGTCAGCAATCACTGGTTGTCTTTTCTCTTCTTGAGGGAACGAGTTGTTAATGGCTTCTTGATATCCTTGGCGACCTGAAAATTTTGGTGTCGGTGTCGAAGATGTATTAGCTGAATTAGTACTACTTCTCTCGTAATTATTCTGCTTGTCTTCCTTATTCGTGCTCTGTATTTGTTGCTCAACAGGTAAATCCATCATCATGAGTAATTCTACGGCATCTTGATTTAGGCGATCGAGCATTGAACGGAACAAGTTATACGATTCTAATTTGTAAATTACGAGGGGATCCTTTTGTTCATAGGTTGCATTATTAACAGCAGAACGTAGATCATCCATTTCTCGCAAGTGTTCTTTCCATTCCTCGTCAATTTTCGATAAGATAACATTTTTTTCAAAGGACTTTGTAATGGTTTTTCCTTCTGAATTGTATGCCTCCTCAAGGTTCACAATTAGTTGCATTTCTCTACGGCCATCTGAGAGAGGGAATACAATATTCTTGTACTTATCCGACATTGTTTCGTAAACATGCTTGATTTGTGGAAGGCCTTTTTCAGCTATTTTCATACATTTCCGATCGTACTGATCGCGCATTTCACGATATACTTGTTCAGTTAGATCTATTGTATCTGTAGTTTTGAACCCAACTTCATCAACAGGAGAATTAATCCCTAGAATTCGGATTAGGTCTAATTCAAATTCAGCATACTCTGATCCACGGTGTTTCTGAACTAAAGTATCACACATCTCATAGAACATGTTGTCGACATCAACATCCAAACGATCTCCAAACAAAGCATTTTTACGTTTTCTGTAAATTGCCTTTCGTTGCGCGTTCATAACGTCATCGTATTCCAATAGACGTTTACGCATACCGAAGTTATTTTCTTCTACTTTTTTCTGAGCGCGTTCGATTGATTTTGAAACGAGGCCTGCGGTTATCACTTCGCCTTCTTTAAGTCCCATTCGGTCCATAATCTTCGCAATTCGCTCGGAACCAAATTTACGCATCAAATCATCTTCTAACGAAACAAAGAAACGCGAAGAACCAGGATCTCCTTGACGACCAGATCTACCGCGTAACTGTCTGTCTACTCGGCGCGAATCGTGGCGTTCTGTACCAATAATTGCCAAACCACCGGCTTCTTTTACTCCTTCACCAAGTTTGATATCCGTTCCACGACCAGCCATATTTGTTGCAATTGTAACTGCTCCTGCCAAACCAGCATTCGCTACAATTTCTGCCTCTTTTTGGTGGTATTTTGCATTTAAAACTTGATGAGGAATTTTCTTCATTTGAAGCAATCGACTCAATAACTCCGAAATTTCTACAGTTGTTGTACCAACAAGAACCGGTCTTCCCTGTGCTACAAGAGCTTCAACCTCAATTATAACGGCATTGTATTTTTCTCTGGCAGTTTTATATACATAGTCATCTAGGTCTTTTCTAACCACTAACCTATTTGTTGGAATAACCACAACATCTAATTTATAAATGTCCCAGAATTCCTTTGCTTCTGTTTCTGCTGTACCAGTCATACCCGCAAGTTTATGGTACATTCTGAAATAATTTTGTAATGTTACAGTTGCGTAGGTCTGAGTTGCAGCCTCTACTTGAACGTTTTCTTTGGCCTCGATAGCTTGATGCAGACCATCTGAGTATCTTCTTCCATCAAGAATACGACCTGTTGACTCATCCACGATTTTCACTTTACCATCCATGATTACATATTCAACCTCATTTTCAAACAAGGTGTATGCTTTCAATAGTTGGTTTATCGAGTGAATTCGCTCAGATTTTATTGAATATTCTCTGACCAATGAGTCTTTTCTTTCCAAAAACGTCTTTTGATCTAAGTTTTCTTTCTGCAATTTGGCGATTTCTGCCCCAATATCTGGCATGATAAAAAACTGTCTATCATCAGATCCAGAAATTAAATCAATTCCTTTATCAGTTAATTCAATGGTATTATTTTTTTCATCGATAACAAAGAACAATTCCGCATCAATTTTCTTCATATGCTTTCCTTGCTCTTGCATGAAGAAGTTCTCTGTCTTTTGTAAATGAACCTTAATACCCGGTTCAGATAAAAATTTGATAAGTGGTTTGTTTTTCGGTAATCCTCTATGCGCTCTCAACAATGCCTTCCCTCCTTCTTCGAGGAATTCTTTCATTTGATTTTTATCATCAGTGGGCTCATTAATAACGGCTAGCATTCTCTTTGCATCGCTCAAACATTGTTGAATGTATTGTTTTTGAGCATTTACAATTTTCTCAACACGCGGTTTAAGTTCATAAAACTCGTGTTGATCGCCTTTTGGTGTTGGACCTGAAATTATAAGAGGCGTTCGCGCATCATCAATTAAAACTGAATCGACCTCATCTACGATGGCATAATGGTGTTTTCTTTGCACCAAATCATCGGTATGTCCCGCCATATTATCTCTAAGGTAATCAAAACCAAATTCATTATTGGTACCAAAAGTAATGTCTGCCATGTAGGCTTGTCTTCTTTCTGAAGAATTCGGACGATGTTTATCTATGCAGTCGACCGATAATTGGTGAAATTGATAAAGTGGGCCCATCCATTCAGAGTCACGTTTCGCTAAGTAATCGTTCACTGTTACGACATGTACTCCTTTACCAGCTAATGCATTTAGGTAAACCGGAAGAGTTGCAACGAGCGTTTTTCCTTCTCCCGTTTGCATTTCTGAAATATTCCCTTTGTGTAAAACTGCCCCCCCCATCAACTGAACATCGTAATGCACCATGTTCCATTTGATTTTTGCACCAGCAGCAGTCCATTCATTCGACCAAATAGCCTTGTCTCCTTGAAGCTGAATGCCATCTTTTCTCGATGACAATTCACGATCAAAGTCCGTTGCCTCAACTGTTAATTGTCCATTTTCAGCCCACCTCCGTGCTGTTTCCTTAACAACAGCAAAGCCTTCCGGTAAAATTTCTAGTAATGAGGATTCTATTTGCTCGTCAATTTTCTTTTCTAGTTTCTCAATTTCTTCAAATAAAGTAGTTTTCTCTTCCAATGATGTATTGAAATCCGCCGCTTTTTTTTGAGTAGCAGTCAATTCATCTTCCAGGGATTGCTTGTCACTTTTTATCTTTTCTTGAAAGCTTAATGTTTTTAATCGTAACTCGTTATCAGTCAACGATATTATTTGTTTATGAGCTTCTAAAACCTTTTCAACATAAGGCCAATACTCTTTTTTGTCCTTTGAACTTTTATCACCAAAAAGTTTCTTTAAAATATCTCCAATCATCACCTAAATTTTGGGAAAGCCAAAGATACGATTTTAACTAAGATAAAATACAAGAAATTACGCTTTATATCTTGTATTCAAGAATCTTATTTTCTGTTGATAAATAATCTGAAATCTGACTTGCTTGAAGCATGTAATCGATAGAATAAAGAAATTATCTTTGTTGCATGCATCAGACCATTTTAATTTTAGATTTCGGTTCACAGTATACGCAACTCATCGCTCGAAGGATCAGAGAACTTAATGTATACTGCGAAATTCACCCTTGGAATAAAATCCCTGTACTCACAGATAATATTAAAGGAGTCATTCTTTCTGGGAGTCCGTTTTCGGTTCGTGATACAAACTCTCCTAAACCAGATTTGACCGAAATAAAGGGAAAACTCCCGTTGTTGGGAATTTGCTATGGAGCTCAGTACCTAGCGCATAATTTCGGTGGAGAAGTAATGCCTTCGAACACACGCGAGTACGGAAGAGCGCATTTAAAATACGTTGATAATTCCAACGCATTAACAAAAGGGATTACAAACGATAGCCAAGTATGGATGTCTCACGGAGATTCTATTCAAAAAATCCCAGACCATTACCGAATTATTGCCAGTACGGAAGATGTAAAAATAGCAGGCTATCATATTGAAGGAGAGAGTACTTATGCCATTCAATTTCATCCAGAAGTTTACCATTCAACAGAAGGTAAACTATTGCTTCAAAATTTTGTTTACGACCTATCCGGTTGTTCCGGAGATTGGACATCCGATTCATTTGTGGAAGAAACCAAAAGAAAGCTCCAAAATGAACTTGGTCAGGACAAGGTTATACTTGGTTTATCAGGCGGAGTTGATTCTTCTGTAGCCGCCGTATTACTGCACAAAGCGATAGGTGAAAATCTTCATTGTATATTTGTAGATAACGGTCTCTTACGAAAAAATGAATTTCAATTAGTACTTGAATCATATAAAGATATGGGGCTGAACGTCAAAGGTGTAGACGCATCAGAAAAGTTTTATGAGGCTCTAAGAAATGAAACGGACCCTGAACGTAAACGCAAAGCAATAGGCAGGGTGTTTGTGGAAGTTTTCGATGAAGAATCAAAGAAAGTTGAAGGAGCTAAATGGCTTGGGCAAGGTACCATATATCCAGATGTTATTGAATCGGTTTCTGCCACCGGTGGTCCTTCTCAAACTATTAAGTCGCATCACAATGTTGGCGGACTTCCTGATTACATGAAGCTAAAGGTTATAGAACCGCTTAGACTTTTATTTAAAGACGAAGTCAGAAGAATTGGTAGGAGTTTACACATTGATCAACGCATACTTGGCAGACACCCTTTCCCCGGTCCGGGCTTAGGTATAAGAATTCTCGGAGAGGTTACAAAAGAAAAGGTACGTATTTTGCAAGAAGTTGATGCGATTTTTATCGATAGTTTGAAAGAAGATGGATTGTATAACGATGTTTGGCAAGCAGGCGCAATTTTTCTACCAATTCAATCTGTCGGGGTAATGGGTGATGAACGAACATATGAAAATGCAGTAGCCTTGAGGGCTGTAACGTCTACAGATGGTATGACCGCAGATTGGTGTCATTTGCCGTATGAGTTCTTAGCCAAAGTATCCAATCGCATTATTAATCAAGTGAAAGGAATTAACAGAGTAACCTATGACATCAGCTCAAAACCACCAGCAACAATTGAATGGGAATAAATTGAAAACCAATATTTTATTCTTATTTATATTACTATTTACTTCAACTAAAATTTCAGCTCAATTCGCAGAAGTCTTGAAAAAAGAAGATGGTGTATTTTATATTCATACAGTAGAGGAAGGTAATAGTATTTATGGAATTCAACGTTGGTATGGTTGTTCTATTGATGATTTACTCAAGGCAAATCCTGGAATTGAGCGCGGTTTGACTAGTGGAACAGTGGTCTATGTTCCTGTTGTACGAAAAACAGTTTCGCATGTCGTGGAGAAACAAGAAACATTATTCAAACTAAGTAGAATGTACGATGTTTCTGTAGATTCAATTATTGCTCAAAATCCAAGTACCGAAAACGGTTTAAAAATTGATCAAAAATTAAGTATTCGAAATGCCATACCAAGGATAGTAATTACAGAAACTAGTAATCCTGAGCCTAGTTCGAATACGACAAGTATTGTTGGCAATGTTCGACTAACATTTTCAGACAGCGTTGTTGAACACATTGTTCTTCCTCAAGAAAACATGTATACTATTGCCAAACGATTCATGATTTCGGTACAACGTATTTTGGAATACAATCAACTCAATTCCACAAAAATAAATACTGGTCAGAAATTGAAAATACCCGTAAAAAAAGAAAATTTAGCACCTGTTCCTACGCGCACTCCTGTTAAAATCACTCCTTCAGTTAACAACTCGGTGAATTGGGGAGAAAAGCTTCCAAAATCTCCTAAAATTGCGCTTTTATTACCTTTAAATTTAGATAGCTTATCAGAAGTAAACAAGAGTATTTCAAATTTTGGCCTTGACTTTTACATTGGAGCTCAGATGGCACTCGATAGTTTAGAACATGCTGGCTTCAGTGCCTCTGTAAAGATTATTGATTATTATCAAAAAGGAAATTCGTTCTTGGATATTGTTGCTTCGGAAAAATTGAGCTCTTACGATTTGATTTTTGCCCCTTTCGATAAAAAAGAATCAGAATTGTTGCATAATTGGTCTGTTGGGAAAGAAATTTATATCGTTTACCCAACCTCTGTTTCCCCATCTTTAATTAAGAAAAATCCATTTGCTCTGACATATTCTACAACGAATGAACAATTAATTATGGGCATGGCAAAATATTGCCGAACATTACCAGGACGAATTGTACTAATCAAAAATGAAAAAATTGATGAGAACTGGATGCAAAATACGTTTTCTTCAACTTTTAGAAATGAGAGTAAAAGTAGTGACTCACCGTTAATAGAGGCTACACTAAAAAATTACAAGCAATTTGAACAAATAGGTGGGCCAATTCATTTCGTTTTCTTATCCACAGAAAAGGAAAAGGTATTGCCGCTATTGACAAACTATCAAACTTCAGAAAACTTTAGAGTAATTGGATTAAAAGATTGGACCGAATGGAAGGAGGTCAATGCTACGATAAAAAATAAATTTACTTTTCTTTTCGCAGCTCCCAACCAATTTGAATATGACGATGAATCAATAAAGTTATTTCATAAAAAATTCAGAAATTCAAAACAGGCAGATTTAACTAAGACCATTTGTTTAGGATATGACGTTACAAAAAATGTATTGTCATATTCTTGGCAAAAACAAATCCAAGAAGGAGTTATTTCTTCCCTTTCACCCACACTGAGAAATGAGACTGATGGTTTTGAAAACGCTGCTTTTATACCTGTGATTTTTGAGCAGTTCAAAACGAGAAATTTACTTAAAAAATGAGAGAAGAGATTTCAAAGCAGTTTAGAGCACTTCAGCTTCATATTACAAAAAAACTTGAGCGTATGGATACGCTTGGGAAATTTCATGAAGACTCATGGAAACGCACGGAAGGCGGAGGTGGTTACACGCGCGTAATAAAAAACGGAGCCATTCTTGAGAAAGGTGGAGTTGCATTTTCCGCTGTACATGGTGACGTAAGTGATGCCATGAAACAACAATTACAAATGGAAGGAGCGGCCTTTTTTGCCACAGGAGTTTCCATTGTTTTACACCCTAAACATCCTAGACATCCCATTATGCACATGAATGTACGTTATTTTGAGCTTGATTCAGGTGAATACTGGTTTGGTGGCGGAATTGACATGACGCCTCATTATGTAGACAAATCGAAAGCTATTTTATTTCACCGCTCGTTGAAGGAGGTGTGTGATGAATACCATGGTGATTTTTACAGCGAATTTAAACCTTGGGCTGATCGCTATTTTTATCTGCCTCACAGAGGTGAGACAAGAGGAATAGGTGGAATATTCTACGACCACAAAAACAAGGAGAATACAGGTTTAAGTAAGGAAGAATTGTTAAATTTCAGTATAGCTCTTGGCGAATTGTTTCCGGAGGTATATAGTGAACAAGTAAAACATAGTGAATTACCTGAACCTAGCACAGAAGAAAAACAATGGCAAGCATTGCGCCGAGGACGATATGTTGAATTCAATTTATTGCATGATAAAGGAACCAAATTCGGTATTTATTCAGGTGGTAGGACTGAATCTATTTTAATGAGTATGCCTCCTGCAGCGAATTGGGAATATGATTATTCTCTCACTCCTGGCAGCGAAGAAGAAGCGACACTCAACATTTTAAAAACAACTCCCGATTGGATTTCACAATAAGAACTGTTCAACTAGCTGACAATTCAGAATTAGCAGAAGTAATTCGGTCTTGCTTTCATGATTTTAATGCTCCTACGAAAGGAACTGTTTATGAAGATCCGACAACAGACGATTTATTCAGTTTGTTTCAAACCGAAAAATCCATGTTATTTGTTGCCGAATCGAAAGGAAAAGTTCTAGGATGTTGTGGTTTATACCCTACTTCAGGACTAGAAAAATACACCATTGAGTTGGTAAAATTTTACTTAGCTAAGGAGTTTCGTAACAAGGGGATTGGCAAAAAACTATTTGAAAACTGTCTGATTGAAGCTAAAAAATTGGGCTTTGATTCCGTTTACATTGAAAGTTTACCTGAATTTTCTGCTGCAGTTAAACTTTACACATCATATGAATTTCACCATCTTGACCAACCTCTGGGCAATAGTGGACATACAGGTTGTAACATTTGGATGCTTAAAGACTTGTAAACTGATTGATGTTTTTCTGCTACTTAACTAAATGAATAAAACTCGAATAAGTTTTATCGATGTCTAAAATTTTCAAAATATAAAAATATACTCCGTCAGTCAATCCATCTCCTGACCAATCATTCTGGTAATTTTTTGCAAAATAAACTTCATTACCCCATCTGTTAAAAATGTAGAGTTCATTTTGATCATAGGCATCCAGGTAATCAAAAAAAAGAACATCGTTGTTATTATCATCATTTGGAGTTATGATATTTATGTTCTCAATCTCAGCAGGTATAATGTTAATGTTGGCGCACAATGTATCTGAACATCCAAAAACATCTTGTATGGCCAAACAAACAGGATATACTCCAGGAATAAGAAAGGTCGAATCGAAACTGTTTGCGTTGCTAACTACTCCAAAATCCATAGTCCAAACATTGGTCAATTGAGAACCTGGAAATGAAACAGAAGAACTTGAAATATTGATAGGGGTTTCTACCACACAAGGATTAGGTGAAATATTCATATTTACCTGAGGATTAGGAATATAAAAGGCATTATAGATCAAAGTATCTGAAATACAACCGTTGATAGTTGCATATGCATAATAGGTAAAGGTGTTTATAGAATCATTGATGAGATAAAGAGTATCGACAATTGGACCTTGACCATTTGTTCCATTTCCAAAATGATCGACTACTCCACCGGCCAAACATGATGTAAAAACAATATTAAGATCATTTCCTTCACAAATTGTTGAATCGTATTCTGCTAATGGAAGTGTTGCAGGAATAATCGGTTTAGTTGCAATCGGAATGTTCATGACTTGTGACCCGCAGGCATCTGTGATCACTGGAGGAGGAACAGGTAACTGCGTATAATTTTCATCACAGTAAATCGGACAATTGGGATTAACTAATGTAAAAAGGTTGTTCTTACTACCTGTACTACAACCTTCATTTACACCAGAAACTATAGTGTCTTGACACCAAGGATGGGAAAATGTATAGGGAGGAACCCCGAATCGTGCATATCCTGTTGCTGTAAATTTACAATTATTAGAACAAATTGGAGTTTGTGAAACATACCATTCATTACCATAGGATTCAGGTGTTTTTCCGTAAATCACAACTTTAAAAGGATATTGAGTAAACTGATCGTAACGAATGTAATTGGTGTTACAACCTGTACCTAACGCGTTTCTTCCTATGTGAAAGCTTACATAAATGGACGTATCATTACACGATTTTGGATAGCAACAGCTCAAAGGATTCATAAGGTTAAAACTATCTAAATAAGCAGTCCCAGGTGAAGCAGCCAGTGCTCCTGTAATTGTAAAATATTGAGAGGAAGCACAATCCGTACTAAAATACATAGAACCCATTCCCATGGTAGCTCCCGAAAATGGATCCGCATAAAAACTGCTAGACACATACAAACCTGTTAGTGAAATACCCGCTGGAATATCGACAAGTAAACTATCTTGACTGTAATTTGGCATGAAACAAGAGGGTATGTTTCCACCTGCCCATAGACTTGGAGTTCCTGCAACAATAGGATCTATAACAACAGGATATTGTCTGTTACCATTTATCCAATTACCATCTATACGCAACGTCAAAATAATATAGTTATCTATTTCTAAAATTTCGTAGCTACCTTTTGAAAAAACATTGTTTTGGTCGAAACATAAAATTTGACCCAAAATTCCCATCGTTTTTTCTCCGTTCAAAAACAAGACTTCATCATTTTCTTTAACCATCTTCCAATTTTGAGGCAACTCAATTTTCTCTCTAATCAACAAATCTTCCGAAGCTATTGCGGGTGCGGAATGAAGAATGTAATTCACTTTAAAGCCTCCATCAATAAATGAAACTGATTTGAAAACGCTTTCATTTAATTGCATGTAAAATTTAGGTGCAGCTCCTGATTCAAAACCTTTTAGATGTACACGACTTCCGTTAAACTCGTGGGTTTGAAAGGTCAGTGTATCTTTTTCTGAAAAAAAGAGTTTCAGCTTTCCTTCTTGATTCAAAGCCGTTCCTACTTCTTGATCTAAAGCTTGCCAAGAACCATCAGGAGAGGCTATAGGAATTGATACAATTGGTCGAAGAGAACCGTTCCGCTCATAACAAAGAGGTTTTTTTGAAAATTCTTGACGAATATCTCCTTTGCTGTTTCGAAATGATCGAGAATAACGCGTTCTCTTCGAAACTTCTTCTTTTAGTCCTGAAATTTCTGCATTTTCCTCTTTTGGATTATTCATTAAAGAAGCTATCGTAAATGAATCATAATATAGCCGCTTCTGTTGAGCTAAGGCAACGATTGAAGAAAATAAAAGAAGAAAAAGAAAAAATAAAACTTTAATCATTTGAACCGAGACTTTAAAAGTTAGGAAAAGATAATTTTTTTTTAACAAATTGCTAAATAAAATAACTTAAAATTTACATTGTATTACTCAATTTTCAGAATATAAATGGAATCAATATTAAAACTAACTTTCCAATAAATGTGCTGATTGTATTTGTATAATCAAAAAAAGATACTGTTTTATGAAAAAACGATTTAAAAGTTTGTAATCTTTAAGTTGATTAATATGTATATTCTGATTTAAATTATCTTTAACATCTAATTTATTCGCATGCCAAATAATATTAAATTTTATTTTCTGATCGCACTTTTGTCAATTTCAATTAGTGATTTTCAAGCTCAAACGAAACAAGAAGAGTTAAATGTTTTAAAAGGTCTCAAAATAGCTGGCCCAGGAGATATTAAACCAGGAACGCCTTTGATGCTAGATCCAATGTCCACACCGATGTATGACGAGCAATTACAGAAGATAAATCCTGGTGAATTCATGAAATTCATGATTTCCAATGAATATATTCCTGAACCCTATTTAGATGAAAAGAAAAACGTGAAGGCTTTTGTCATGCGTAAAGCGACGTCCGAGGAAAAGGAGATGATGGCAAAAATGCAGCAAGGTGGAATGGGAATGGAACAAGAAACAAGTGAATGGGTTGGAACCAAAGCAACTGACTTCAGTTTGGAGAATATAAAAGGAAAAAAATATGGCTTGAGTGAATTGACGGGAAAAGTGATTGTTTTAAATTTCTGGTTTATTGCCTGTCAACCTTGTATCATGGAAATGCCTGATTTAAATGAACTGGTCAAAGAATTTAAAGATAAAGAGGTCGTTTTTTTAGCTATTGCATTGAATTCAAAGAAAGAACTAAAGAAATTTATCAAAAAAAATAAGTTCCGCTATTCAATTATTGCAGATGGACAAGTCACAGCTCAATCTTATCAAATTAAAGGATATCCTACTAATATAATTATCGATAAATCAGGTGTGATTCAATATGTGTCAACTGGTGTTGGACCGAATAATAAAGAAAATCTTCAGAAAGCAATCAAGCAATTATTGTCTAATTAAATTTTAATTTCCTTCCTCAATCATTTTCAACCCATAATTCCTTATAATCGTAATCAATTCCAAAATTTCCTTGCCTTTTTCAGTGAGTGAGTATTCCGTTTTGGGTGGAACAACCGCATATACTTCTCGATGAACATAGCCATCAGCTTCCAATTCTCGCAATTGAGTTGTGAGCATTTTATCCGAAATATGCGGAATATCTTTTCGCAATTCGCCGTACCGCATGGCATTTTCTTTTAGACGCCAAAGAATGGGAGCCTTCCACGTTCCACCAATCTGTTCCATTACCAATTGAACGGGATTGTAATAGACTTTTCCTTTGTATTTAAAATCAGGCATATCGCAAACGTTTTATTTTATTGATACTTTCTAAAATGTATGTATCATACTTTTAGGTTATACTATTGACAAATATAGGTATAGTAATAATCTTTGCAATGAAAATTTAAAAAATAATCACATGAAGAAAACAGTTTTTACACTCGCTCTTGCATTGTTGGCGAGCACAGGACTTAATGCACAAAAATCAAGTAACAATAAAAAACAAAATAACATGACAACGGAAGTAAATAACTATGTGCATTTTCATGGTGCACCAGTCAAAGGAAAGATATTAATGGTAGCAAGCTCGCCAACAACGAGCAAACAGACAGGATGGCCAATTGGATTTTGGGCAGCAGAGTTGACACATCCACTTCGAGTATTTCAGGAGGCAGGATATGAAGTTACGCTTGTATCAACCGAAGGAGGAAAGATTGAAATGGACGGTTATTCCAACCCGACAGATCAAAGTGGATATTCGGCTCATGATGTGATAACTTTAGGATATATGCAACAAAAATCCTTTAACGACATGTTGTCAAATACTCAAAAAATGACTGATGTGAAGACAACTGATTTTGATGCTATTTTCTTGGTAGGAGGACAAGGACCAATGTACACATTTAAAGGAAATAAAGACTTAGAAAAACTATTTTCATCCTTTTACGAGGCAGGAAAACCAAGCGCTGCTGTTTGTCACTCTGTAACATTGCTTCTTGAAGCGAAAAAGTCGAACGGTGAATTAATCGTAAAGGGAAAAACATGGACAGGTTTTGCAGATGCGGAAGAGGAGTTTGCTGACAAAGCAGTTGGAATGAAAATTCAGCCTTACCGCATCGAAACAGAGGCAAAGAAAATTCAAGGAACTACTTTTAAAGTAGCCGCGCCATTTAGTTCATATGCTATTCAAGATGGCAACTTGATTACCGGACAACAACAAAATTCGGGTGCAGCTGCAGCAGAGTTGGTTGTTAAAGCTTTAAATAAATAATGTCCTTTTCGAGAAAACTATTTTTCGTGTTAATAGCCATGCTTCTTTTCCGAGGTGTGGCTGTTGCACAAATACCTGTTGAGGTTTTCGGGGGTCACAAAAAGACAACACTCGATATAATGTTCTTTAAATATTTCAAAGATAAATCGGGTAACAACTCAAAATTTTTATTTTTCAACCGAAACCGAGCCGGTATCGATTACCAAATGACATCCACTTCTTTTTTACCACAATTTGGTTTTACCGAAGCCATCTCGTTCAATCATCCAAAACTTAAAGGTTTTGCACCTGTCACAGTTGGACAATTAGTAGGAACTGGAGTTTACACCAAAGCAGGATTTCAATTTGCATACTTGAAAAAGGATATCTTGATTTTTACTTGGTTAGTTTCCGAAACTAAAAGAGATCCAACTATCGACCTATTCTTTCTGGGAAGATTTACTCCTAAATTAACTGAAAAAATTAATCTTTTTAGTCAACTAGAATTGATAAATGCAGCGCCAACGATGATTGAAAAAAACTACTTATTTACGCAACGTATTCGATTGGGTCTAAAAATGAAAGCTTTTCAATTTGGAATCGGAGCTGATTTTACACAAAGTGGCAGAGCGAGCTTTTCAAAAACCGAGAATTTAGGTCTATTTTTACGTTATGAGTTTTAACATGAGTAAGAACAGAATTGAAGCTTTCAGTGATGGCGTCATAGCAATAATCATTACCATCATGATTCTGGAATTGCATATCCCCGAACTGAAAGAAAATTTTTCGGATAAAGATGTTTGGAATGCTTTAATTTCCTTATTGCCAAAATTATTTGATTATGCATTGAGCTTTGTAGTCATTGCCATTTTATGGTTAAATCATCATGCCTTATTCGATATAATCCCCCATTCCACCTCGAAGTTGGTTTGGTATAATGTTTTTTTATTGTTCTCGATGTCGTTGATTCCACTTCCAACAGCTTTTTTATCTGATCATCCATTTTTAGAGCAGGCAGTCATGTTCTATGGATTTGTGATGTTTTTGAATGCGCTTGCTTTTTTACTTATGCGAAGATACATTGAAGTCAGGGCTAAATTAATTCCCTACAATAAAATGGTTCAGCGAAGCAATTTGATATCAACGTCGCTCTATTTTCTTTCAATCCCATTGGCATTTGTTTCGGTATATCTATCCTATATTATTTTCATTGGCATACCAATATGGTATTTTTTACCTGATAAATTTCATAGAAATCTTAATCATTAACTTTAAAAATTGAATTAACATGAACATAGCAATTATAGGAACAGGAAACGTTGGTGGCGCATTAGCAACGAAATGGGCAAAAAAAGGACATCAGATTTATTTGGGGGTGCGTGACACCGCAAATTTCAAAGGACAGGATTTATTGAATAATCCGAATACAATAGCTTTATCGATTCAAGAATCCGTTCAAAAAGCAGAAGTAATTGTGTTGGCTACCCCTGCCATGATGGCGATTGAGGTGACACGGAGTTTGGGCGACACAACAGGAAAAGTGATTATAGACACCATGAACATTGTCATGGGAAGAGGACCAGCTGGTTATTCGAATACGGCTGATACTATTCTTGCGAATACAAATACCACAGATGTCGTTAAGTGTTTCAATACAACAGGTTTTAATAACATGATAAACCCAAATTACGGAGATCAAATATTGGATGCCTTTGTTGCTGGAGATAGTGCAAAAGGTAAGGAAATTGCTCAGCAGTTAGCTTTGGATGCAGGCTTTGCCAATTGCTACAACGCCGGAGGAAATGACCGATTTGAGTTGATGGAAAAATTTGCGTTCTTCTGGATCAACCTTGCGATGTTTCAAGGGCAAGGAAGAGAAATTGGATTTAAGTTGTTGAAGAGATAATCCTGTTAATTCTTTTCAGACTTTTTTACTCCGACTTTACAAAACGTATTGTTCTTCCGAGTTCAGGAAATGTTAGAAAATACATTCCATTTTTGTAATCAGAAATATCCAAGGTTGATGATGTTGACCTAAAATCTAATTCCTCTATTTTTTCCCCTACTTGATTATACAAAATTACTTTTCCTAGAAAACCATCCTTAACCGTTATTGTTAATTGCTCATTCGCAGGGTTCGGATAAAGTTGAATTTCTTGCTCGAAATATTCCTCTTCAACACTCGAAGTAGAACAAACTAAATCATTGACATATTGCCATATATCATCATTGAGAAGGAAAGGAACATTTGAATTACTTGGTTCATCCCCCATTCGCAACCACACTATATTTTGACTCGGAACCACATTCAAAAATTGACCACCCGAACCAATGGCAGAAATCATGTCCGCCGGCGCATTTGGACACATAAAAGCTGGAAAAACTGTTTGTAAGGTTGGCACCATAAACGATTGTTTTCCATTCAACCACCATAAATATCCGTATGATTTGTTCAAATTTTGAGAAGTATTGACCATGTCATTGAAGTAAGCTGTATCCGTCATGATTTGGTTGCCATTCCAGTTTCCTTTGTTTAGAATCAAAGAGCCAAAACGCGCCATGCTTCTAGCGTTACTCACAAAAACATTGTTGTATCCTACTGAAAAAAATGAACCTGTCATCCCAGTTGGATTTTTCAATTTTTGCGTCGTGTAGTTATTCAAAGTTAGCCCAGTTGCATTTTCAATTACCCCATCCAAAAGCGTGTACGGTCCGTTGTGATATGCCCAGCGAGTCCCGGGATCAGCCAAATAATTTAAACAAGTATCTAACGTACAGTAATGATCTGGAACACCATCATCCAAGCCTGAAGTCATGGTAAGTTGATTCCAAATAGTGATTCTTTCTTCTTGCTGAGGGGTACAATTGGTCCAGCCTTGCCCAAGGTAGGTTGATGTAGTGTCCGTAATCGATAAATATCCTTCTTGTTGAGCAATTCCAGTCATAAACGAAGTAATCGTTTTCCCCGCTGATGCCCACTGCCAAGGAGTTGTTGCGGTATGCGTTCCAAAGTATTTTTCCAAAACTATTTTTCCGTCTTTTAATAAAATGAATGCTTTTGAATTATTTTGTTCCAAGAAAGAATAGAGGCTGTCAATTTTTGGTTGGCAATAACCTAAATTTTGTGGTGCAATTGTATCCCACGTATTTCCTGTTAAAGGAGGAAAATAGATGGTTTGAGCCATAAAATTAAATGTTGAACCGGCTACAAAAATTAAAATAAACAATCGTTTCATATCAGTTTTTAATTTCGAATTACTTTAATTACTTTATTTTTTGGACTACTTTTCAGGGTGATGAAATAGGTTCCTTGGGCCAGGTTAGAAAATGAAATCTCATTCGCTTCTTTACATACTGTTCCCTCAAAAAGTTTCATTCCATTTTTCGATCGCACCTCATAAGGTAGAACATCCGCATTTTTCAGGTCTATTTGTACCTTTTCCGTGGTTGGGTTAGGATAAATCTCTAAAATTTCCGTCGTATTTTCTTCAATACTTACGGAATTATTGACCAAATCACTTAGGAGTTGAATAGCCACTTGAAAAGCCTGTGCGGGTAATTGATTGATGAGCACACAAATCACTGATCCTGATTGCACGTCATACATCATGGACGAATTGTAACCACCCCAAATTGTTCCCCCATGTTGCCAAATCGTCCTTCCTAAAATAATGGACTCGCTTATTCCTACACCATAACTTCCGGACCCAACGAAGGTGGTCATTTCATTTAATGAATTCTGATTGAGAATCTCGCCGTTCATCAACGCTCGATACCATTGTGCCATTTCGCCCGAGGTAGAATAC
>CAZLHR010000014.1:0-45877 GCA_964559685.1 uncultured Lishizhenia sp.
GAACGTAAATGTTGTGACCAACTCATTTCAGAAACGTGGATTAATCCTTCAACACCAGGTGCTATTTCAACGAATGCTCCGTAATCAGCAATGACAACTACTTTACCTGAAACTTTGTCACCTACTGCGATATTCGAATCTAATGAATCCCAAGGATGCGGTTGAAGTTGCTTTAATCCTAATGCAATTCTTTTCTTGTCATCATCAAAATCAAGGATTACTACATTGATTTTTTGATCTAGCTCCAACATTTCTTCTGGATGCGTAACGCGACCCCAAGATAAATCTGTAATGTGGATTAATCCATCAACACCTCCTAAATCGATGAATACACCATATGAAGTGATATTTTTAACGATACCTTCTAGTACTTGACCTTTTTCAAGTCCAGAAATAATAAGTTTTTTCTGTTCTTCAAGTTCAGCTTCAATAAGTGCTTTATGAGAAACCACAACATTTCTGAATTCCTCATTAATTTTAACTACTTTGAATTCCATGTTTTTACCGACGTATACATCGTAATCACGAATTGGCTTAACATCAATTTGTGATCCAGGCAAAAACGCTTCGATACCAAAAACATCAACGATAAGACCACCTTTGGTTCTGCATTTTACGTAACCTGTAATAATTTCTCCAGAACGTAATACGTCGTTTACGCGTATCCAAGCACTGTGCATACGGGCCGTTCTGTGAGAAACGATTAACTGTCCAGTTTTATCTTCTCTACATTCTACGTACACATCGACTGTATCACCAACTTTTAATTCTGGATTGTAACGGAATTCATTTGCAGCAACAACACCTTCAGATTTATAACCGATGTTTACGATTACTTCTTTTTTGGTTATCATTGCTACTGTACCCTGGATAACCTCTTTCTCGTTAATTGAAGTTAGGGTTTTTTCATAACGGTCAGACATTTCTGAACGTTGAACTTTGGTATAGCCGTCTAATTGAAGAGCTTCCCAATCAAAATCTGCTGAACCAGCAGTGTTTACTGTGTTTTTTGCCATTTGGCTGTTTAAATTGTATTTCAAATATCCGAACTATTTGAAAGCTATAATTACTAAACGTTGTAACGGAAACGTTGCTTTCACCGCGAAAGCGGTCGCGAAGTTAATGATTTTGAATGGAATCGAAAAAGAAAATGAGGAGTTATTTAGATGTAGTTGGGTTATTTTTTCTTCTTTTTATCTTTTTTATCCTTTTTTTCTTTATCCTTTTGCTTGTTACCGTTTGATTCTTGTTTTTCCTCTTTCGCTTTTTTCTTATTTTTCTCCTCTAATTTGATAATGTCAGTGCGCACACCATAATCATCAAAAGTATACTCTTCTATTTTTTCTCCTTTTAGATATACCGTGACATGTTTAGGTTTTCCATCGTTAAAATTTTCGATATGTTTACCCTCGGGAATATCTTTTTTGTAAAAAGCCTGACTGACTATTTTACCGAGCTCATCAGTAGTTTTAAATTCGCCATTTCTTAATCCATTGGCCCATTCTTCACATCGCGCTTCTTTACCATCAGGATAATAAATTTTCCATTTCCCGTGTTTTTTTCCTTCCTTATAGAAATAGTCAAGCTCCATTTTACCTTCAGGACTAAATGTTTGATGTGGTCCATCTAACAGCCCGTTTTTGTATTGAACTACCTTGGCGCGTTTTGAATTTTCATAATATTCAACTTTTGCTCCATCCGGCTTTCCGTTTTTATAATTTTCCATAAAAATGGTGTCATTTTTCTCGTTATTCCCGAAAAGTATGTAATTGCCGTTGACAACATTATTTACATGAGTAATCTCACGTTCTATTCTATTTGTGCTATCAAAAAAAACAACACTTGTCCCATTTAATTTTCCTAAAACAAAGTTTTGAACAGATTGGGGGCATCCAGAAATATAGTAGGACGTATCTTGTCCATTTCTCTTGCCATCAACGATGGTAATTTGTTCCTGCATTACACCGTTTCGGTAACAGCTAATGCACGTTCCGGAGTACAACATTGAATTGTCTCGTTTGGATAGATATGTATTTGATTCTTCGTCAAATGAAACAAGGTTTCTACAATCGTTATATTTTTGGGGACAAATTCTTTTTCGTTTGTAACATGGAGTGCTTTCTTGTGCCAAAATATTACACAGTGAAGGGCAAAGAGCAATGAGAATTAGAATTAGAATTAATTTTTTCATAGTTTAAAAATGGAATTTCTGAAAATGGTTACGAAAGAAATTCCATTAGTTTAAGTTTCATTTTTTCGGGAATTTCTTGTGTGCGTTGCTCTAAATTATTGAAGCAAACCATAATCGACTTACCTTTAGTTACGATTTTGTCCACTACAAATATTTCATAAGTTAAGGTGAAGCTTTTTGAACCAATATGCTCTACTTTAACTTTAATTTCAGGCGTATCGTGAAGAAAAATGGGTACTAAATAATCGACTTCATTACGTACTAATAGTACTCCATCTTTTTGCCAATCCCAATTTTCACCGATAATTTTTTTAAAATAATGAACTCGCGCTTGCTCGAAATAACTAAGGTATACTGCATTATTCACGTGACCCATAACATCTAAATCAGCAAAACGAACTTGAACTTTAAATGGGTCTATCATGCATCGAGTTTTTCGTATTCAGAATTATTGCTGATGTATTCAGGCACAATTTTTTTCATTAAACCTACAATTTCCATGTTTTTTTGAGAAGGAATAAGGGCAATCAAATCATTTATCAAGTCTGTAGAATTTGTATCTGCTTCTCTGGTTTTGGCGATTAAGATCTTACTGTGGTGAGTAGGAAGTGTATTTTCCTCATTTGCTAGCAGTTCCTCATATAACTTTTCTCCAGGCCTTAATCCAGTGTATTTTATTTCAATATCCTTCCCTAATTCTAAATTACTTAAGGAAATCATTTTCTTTGCAAGTTCTACAATTTTAACAGGTTCTCCCATTTCAAAAACAAAAATCTCTCCGCCATTTCCCATAGTTCCGGCTTCCATCACCAGCTGACAAGCCTCTGGAATAGTCATAAAAAATCGAGTAATTCTTTCGTCAGTTACCGTAATTGGCCCACCGTTTCTTATTTGTTTTTCGAATAATGGAATAACCGAACCATTTGAGCCTAAAACATTTCCAAAGCGCGTCGTGATGTACTTAGTTCTACCTTTATTGGATAGAGATTGGGTGTAAATTTCAGCAATTCGTTTTGAGGCTCCCATAACATTCGTGGGATTAACAGCTTTGTCAGTAGAGATCATGACGAATTTATTTACTTCATGTTGTAGTGCTAAATCTGCTAAAATCTTTGTCCCTTTGATATTATTTAATGCAGCTTCAGCCGGATTTAATTCCATCATAGGGACGTGCTTGTATGCTGCTGCATGGAAGACAACATCAAATGGAAAGGCTTTGAAAAGTTTATTCATTCTTTCTTCGTTACAGATATCTCCCACAACAATTTCATAATTCAACGAAGTGTGAAGTTCTTTTAGTTCATGCTGAATATCGTAGAGAGGCGATTCTGCTTGATCTAAAAGTACAAGAAGTTTTGGATTAAACGCAGCTATTTCGCGACATAAACCAGAACCAATCGAACCAGCTGCACCACTTACTAAAATTGTTTTTCCCTCCAAATCACTTTTGATTTTGTCTATATTCAAAGTGATTGCAGCTCTTCCTAATAAATCTTCAATATTGATTTGAGTAATTTGTTTTGCACTAAAACTTCCATTAATCCAGCTTTTTGCATTAGGTACCTTTTTTATGGCCACTCCATTGGTTAAACAGGTGTTCGCAATTTCCCTTTGTCGATCCGAATTAATTTGTTGTACTGCAATTATACATTGCTTTATATTAAATTGTTTTACTAAATGCGCGATATCATCAAGCTGATAAACTTTAGTTCCTTCTATTCGGTTTCCAACTAGCTTTTTATTATCGTCAATAAATGCCACTACTTCTTGATTGTTTTTCGTGTCTTGTTCAATCGTTTTCTTCGTTATTAAACCCGAAATCCCTGCTCCAAAAATCACCACGGATTCTTTCTTTTCGCCACTTTTCTTTGATTCTAAGTAAGACAATTTAACTGTAAAACGGCTACCAACTAAAAAAACAAAGCTGGCCATAAACTCCATAATTAAAACAGATGTCGGAAAAAGATAAAAACCGTCATAAAAAAAATACCGAATATAGCCGCCAATGAAGAACAACATTGACGTTAGTAGAACAGCAAAAAAAATTCTTTTTAAATCTTCAGTTGATGTATGCCGCAGTAAACCTTGATGAATTTTAAGTTGGTAAAAAACAATGAATTTCACGATAAAAAACAACCATATGGATTTTGATAATTGATTCCATTCATTGTTTACTGTGTTCTGATCTGCCATCATGTCGAAACGCAATAAATAGGCTATACCTAATGCCGCGGCAGCAATAACTAAATCAGCGACGACTACAATCCAGCGTGGGGTGCGTGATTTAAAGGAAAGATACGGCATTTTAATCTATTGTGAAAGATGTCAATTGAATATCTGACGGAACAGCAGTAATTCTCTTGTTTTTATCTTCTTTAAAATATTTTAAACCACTGCTAGTAAGATCTAAAATATTTCCTTTCAAGGACTCTCCCGGTGCTAAATTAAAGGTAAATTGGTATTCCTTGTTGTTACAGTTGCTGCAAATCCCGTCATAATACATGTCGACATGGAATGTTATTTTATTCGTAACATTACTCGTATTGTGAATTTTTGCCATTTCATACACCCAACCAACCTCAGATGAATTTTTATCTTTTACTTCTTGAGGTGAAGTGCTTACAATTACACCGTTTTTCTCAAACTTGTATTGAGCACAAACTGAGGTAGAAAGTAGAAAAGAAAATAAAAGTAAGGCGATTGTTTTCATGGAGTTATATTTGCACAAATATATACATATTAAAAAAAACTTAGTACCCAATGCCAATTGAAATCGAAAGAAAATATCTTGTTCACAAAGACCTTTTACCCGAATTAGATGTTTATCAACACCATTCAATTATTCAGGGTTACCTTTCACCTGATCCAAATTTGACGATACGCATTAGACTTAAAAACAACAAAGCATTTTTAACATTCAAAGGAAAGTCGATCGGAATTTCGAGAACTGAAATAGAGATTCCTGTTGATGTTTCCATAGCAGCTGAACTCATTTCATCTTTTGAATTAAAGACTTTGGTTAAAAAAAGGTATTTAATACCATTTCAACATTTGCGCATTGAATTAGATGTTTTTGAAGGACCACTTCAAGGACTAATTTTAGCGGAGATAGAATTACATAGCGAGAATCAAGAATTAGTTCTGCCTGAATGGATTGCGGAAGAGGTAAGTGACAGAGAAGAATATTACAATGTAAATTTAATTAAAGCCTAGGTATTTTCTCTTATCAAATCTTTAGATAACAAATCGTAAACAAACGATCCAATTTCTGTAGAAAAGTAATCATGAAAGTCACTGGTGTTTTCAATTGTTGGCCAATTCTCAGCATCTTGAGATACCGGATAAAACTCTTGCTTAACTATCTTTTTAAAATATTTTTCAATCAACACTTCATCGTCCCAAAATTCTTCTTCAATTAAGTAACACGATGCTTCTGATGTTACGTCTGTCAAAAACAATTCTGAATTAGTCGCAATTGCCCAATTCATAAATTTTTCAGTAGGCTTTACTATTAAGTAACCTCTATTTATTAGCTTCATTTGGTAGTTCTAATTTATTCAATTATCTAATAAAAATTCGTTTTTAAAACAAATCTAATTCTAAATAATTTAACTATGTTAAATAACGATTTAAGAATTTGTCGAATTCGAAACTAATAGTTTTTGGAATTGATCCTTATCATATTATTTGATAAAAAATAAATCAATTTGAAAAATATATTTTTTCATAATTTTTAATGGTTAATCTGAATGGTAAAATAATTGATTGGTTCATTTTTATATCTTTTGGAAATAATAATCTTTTTAGAAGCAGCAATATTATTGCTGCTTTGAACCAGTCAAGATAATAAAAAAAAATCTATCATTTAATAACTAAAGTAGCGATTTTTTTGAGCTAATTAATTCCTTGTAAATAGATGAGCATATTGGCATCACGACATATTTTATTCAAAAGGCATTCGGATTTTTTATAAATTATTTTACAAAGTACTTTAATTTCTAAAAAACGATTTAAAAGTCTTTTAAAAAATAATAAGTTTAGCACTAGTTTATCCCCTAGGTGTATAGCTTAAACAATTAGATAATTCGATTTCTTTTAAACATTTGATTTTTTTTACATTAAAAAGAAATGATTTTGTTAAAATCACTTCGAAAGTAAAATAACAAAATTCAGAGAAAAAAAGCGCTTCACAACACAGTGAGTCGCTTTTTTTTGTTTTTAAACTTATGTTCGCTCCGTTTGTTAGTTAGGTATGTATCAATTAAAACGAACACAACTTATAAAATCAGATTTAAAAACGTGCTGGGAATTTTTCTCATCGCCACAAAATCTGAAACATATTACACCGCCATATATGGGCTTTGACATTAAAGTTTCTTTGCCAAAAGAAATGTACGAGGGTTTGATGATTGCCTATACAGTTCGGCCCTTATTTTCTATACCTATGACTTGGATAACCGAAATAAAAACGGTTAAAGAAAATCAATTTTTTGTTGACGAGCAGCGCAAAGGTCCTTACACCATTTGGCACCATGAACACCATTTTAAAGAAACGCCTGAGGGTGTAGAAATGACAGATATCGTCACCTATGTTTTGCCATTAGGTATTTTAGGTCGTCTAGTACATCCATTTATAGTTAAGCCGAAGTTAGAAGAGATATTTGCGTATCGATTCAAAAGATTGGAAGAAATATTTAATAAGTAAGGATTCGATTTATAATTAGAATTAGAATTAAATTTAACGTATGCAAAATACACCCATTATCGAGGTATCTTCAATTTCAAAATCGTTTGGTAGTTTTGAAGCCGTTAAGGATGTGTCTTTTCATGTGAATAGGGGAGATGTGTTCGGTTTTCTTGGTCCTAATGGAGCAGGTAAAAGCACAACTATTCGTTGCTTACTATCGTTAATCAAGCCAAATTCAGGTGAAATTAAGCTTTTCGGAGAAACCTTCTCATCTAACCGCTCCATGATATTATCAAAAATTGGGAGTATTATAGAAAAACCCGATTTTTACAAATACTTATCCGCTGAAAAAAACCTAGAAATTTTTGCACGTATTTCAGGAGCTCAAGTCACAAGAAAGCAAATACATGAAATGTTGGATTTTGTGGGATTGAGCGGAAGAGAAAAACACCGAGTAAAAGGTTTTTCACATGGCATGAAGCAACGTCTCGGAATAGCTCAGACTTTATTACATCAACCAGATCTTATTATCCTTGATGAACCAACCACTGGTTTGGATCCACAAGGTATAATAGAAATTAGAAACCTCATTTTAAGACTAAAAACCGAACAGAATAAAACTATTTTATTGTCTTCTCATCAATTATCCGAAATAGAGCTTATTGCCAATAGAATGGTAATTATTAACAAAGGAAAAACCTTGGTAGAAGGCGATGTAAGTGAATTATTGAACCAACAAGAAGTTCTGATATTGCTTGAGGTTGATAATGTCGAGAAAGCCTTGAATTTAATTAATGTTAAGTTTCCCCTTTCTTCACCTGAGTTAAATCCAAACGGACAAATTGAATTGACTTTACAAAAAAATCAAACGGCCTTGCTGAATAGAGAATTAATTCAGGCGGATATATTGGTAAGTGCTCTCGAGCCAAAACGAAAATTAGAAGATTTCTTTATTAAAATTATTGGGGCATGATGTTTATTAATAATACATACAACGAGTTTATCAAGATTGCGGCAAAACCCCGTAGTTACATTGGTCTGATTGCATTATCAGTGCTGATTGGGGTGATTATTTTTGCGATGAAAGCAGACGGCTCCACTTATATTTCATTTGTAACGGCTTCTTTCGAACAAACACTTTCCTTTTCAGGGGATATTATGAACGGGAATTTAATAGCATTTATTATTTTGCAGATGCTCATCGTTCATATTCCGTTGCTTGTTGCCTTGGTTACAGGAGATTTAATTTCAGGTGAGGCAAACATGGGAACCATAAGAATGCTGGCTTCGAAACCAATTTCAAGAACTCAAATTGTACTGTCAAAATTCCTAGCTGGAGCACTTTACACGCTTTTACTAACGATGTGGTTAGGTTTTTTATCGCTCTATGTCGCACGTTGGATTTTTGGAACTGGAGATCTTATGGTGCTGACATCAGATGGACTTATCATTCATCCGGAAGCTGACGTTGAATGGCGTTATATTTATGGCTTTTTAACCGCGTATTTATCATTACTTACAGTATCCACTTTATCCATTTGTTTATCTTCATTTGCCGAAAATAGCATTGGTCCAATCGTTACGACAATGGCGATAATCATATTGTTTACAATAATAGGTTCAATGGATGTTACGGTTTTCGATTCCATTAAACCATATTTATTCACCACGCACATGGCAGCTTGGAGAAGTTATTTTGAAGATCCTGTTCCATGGGATGCTATCAATGAGTCGATTCGCATTCTAATCTACCACAATGTGATCTTAGTGGCAATTGCTTTGTTTCAGTTTAACCGAAAAGATATTACCTCATGATGAAAGTTTTAGTGTTTCTATCAATTTTACTGGTCGGAAATTTATTTTTCGCTCAACAGAGTAAAGTTTTATCAGCTTTAGTATCCAAATATAATACGGTAAAGGACTATTCGGTAGATGCCCGTATTGTAGCTGCTGTTCCAATGATTAAAATTAAAGAGGTCAAAGCAACGTTCTATTTCAAACAAAAAGATAAATTTAAGGTTGACACCAAGGGTATTGCCGTATTGCCTAAGCAAGGATTTACTGATTTAAATAAATTCATTGCTAATGCATCAAATTACATGTCAATAGAATCTCCGGGAAAGGTGATAAGTGGTGTTAATACAATTTTAGTTACTGTAATTCCAACAAATGATAATCAAGACGTTATTCTTGCCAAATTATGGATTGATCCCAAAAAAACTGTTATTATGTCCTCTCAAGTTACCACAAAAAGTAGTGGATTGATGACTGTTAATTACGCTTATGCCGATCAACTTAAATACGGTTTGCCGAGTAGCTTAGTGTTTGAAATTGATGTAAAAAAGTTTAAAATGCCTAAAAGTGTGGCTGCTAACATTCATCAAACAGACAAATCAACTGATAACGATGGAAAAGATAAAAAAGGTAAAATAACAGTACATCTAACTAATTATCAAGTAAACAAAGGATTGAGTGATAATATTTTCAAGTAGTTTTTAATAATTACACTCTTTTGCCCAATTCTATAAGTTCTAGGTCGTGAATTCGATCTTCTGTAATACAAAATCGAACGATAGTTTTTACTGTGTGAAATCCTTTGAATCCACATGCTCCAGGATTCATCCATAGCATTTTGAAACGTTTGTCCATTTTAACCAATGCAATATGAGAATGGCCGCAAATGAAAAGTTTTGGAGCACCGTTTTTTATAAGTTCATCAAAAGCCGGTTTTGCATATTTTTCTGGCTTACCACCGATGTGCGTCATTAAGACCTCAACTTGTTCAACTGTAAATCTGTAAAATTCTTTTGTTTCTCGTCGAACGATATGGTCATCGATATTACCCCATACAGCGCGCGTTATTTTAAATTTAGTTAACTCATCTAATACTTCTATTGATCCAATGTCTCCGGCATGCCAAATTTCGTCTACTTCTGAAAAATAATCTTTAATTCGTTCGTCGAGAAATCCATGTGTATCCGAAAGTAATCCGATTTTTTTCATTTAATAAAGATCGATTACAGCACAGAAGTTTGCTTTTTTGTGTGGCCCGAATTTGATTCCTACTTTTGTCAACTCAGGATTCAGGCAGTTTTCTCTATGACCGAGGCTTTGAACTTCGTGGTCAATGAGTAATTGCATGGCAATGTCGAGACCTGTTTCCATGTCGTAGGCACAGCATTCAGCAAAGTTTCCTTTTGCACATTTTTTTCGTTGATGACCCATGTGACCATTAGCGCCTTGTTCTTCAGCAAAACATTCTGCAAAATTTTGAAGTTCTTCGTCCCAAACTAATGCACTCATTGGTTCTTGCTCTGTTAACAGTTGGTCCATTAGAGATTCCTTATAATCTGATCCTTCGAGGTAGCGGTCATATTTTTCAGGTCCCCAATAATCAGTCAATTCTATTTTTGCAAATTTTTTAGGATACAGCCGCGCCAGATTTATATACATAATCGCTTCTTTTTCATTGTCTTCAAGACCGTCTATTTCTCGACATGTATTTGCTTTTTTTCGCTCTTCTTCTGTCCATGTTTGCGCTAATGAACTTACATAAATAAAACAGGCTAGTAGGCTTACCATTACATTCTTCATAACTAATCGATTATTTTCAAATTAGCAAAACGCAATAAAACAGTTTTGGTACCATGATGAGGGAAAAAAATTGTCGCTTTTTTATCAGGTCCCATTCCTTCGATTTTGGTTACCTTACCTTTTCCGAATCGATCATGCTCCACATTGTTTCCAACCATTACGTCGATAGAACCTGATGTTTCTTTACCTGGATTTCCTGAAACATCTTTTAAAGATTTCAATGGTGAATTGGTTCCTAAACTTCGGTTTAGCCCTCCAGAAAATGGTCGCTCAAAACCTCCACCCATTAACGAACGGCCACCAGCTCTTACGACTCCCTCAAATTCTACGTATGACTTTTCGATTTCGTCAATGAATCTACTTTGTTCACAACTAATGGATTGTCCCCAAGTGAATCGAGAACTGGCATATGTAAGTGTAGCTGTTTGCATGGCACGGGTGACAGCCACGTAAAACAATCTTCGTTCTTCTTCGAGTTCGGTTCGAGAATTCAAGGCCATTTGAGATGGAAATAAATTTTCCTCCAACCCAACAATAAAAACGTGCGGAAATTCAAGCCCCTTGCTTGCGTGTATGGTCATTAAAGACACGTGATTTCGTTCTTCTCCCTTGTCTTCATCTGCATCGGTGAGCAGAGCTACTTCAATCATGAAATCTGATAAGCTTTTAAACTCTTCTCCTTCTTCATTTTTACTGAATTCTTGAATACCCGCCAAAAGCTCCTCGACGTTCTGAATGCGTTCAACCTCTTCTGGTCCTTTATCTTTTTCGGACATCATTTCACGCATTACACCTGAGGATTTGGAAATAATATCTGCCAGTTCGAAAGCATTGAGCTTATTTAGCTGAGCATTAAAGCTCATTATCATGGTAACGAATTCCGTTATTTTCGCCTTGGTTCCGGAATTAACATCAGCAGGGTAGGAGTCAAAGTCACTCATTACATCCCACATGGATACCCCGTATTGATTGGCCGCTATGATGATGTGTTCAATGCTCGTTTTTCCTATGGCGCGCTTAGGGTAATTGATGACGCGTTTCAAGGCTTCTTCATCACGGGGATTAGCCGCTAACCGAAAATATGCAAGGAGATCCTTTATTTCCTTACGTTGATAAAAAGATAGTCCTCCATAGATTCGGTAAGGAATATTTAATTTTCGAAGGGCTTCCTCAAAGGACCTCGATTGTTTGTTAGTTCTATAAAGAACAGCAAATTCATTAAAACTTTTTGCTTGGGATTGCTTAATGTCAAAAATCTTTGCTGCTACAGTTCGTCCTTCTTCGTTGTCAGTTAATGTGCGTATAACCTTTATTTTTTGACCGTCAAAATTGTCCGTCCAAACATGTTTGTGAATTTGATCTTTGTTCCTTTTGATAACGCTGTTGGCTGCCTCAACAATCGTTTTGGTGCTGCGGTAATTTTGTTCAAGTTTAAATAATTTAAAATCCGGGTAATCTTGTCTGAAATTCAAAATGTTTTGAATGTTCGCACCCCGAAAAGAATAAATACTTTGTGCATCATCTCCAACCACACAAATGTTTTCGTAAGCGGCAGCCAATTTTTTGACAATTAAATATTGAGCATAGTTAGTGTCTTGATACTCATCAACCAAAATATATTTGAATTTCTGTTGATAATAGTGTAACACTTCCGGGAAATCGCGAAGAAGGACGTTAGTGAAATACAATAAATCGTCAAAGTCCATAGCTCCGGCTTTCTGGCATCGGTTGGCATATGAAGCATAGATTCTTCCTAATTCAGGTCTCCGCGACTGTTTATCTTCTAATTGGATTTCCTCGTTTTGCGCATAAGCCTCTGGAGAAATCAAATTGTTCTTCGCGGCACTAATTCTACCAAAAACATTTGACGCTTTATACGTTTTATCATCTAAATTGAATTCCTTAATTATGTCTTTTATTAAACTCTTTGAGTCTTGTGTATCATAAATGGTGAAATTATTCGGGAAACCAATTCTATCAGCATTGAATCGTAGTATTTTAGAGAATACTGAATGGAACGTTCCCATGGAAATGTTTTTAGCCTCGGTTCCTCCAACTATCGAACTAATTCTTTCGGTCATTTCACGTGCTGCCTTATTTGTAAAGGTTAATGCCAATATATTGAACGGATCAACACCTTGTTCAATCATGAAAGCAATTCTGTAGGTAAGTACACGTGTTTTCCCTGAACCAGCTCCAGCAATTACCATTGTTGGTCCATAAATGTTTTCGACAGCTACTCGCTGACTTTCGTTTAATTCTTCTAAATATCCCATTTGATTAGATGATTCAAAAATACAAATTGATTTAGCTCACAATTCTTAAAAATACAGGCAATTTAACGTAAGTTGTTAACATCAAAACTTAGGATTACTTATTTTTGCAAACTCATGAAAAAAATTACCATTCTTCACAATCCCAAGTGCACTAAAAGCAGATGCGCATTGGATTGGTTAAGTCAAAATAATTATGAAATTGACATCATAGAATACATGAAAATTCCTCTATCTGCTGAAGAATTGAAAACGATATTACGCCAGCTTAAGTTAAAACCTAAGGATGTTTTACGATCAAAGGAAAAGGATTTTATCGAACACGTAAGGGATAACTACAACAATGACGAGGAATTGATTCATTTGATGGCTCGTTTTCCGAAACTTATTGAGCGTCCTATCGTACTATGGCAAGGGGGCGGAGTTTTAGCTCGTCCGCTAGAAAATTTAGTTAATTATCTACAACAACACAAGTAAGAAAAACAGCATCAAAAAGCAATGAGAACTAAGTACATAGACCTAATTGATCAGACATTTGATTTTCCACAGAACGAGTTTAACTTACGTGAAGACAGGTTGTTTTTTCATGGTATTGACTTGATGCGTTTAGTGGATGAGTACGGCACGCCTCTTAAGTTCAATTATTTACCCCAGATTTCAAATAATATCCAGCGGGCTAAAGGATGGTTTCGTGAAGCAATAAATAACTTGGGTTATTCTGGTAAGTATTATTATTCGTATTGTACAAAGAGCAATCACTTTTCATTTGTTTTAGATGAAGTTTTAAAAAATGATGTTCATATCGAAACTTCTTCAGCATTTGATATTGATATCGTAAATCATTTATTTAATTTAGGAAAGCTAACTTCCGGTAAATATGTTATTTGCAATGGATATAAACCTGAATTATATCTTAACAAAATAGTTAAATTGATTGAGGAAGAGAACCTAAAGGTGGTGCCTGTAGTCGATAATATAGATGAACTCAATAGTTTAATTTCAAAAACTAATAAAGAGTTAAATATTGGAATTCGAATCGCAGCAGAGGAAGAACCCAAGTTTGAATTTTATACCTCGCGACTTGGCATTCGTTACCGTGAAATCGTACCCTTTTACAAACAAATTCTCAAGGAAAATCCCCAAGTGAAAGTTAAAATGCTTCACTTTTTCATAAACACTGGAATAAACGACACAGCCTATTACTGGAACGAATTAACGAAATGTCTTAGAATTTATAGTGACCTAAAAAAGTTATGTCCAGAATTAGACTCTCTCAACATTGGAGGAGGTTTTCCGATTAAAAAGTCCTTGGCATTTGATTTTGATTATGCGTACATGGTGCGTGAGATTTTAACGCAAGTTAAAAGAGTTTGCACTGATAACGACATTCCGGAGCCACATATTTTTACCGAGTTTGGTTCGTTTACGGTAGGTGAAAGCGGAGGTGCTATTTTTAGCATTCTTCATCAAAAGCAACAAAATGACAGGGAGAAATGGAACATGATAGATTCCTCATTCATGACCAACCTTCCGGATACCTGGGCAATTAATCAACGTTTTATTATGTTGCCTATAAATCGTTGGGAAGACGATTATGAGCGCGTTTTACTTGGTGGTTTAACATGTGATTCCGACGATTACTATAATTCTGAGCAACATTCCAACGCCATATATTTGCCAAAATTTGATAAGGAGAAAACACTGTATATAGGTTTTTTTAATACGGGGGCTTATCAAGAAACGATAGGTGGCTTTGGAGGTTTAAAACATTGCTTAATACCGGAGCCTAAACACATAATGATTAATAGGGATGAAAATGGAAAGATCTATTCTCAATTGTTCAGTGAAGAACAAACCGCAGAGGATTACCTTAAAATTTTAGGTTATTAATCAATTATCTTCTTATTGCATCGTATTTATTCTCGAGGCAATTCATTATTTTTATCATTAAAGAATCAATTATTTTATCTGTTAGAGTTTTCTCTTGGTGCTGAAACCATAAAGAAATAGAGTAGGAAATAAAACCATCAGGAATGGTTTCATCTTTGTAAACGTCAAATAAATTTACGTTCTTTAGTATCACATTTTCCACTTCAAAGAGAGCACTTTTTATTTCATCAAACGTAACAGAATTTTTTATTAGTATAGAGAGATCTCTTCTTAATTGAAATGTTTTTGGAAGTTCTTTATATTTAATTGTATTTTGATTATATATTTCATTGAGTTCATCAGTGTCAAATTCGAAATAATAAACCGATTTCTTTATGGAGTAGTGTTTTAATATTGATTCATGAATCTTTCCAATTTCACCGATAGTTCTTCCGTTTATTAAAAACTTTATTCCGTAAAATAAATCTTCATTGTTTTCAGTTTGCGTCAAAAAACTATTCTCTGTTGATAATTGAGCTAATACATTCTCAACAATACCTTTCAAATAATAGAAATTGACTTCATTTTTCGAATTAATCCAATTTTCTTCCATTTTATTACCTGTAACTACGGCAGTAATTAGGTTTCGTTCAACATAATTATTATTTGATTTATAATAGGCTTTTCCGAATTCAAATAATCTTAAGTTGTTATTTTGTCTATTTTGGTTATGCTTAATATTTTCAAGTAATCCAGGTAAGAGCGACATTCTCAACATGTCTAATTCATTACTTAATGGATTTAATAAAGCAATTTCTTTATAACTAAATTGTCTTGAATTAAAAAGATTTTTCAAAGATGAACTTATCATTGAATTATTTATAGCTTCATAGAAACCATTGTTCACAAGAAACGATGCTATACTTTTTTTACAATCTTTAATACCATTTTTTGGAATGGAAATTTTCATCCTGTCTGTAATATTAACATTGTTAAAACCATAAATTCTTAATACTTCTTCGGCAAGATCACAAGTTCTTTCTACGTCAATTCTATAGAATGGAACAATTGCGGTCCAAAGATCATTTTCTTTAGTGATTTCAAAATCTAATGACGATAAGATTCCCTCAAGATCTGCATCAGAAATATTGGTTCCGAGAATTGTGTTGATTTCTTTCGGAGAAAAAGTAATTTTATTTTGATGGGATGGCACTTTAGTTTGATCAATAAGAGATGTGGCAATTTTTCCTCCTGTTAACTCGGTAATCAGTTGACACGCTCTCTTTATTGCTAACTCCGTAAGCGTTTTGTCAACACCTCGTTCGAAGCGAAAACTTGCGTCGCTGTTTATCCCGTGAAGTCGTGCGGTTTTTCGAACAGAAGTCATATCAAATACAGCAGACTCAAGAAATATTTCAGTGGTATTTTGAGATACACCACTTTCAAAACCTCCTAAAACACCAGCAATGCAAACTGGCGAATTATCATCACATATCACTAATTCACCACCCTTAAAAGTTCTTTGGATTTTGTCTAATGTAATTAAAGTTTCATTTTGATTAGCAGTTCTAACGACGATTTTGTTGCCCAGTATTTTAGCATCAAATGCATGAATGGGTGTACCTAATTCACGCATCACGTAATTGGTAACATCAACAATGTTGTTTATGGGAGCTACTCCAATAGAACGCAATCTTTGCTGCAACCATTCTGGAGAAGGAGAAACCGTAATTCCAGAAATCTTAACACCTATGTAGCGCAAACAGTTATCATCTAATATTGAAACTTTTACTTGATCATTTTTTGTCGGAAATTCAATCTTATCTACAATTGGATTATTTACGATACTTTTTTTCTTAAGGTGAAAGTTTTGATATGCAGCGATATCTCGCGCAACACCGATATGTCCCATTGCATCAGCTCGATTAGGTGTCAATCCGATTTCGAAGATATAATCATCTGAAAAGTTGAAATAGGAGGAAGCTAAGGTTCCGGGTTGAGTTTCTTTAGGTAAGACCATTATTCCGTTATGATCTTTTCCGATTCCTAACTCATCCTCTGCGCAAATCATCCCATTTGATTCAATACCTCGTATTTTGGCTTTCTTGATGGAAAAAGGTTCCTCAGGTGTAGGGTATAGGGTACATCCAACAGTAGCGACCAGTACTTTTTGTCCTTGTGCAACATTTGGTGCTCCACAAACTATTTGAAGAGTTTCATTACCCGTAAATACCTCTGTGACATTTAGTTTGTCTGCATCAGGATGTTTAGTGCAACTCATTACTTCGCCAACAATAACACCAGCTAATCCACCTTTAACAGCTTCAATTTTTTCAACACTTTCTACTTCGAGACCCGTATTTGTTAGAATTTCAGACAATTCTTCTTGAGTGAATGAAAAGTCTACAAACTCTTTTAACCAATTATATGAAATTTTCATGTGTAAATCCTAGTTGAACAAAGGTAATCATATAATTAAGACCTTAGATAATATTGACTTCTCTTTCTAACTCAATTCCAAAGGTATTGTATACATCTTGAACGATCTGAGTTGAAAGATTTAATACTTCCTGACCCGTGCTTCCTCCATAGTTAACTAAAACAAGTGCTTGCAAAGAATGAACGCCACATGTCCCCAAAGTTTTTCCTTTCCAACCGCATTTTTCAATGAGCCATCCAGCGGCGATTTTCACTTGCTGGTTACCGGTCGGGTAGTGTGGTGCATCAGGATAAATTGTTAATACTTTTTCAAGTTGTGTTTTTTCCATTACTGGATTTTTAAAAAATGAACCCGCATTTCCAAGTTTTTTTGGGTCAGGAAGCTTTGAAGATCTTATAGAAATGACAGCATTACTGATGTCACGTATGGTAGGATTGGAAACGCTCATTTTTGCCAATTCTGATTCAATCGCTCCATAAGATGTATTAACCTTTCCATTTTTAGCTAAAATAAATGATACCGATGTTATGATGTATTGATTCTTAAGTGCTCGTTTAAAAACACTTTCACGGTATCCAAAAGAACAATCGTTAGCGTCAAATGTATGTGTTTCACCTGTAGGTATATGAAATGCCTCTAAAGAATGGAAAACATCCTTTATTTCTACACCATAAGCACCAATGTTCTGCATAGGACTTGCGCCAACGCTCCCTGGAATTAGGGATAGATTTTCTATTCCAGCGTAATTTTTTTCAATCATGCGAAGAACAAAAGAGTGCCATTGTTCACCTGCTCCGCATTTAACTATTACATCACTTTCAGTTTCTGAAATAAGTGAAACTCCTTTAATTTCATTTTTTAAAACAATACCTTGAAAATTCTTGGTGAACAAGACATTGCTGCCTCCACCAAGTACAAGTAGCTCTTTTGATTCTTTATGCGCTAATATTTCAGAAATATCTTCGTGAGACGAAAATGTTGCAAATTCATTACATAATACAGAGATGCCAAAAGTGTTATAGCTTTTTAAATCGACCGATTTTTCTATCATAAGGTAAAATTAAAACCTTAAGAAGGTAAATTTACATGGTTAATAAACAGTTTTCAATAGGTAGAGGTTAATAGTCCCCAAAATAACCAAGCTCTCCCTTTCTAATATCAAAAAACCAATGATAATAAGAAAGGTGATGGCTTTTGTAAAACCCAAGTTTAACTTGTTTTGAACGAGATGGGACTCCAATTATCCCTGTAGTACTTGTGTTTTTCAGCCCGTAAATTGGAACTTGGGGCGCTATACCATCTTGTTGACAAACAAATCGGTAACGATTGTTTTTCCATGATGAAGAATAATGCCAAACATGCTGAAATCTCTCCCAATCGAATCGCGCGTTATCAGCTCCTTCGGGTGAAAGAATAATAAAATCTTGAAATTCTACATTTTCTTTTAAGACCTCACAAATACCCAGCGCAACAGCAAAACCCATACTATGACAGACAATGGTTATTTTAGAGTCATCATGAGTAAAATAGTTTTCCTTCAATTTTCGCCCGATTTTTTTACCATTTTCAACTCTTAGATTAAAGCCATCACCAGAAGATTTTCTGTATAAAATTCCTTTTGGATTACGACAAAAAAAGAAAATTCTTGAATTTAAATAGCTGGCAACTAGACTTCTTTTAGTTCGATGCACGGAACTACTTATTGGGTGATGACCATCTATGTACAGCGGATATGCATTCTTATACCTCGAGAGAATAGTGTCATCAAAGTATAGATTTCCAGGACTCCAATAACCAATTATCCAGTCGTCGCTTTTAAAACTTGAGTCAGAATGAACCGAAGTTTTTATATTTGGGTCAATTATTCTTCCGTCTGTCGTATAGTCATCAATATTTAACCCTCGGTAACCATTGACAAAAATAACATAGTGGTTTTGAGAATGGAAATCATGCAAAAAGAAGCACAGAAGTAAGCTTAGAAAGATTTGCCTATTCTTCATATTGATCAAAAATACCACCTGCAAATGGAGTCCATAATGCCGCTCTTTTGCCCGAGGCAATTAAACCTTGATTTATAAAGGTGTTACAGGTGTAAAATAACCCGTAACTGCCCGGTGATTCATAATATGCATCGTTCGATTGTAAAATTTCGGGATGTGGCGGTGTAATGACTTTAGGCTTATTCTTTTCCATTACGGCATTATTCAAAATGAAATCAGCGAGTTTTCTATATTGATTTTCACTAATAAATATGCGCTTGTATTCAAAATTGGTAGGAACCTTTTTGTAATAATTAATGTGTAAAGCTGCTGAACCTAAACCGAATGTGGCATTCAGTGCGGTGGATAACGTTAAATCGTCCCAGGTTGGTGTGTTGAGAAAGAAATTTCTATCTCCCCATCCCACAGCTACAAAATTTAATGAAGTGTCCTTTTCTTTTGTGTTTTCGTGAGGAAATATAGTATCCCAATTTACTATGGTATTTTTTTTAGGCAGAACAAAATCAGTATGAACACCAGTATTTACAATGTAGATTTCAATAGTTGAATTTTCTTCGTCTTCTCCACTAATTGAGAACCTCGAGAGTATAAACGAAACAATCAGGTATAAAAGAATAAGACTAATCAAACCTAGAATAATATATTTTAATACCCTAAAGGATTGACGCGTTCTTTTAATTACTAATTGCTTTTTTTTCAAAGACGTTTTTTATTCAAAGTTAAAAACAATTGCACGCTGCTCAAATCTTTAACGATTATTCAAAAAAAAGGATGCAGAACAATTCTATATAACTATTTTTGTTTTTTTCGTTTTAACAGATAAATTTTTAAAAATGACAATAAAATTGACAAGTATTCTAGTACTATTAGCTAGTTTTTTTACCGCATTTGGGCAGTCCGAAGTTTACAGAGTAAACGAAGTATTTAATAATATTAATAGGTATTATGTCGACTCTGTAGACCAAAAAAAAATAAGTGAAGCGGCAATTATTGCGATGCTAGAGAAATTAGACCCACATTCTTCCTTTATACCGAAAGAAGAGTTGGCGGAGGCTCAAACTTCAATAAATGGTAGCTTTGTCGGTGTTGGAATTCGTTTTCAACTCATTAAAGACACCTTAAATGTTGTGGCAACAATTCCTGGTGGTCCATGTGAAAAACTAGGAGTTTTACCCGGAGACAAAATCGTGAAGGTAGAGGGGAATAATATTGCCGGAATTGGTCTTAAAAACGATGAGGTTCGTTCAAAATTAATGGGTGAATTAGGAACAAAAGTCACCATTTCGATTTTGAGAAGAGGTCAGGCGCAATTGTTAGATTTCACGGTAACACGTGATAAAATCCCAGTTCATTCGGTAGATACTTACTACATGATTGATAAGGAGATTGGTTACATCAAATTGAATGCGTTTTCAAAAACTACAGTTCAAGAAGTTCAAGATGCCATGAATTCTTTGAAAGCAGAAGGAATGAAAAGCTTGATTTTTGATTTGCAAGGAAATGGAGGAGGCTTGTTGGAAGCAGCACATCGTTTAGCAGATGAATTTTTATCAGGAAACAAACTCATCGTGTATTCGCAAGGAAGGGCTTACCCAAGAGAAGATAGAAAAGCGAGTAAATCCGGCATGTTTGAAAAAGGGAAATTGGTGATTTTGACGGATGAGTATTCTGCCTCTGCAAGTGAGATTCTTTCAGGAGCAATACAAGATTGGGACAGGGGATTGGTAATAGGGCGAAGAACTTTTGGGAAAGGATTGGTACAACGACCAATGGGATTAAGTGACGGATCGGAAATTCGTCTTACAGTTGCACGTTATTACACGCCTGCTGGTCGTTTTATTCAAAAGCCATATGATGATCCTGAAACATATAAGAAAGATATAACTCAGCGCTTTCTAAATGGTGAATTCACGAATGCAGATTCAATTAAATTACCTGATTCTTTAAAGTATTATACACTTAATAAAAAGAGATTAGTGTATGCTGGAGGCGGAATTATGCCAGATGTTTTCGTTCCTTTAGATACAGCAACCGTTACTAAGTATTACAGTTCTTTGGTACAATCTGGACTCATTAATACATTTTGCTATAATTATGTAAATGAAAATAGGGCTACCCTGAAATCTAATTTCTCATCATTTGCCGACTTCAAGAAAAAATTTAGTTGTGATAAAAATTTCATGGATGTATTCTTCGAATATGTTAAAAAAGAAAAATCAGATTTAATTTTCAACGAGGAACAATATAAAATAAGTGAAAACATCATAAAACTCCGCTTAAAATCATTGGTAGCTCAAGATTTGTTCTCGTCAAATGAAATGTATGAAATTTATAACGAGGACAATGAGATATTGCAAAAAGCCATTACTGTGTTGAAATCAAAAGAATACGATAAATTTGGTTTAGACAAATGAGAAGGGTTGTAATTACAGGAATGGGTGCACTTACGCCCATAGGGAATTCTGTAGCAGATTATACCATTGGATTACTAAACGGAGAAAGTGGGGCAGGATCCATTACTCGATTTGATACCTCCAACTTTAAAGTATCTTTCGCTTGTGAATTAAAAAATTACCATGCCTTAGATCATTTTGATTCAAAAGAAGTACGTAAATACGATTTGTTCTCTCAATATGCATTAGTGTCTGTTGATGAGGCAGTGAAACAAGCTAATCTCGATTTTGAAAAACTTAACCGCGATCGGATTGGCGTAATTTGGGGTTCTGGAAATGGGGGAATACAAACTTTTTATGATCAGATGATGGAGTACGCACAAGGTGACGGAACTCCTAGATTCACCCCTTATTTTATTCCGAGAATTTTAGTTGATATTGCCTCAGGAATTATTTCGATTAAATACGGTTTGAGAGGGGTTAATTTTTGCCCCGTTTCTGCTTGTGCTACTTCAAATACGGCTTTAATTGAAGCGTTTAACTACATAAAATGGAACAAAGCAGACGTCATTATTTCTGGCGGTTCAGAGGCGCCAATCAACCCTTCAGCAATTGGAGGCTTTTCATCAGCAAAAGCCTTATCTACCAGGAATGACAGCCCAAAGACGGCTTCACGTCCTTTCGACCCATCTCGCGATGGTTTTGTGATGGGGGAAGGTGCTGGTGCTCTTATTGTTGAAGAACTTGCTCATGCCAGAAAAAGAGGAGCTACTATTTTAGCCGAAATTGTTGGAGGAGGAATGGCTGCAGATGCCTATCATTTAACTGGAACTCATCCCGAAGGTGCTGGAGCCATTTTAGGTATGAAATTGGCATTAGAAGAAGCGCAAATAAAGCCCAATCAAGTTTCTTGTATCAACATGCACGCGACTTCTACTCCTTTGGGAGATACTTCTGAACTTAAAGCAGTTGCAACACTTTTCGGTGGTGTTGAAAATTTATCGCTTTGTGCAACAAAATCAATGACTGGACATCTTTTAGGTGCCGCTGGTGCAATTGAAGCTATAGCTTCTGTAATTTCACTTCAAGAACAATGTGTTCTTCCAACAATAAACACCAACACGATTGAAGAGCCTTTTCAATTTTTCGATGTACCTCAGTTAAATCCTAAAAAGAAGCAAATAGATTTTATTATGAGCAATACGTTTGGTTTTGGTGGTCATATTGCTTCTATATTACTTAAAAAATGGGATGAAGCTATTGAGGTCTAATGTGACCATCTTGCGTATTGTCTAAATCGAATATCCATGTGAAGTTGCCTATAAAGTGACTTCCTGTATATCCAAGTTTTGGGTAAATACTTCTCGGGAAAAACACCCTATTTTTTTCAAGTCCTTTAATCGCCTTTTGAGGAGCAATTCCATCTTGTAAACATTCATCTATATTTTCGTTCGATCCGTATTGCCAAACTTCATCCCATTCTAACGGGTTTACTCGGCCTGCAGAAGGGTTTTCAGGACTAAAAATATAATAACCTCCGAAATTAATTTTCCCACGTAGCGATTCAATAATACCTTGCGCATAGGCAAATCCCATACTATGACAAATAATATAGAGTGTGTCTTTTGGCTGAATACTCGTATTATCTCGGTTCATTAATTGAGCAAGGTTTTTTCCCGCAATAACTCCACTTGTTCTTCTTTCATTAAAGCCCGAATAATTAATGTAAGAAGGTAAAAGCTCCCAAGTGTTTTTTACTCCGATGTTAGGAAGAGTCACATATTTGCAAGAATGCTTATTCAGATCTGAACATACACCAGGGTAATTTGATGCTGCGAAATAAAAATAAGACAAATCCCCAAGATTATTAATCAGTGAAATATAACTTGGAATATTTGTTAAACCATAATTAGAAGTTCGGATGGGATGGTGGCCGTCTGCATAGTAGACCTCGTGAGGTTGAAGTTTCGCTATAAATCGATCGTCAAATCTGTCCCATGGATTCCAATATTCAAAGATATCAAAACTGTTTATTTTATTGTTAGTACGAGGTATTTCTGTTTTGTTTTCTATAATACGTTTCAGCATCACAGAACGAGAAAATTCATCTGAAGTAAGAAAAGGGGAGCGGTAACCATTTACAAATAATACTATTTTTTTACCAGGTTTTTCGACGGAGATTTCTGTTGAGAAAATTTCCTTTCCTTGGTAGTTAAATATTCGCTCAGCGATTACTTCATCGTCATCATTTATACGCTCAATTTTAATAAAGTGATTTTGAACATCTCGAATTAATGTGTCATTTTTATAGGTCAAGGCATTACAACCTTCTTTGAATTTAAGTTCATTTTGATGATTTAATTGAAAAATTAAAACAGGCATATTCCGCTGTAAATACCATTCATCCTTCTTTTTTCTAAAAATTTGAGATCCTAAACTTGGAGTCGTGTCATTCTCGAACAATAATTTATCTTGAACCTTGGCTAAAATACTCGATGACCTTACTGACTTATCAAATTCTTGAATTTCGGTTTCAATCACATAATTTTTTGTGTAATAAAGATTGATTAGGTAAAAGCTAAGTCCGATTACAAATATTGAAAAAACTAGAGATGAAACACGAAGCACCCAAACACTTATTTTTACCATCCATTTTCTATCTTTCGATAATCTTTTTAAAATCCTATAGAAGAAAAATAATCCAAAAATTGTAATTATTATGACTGTAATGTGCGCTGGACAAATTTTAGTATCCAGAAGGATTGTGAATGGTTTGAAAAACCAATTACCGGGATCCAAATACTTAACTCCATAATTTTCCTTTTTTCCTCTTTTTATATACAATAATGGATTGTTTGGATCGTATTGAATAATTCCATTTTCATCTTCTTCCCAAATGTAGTAGGCTGTCAATCCTGTTTCTTCAATGTTTTTAAACAGAGAATATTCTGTTGAATAATTAATGTTGGCGAGGCGCAATTTATAAATAGCTGAACTGTCTGATATAAAAAGCGAACTGTCGGGAGTATGATTCACGCCAAGACTTCCCGAGGCACAAGACAAAATACTCTTATCATCAAAGTAATTCTTCTCGTAAAACGCATAACCCAACTCTGCAAAACTTTGAATTAGAGGTAGACTATTGTATTTTGGTAGGCAAAATAAAGTAAGGGTATTCGATGTTGGTTTTGGATTTGCAGATTGATAACTTCTAATTAGTTCCAACATTAAATAGTTGGGATAATTCGAATTTGAAAGTCTCGGAACTTTCAGTGAATCTAAAGTAATTATCTTCTGTGTTGCAATGTTTATGCGTATTCCTGCTTTTTCATAGTAGCGTTGAATACGTTGTATATTTTGAACATTAGTTTCCGTATTTACACCTACCAGATTTAAATTGATGAGTTTAAAACTTGGTTGTTGTGAAAAAAAATGGATTAAGTAAAATTGAACTACCAAAGTAAAAACTGAGGCTTTTACAATGTAGATAGTCTTCATGCTGCTAAAGGTGCATAAATGATTTCTTTGCGAGTAATTCATCTTCAGATTCTCTATAATCTGGATCATCAACACAACAATCTACGGGACATACTGCGGCACACTGAGGTTCATCGTGAAAACCCACACATTCCGTACACTTGTCATGCGTTATGTAATATACATCCATATTTACAGGCTCGTGGGGATGATCTGCTAATAGTTCATTTCCATCCAATGTCGTGATTATTCCTTTCAAAGAGGTACCATCGGAATATTTCCATTCAGCTCCTCCTTCGTATATTGCGTTATTTGGACATTCAGGCTCGCAAGCTCCGCAATTAATACACTCATCCGTAATCATTATAGCCATCTCAGAAATTTTTTTACAAATATAGCAACGCTAATTGTCATTTTTTGTTCAAAAAGTAGTTTTTTTGAGGAATATTATGACGATAGAACAACAACTAACAGCTTGGAGCGAACTTGGGAAAATTCTAAAGGCGCATGCGGATAAGGAAAAGTGGAATTCTGGAATAAGTTTTATATCTGAAGAACAATACCTTTCGTTTGAAACGAGAATTGAAAAATCCTTTTACAAAAACGGATGGTTTGAAGATGCTGAAGTGCGGAATTCTCTCGATGAAATTTCATCGTGGTTGCAAAAAGAAACTTTGAAAAAATGGCTATCGAACTATTCGCATATAAAAAATAAGGAAAAAACTATTGCTATTATTATGGCGGGAAACATTCCGATGGTTGGATTTCACGATTTACTTTGTGTATTATTGTCTGGATTTCATGCGAAAGTAAAATTAAGTTCACAAGATGATATTTTAATCCCAGCATTAATTGATTACATAACATTTATAGCGCCATTTTATAGTGATAGAATTACCTTTTCCGATCGTAAAATTGGTGAATTTGATGCCATTATTGCAACTGGAGATCAGCAATCAAACCAAGCATTTCAAATGTATTTTTCTTCGAAGCCACATTTATTTAGAGGGCATCGAACATCAATCGCGATTGTAACAGGATCGGAAACAAAAGAAGAACTTAAATTACTTGGTAACGATATCTTTCAATATTTCGGAAGAGGGTGTCGAAATATTACGCATCTCTGCGTTCCTGTGGAGTATAACTTTGATATATTTTTTCAGGAGATAATTTCTTTTTCGAATGTAATTCAAAATAAGAAATATGGTAATAACTACGACTATAACAAAGCGATTCATCTTATGAACCTTGAGGTAATTTTTGATAACAATTTTTTGCTACTGAAAAAGACACAAGACCTTCACGCTCCAATTGGAATGTTATATTACCATGAATACAAAAATACTGAAGAAGTTCAAGAATACATTAAACTCAATGAGCACGAAATCCAATGTATAATAGGTCATGGATTTAATCCTTTCGGATTAGCTCAAAAGCCAAAAGTAGATGATTATGCGGATAACATAGATACCATGAAATGGCTCGCTAGTCTTCCTTTTTAAATTTCTATCTTTGCCGATGACATTTTTTAATAAGTTCATGATCAAATACAAAACGTCCGAAGAAATTGCCATAATGAAAGAGGCTGCGCAAATTGTCAGCAGAACGCTAGGATTAATTGCAAAAGACATTAAACCAGGAAACACACCAAGACAATTAGATAAAAAAGCTGAAGAGTATATTCGTTCACAACACGCCTTGCCCGGTTTTCTTGGGCTTTATGGTTGTCCTAGCACTCTTTTGATTTCAGTTAATGAACAAGTTGTACATGGCTTACCAACTGATCGGCCATTTCAAGAAGGTGATATTGTTTCTGTGGATTGTGGCTCCCTTTACAAGGGTTATTATGGAGATCATGCGTACACTTTTGAAGTAGGTGAGGTAGCTCCGGAGGTTAAAAATCTTCTAAAAGTCACCAAAGAATGTTTATATTTAGGAATTGAACAATGCACTACCTCAAATCGAATAGAAGATATTGGTTGGGCTATTCAGCAGCATGCAGAGAGCCATGGATACGGTGTGGTTCGTGATTTGGTTGGACACGGTTTAGGAAAGAGTTTACACGAGGAGCCTCAAGTACCGAATTATGGAAAAAGAGGAAGAGGTAAAAAAATTCAAAATGGCTTGACTATCGCCATTGAACCTATGATAAACATGGGAACGGAAAAAGTAATGACTCTTCCAGACAAATGGACAATAGTTACAGCTGACGGGAAACCCAGTGCCCACTTTGAACACAACATAGCCATTGTGGACGGTCAACCTGAAATTCTTTCTACGTTTGATTATATCTACGAATCCCTAAAATTATGACGAAAGAAGGAAGGGTTGCCTTTTTAGCTCTGCTTTCTGTTGGGCTGTATACACTTTCATTGTATATCAGTTACCAAAAAGTACTTTTCCCATTTCCGCTTTTTGACCCAATTCTTTGGGTAGTAACTTTGTCGGTATTTATCATTCAATATCAGAAAAAATCATTAAAATCACTTGGAATTGGAGCTGTATTTTTCCTTTTATATGTTCAACTGAAACTCATCAGTAATCCATTCGTTATGAGTTTTTTTATCGACTTTAACGAAACTGAAACCTATTTCGAAAATCCCTACATCCAAATTAGCAAATTACTAGCTCATACGTTTCTCACGATGGCCATAATTAATTGGTTTGTTGTTGGGTCGGAAAGAAAGTACTTATGGATGCTAACTATAATCGTTTTGGCTATTACCGTTCAGTTAGATTTTTTCATGTACTCTCACTTGTTGTTTTGCACTCTACTAGTGATTCCTTTCTATTTTTTAAAACCTGAAAACCCTTGGAAAAACGTACTTTTAGTTAATGGGATATTCGACCTAATAACCTTATGCTATTTGGTAAGATGATGAAAATAAGAACTAATTTTTTCAAGCAAATCTTCGATTTCGGCAGATTTTTTCTCTTTAGAAGTCAATAATTCCCAACTATTTAAATCACTGACCACAATTAATTGCTTAAAACGTACCCATTGCATGTCGTCTATATAGGGTCTTGGTAACTGCTGAGATGACACGTTTAATTCTATGTATTTCAACCAACTAGAGATCCAATTCTGATGTAGCATGAGGTACAAATTTAAATTAGACTCTAATATGAAAAAGTTAGTTGAATTTGCTATGGCAAGTAGCGAATTTTGTTTCTGCTCAAGGAAATTCTCAATTAGTGTTGTAGGATTTTTATCACTTAAGGTATTGAATGCTACTTGGACAACCATGAAGCTAGGGTCTTTCTTTATCGTGGAAACAGCCTCTTTGTAGCGAATAATTTCATCTGAATATTTTTTAAAGACTTTTGAATGAAATGGCTTCGTTATTATTTTTTGCTTTACACTAAAAATGAGTAGTTCTAATTGATCTTCTAATTCATCCAATGAGTTGCATCCAATTATGGCGAAAGCTTCTGTTTCTGTCATTTACCAGTTTTCTTTCGCATTTTAATGTTGAGGATTTCAACAATAAGTGCATAAACCAACGCAAAATAGATGTATCCTTTGGGGAATTCTTGTCCAAATCCTTCTGCGATTAGTAGCATTCCTATAGCCACCAAAAAGCTTAAGGCAATCATTTTAATAGTTGGATAATCGTGAATAAAATCACCGATTTGTTTAGCGAACAGAAGCATGATAATCATAGATATAATAATGGCAAAAACAATAATCGCCATAGGGTTATGCATAACTTCTTTTTCCAATCCATTGGTCATACCAATTGCCGAAATTATACTGTCAAAACTAAAGACTATATCTATTAAAACTATTTGTGTAATTATAGTGCTAAGCTTTCCTTTTTTTGCGTTTGCATGATTTTCTTCACCGGAAATACTTTTATGCATTTCTGCAATACTTTTGTAAATCAAGAAAAGTCCTCCAAGAATCAAAATGATACTTTGTCCTGAAAAACCGATATTTCCAATTGAAAAAAGGGGTTCCACTAAATGCATTATGTAGGAAACAGTACCCAACAATACTAAACGGAATATCAAGGCAATGGACAATCCTAAATTGCGCGCTTTGCGTTTTTCTTTTGCTTCTAAATGATCGGTAACTATACTAATAAATATGATATTATCAATTCCTAAAACAATTTCAAGTAAAGAAAGTATCAGTAAATAAAACCATCCTTGCCAAGTAAAGAATATATCAAAAAAATCGTGAATCATTTCAATAATTTAAAGAAGTTAGATAAAATCGGTGCATTAGAATCGCTTTCAGTTATAATTTCTAGGAACTGACAAGACGTTTCTTCAAAAGTTAAAAAAGTACTCAAGTGAATATCTATATTGGACACATTTGTAAGTTGCTGAACACTTTTGGAAAAACCGCTAATTATAGGGGCTGCAAGTTGTTGATGTGAAGCTTCAAAATACCTGGAGTTTTTTTCAGAATCTTTCGAACCTTCAATTATCCTGAAAATTCCACCTCCCGAATTGTTTAAAATTATAACTCGAAGATTGGAAGGGAAATTTTCAATCCACAGGGCATTATGATCATAAATAAAGGAAATGTCACCTGAAATGAAAAGATGATGTTTATCCGGACTTGCTACTGCTGAGCCAACCGCCGTACTAAATGAACCATCAATTCCACTAGTGCCTCTGTTGGCATAATACAGACAACCTTTCACCATATCAAAAAGTTGAGCGTATCGAACAACGGAACTATTACCAAGGTGAACCACTGTATTCTCCTTCAAGTACTGATGAATCAAGTAGAAGGAATACCAATCATTTAGACCTTTAAGTGACGAGGTGATTGAATCAATTTTATCCTTCGCTTGAACATCTATTTGTTTCCATTTTCCGTAAAAATTAGAAGTATTGGTCGTTTCGTAATTTTTGAATTGATCGAAAAAATCCACAGGTTCGATTGAAATGTGCAAGCTTAAATGCTGGAAAGTGTCTTGAGGATTAGTTTCATTGGAAATGCGAATAACCTCTAAATTAGGTATTTCCCTAAGAAATGATTTTATTCGTTTGGATACGATCGCATCTCCAACGTGAACGAGCACTTCTGGTTCATAAGCGGTTTTGGAATCTATACCATTGAGCGTACGGTCGATGCATGAAATAAATCGCTCGTCATTTAAGTTGGAAGTATGCTCCGCAAGTACGATGGCACCGGTATTTATAGAGAAATCAATAAGTTTCGAAAGAAGCAATGGGGTTTCGTTCATTTGACCGCAAATCACCATGATTTTTTTCGACTTTAATTTGTCTTTAATTACATCAATATCAATAGCTGATATTTTGTTATTTGAAGTAAAAAAAGAGATTTTTCTTCCATATTCTTTAGACTTAACAACTGTGGAATAGAGCGGTTCCCTGAGCGCGACATTTAGGTGAAAAGGTCCTCTTTTAAGTTTATTGAAAAGAATGGAAGTTTCTCTTTGATAGTACCAAAGTTTTTCTGTATCCAAAACGGCATCTTCAAGTTGAAGAAATCCATGTGAATGAAGCTCAAAAACTTTTTGTTGAAGGATTGTCTGACCATCCCCCTGATCAATCCATGCGGAAGGTCGATCTGCTGAAATAACTAATAAAGGTATATTTCGATAAAATGCTTCAGCTACAGCAGGATAATAATTTAATAAAGCTGAACCTGAGGTACAACAAATAGCAACCAATTCTTTTTTTTCTTGAGCAATACCAAGAGCAAAAAAGGCGGCAGATCGCTCATCGTGAATTACAAATGTTCGAAAGAATTTGTCTTCATCAAATGCAATTGCCAATGGTGAATTTCTCGATCCAGGGGAAAAAACTAGGGTTTTAACGTTGTGCAACTTGCATTGATCAACGATTAATTGTACGACTTCTTTATCGCTCGTAAGCATATACAAATTTACAACATTTCGAGAAGGTCGGCGATTGTTTTCTTTTTATTTTCAGTTTCCTCCCATTCTGCCTCAGCATTTGAATCTTTTGTAAAACCACCACCGAGAAAATAGTGAATAGCGCCATTTGAAATTTTAGCGCAACGTAAATTCACATAAATTTTTGCGGTATCCTCACTGAATTCGCCAATAAAACCAGTATACAATTCTCTTTCATGCTCTTCAATTTGATTAATGATTTCAGCTGCAAAATCCTTTGGTAGACCACACACGGCGGGAGTAGGATGCAAGCCGAGAAGAAGTTCTTTTCCCTTCATATGAGAGCATTCAAAAAGGAAATCGGTTTTCAAATGTTTTACTGGTCCAGCTATATATTCATAGGGACCGTGGACTTCCAAATTACCTATGTTTTCATGATTCAATGTTTCCTTAATAAAAAGTGAAACGTAGTCTTGTTCTAACTTTTCTTTTTCCGTCCATTCACTTTTATCTCCAATTTTTTTTGTGCCCGCAAGGGATGTTGTAACCCCGCAATTTCCATGTTGTTCGAAGATAATCTCTGGAGTGGCTCCAATCCATGTTCCTAACTCATTATCAGAGAAAAAATACACCAACGCATTCGGATATGTTTCTTCTAACAAATGAAAAAGTTCCTTTGAATTATTAACGTCAAATGAATCAGTGGAAACTCTCGATAATACCACTTTTTTAAGTCCAAGTGAGCGAATAGCATTAATCAATTGATCTGCTTTGAGGATATATTGTTCCTTGGTTTGTACTAATGGAATAAGGCTTTCTGAATGCAAGACGTCGGAAGAATCATCCTCTATAAAACGCCAGTATTTACCTCCTGAAAATGAAGATAGAACAAAACCTTCGAGTTCCGTTGATCTACATGGTACAAAACGACCGCTTTTTCTTTGAATTTGTTTTCCTGGAAATCGATAAAGCAGCATGTTATTTTTTCTCGATGATCATTACAGTCAATCTACCTGTACATATTAAACGACTTGTATGTTCCTCATGAACATCAACTTGCCAGACATGAGAACGTTTTCCTGCATGAACAATTTTACCCGTAGCAATAACTGCCCCACTTGTTATTCCACCTACGTGGTTACAGTTAATTTCCAATCCAACGGGTTGATATTTGTCTAAATCGATTAGTAAAGTTGAACCCATCGATCCAATACTTTCAATCAAAGCAGCACTTGCTCCCCCATGTAATAACCCCATAGGTTGATGTGTCCTGTGATCTACAGGCATTCGGCTTCGAACATAGTCTTCTCCTAATTCCACGCATTCAATCCCTAATGCTTCCATGAGCGTATTTTTGTTCATAGAATTAATCAATGAAAGCGGAACTTGTTTTAACGTCATGTTACAAAATTACGCAATTGAGTAAAACAAAATCCGGATTAATCAGGAATATTCCACTTGGTTTGAAGTCTAGCGAATGCCTCACTTGTCCTAAATCTATCAGTGGAAAATTGGATAAAGGATGGAGAATTATAAAATAATTTTTCCATTTTCCTAGAAAACAAGTTTACTAAAAATGGTTTATTAATAGTGTTTATGAGGTTGGGGTTTTTAATAAATTCATGCTCACAGCCTTTTATAAAACTTGATTCAGTGGTTTCATACAGATCAAGCCATGTGGAGTCCTCTGAGTAAAATGCATTCCATTTTTCCTTCTTTTGCTGATACTCATTATTTATATCTCGATTTTTATTTGCGATTTCTTTTCTTGGCTTTTTAGTATTTATTGAATTAGAGCTGTATGCAAGTGATTGTTTTTTTTTTGCTTTGGGAAAGGTTCTTTTCTTATTATTAGAACTTATTATAACGGATTGTTTTTTAATTTCATTTTCTTTGATTTTATTTTGCCCCGATTGAGACTCAGAAGCTCTCATTTGTTTGTGTGACTTATTGTTAGAATGAGCATTTTCATTGTCATGACAAGAATAAATAAAGAAAGCTAACACAAAGATCTTGTAATACATGTTAATAGTTTACATCTATAAAGTTAAGTATTGACATCGTTACAATTAAGAAATATTACCTGTAATTATAAACACGTTTTAAAGAAAACAGAATAAATACGTAACTTTGCACCCAAAATAGGATAAGAATGGCTACAAACAGAACATTTACGATGTTAAAACCAGATGCAGTGGAGAATGGGCATATGGGAAAGATTATTGACATGATAATCAAAGCTGGTTTCGAAATTAAAGCGATGAAATACACGAGATTATCAACGGAACAAGCTATGAAATTTTACGAAGTTCACGCAGAAAGACCTTTCTATGGTGAGCTTGTTGAATACATGACTTCTGGTCCAATTGTGGCGGCCATTTTAGAAAAAGAAAATGCAGTTGCTGATTTTCGTGCTTTAATCGGTGCTACAGATCCTGCAGAGGCAGCAGAAGGAACAATTAGAAAAGCCTATGCTGAGAGTAAAGGTCGAAATGCAGTACATGGTTCTGATTCAGACGAAAATGCAGACATCGAAGGGAAATTTCATTTTTCTGCAAACGAAGTATTTTAATTATTGATTATAAAATGTAAAGACTGCTCAGGCAGTCTTTTTTTGTTTACAGATGAAACATGCCGAAGCCATAGAGAAAAGACGAACCTTTGGGATAATTTCTCACCCAGATGCTGGAAAAACCACCTTAACTGAAAAGCTTTTGCTTTTTGGTGGTGCCATTCAAACTGCAGGTGCTGTAAAGAATAACAAAATAAAAAAAACAGCTACCTCTGATTTCATGGAGATTGAAAAGCAAAGAGGTATTTCTGTTGCAACCTCTGTGATGGCATTTGAATACCACAGTCGCCAGATTAATATTCTTGATACACCGGGACATAAAGATTTTGCAGAAGATACTTTTAGAACGTTAACTGCTGTAGATAGCGTGATTCTCGTTATAGATTGTGCGAATGGGGTGGAGGAACAGACTAAAAAATTGATGGAGGTATGTCGCATGCGTAAAACACCTGTTATTATTTTCATCAATAAAATGGATAGGGACGGGAAAGAATCCTTTGAATTATTAGATGAATTAGAAAAAGCGTTAGACATTCGTGTACGACCTCTAACATGGCCAATTGGTATGGGAGATAGATTTCAAGGCGTATACAATATTTATCAGAAAGGACTTAATTTGTTTTCCGCAAACAAGACGAAAATAGCAGAGGATGTAGTAAGTATTTCAGATATCCAAGACAAGCAACTTGATGAAATTATTGGAGAACAACCTGCTGCTGAGTTGCGAGAAGAATTAGAGATGATTGAAGGGGTTTACGATCCATTTGATAGAGAAAAATACCTTTCCGGGGACGTTGCACCTGTCTTTTTTGGTTCTGCCGTAAATAATTTTGGTGTCAAGGAACTTTTGGATACATTTTGTGAGATATCACCATCTCCAAGAGGAAGAGAATCAGACACGAGAAAAGTAAATCCGGATGATCCGAAATTTTCAGGTTTTGTATTTAAGATACACGCAAACCTAGATCCGAAGCACAGGGATAGAATCGCATTTCTTCGCATAGTTTCCGGTCGATTTGAAAGAAATAAATTTTACCATCATGTGAGATTGTCGAAAGACATGAAATTCCCTAATCCCACGTCTTTTATGGCTCAAGATAAAAGTGTTATTGACGAAGCATTTCCTGGTGATGTTGTGGGATTGTACGATACCGGGAATTTCAAAATTGGGGATACCTTAACAGAAGGCGAAAAAATGATGTATCGAGGAATTCCAAGTTTTTCCCCCGAAATTTTCATGGAATTAGAAAACCTTGATCCTTTAAAATCGAAACAATTAGAAAAAGGAATTCGACAACTAATTGACGAGGGTGTTGCACAATTATTTATTCAACAGCCGGGAAATCGAAAAATCGTTGGTACGGTTGGACAGCTGCAATTTGAGGTTATCAACTATCGATTGATTCATGAATATGGCGCTAATTGTCGTTTTGTTCCAAGAAATTACTTCAAAGCATGTTGGATTACAAGTGATAACGAGGAACAATTGAGTTCATTTAAAAGAGCAAAGTCAAATTACATTGCAGAGGATAAAGATGGTCATTTGGTATTTCTTGCGGAAACTACTTTCCTATTAAATATGGCTGAACAAGATTATCCTGATTTAGTTTTCCACAAGACCTCAGAGTTTATGTTGGATACAAAAAAATAAAGGCCACATTTCTGTGACCTATACTATCTATTAAGCTAGAATATTATTCAGACTTCTTTTTCTCACTTTCTTTTATTTCTTTTCGAACTTCTTTTCGAATTTGTTGACGCATTTCTTTTCTTTCGCCCATCTTTTTTTTGAGAATTTCGTTTTGCTCTTTATTAAGCACTGCTTTAATCATTTCTTTTCTCGCTTCATTATTGTGATGCATTGCTTTTTTCTTCTCTTCTTCAGAAAGTCCAGAAGTTTTTAAACCATCGATTTTTTGATTGATTCCTAAATTGATTTCATAAATCTTTGATTTTTGAGCCTCTGTTAATTTTAATTCTTCAGGCATTTTTTCTGTTTGAACTTTAGCTCTGTCAGCTGCAGACTTTTCAGTTTGAGCTAAAATTGACCCAGAAATTAATACTCCAAAAAATAAGGCAGTTAATTTTTTCATATGCTTTTTTTTTTGAAAATTTATTTTTCAAATATAATGCCATTTCATCAGTTAAACGATTATCTATCTTAATTTTACATATTCATTAAATCATTTTAACAATTTATATACAATAAAACAATCAAATACCAATGATAGCAAGTGACCTCAAAGCGGACTGGGACCAAAAAAATAAGGTGTCGAATTATCCCATTTTCATGAAAAGAGAAGTTCTGGATATTTTAGAACTAGATTGGTATTTAAAAAGCTTTGATTCATTTGATAACTTGCCTTGTTTTACAAAGAAGAAGTTAGGTTTTTCCTATTTCTTGCAGCCCTTTCTCACGCGCACACTTCATGGATTTGAGCATTTTGACACAAAAAAATGGAACACTTTTTTTCCTAAAATTTGCCAATTCAATGTAGAAAAACTTCCTGCAATTCTTCCTGAAAACTGGGATATTAAAGAAATGAAATTTCAGCGCATGTCACTTGACAAACCCCTGGAAGAAATAGAAAAAAGTTATTCCGAAAATGTAAGAAGAGTAAAGAAAAAACTAATTTCACATACTGTAGAAACAGAGGTTACTCTTTCACAGTACTTTGATTTCATAAAGAGAAACAATCAGTTTTTTAGTAAAATGAGAACGGAGTTGTTTTCTAAGTTCAAAAAACTAATTATGTATTTTGATGCGAATGATCTAGGCGAAATCATAGCGATCAAAGATGAAAATGGAAAGTTCACAGCCATGTCTTATTTTATTTTTGATAATGAAACTGTGATTGATTTTAAAGGAGCAGTTACCAGAGAGGGTAAAAAACAAGGCGCTATGGTGATAATGCATATGAAGGCAATATCAAAATTTCATGGCACTTTTAAGATTTATGATTTTTACGGTGCAAATTCTTCTGGCAGAGCTCATTTCAACCGTAAATTCGGAGGACAAAATGTTATTTATTATCAGTTAACGAGGATTGATTATCCTAAACCCATAAAATATTTAATCAGGAAAATATGGTCAATTTAGAATTTCTCTAATATGAACCAGACCACCTTCTCACAAACCATTCCGTTGCGAAAAATACGGCAAGAAGAATTAACAATGGAATTAAATGTATTAAATCTTTAAACGATAATTCTTCTCTTGTCAACAATACAATATCATCTCTTGTATCTAACTCTTTGATCAAGTTTTCATAGTCTTTTAGAGCATAAAATTTTCCATTAGATTGATTCGATAATTGTTTAAGTAGTTCATGATTTGCAGTGGTTTCCGTTTTCTCTAAATCGATTTCTTCCACTAAAAAATTTCCTGTTTTTCGATACGTTTTCCCATTGTGAACACAGGAAGCTTCCCAATTATATTGTCCAGGTGCTAATCTCCCATAATCTAATTTGTAACCATTACCGTTAACTCCAAACTGTGACTCATACTTTTTCCCTGATTGATCCGTCAAGGTAAGGCCAACGCGTGGAGAAACTATTGGTTCAAGGCTAGCATTGTAAAATGAAGAATTAAAAATAATAGATTCGTCGGTTGTAAAGCGCTTGTTTAAAGTTACACGCAACCCCATTCCTTCTTGCTTCACCATTAAATAATTAGAAATTTTTGCTATCAGTTCATTCACGTTGTCATGAGATCCTGAACGTAAATATTCATTAAGTTTCCATCTCCAAATACCTTCTCCAAATATGAAACCGTTTCTATTTTGTTTTTGCTGTTTGAAGAATATTAAAGGTTCTTGTTTTACAACTTGACCAATGCGCTGATAAACCAAAGTTTCTACATTACCGCCCGTTTTTATACCACCAAATTTCGACTTTAACGGAGGAAAAAAATCAATAGCCGTTTTTATTCCATCTGTTAATTCGAAGGAGTTAAAGGAATTATTTAGTTGGCCTTGGATGTCATCAGTTTGATTTGTATTTTCGAAGGACACACCCAAAGCCAGAGCATTTAGTGCACTGCTTGAAGAATTTGGACCAATGATAAACAATTGTGGAATTCCTTTATTCGATATCAAGCCATGAATGTCATTGGAATAGTTTACCCCCGGCTCATGAACAACTACTAAATCTACTTTGTCCAGATTTTTATCCCAATTTGAAAATGTTCTTATTATAACCTCTAGTTTGTCATTTGTTTCGAGCGCATTTTTAACAGCTGAAATATCGGGATGTGGGGCATGAGATAATATAACCACTTTGCTTCGCGTGTCCATTATTTCCACGTAGAAAGATTTTTTATTGTTTCTCAGTGTGTATTCACCATCTAAGGGACTAATTTCTACCGTGTAGCGTTGGAAACCAATCTTGGTAGCTGGAATTAAAAACTTCACTTGTTTGTAGTCATTGCGTTCGGAACTGTAAGATACAGCTTGACTGGCAAGTTTTTTTTCGTTTTGAAAAATAGAAACCTGTGCAGTTTTTCCTTGAAATTGAAAAGAAGAAACATCAACTTCAACAGGAAAATCATTTGAAAGAAATGCAACATCGTTAACAGAAACATGTTTTATCAATTGATCTCTTTTAGGAGTTGTGTCTCCAACCGCCAGACTAAAAATGGGGGTTAGACTTATTTTTTCTGCTGCATAAATTGGACTTGAACCTTCATTAAAATTACCGTCAGAAATAAAGGCAATACCTCCAATATTTCTGTTGTAATACTGTGAATTAATATGGTTGAAACCCGCTTCAAGGTTTGATTTTTTATCATTGAAATCAAAAGTTTCGTTCCCAACAATTGAGCCACATGTAACAATGTCATAATCAAACGAATCTCCATGTTTGACGCGCAATGAATTTAGAAAGCCGTTTACTTGTTGACTAAGTTCGGTGCTGTCTTTGTAGTTTTTCATAGACAAAGAATTGTCAATTAAAACCAAAAAAATGGGCTTTTCTTCTTTCGTGGTCGAGAACTGAAATGTTAATCCTAATAATAAAATCAACACTAAAAATATAGAAATTGATCTCAAACCTATCAATAAGAATTTCTTCCAAAAACTCGCAGATTTTAACCAATCTGTTTTTCTATAAAAAAAGATACTGATTACCACTGCGAAGATAGCCAGAGGTAAGATAACCCAAAGAGAAAACTCACTTATGATTTTCATGTGTTCCAAAGTTAATCACATTTGATTATTTTCAAGATGTATGATCGGAAAGAAAAGAATAATTAACAATCTTTCTTAAAGAATGATTACGCTAGTTTATGTATCTTCGCAAACCAAAATGAAAATAAATGTCAAAAGAAGTTTTTATTGTTTCTGCTGTAAGAACACCAATGGGGTCTTTTATGGGGTCTTTGTCTTCAATTTCAGCAACAGAATTAGGATCAGTAGCAATTAAGGGCGCAGTAAAACGAGCTGGAGTTTCTAACGATGCTATAGATGAAGTTTTTATGGGTAATGTTCTTCAAGCTGGCGTTGGCCAAGCACCTGCTAGACAAGCAGCACTTGGAGCTGGTCTTGGACAACATGTTCCTTGTACAACAGTGAATAAAGTTTGTGCTTCGGGCATGAAATCAATTATGCTTGGTGCTCAAACCATCCTTGCCGGTGACAATCACGTTGTTGTTGTAGGTGGAATGGAAAGCATGTCACAAACTCCTCATTATGTGAATGGAAGAAATGGAACTAAATTTGGCAACATTACCTTGTTAGACGGCATTACAAAAGACGGTTTGTTGGATGTGTACAACAAAGTTCCAATGGGTAATTGCGCTGAATTGTGCGCCAAAGAATATAATATTTCACGTGAGGATCAAGATAAATTCGCAATAACTTCCTACACAAGAGCAGCTGAAGCCTGGAAAGCAGGTAGATTTAACGACGAGGTTGTTCCTGTTCCCGTTCCTCAACGAAAAGGTGATCCAATCTTAATTTCGGAAGATGAAGAATATAAAAATGTGTTTTTAGATAAAATTCCTAGTTTAAAACCAGCCTTTGATAAAGAGGGAACCATAACTGCTGCAAATGCTTCCACCTTAAACGATGGTGCTTCAGCACTCGTTTTGGCTTCTGCAGAAGCTGTGGCTAAATATGGTTTAAAACCAATCGCCAAAATTGTAAGTTATGCGGACGCAGCTCAATCTCCTGAGTGGTTTACAACCGCTCCTTCTTTGGCTATTCCCAAAGCCTTGGATAAGGCAGGATTAAAAACAAGTGATGTAGATTATTGGGAGTTGAATCAAGCGTTTTCGGTTGTTGGACTCGCAAATATTAAACTACTTGGACTTAATCCTGAGGTTGTGGACGTTAATGGTGGAGCTGTTGCTCTTGGTCATCCGCTTGGAAATTCTGGTTCTCGAGTAATTGTAACTTTAATTCATGTATTAAAGCAACGAAATGCTAAAATTGGTGCATCAGGGATTTGTAACGGTGGCGGTGGCGCTTCCGCAATGGTCATCGAAAATTTATAATATTTTCTAACTGAATAAAAAAAGCCGCTAATTAAAGCGGCTTTTTTTTACTTAAACCTCATCAATTGATTTCCTGTAAAATCCCATTCAGGAGTAGAAAGTAAGGCTGCTTGTTTTTCACTATACCAAGGACTCATTTTGGGATTATCATTGTTTTTCAACAATTGAATCTCTTGAGCAGGCATGTAGCTTTGCATGAGTAGAAATATCTTTTCTCCAGTTGATGTGTTAATCGCCATATCAGAAATTAAAACGGCATGCCCTGGAGATCCTCCTTTAATAAAAACATCTCCCACTTCCATTTGCGAAAGTGGAATTTTCACCAACTCTCTTGATAGAGAGAGTGTTCCACAATAAGTAAAAATAAGTTCTAAATAAGACCACAAATCTTGAGTTGTATTTGAAGCTTGTTTGGATTGAACCCATGTAGGTTTTCCGTTTATTAATTTAACACGTTTACCTTTCATCCATTCACTGTAATCGCACCTCCAGCCACTTGTAAAGTTGAAATATATTTCGGAATATCTTTTGTTTTTCCACAACCACTCTGCCCTTAATCTCATAATAGCATCCGCACATTGATGTAAATCTTTTTTTCCAATTGGTAAATCAATCACTGCATCGTATACATTATCGTTAGCTTTAATTTGACCATTATACGTTCGAACCAATGAGTTATGTTTTTTTAATGGTAAATTTCTTAAATGACTTGTGAATGACGTTTCCAACGCTTCCGTTCGCATAAAACCATCAGGTACATTAATCCTTTTTTGGAGTATCATACCAGAGGTGTCAATTATATCTTTGAACGATTTCTTTTCTGATTCATTCTCAGATAATTTAGTATTGGCTTTTTCAAGATCCTCCTTGAGTTTCTTTTCACTTTGTTCTTGTCCACAACTGGTGCAGGCTAAGAGGATAAAAAGTGATAAACTATTTATTTTTCTATTTTTCATTGTAAAGTGATTTAAGTGTGGGTAAATGAATGTCGTGAGAACCTGAAAACCTCATGATTTCATATTTATTTGAACGGTAAAATTCACAGGTGCTTTCCATCTCATCTGTAAAATAAGGATCTTTATTTCCGACAATAAAAATGCCATTACTTACATCTTTGTCCATTTTTTCGATATCCGGAGGAAAAACAGAAGCCCACATGATTAATCGCTGAAAATAAGAGGGTTGTTTAAAATAAAATCGCGCAGCCGTTGCTCCTCCTTGCGAGAAACCAAGAAGAGTGATCTCTTTGAAATTATGTTGTGATTTTATGTAGTCGAGTAATTCAGTTAACCAACCTAAGTTATCTTCAATATCAATTAACCTATCTTCACGTGTCATCCAAGAGGCACCAACGCGACCAGAAGTTCCATTTAAATAAAATCGATGCATACCTTCCGGAAAAAGTAGTGATGTTTGTTCTTCTAAACCATCAAATTTCTTTGCAAAATAGGGGATGAGTTGACCATAACCGTGTAAAGCTACCAACAACTTTTCCTGAGCTATTGCAGAAGTGCCTTTTTGAAAAAGATAACGGAAATGCTTTTTACTTTGAAAATGTGATGGAGAAGGGAGCATTAATTTTTAATTAAAAGTAGTAAATTTGAGGATGCTTCGAATGATTTCTATTGTTTTTTTTGCATTGATGCTATGGCAATTGATAGGATTCTTCACCTATTTTGAGATTTCACATTATTACGTCAAAAAAGAAATAAAAACTGCTCTCAAAAAATCAGTACCTGAAAATCTTCGAAAACTATTTTATTTTTCGGCTAGCCAAGAAAAGTCACTGCATTGGATAAAAAGCAACGAATTTAAATTGAATAACCGCTATTATGATGTGGTGGAAAGAACAGAATCGAATGGGAAAGTTAGGCTATCTTGTATTGACGACATTCAGGAGACTCATTTATTCAAACAATTAGGTGTTCAAACTGCATCATCCTTATCGAAAGGTTCGGGTAAAATCCCTCTAAATTCTTGGTTTAAACTTCTGCAACAACCATTTTTGATAGTTGAAAATTTAACATTTTCTCCGATGTGCCAAATTACAGGTAGCGATTTAAATTTAAAGCCTTATAAGAACAACTTTAAGGAAGTTTATCTACTTCAATATCCTTCTCCTCCCAAGTGTTTAGTTTGATTTTTGATTGAATTATTTTTTTTAACTAAACTTAATTAAAATGAGAAATATACTTTTAGCTCATGTAGCTGTATTATTGGGTGTTTTTAACTTTTCTTTCGCCCAGGGAAAAACGATGCGACTAATTGACAATGAAACGCTGCAAGGCATACCATTTGCGCAAATTATAAATGAAAAGAAAGAAGTCTTTATTTCAAATGAAAAAGGACAGGTCACCCTTAATTCAGGAACCTTTTTTACCATTCGTCATTTTGAGTATAAAACAATAACTATATCTATTGAAGAACTGACTAAACTTAATTTCAAGGTCTATTTACAGTCAAATGCGAACACAATGGAAGAAGTTGTATTGTCAGCCAGTCGTTTTGAGGAAAAGAAAAAAGACGTGGCTCAAAAAATTCAGGTTATTCGATCCAAAGATTTACAGCAAATGAATCAATCCTCAACGGCAGATGTGTTGGCAAATTCTGGAAATGTATTCGTACAGAAAAGTCAACTTGGAGGTGGGAGCCCAATTATTCGTGGTTTTGAGACGAATAAGGTGCTTTTGGTTATTGATGGAATTCGCATGAACAATGCCATATACAGAGGTGGCCACCTTCAAAATGTAATAACCTTGGATAATTCTATCATGGATCGAGTAGAAGTTCTCTACGGACCAGGATCTGTGGTATATGGATCAGATGCCATTGGTGGTGTTATGAGTTTTACGACCAAGAATCCATCATTCAGCTCTTCAGATAAAATTTTGGTAAAAGGAGGAGCGTATTCGCGCTATTTCAGTGCGGCAAATGGCTATGCAGCTAACGCTAATGTGTCCATTGGATCAAATAAAGTGGCCTCTTTAACTTCTTTTACCTTTTCAAAATTCAATGATTTACGGCAAGGGGCCCGAAGAAGTCCGTTTGTTGGAAATTTCGGTGCTAGAACGTGGTACGTGGAAGAAATCAATGGTATCGACTCCATGATTATGAATGTAGATACAAATCTTCAGATAGGTTCGGGATATTCGCAATTCGATATACTTCAAAAATTCATTTTTAAACAAGGCAATAACATAAATCATATTTTGAATTTTCAGCTGTCAAATTCCTCCAATATCGACCGTTACGATCGCTTAACACAATTTACAGGGGGGCAACCTAAATACGCTGAATGGTATTATGGTCCACAATTTCGGTTGTTAAGTGCCTACACATTTGAACACAAGGCGAAAACTCGATTTTACGATTTAGCCCGAGCAACGTTAGGTATTCAAAACATTGAAGAGAGTAGGATGGACAGAAGATTTAAGAAAGACATATTAAATCATCGAATTGAGAAACTCAATATAATAACCTTGAACTCAGATTTCTTTAAAAAAATTGGTCAACATGAAGTGCGTTATGGTGCAGATGGATTTTTTAATGGTGTAAATTCTACCGCTTTTCAAAAGGATATTGTGGCAGATACGACAGCTAAATTAGATACGCGTTATCCTGATGGAGGATCTATTATGCAATCTTTTGCTTTGTTTGGAACACACACCTGGGAACTAAACGACAAATTCATCGTGAATGATGGAATTCGGTTGAATTATGTTGGATTGAATGCAAAATTTGATGATAAAACATTTTTTCCATTTCCTTTCAATGATATCAATCAAAATTATCAAGCTGTTAATGGAAATATTGGGTTAATTGTAATGCCCACAAGCGAATTAAGATTAACGTTCAATGCTTCTACAGGTTTTCGTGCTCCAAATGTAGATGATCTAACGAAGGTATTCGAATCCGTTCCTGGAAAAGTCTTAGTACCTAACCCTAATTTAAAGGCTGAATTTTCCTACACAGGTGATTTAGGAATTTCCTATCAATTAACAAAAGGGATAACGGCGTCAGCAAATTCCTATTTCACTTATCTAACCAACGCATTAACGGTCGCCAAAGGTACTTTTAATGGCCAAGATTCAGTTGTCTATGACGGAGCGTTAAGTGAAGTTATGACAACAACTAATGCAGGGAGAGCATTTGTTACCGGATTTGAAGGTGCATTGTATGGACAGTTTAATGAGAATTTTGGAATTACAGCTACTGTAAATTACACGTATGGTCGAATTATCTTGAGTGAGAAAAATGTTAGCGGAAAAGATTCCTTAACCCCACTAGACCATATTCCGCCAGTTTTTGGAAAGTTGTCACTTACCTATAAAAAAGGGAAATTCCGGAGTGAGTTTTTTATGTATTATTCAGGATGGAAATTACTCAAGGATTATAACTTAAACGGAGAGGACAATTATGCTTTTGCCTTAACCGAAGGAATGCCGAGTTGGTATACCTTAAATGCAAGAGTCGGATATGTTTTTAATAATAATTTAACCTTCCAATTGGCTTGCGAAAATTTGTTAGATCAGAATTACAGAAATTTTGCAAGCAATATATCTGCTCCAGGTAGAAATTTTATTGTAACGCTTAGAGGTAATTTTTAAATCATTACACTACTGATAAAGGGGGTTGTCTTTTAGGGTAATCCCCTTTATTTATTTTTAAACTTGATCTTTTTTTGAAACGTATTGATGAACGCGAAAGGTCAAGTATATGTTTATTAGGATTAAAACGATGACCAAATAACCTAAAATATCGAAATTTTCAAGAGGACTCATTTCATTTTTTTGAGTTACAATCCAACCGCCAATTAAAGCGGCAATTCCACCTGCCAATTGTTGAAGAGAAGAATTGATACTCATAAATGCTCCACGATCTTTCATTTCAGGTATAGAAGCTGCTAAGGCTTGAGACGGAATCATTCTAGCCATTATCCCCATCATCATGAGTACATTCACTAATATGAGTGTTGTCAATGAAACTTCAGGTAGGTGAGTGTAGATTAAGACTGAAATAACCATTAGGATGGATGAAGCTGCAAACACATAAAACTTATTGAATTTATCACTTAAAATACCTGCGATTGGCATAATTGCAAAAGTCACTAATCCAACAACCATAAACATGAGTGGTAACTCGTCTTGAGAAATTCCAATGTTATTTACAGAATAGGCACTTCCCCAAGGCATCATGAGGTATCCGCCTAATGACATGAACATGGTTGCAACGAATCCAATTTGATAATTTTTGTTTTTTATCGTTTGGAACATATGTTCAAGTGCTGGTAATCTTTTAAGAGAAAGATGCTCTTTTACCGGATTCATAAAGAAAATGATAACAATGAAGATAACTACAGCTAAACCCACAATCATGAAAAAAGGCATCTTCCAATTCCATTCATTTGCAATAAATAGACTTAACGGAATTCCAACAATTTGACTCATGCCGAATCCCATTTGAATAAAACTCATCACCCTGCCTCGTTGATCAATGGAAAACAAATCGGCAATAATCGCTAAGGAAATAGAAGAAATAACACCTCCAAAAATTCCTGTAACAATTCTCGCAAATACCAGAAACTCAAAAGAGCTTGATACACCACAAAGTAAAGTTCCAAGTATAAATCCTGCATAAAATACAAGTAACAAATTTTTTCGATCAAATTTATCAGCGAACGAAGCAGTGAAAAAACCTGAAACACCAGCTGCTATGGCATAACTAGACACAACTATTCCAAATTGAGCAGGTGTTATTTTTAGCTCTTTAATCAACAAGTCGCCAAGTGGAGACATTACCATGAAGTCTAACACAACCGTAAATTGTGTTAGCGAAAGTAAAAGAATAACAATTTTCTGATAAGGAGAAAGTTTTTTTGATTGCTGCATGTCGCAAAGGTAGTGTTTTAAATATCTGAAATTCTAAGTGTATTGAAATGTTAATACCATTATTTCATTAGTTACTTTCTTAGTGAAATGAAGTCTATATAAATCAAACATTATTTTTAATTCGAAAAAAATAATTTTTAATCCGAAAAAAATAATTTTT
>CAZLHR010000014.1:45887-57133 GCA_964559685.1 uncultured Lishizhenia sp.
AACCAAATCATTTGAGGTTGTAATTAATTTGTACCTTCACTTAAAATTTAAGTAATGAACTTTTTAAAAACATATTTCGCAACGATTCTAATAGCAATCGCCGTTATTTTAACTGGATATTTATTAGGTCATGCCTACATGTCAAAAGGAAAGCCGGAGCCTACAATTAGTGTTGTAGGGTTAGGGGAAGAATCCTTTGATTCAGATTTAATTGTTTGGAATTCTTCATTCAGCAGAAAAAATATTGATTTAAAAACTGCCTACGCTGAATTAAATAATGATTTAAAGCTTTTAAAAAGTTACCTAAAACGAAAAGGAGTTGCAGATAGTGATATCATCATTGAGGCCGCCAACATTCAAAAGGAATATAGTAACGAATACGACGAAAATGGAAACCTTCGCAACACTTATTTTTCTGGTTATAACATAACTCAAAGTGTGAAAGTGCAGTCTAAAAATGTGGAATTAGTGGAAAAAGTTTCTCGTGAAGTATCAGAATTGATTGATGCGGGAATTGAATTAAATTCATTAGCTCCAGAATACTATTACACCAAATTGGCAGAGCTGAAGTTGAAAATGATTGAAGAAGCCACAAAGGACGCACACGAACGAGCAGGAAAAATTGCGGAAAATGGTGGAGGCGAATTAGGAAACCTGAAAAATGCCGACATGGGGGTTTTTCAAATTACAGCAGAAAATTCATCTGAAGAATACGAGTGGGGCGGAAGTTTCAATACTACTGCAAGAAGAAAAACAGCTAACATCACCATTCGATTACAATACGAAATCGACTAGTAATTTAGAAGAATTTATTTTTATCAAGCTTTAGCCATTCTAGGGTTGAAGTAGAAAAGATATCTTCTTTTATTTCTATTGACAGGTCACTGTCCTCAATAAATTTACCAATTTCCAAGTCTCCCAAGGGAAAAGGATAATCAGATCCTAAGCAAACCCGCTTTGAGCCTTGCAATTTTAAAATGTAACGTAACGCATCAATGTCATGCGTAATACAATCTACCCAGAATTTCCCAAGATATTCTCTAGGGTTTCGTTCATTATCAATAGCAACTAAATCTGGTCTGCAATTGAAGCCATGTTCGATTCTACCTAGGGTTGGTAAAAATGATCCTCCTGCATGAGAGAAACACACTCGTAAATTAGGTAACTTTTCTAAGACACCGCCAAAAATCAATGAACAAGCAGCTCTCGAAGTTTCAGCAGGCATTCCTACAAGCCAGGGTAACCAATATTTTTTCATGCTATCAAATCCCATCATTTGCCAGGGATGAACCATTACTGCCAAATCCAAACGCTCGCAAGCTTGAAAAATTGCGAAAAACTTTTCCTCGTTTAAATTCTCATCGTTAATATTCGATCCTATTTGAATACCAACTAACCCTACTGACTTAATTCGCTCAAGTTCTTTAATGGCTAATTGTTCATCTTGCATTGGTATGGTTCCGAGGCCAATATAATTTTTAGGAAATTTATGAACCAATTCTGCGATGTGATCATTTAGAAATTCACTTAATTCTAAACAGTCTTTAGGTTCTGCCCAATAAGAAAACATTACGGGAATAGTACAAACAACCTGGACCTGTGTGTTAAACTTATCGTACTCTGGAATGCGCAAAACCTCGTCCCAACAATTATCTTTAATTCTTCTGAAAAATTGACCGCCTTGCATCATATCAGCAGTACCGTCTTCATTGTGTTCTAAATGAATAAACTTTCCATACCCAAACTTTTCCGTCCAGTTGGGCATAACTTTCGGAATAATATGCGAGTGCATGTCAATTTTTAACATCTTCGTTCTTTTAGATTATAGCTCTATTCATAATGGCAATCATGGCTAACATAACCACATATATTTGCTCTGCGGTCTCCTCTGACATGTCACTCCCATCATCATCAGCGGTAGAAACATCTGTAGCCATTAGAAAGGCCAAATGGGGTTGATCGCAAAAAGACTCAATCAATTCTTCATCCTCCGATTCAAAATACTCGTCAAGCATGTCAAAGAAAGGTTCGTGAACTTCATCAATGTCTTCTTCTGTAATAGGTTTCAGTGAAATGCCTTCCTGAGAAAAAGATTCGTTTATTAAACAAAAATAATAGACAATAAGTCCGTCTAAGTCTTCGTTTTTATATTCAAGTGCTGCAGAAATTACATAATCAAACAAGATAGCTTGCTCACTCGTGTATTTTTGAGTTATAATTTCCAGTTGTTCATCATTTAGGTTATCAACTATCTCAATTGCTTTATCGATAGAGGCTCGAGAAACGTGTTTCATTAGTTTGTATTTTTTTGACAAATTCTAATTCAGTACTTTGATTAAGAAATGATTCAGAAAATGTTGATTCATTAATTTTCAGTAAATTTAACGAAGAAAGGTGCAATTTTTAGTGTCGTGTAACAAAAGATACAAACACTAATTATTTACCTGCTTACTTTTGACAAAAATTACATGAAATAAGCAAAAAGAGATTTTCCACAAAAACACGTTTGAATAAATCTCTTTTGCGATTCCATATGACAGATATAAAACAAATTACATGCATATGAATAAAGAAACACTTTTTACAATTGCTGGATACTTAACCGGAGGACTCGGAGGGTATTTGTATTACTTAGCATTTCCTTGTGAAGGAGGGTGTACAATTACATCAAATGTATTGATTACGGTTATGCTCGGTTCTTTTATTGGAGGATTTCTCTTTCAGGTAATTCATGAACTTTTTTATGAAAAATCAGAACAAAATGGAAAGTAAGTTAACAGTTGTAGATGTGCGAACCATCGAAGAGTTTAGAGGAGGACATGTAGCAGGATCTATCAATATTCCTCTTCAAGAGGTCGTAGCGAGAGTGGAAGAAATTAAAGCCTTGCCCCAACCCATTATTTTTTGCTGTGCAAGTGGTGGTCGTAGTGGACAAGCGACTCAATATTTTAAATCTTTAGGAATAGATTGTGAAAACGGAGGGTCATGGCTTGATGTAAATTACCAACTTAACAATCAATAAAATGTCCTTTTTTTCAAAATTATTCGGCAAATCCGTTGATTATAAATCAATTGTTGAAAATGGTGGCGTGATCGTAGATGTGCGAACTACAGGTGAATATAAATCCGGACATATTAAAGGAAGCATGAATATTCCACTTCAAAATTTGAATGCCCAACTGAACAAAATTCCAAAAGACAAAGTAGTGATTACCTGTTGTGCCTCTGGTATGAGAAGTTCGTCAGCAAAAAGTATATTGTTGGCAAACGGATTTAAAGAAGTGCACAACGGTGTCGGTTGGTCTTCTTTGAGCAGAAAAATCTAAAAGATAAGCAAATTAAGACCGAAACCGTTCGTTAAAGGCCTTTTCTTGTACTTTTCGAACTTCTTCTAAATTAATAGGAACTTCACGTTTCCATCGTTTATGCGTCCATAGCCAATTGCATGGGTTTGACTTTATTTGGTTTTCTAATAAACGCGTGTGAGTTTCTGTGATATAACCAAACGAATGACTTCTTGGATTGTCAGAAACGAGTGTTAAGGTCATGTTGTAATATCCGCGTTTTACAGGTATTATGGAAAAATACACGACAGCTGCATTGAATTCATTGGCCATAAATTCTGTTCCAAGCAATACAGGAGTAGGTTGATTTAAAAAATTTGTCCAAAATGCTTTTTCTGAAGTTGGGGGCGCTTGATCACCTAGGGTAAGTAAAGCGAAAGGTTGAGAACTATTTTTCAACGCCTCTTTGTAGTTCTTTGCGTTCAATACAGTCATTCCGAACCGGCTTCTCTTTTCATTTAATTTATCGTTCCAAAAATTACTTGTCAATGGCATCCCAATACCAAAGGCCTTATGTTGAAATAAGGTTGCTTGAGCAGTAATTAACCATTCCCAATTACCATAATGTCCTGAAACAAGAACCACTGATTGATTTTTGGCATACAATCCATCTAAAAGTTCAGGATTTGTTACAGTAAATCGCTTCGCTAAGTTGCTTTTTGATATACTTAAGTTTTTAATACCTTCAACTAGTACATTACAAAAATGCTTATAAAAATCTTTTTCGATTTGTTTTATTTCAGCAAGACTTAACGTTGAAAAACTATTCACAAGATTCGTCCTGACAACTTTTTTTCGATAGGGTATTAGGTAGTAGAATATGAGAAATAATATATCTGCTATGAGATACAATGCCCTCATCGGTAAAAGGGAAATTGGATAAATGAAAAGGTAATAGATTAATCTCATTAATCTGCAGAATATTTAGTAGCCCATAACTTTTTCATTGCTTCGTGAATTTCTTTTTCTTTTGAAGAGCTACCAGGATGATAAAAATTATGTCCTTTAATTTCGTCTGGCAAAAATTCTTGTTCTATAAAGTTACCAGGAAAATCATGACTGTACTGATACTTTTGTCCATATCCTAATTCTTCCATCAATTTTGTTGGCGCATTTCTCAAATTTAAGGGTACGGCTAAATCTCCAGTTGATCTAACTAATTGCTGTGCTTCATTAATGGCTTTGTATGCTGCATTACCTTTCGGCGATGACGCTAAGTACACAACGCATTGCGCTAAAATAATGCGGGATTCAGGCCAACCGACATGTTCTACTGATTGAAAACATGCATTCGCCATTAATAAAGCGTTTGGATTAGCTAAACCAATATCTTCTGCAGCTAAAATCAATAACCTTCTGGCGATAAATTTAGGATCCTCTCCGCCTTCTACCATTCGAGCCAACCAGTAGATTCCTGCATTAACATCGCTACCACGAATCGACTTAATAAAAGCAGAAATAATATCGTAATGCTGTTCGCCGTCTTTGTCGTATTTTGCCAAACTTTGCTGGGCATTATTTAAAACGATTTCATCTGTAATTTCAATTTCTTTTTGATCTTGAAATGTTCCAATAATTATTTCAAAAACATTTAATAATTTGCGAGCATCGCCTCCTGAAATTCGCAATAATGCGCCAGTTTCCCGAAGTGTTATGGATTTTGTGGCTAGGTATATATCTTCTGAAATCGAACGGTTCAAAAGCAACAATAAATCTTCTTTTGTATGATCTTTTAACGTGTATACTTGGCATCTTGAAAGTAAGGCCGAGATTACTTCAAAAGATGGGTTTTCGGTCGTTGCACCGATTAACGTAACAATCCCTTTCTCCACTGCACCAAGAAGAGAATCTTGTTGTGCCTTGGAAAACCTGTGGATTTCATCAATAAATAGAATAGTGCCTTTTGGTTGAAATAACCCGCCGTTTTCTACTTGTTGAATAACTTCTCTAACGTCTTTTACTCCTGAGCTTATTGCTGACAAAGTATGAATTGGTCGATTTAAGTGTCGTGCAACCAATTGTGCTAAAGTAGTCTTTCCAACTCCTGGTGGACCCCAAAAAATCATTGAAGGAATTACCCCGGCATCTAAAGCTCTTCTCAGCGGAGCTTCATTTGCGAGCAGATGCGCTTGTCCAATGTAATCGTCCAGGATTTTAGGTCGCATTCGTTCGGCTAATGGAGCATTATTCATAAGTCAAATTTAACCAATTCAATTCGATTTTATTTTCTTAATTTCGTTTTTATCTAAACTAAAACGATATGAATAATCTAAGAAAAGGGGCATTAATTGGAATGTTATCTGGTCTCGTAACACTTTTTGGTCTGTTTTTAACCTTGTTTGAAATGAAAATAAAAGATCCTTTCACAAGTAAAGAAGAAATTTAACAATTCAGCATAAATAGTATCAAATCATGGAGCGAATTGCCAAGCGAAGGACAAGAAGCCTGGGGAGTCATTTTTAGTATATTTCTTGCATTCGCAATTTTAACTATCGTTTTTTCATTTTTATCTAACAAAAGAAATTTTTTAGCAATAATGACAATTCTAATTTCATTAGGAAATTTAGGCTTTGCCTTTCTAATTTATAAGACTGGAAGCGAAGCCTTCAAAGATGTTCCAAATTTTGCAAGCTTCTCCTTTGGGATAGGTATGTATTTATTATTCGGAGGTGCAATACTAGGAGTGATTGGCGCTATCTTAGCCTTATTAAAAAAATAATCAGAAAAATATTTAAAGTAAAATCTAGGAATTTCCTAGATTTTTTTTTGTCTTTAAACTCGTTAAATTTTCTAATTTTGACCAAACGAAAGAATATGTTACTAGAAAATAAAGTTGTTCTCATTACCGGTGCATCTCGAGGTATCGGAAAGTCAATTGCAGAAGAATGCGTAAAACAAGGAGCCATTGTGGCCTTTACGTATTTATCATCAGAAGAAAAAGCTCGAGCCCTGGAAGCAGAATTAACGGCAAATGGCGGAACAGCTAAAGGGTTTAAATCTGACGCTTCAAAATTTGATGAAGCCCAATCACTTATCGACGATGTTGTAAATACGTTTGGAACAATTGATGTGTTGGTTAACAACGCTGGAATTACGCGCGATACTTTACTCATGCGCATGAGCGAGGAACAATGGGATGAAGTTATCAGTACCAATTTAAAATCAGCATTCAACTTGACAAAGGCAGTAATTAAACCTATGTTGAAGGCACGTTATGGCTCAATCATCAATATGTCCTCTGTGGTTGGTGTTCAAGGAAATGCCGGTCAATCAAATTATGCTGCATCAAAAGCAGGACTTATTGGTTTTACAAAATCCATAGCACAGGAGTTGGGTTCGCGTAATATTCGCTGCAACGCAATTGCACCAGGATTTATAGAAACTGAGATGACAGGCGCATTGGATGAAAAAGTGGTACAAGGATGGAGAGATAGCATTCCATTGAAAAGAGGTGGGTTACCAACAGATGTCGCAAACGCAACGATTTTCCTAGCATCTGACATGTCGGCATACATTACTGGTCAGACGATTCATGTGTGTGGTGGAATGCTAATGTAATCAGATGAATATAAGACCTAGACGAAATCGAAAATCTGCCGCTATCCGAAATATGGTAGCAGAAACACATCTTGGTGTTGAACACCTTATTTACCCCATTTTCCTTAAAGATGGAAAAGGTATTAAAGAAGAAATTACTTCTTTACCAGGTAATTACAGATGGTCAATTGATACTTTACTTCATGAATTGGAGAGTTGTTTGTCGTTGGGAATAAAAACCATAGACATATTCCCTGCAGTGGATGAAAGCTTGAAAGACAAAACGGCCACCTACAGTTATGCAGACGATAATTTTTATTTAAAAGCCATACGAGCCATAAAGGAAAATTTTCCAGAGCTAATGGTGATGACGGATGTTGCTATGGATCCCTATTCGTCAGACGGTCATGATGGTTTGGTGGAAAACGGTGAAATCCTAAACGATGCTACATTACCTATTCTTGCTAAAATGGCGGTCGCTCAAGCACAAGCTGGCGCAGATATTATCGGACCTTCAGACATGATGGATGGTAGAGTAGGAGTAATACGCGAAGCATTGGATTTGAATGGCTTTGAGCAAACAAGTATCATGTCTTATACTGCAAAATACGCCAGTGCTTTTTATGGTCCATTTCGCGATGCACTCAATTCGGCGCCAAAACATGGTGATAAAAAAACGTATCAAATGAATCCATCAAACAGGAGGGAAGCATTGTTGGAAGCGGAATTGGATATTGAGGAAGGCGCTGATATGATTATGGTAAAACCTGCCTTGTGTTATTTGGATGTCATACATGAGTTGAAATCAAATTTTTCAGTTCCGGTGACAGCTTACAATGTTAGTGGTGAGTGCGCCATGGTTATTGCAGCAGCAAAGAATGGATGGTTGAATTACGACCTCGCTGTTTATGAAATGCTGTTAAGTATTCGCAGAGCAGGTGCAGATGGTATTTTAACCTATTTTGCAAAAGATTTCGCAACTTATATTAGAGGTTAATGTCCAATTTTATCATCAACAATCAACCGGTTTCTATTGACGAACTGATAGCCGTCATTAAAGAAAATAAAAAACTAGCGCTTGGTGAGGTCGCAACAAAAGCTATTCTGGCTTGTCGAAATTATTTAGACGAAACGATTCAATCAACAAATTCGCCAATTTATGGCATCAATACAGGATTTGGTTCATTGTGTAACACGAGTATTTCAACGAGCGACTTAGCCGAATTACAACGGAATCTCGTTTTGTCTCATGCATGTGGTATGGGAGAAAGGGTACCTAACACAATTGTAAAGCGAATGCTTCTACTTAAAATCCTTGGTTTATCTAAAGGTTATTCCGGCGTTCAACTTAAAACTATTGAACGACTTATTTATTTTTACAATAACGATATTTTTCCAGTTGTTTACCAACTCGGAAGTTTAGGAGCGTCTGGTGATTTGGCGCCTTTAGCTCATTTAAGTCTACCGATCATTGGGGAAGGGGAGATCGAAGTTAATGGAAAGGTTATTTCAACCACAGACTTCTACAAAGAACAAAATCTTGAATCGATTTCTTTGCAATCCAAAGAAGGTCTTGCCTTATTGAATGGGACGCAATTTATGAGTGCATATGCCTTGTATGCAACTGAACAAGCCGTTAATCTTCATAACGCTACGTCAATGGTAGCATCTTTATCGTTGGAAGCCTATGACACACGATTAAGTCCATTTCAGGAAAATGTAAATGCAATTCGTAACCAAAAAGGACAGATAGAAGTTGCTGATAAAATACGTTCAATTCTACATGACAGTAAACTCATGAAAGGGGAGAAGAAGTCTGTACAAGATCCATATTCCTTTAGATGTATTCCTCAAGTTCATGGCGCAACCTTAGATACCATCAATTTTGCAAAAGATATTGTTGAGCGTGAAATAAATGCTGTCACAGACAATCCAACCATTTTTATCGAGGAAAATGATGTTGTGTCTGCCGGTAATTTTCATGGACAACCATTAGCACTTGCCATGGATTATTTGTGCATAGCCTTAGCTGAATTAGGTAGTATTTCAGAACGTAGAACCTATAAGCTAATTTCTGGAACAAGGGATTTACCTTCATTTTTGATTGAAAACCCAGGATTAAATTCTGGTTTTATGATTGCACATTACACCTGTGCATCCATCGTAAGTCAAAATAAACAACTATGTTTTCCCGCATCTGTTGACTCTATTGATTCAAGTAACGGTCAAGAGGATCATGTGAGCATGGGAGCTAATGCTGCAACAAAGTTGTTACGTGTGGTTGACAATGTTTGGCGAATTGTCGGTATTGAAATGATGACCGCAAGTCAGGCCATTAATTTCAGAAATCATGAAGAAATGAGTTCAAAAACTAACGGTTTTTATATTAATTTCAGAAAGGAAGTTCCCTTTATTGAAAAAGACATTTACCTAAGTCCTTACTTGATCAAAAGTGAAAATTGGATTCGAAACTATTCAGATTTTTAATTTATTGGTTGAACTAATTACTTATCTTAAATTTCCATGCTCATAAATTAGTATTATTTTTAACGAAATTAAACCATGAAAACACCTCGAGGACTCATTATATTATCTGTTTTTTCCTTAATTAATGCGGGATTCTCCCTATTAAGCTCCTTAGGCTCGTTAATCATAGGAAAGCCTGATGAAGCCACATTAAAAGAGGCAGATTTAGAATTAAAAAAGGAAGTGATTGAATTAAAGAAATTGCAGCTTGATTATGCAGCTGAATTATTGGAGAAGTTTAACCAGATGAATGAGGCGTTCATGGATGATTATTATGCTTATCACACCGTTTTGTTTCTTGTTTTCTCCATTGGAGTAGCAGGTGTAATCCTAATGCTTAAAAGAAACAAACTTGGTTTTCATCTTTACATTTCTTATTCAATTTTAGGTATTGGTCACCTGTATTTGTTTGTATCTCCAAGTATTATTCCTACTCCGTTGATTTTGATTTCGCTACTTTTCTCTGGGCTCTTTATTTTCTTGTATTCCAGATTTTTACCTTGGATGAATTTGGAAGAGGCGTAAGAATAAGAAGTTAACCATGAAAGTTTATTTCTACTTATTTGCTTCATTGTTCTTTTTGTTTTCATGTTCTGAAGAAAGTAAGTCTAATGAAAAAAAATACAAGGATGAAGTTTTATCCATTAAAATGCCTGCTCCGGATACAACTTGGGCTAAAAATGCGAGACATGTGGCCGATTCATTTTACTTAAACTTTCTCGGAAATCCCGAATTTAACGGACACTTTTTACTTGCTAAAAACGGTTACGTTATTTATTCCAAATCCGTGGGAAAAGCAAATTTCGAAAACAATACGGCACTTTCTGATACAACTCCCATACACGTAGCCTCCATTAGTAAAGTAGCTACCTCATTGGCTATATTACGCTTAGTGGCAGAAAAAAAGTTAACGATTGAAGATCCAGTAAAAAAATACTTGGCTAATTTCCCTTTTCCATCCATTAGAATAAAGGATTTGTTAAGTCATCGCAGTGGATTGCCACATTATCAATATTTTACAGATCAACATACCGATCGAACTAATTTTTTGTCCAACAACGATATTCTTCAATTAATAATTCAGCATAAAATACAACTTTACTTTAAGCCGAACACGCATTTTACTTATTGCAACACCAACTACGTAATTTTAGCATTAATCGTTGAAAAGTTAACGGGAATGGTTTTTCCTGACGCCATGAAAAAACTTGTGTTTAATCCACTAGGCATGAAGCATACATTTATCATGAAGGATTCTACGAACTTTTCAAAAGTTGCACAATCCTATTCAGCAGGAAAAAAACTTCAACGCTTTAACTACTTAGATTTAATCTATGGCGATAAGAATATGTACACAACAGCAAAAGATTTACTGCTTTTGGATAAAGCGACATATGACGATCGATTTCTTCCGAAGGAATTAGAAAAACTCATGTTTAAAGGCTACAGTTATGAAAAGCTGGGCAAACGAAATTACGGATTAGGTATCCGTATGTTTGAGGACCCTTCACAACCGACCTTGTTTTTTCATACGGGTTGGTGGCACGGAAACTTAGGTATGTACGCAACGCTAAGGCGCGATACGGTTTGTATCATTGCTATTAGTAACGTGTATAACCGCCGAGTTCAAGGAATTCGTCCCTTGATTAATCATTTTAATCAATACCCTTTTAAAGAAAAGTATTTAGTTAAACCAAGAGATCCGAAAGAATGATTATACAATTAGATTTTGATGGCACTTTAGTTAATTTTAAATACCCTTTAGTTGGAAATTTGAACCTCGGTTGTAAAGAAGTTGTAACGGATCTTTTCGAAAAAGGACACACGATTCACCTAAAT
>CAZLHR010000015.1:0-55951 GCA_964559685.1 uncultured Lishizhenia sp.
CAATGAACTGCTTCCTTTTTTGAGAAAAACCTACCCAGTAAAAAGAGGAAAGTCTACCATTGGTCTTGCCGGCAGTTCAATGGGGGGCTTAATTTCCATTTATAGTTTATGTGAGCGACCAAGAAGTTTTGGGTTTGCACTTTGCTTGTCTACACATTGGGTTGGAACTTTTCAAGAAAAAAATCCATTTCCTATCGGTATATTGGAGTATTTAAGACAAAATTTGCCTGAGCAAATAGGAAGAAAAGTTTACATGGATCATGGCGATCAAACGTTAGATGCACTATACGAAGATTGGCAAATAGAGGTAAATAAAATATTTAAAGATAAAAATTGGGATACTTTTCATTTCAGAAGTTTAACCTTTCCCGGAAAAAATCATTCTGAAGAAGCTTGGTCAGAGCGGTTTCATTTGCCCTTGCTTTTTAGCTTCGGATTTAATTAATGGATAGACCATACTTTTCGATTTTTGCATTTAATGTATTGATCGTCCAGCCTATGGCAATAGCCGACTGACGTTTATTGCCTTTGAAATGTGTTAAAACTTTTGAAATGTGTTCTTTTTCTACAAATTCAATATTAAGAGGCAAACTGGTCGGATGAGGTCTTAGGCGCTTCGGAAGAACATCGGCAGAAACGGTATCTTCATTAAAAACATAAAGGCGAGAAATGATGTTTTCCAATTCACGGACATTTCCAGGATAGGGGTAATTCAAAAGTATCTCAAGTGCCTCTTTTGATAGGTTGAGTTTTCGTTGTTTCTTTAATTGCTTTTTCTTCAAGGTAAGAAAAAAGTCTATAAGCGCTTTGAGGTCTTGTTTTCCTCTCTGTAATAAATTCGGAATATCTAGTTCAACTACCGACAAACGGTAATACAAATCCCATCGAAAGGTTCCTTCCTCGCAACGTTTTACTAGGTTTTGATTGGTTGCCGCAATCACACGAACATCAATTTTTTTTGGTTTTCCACCTAAGGGCATAATTTCTTTTTCTTGAAGTACTCTAAGTAATGCTTGTTGCATATATGGTGAAATATCCCCGATTTCATCGAGTAAAATTGTCCCCTCGTGCGCCTCTTCAAATAGCCCGATACTGTCCTTATCTGCACCGGTAAAAGCACCTTTTTTATATCCGAATAGTCTTGATTCCAACAGGTTATCACTGAAAGCAGAGCAGTTTATGGTGACGTAGGGCTTTTCTGTCCTTACGGAATTCGTATGGATATAACGTGCTAGATTTTCTTTTCCCGTTCCTGAATCACCTAATATCAAAACAGAAACCTCATCTGTTAGGGCAACTTTTCTTGCGTTTTTATAAATTTTTTCAATTGACGGAGTAATAAAGTAATTTTCATTGGAACCTTTGATGATGTCCTGCTGATGATACAATGCTGTTAATCCAATGGCAGATCGCTCCATGTTAATTTTAATTAGTTCTGGGCGGTCTTTTTTTAAGGTGAATTTTGCTGGTCGTGTTTGGAATAATGTCGTTTTCAAATTTAAGCTCATGTGTGCTAGGTACCAAACTACTTGCATGGCGGGAGTACCTGGAGAAACAAAAATTTCTAATTCGTGGTCCTTTAATTCCGCAAGAAAGGGATTCGTTTTAGATTGAATTTCAGCATGATTGATGGGGTCGTTAATGTCCATATGCCGAATACTGATTTTACGATCAGGATATTTTTTAAGTAACGCGCTCCTTATGTGCAATGCCCGAAGGTCTTCATCCTTTTCAGCAGAAAGAAGTATGTGCTCATCGTGTTTGTAAAAATGTTGATGAAAGGATAGGGTAGGTCCGTCTTCTACCACTTGACCGTTTAAAAAATCGTGTTGATAGGCGTGCCAAGAAATTAAATATTTCATATTAAAAAATGATACAAAAAGTAAAAATAGATATTAAAAATAGCAAAAAATACGTAAAAAGCTTTAAAAAAAGATTTGGCATATTCATTGACAAAGAGTCGGCACAACAACAACCCTAAACATGCAAGAATTAAAAATTGAAACAGTTTCTGCTGAGGAACTTTTCCTGAATAATCAAGCAAAGCAATCATTTAAAGTAGCTTTTCTAATGCAAGACACGCTTAAACTTCAAGAACTATTACACGAAAAGGGGATATTTTTTGGAAAATGGAATAAAGGTAAATGTGTTAATAGATTGTGTGCAACGTACCATCCAGGAAAATTTATTGAGACTCCTTATATTGGTGAAGAAGTGAACGAGGGCTTTTCCAATGATTTGAATCCTAATGAAATAACCTTGGAGTTTCGTTTTTTTGATTTCGATCCATTATTTGATTCTGAACAATTTCCAGATGTTGAGACTAAGTTTCAAGATCCTATTCGACATGAATTAAAGGAAATTCGATTTTATTTCACCTTGCGATTTAAGGAAGGAAAAATAATTAGCATCCGAAGGCCAAAAAAAGTAATTGCGGATGTAACAAAACTTATGGCTGAAAATTAACACGTAACAAACAAAAACAAATAACATGAAAAACAACAAAACGATTTACCATTTTGTGGTAGATCAAAGCGGATCCATGGCAGGATTAGAGGGAATGGTAATCGAATCATTTAATAGTCAATTTAATACGCTAAAGCAGTTAAAGAAAGAATTTCCCGAACAAGAATTTGAAGTAAGCTTAACTTATTTTGAAGATGAAGTAACTGACTTGCTTTTATTTCAGCCGATTGAAAGTTTAAAAACAATGACGAGAGAAGATTTCAGACCGGGTGGTTTAACTGCTCTTTTTGATGGAATAGGAAGGTCAATTGATGCGATTCGCCTAAAGTATGAAAACTTAATTTTAGGAGATGGGGCTTCTGTTGTAATGGTAATCATTACCGATGGAGGAGAAAATGCCTCTAAATTTTACACAAAATTGGCAATTTCTGAAAAAATAAAACAGTTAGAAGAGTCTGGAAAGTGGACCTTTACTTTTATTGGTGCAGGGTTGGATGCTGCGGTAGTTTCACAAGGCTTAAATTTGAATAGAGAGAATGTTTTGTCTTATGATCGTCAACATTTTAATGGTATAATGAGCGATGAAATGGAGCAAGCGGCACGCTCATATGCCTATGCAAAAAATCAAGGTAAAGTAAAAACTGCTTATATGGACGAAGTGGCGCAAAAAGACAAACGCGATTGGAATGTTAATTAATGAATGATTAGGAGCTGTCTGTGTGGCAGCTCCTTTTTATGATACTAATTTATGAAGACAAAAACCTTAACTACCAAGCGCGAAGCCCTGGTGCATTTCTTTCAACTTATGGACATTGAAATGATTTCCCTTTTATTGAATGACGCACCTACCTATCAAGATTTCCCTAAGGATGTTTTTATAGAAAAACTATCGAGAACGTTTGACGAATTCAAAGAAAAAGGCGATACGTTTTTGAATGCAATTCAAGGCGCCTGTAGTATCTGCGATAAGAGTAAAAATGGATTTATGTTTATCGGTAATGCGAGTAAGCAATACATAAGCATCATTTTCGATATGGAAGGAAATGTTGCGAAAGATGTGTATGAATGCGCAAAAATGAAAGTGGGTTTCACTGATGTAGATCGTTCCAATCAATTATGGATTCAACCTTTGGACTTAGATATGCCTTTTTAGCACTTGTCCATCGAGGTTCCATTCTTTTTTAATCGGGATTTTCAACCACTCAAAAAGTGTAGGAAGTATATCGACCAAATTCGTTTTTTCTGATGTTAGATTCAAAGGAGATTGGTTTGGTGTTCGAATGACGTACCAGATGAATCGTGTTTCTTTTTTATCTTCTTGTTGGTCGTGATGTTCTTCGCATCCACCATGATCGGTTGTCACAATGACCATCCATTCTTCTTGAAAATGAATCTCTCGGTAACGTATAAGAGCCATAATTTCATTAAGATAAGTATCGCACTTTTGAATAGCTTTGATATATTTTGGGTTGTCGGGAGTAAATCCAGTTTCGTGACCATTAAAATCTGGATCATTGTAATGTAACACGGTGAGATCTGGTGTTTGTGTGTTTAATAACATCAAGGTTTGTTGTGTCAATTGGAAATCAGAATCGACCTCAATGGAAATATTTTCATTCTGTGTTATTTCTAAAAACTGATCCCAATTCGATAACGTAGCTGTTACAAGTTCAGGGTGAGTATGTTTTGCAAGGGTAAATAGGTCGGGATAATCTGAATAATGATTTCCTGAGAAAGAATTTTGCGTTAATCCGTGCTTTTTCGGCCATACTCCATGAAGTAAAGTTGACCAACCGGGTACACTTACGGTATATGGACCACGATCTACGTTCCAGCTATAGGTTGCTTCTTTAGTTAATCCAAAAAGGGTTTTGGTGTCAGCAACTGCTAATGCATCCGTCCGAACCCCATCCCATCCTACGATGAGAACTTTACGTTTATTTACGCCAATTTTTTGATCGTTATTTAGCTGAATTATGGGGGAGTTAGTTTTGCTGCATGTAAGAAGAAGCAGTGCAATGAAAACGGAACCTATTCTCTTTATATACAAGTTGAAAGATTACTCTACAAAGGTGCATCCTCAAGTGAAAATAAGCGTTAATCCAAAAATATGCTTTGGTTATATTAGTTTAAACGGTTTGTTAACGACTAATTGTTTCTTCTGTGTACTTTAGAATTTGTCGAACCTCTTCTAATGTTGGAGCCTCAGCATAAGTTCTTAGAACAGGTTCAGTTCCCGAAGGACGAATCATTACCCAGCGATCATCGTCAAAAAAGTACTTGAATCCGTCAGTTGTTTGCAATTCTTTAACTGTGTATGGTCCAAAACTCTTGTATGCATTAGCCTTGCAATTCGAAATAATTCGTTGCTTAAGGTCTTCTGTAATATGTAAGTCGTTGCGCTCAAACTTAAATTCTCCGACAATTTCGTAAACTTCATGAATTAATTCATCTAAGCTTTTTCCAGATTTAGCCATGAATTCCCAAATGATTAGCCCCATCCAAATCCCATCTCTTTCAGGAATATGTCCTTTCACAGCAATTCCACCAGATTCTTCTCCTCCAAGTAATACATCTTCTTTCACCATGATGGAGGCAATTTCTTTAAAGCCAATTTTTGTTGTGGTATGCTCCAATCCATAATGCGCACACATCTTGTAAACTCTCGGTGTAACACTAAATGCAATGGCAACTTTACCGGACATTTGTTTATATTTCACCATGTAGTGAATTAAAAGAAGGATAATGTGATGAGAATCTATAAACTCTCCCTTCCCATTGTATAGACCAATTCTGTCTGCGTCACCATCGGTAGCCAATGCACAATCAAAATGATCATATTCTTTAAGAAATTTCTCTAACGCCTGTAGGTTTTTTGCGATTGGCTCTGGTGCTTGTCCATAGAAAGAAGGGTTGTGTTCGCAATGTAGTAATGTTGTTTCAGGAAGTAGTTGAGGGACTACTCGTTGTCCGGCGCCATACATAGCATCGTAAACGAGTTTTAATCCTGATTGCTCGATTGCGCTTAAATCGAACGAATTTTGAACGTGTTTAATGTAATCCGATTCGATATCAATAACCTCGACAAGTCCTTTTTCTATCGCAATTTGGATGGATACCTCTTCGTAATCAAGGCTACACGTTTCAGGGATTAATGCCTCCACCTCTGAAATTTGTTCTGGTGCTAAAGGTCCTCCAAAATCTGCTTTTAGCTTGTAGCCATTGTATGATGGTGGATTGTGACTTGCAGTTAAATCTACGCCAATTTGACAACCATATTTTTTTGATGCTAAAGAAATCATGGGAGTGGACACAAAGCCACGCGACATTAGTACCGGAATTCCTTGTTGAACAAATATTTTAACACAAGTTTCCATGAATAACTCACCTCCAAAACGACAGTCGTGACCAACAAATACTTTCGGTTGTTCGTAGTTGTTTTTTAACCAAATTCCTGTGGCTTCAGCAACACGAGCCACATTGTCAACAGTAAATTCCTTGGCAATGATTGCTCTCCAGCCGTCGGTTCCAAATTTTATCGTTAAAGGCATTACTTTTTAAATTCGATGATTGTTTTTTCAATAATTGCGATGCATTCTGCTAATTGTTCGGTATTCATAACCAAAGGTGGAGCAAATCGAATAATGTTTCCATGCGTTGGTTTTGCGAGAAGGCCGTTGTTTTTAAGTGCCACACAAATATCCCAAGCGGTTGAACTTTCGGGGCTGTCGTTCACAACTATGGCATTCAACAATCCTTTACCTCTAACCAAAGTGATTAAATCACATTTAGAAATGATTCGATTCAATTCTTTTCTGAATATTTCGCCAAGTTTTCGTGCATTTTGAATGAGTTTTTCCTCATATACAACTTCCAGTGCGGTGGTTACTACTTTGGCTGCTATTGGATTTCCGCCAAAGGTTGATCCGTGTTGACCTGGTTTAATAACCATCATAACTTCGTTATCAGCCAATACAGCAGATACGGGATAAACTCCTCCAGATAAAGCTTTACCTAAAATTAGTATATCTGGTTTTACGTATGATTCTTGACGTTCACACTTGTTTTCACAGGTACAATTTCCACAAACTGCCAATAAACTTCCCGTTCTGGCAATTCCCGTTTGAACTTCGTCGGCAATGAATAATACCCCTTTTGAAATGCACAATGCGTGAGCTTTTTGAATGTAGTCTTCATTTGGTGTATAAACTCCAGCCTCACCCTGTATAGGTTCAACTAAAAAACCAGCAACATCGGGTTGGTTCAATGCATTCTTAAGTGCTTCAAGGTCATTATAAGGAATGGTAATGAAGCCTGGCGCATAAGGACCGAAATTTTTTGTAGAGCCTTCGTCACTCGAAAAGGAAACTATGGTTGTTGTTCTACCATGAAAATTTCCATCACAAACTATGATTTTAGCTTGATTTTCACTAATACCCTTCACTTCATAGGCCCATTTTCTACAAAGTTTGATTGCAGTTTCTACGGCTTCAGCCCCTGTATTCATGGGTAGAACCTTGTCGTAACCAAAATAAGTAGTGATGAAACGTTCATACTCTCCTAAGGCACTATTGTAGAAAGCTCTTGAGGTTAGCGCTAATTGCTCGGCTTGAAGGACAAGTGTTTTTGTGATTTTGGGATGACAATGACCTTGATTAACAGCAGAATATGCGGACAAAAAATCGTAATATTTTTTTCCTTCAACGTCCCAGACATAAACTCCTTCTCCTCTGTGCAGCACTACTGGTAATGGATGGTAATTGTGAGCGCCATGCTGATTTTCTAATTCGATCATACGAGCTGTTTTATTCGATTCCATTACTACTGACATGCTTTTTTTTATTAATTCAGGCCAAAGATAATAAATACCTATGTTATTTTTTTGTTATTACGAAGTAGATCTCATTTGATTATTTTAAATTTGCATCATGCGAAAACAGCTTTTGTGTAAATTTTTGATGTATTTCTTTGCAACTGCAATGCTGTTAAATGTTGGCGTTTCTTTTGCCTCGAGTATATCCTATTTTCACAAAGATCACCTTTCCTTTGATAATCAGTATTCAAGTGACGAGAAATCTTCACTCAAGAAAAATCAAATTCTTTTTGACATAGAAGAACAGTTAACAACTGAATCAGAGGAAGAGAGTAATCTCTCAGAAGATGCTGATGATAGTGTAGGTTTTAATTTTAAAATTTCGGGTGCGTTTTTATTTTATTGGACAGCTCCAAGTATTCGTCCTACTCACCAATCGATTTTATTATTACCCGTACCGAGGTACATTTTTTTTCGAAATATACGGATTTAGGATATTACCGATGTAAATAGATCAGTTAACTTAAAATTCGTAGAAAAATGAAATATAATAGCACTGCTTCAACGGCAGAGCTCATTGAACGCATAAAGCATTTCCTTCCGAGTCAAGCACCATTAAAGGATTTTATTCATCACAATACCCTTCATGCTTTTCAAGAGCAATCGTTTCATGAAGCGATCTCACATGCAAGGGATATATTTGGTTATAAAACCTATTTGACAATTGAGGAATATCAAGAGCTCTATCAAAATGGCAAAATAAAAAAAGAAACGTTACAACGTATAATAAATCGAGAATGTCCTTCTCTTTCTTTGAAAGAATTGATGCGGGCGAATACTCCTAATCGTAATTCAAGTATAGGAGAACTTCGTAAAAGATGGAAGTCAATTTACAAAATAGATATCGATTCAATGGTTCATCCCTTATTGTTTCGAGTTATTTCATCCTATTTAGACCAAGGTATTTCCATTTGGAATTTTCCTAAAAGTACTAATGGTTTTTTGGATACGCTTAGAACATTAGAGGGCAATGGTTTAGTAAGTTGGTTCAAAACTAAACTAGCAAAAAAACTCTTGTTGGATAAATCAATATCTACTGATGATTTGCTTGAAAAGTTGGTCGGTCCTGTCTGGGCAAATGAACATTATTTATTTGACCAACAGTTCTCTCATCCTGGTTATTCCGGAATGGTAAGTGTCATTGAAGAATCTCCTCACTTGTTGTTGGATAGAAGAGCGATTTCATTACATGAGCTCATTCATTTCGAGTTACTATTGGAGATTGATGCATTAGAATACCATTTAAACGGAAAATGGGAGCCTCTTGTGAAAGAAGATGTAGACCAGTTTATGCTTTTTAAACCAATCAGTAAGGATAGAATAGATAAACACTTTCTAGTTTGGCAAGAAGCATTTGAATGGTCCTATTATGAAGATGTACTTTCTGTATTGAACAGGGCATCCAATGATACTTCCGAAGAACATTGTATGACTCAGGCTATTTTATGCATTGATGATCGCGAATGTTCAATTAGAAGACATTTGGAAGAATTGGATCCTTCTTTAGAGACCTTTGGAACTGCAGGATTTTTTAATGTTGAATTCTACTTTCAACCGATAGGTTCAGATTTTACAACCAAATCTTGCCCAGCTCCCTTGGATCCACAATACATTATCCAAGAAAAGGACGTAAAGGAAAATAGAAGTAAGGAAATTCATTTTAATCGGTATACTCATTCAGTTTTTTCAGGATGGTTCATTACCCAAATTGTGGGTTTTTGGTCTGCTGTTTCAATGAGTGCGGCGATATTTTTTCCGAAAACAAATAAAATGAGTGTTTCTTCCAATCGTCACATGCATCCAAATAGTAGATTAACTGTGGAGTATATCGGAGAGAAATCTAACGAAGGAAAGCAAATTGGATTTACGATTTCAGAAATGGCGGATAGAGTAGAGGGATTGCTAAGAAGTATTGGGTTAATAGAAAAATTCGGTTCTCTTGTGTATGTTATTGGCCACGGTTCAAGTTCTGCAAATAATACACATTATGCAGGTTATGATTGTGGGGCATGTTCTGGTAGACCAGGATCTGTAAATGCAAGAGTTGTTTCTGAAATGGCAAATCGAGTAGATGTTAGAGAACTTTTGAAGCAACGTGGCCTTGAAATTCCGAATAGCACTCAGTTTATTCCAGTTTTACACGATACTTGCAAGGATGAATTTTTATATTTTGAAGAATCTATTCTCTCTGGTTATAATACAAGATTACATTCTGAAAACAAATTAAAGTTCAACAAAGCCTTAGCTCTGAACGCCCTTGAGCGTTCTCGAAGATTTTTATTGATTGATTCTAAAAAAACACCTGAAAAGGTTCATCAAAAAGTAAAATTACGGTCAGTTTCCCTATTTGAACCGCGTCCTGAATTAAATCACGCAACTAATGCACTTTGTATTGTGGGTAGAAGAGAATTAACAAATCATGTTTTTTTAGACAGACGTGCATTTTTAAATTCTTACAATTACGCAACAGATTTGGAAGGTAAATATTTGTTGGGAATTTTAAATGCTGTAGCACCAGTTTGCGGAGGGATAAATTTAGAATATTATTTCTCGCGTGTTGACAACCAACAGTTGGGTGCGGGCACTAAGTTACCTCACAATGTTATGGGTTTATTTGGCGTGTCAAACGGCATAGATGGGGATCTAAGGACAGGTTTACCGAGTCAAATGATTGAGGTTCATGATCCTGTAAGACTCTTAGTTATAGTTGAACATTTTCCTGATATTGTAAAGAAAATTATTCAAGTAAATGATTCAACCTATCAATGGTTCAACAATAGCTGGATTCATCTAGTGGTTGTTCATCCCGAAAATTCAAAGAATTATAGATTTAATAATGGGGAATGGGATGAGTTACAATTGCAAGGTAATGATATTACGTCAAAAGGGACATATTTCAAGCAAGTTATCTCTAGTCATGAGAACGAAAAGGCCTTTAAATTTAAATCTATTTAGTCATGGAAATATTAATTCATTGTCTAGTCATTTTACCTTTTGCAGCATTTTTACTCAGTCTGTTTATTTCGTCTAAGAGAGAAGATTTACTTTCAATTTTTACTTTCTTATTCTTGAGTTTAGAATTGCTAATTTCTTTAATTCTATTTGCCTTTTGGATTAAAGATGGGGCGCTACCAATTAATATTAAGGAGTTTTCTATTTACCAGAACGGAGAATACAATTTTTACATCGATTTATACTTTGATAAATTGACAATGTTATTTGTATTTATCGGGAGCTTCCTCACATTTATAGTAACCATGTTTAGTCGATACTATTTGCATCGTGAAGAAGGCTATAAGCGTTTTTTCAATACAATATTGTTCTTCTTTTCGGGATTTATAATGGTTATTTTTTCAGGGAATATAGAAACGCTTTTTATTGGTTGGGAGATACTTGGAGTTTCCTCTTTTTTGTTGATCGCGTTTTATCGAGATCGTTATTTACCTGTAAAGAACGCACTTAAAGTCTTCTCGATCTACCGTATCGGCGATGTAGGATTGATATTGACGATGTGGTTATCTCATCATTTATGGAATGAAAACATATCTTTTCACAAACTGAATGATGCAATTTTAGTACATGAACACATCTTGGATAACTCTTTGCCAGGTTTCATTATTGCAGTTTTTATTTTTTTGGCAGCAGCAGCAAAATCGGCACAATTTCCTTTCTCTTCATGGTTGCCTAGGGCAATGGAAGGACCCACACCATCAAGTGCTATTTTTTACGGTTCACTAAGTGTTCATATTGGTGCTTTTTTACTTCTTCGTACCTATCCGATTTGGGAATATCAAACTAGCTTTAAAGTTTTCTTGGTAATTTCTGGGATTCTCACCGCCTTGATTGGACATTTTGTAGCGCGCGTTCAAAGTTCTATTAAAAGTCAAATAGCGTATAGTTCTATTGCTCAAATCGGGCTAATTTTTATTGAAATCGCTCTTGGTTTACATATGTTAGCTCTTGTGCATATCGCAGGTAATGCGTTTTTTAGAACTTATCAATTATTGGTTTCACCTTCTGTTGTTGCATACAAGATAAAAGAACAATTTTATTCTTTTAAACCAAAGGTTAGTACCATTGAGGATTCCTTTCCAAAAAGGTTGGAGTACGCCATGTACATACTCAGTTTGAAGGAGTTCAATTTAGATTTTATGCATTATCAACGTTTGTGGCGCCCATTAAAGAGAATTGGATCTTTAAAAATCCTGAGTTTTAGGTATATTTTTTACTTCATTGGAGGTTTTATTGCTTTAGGCGTGGTTATGCTTGTTTTTTCAAGCTCAATTTCCGAAAAGCTCTTTCATCCTGTTTCTCTAGTGTTTGGAATTATTGGTTTACTTGCTGTAATTAAAGCATTTACCGAGAGAGAAAGTGTCAGAAAAAGTTGGGCATTAATTATGTTAAATCATGTACTTATTTCTGTATCTGTTTCCTTTAATGAACATTTTGATTGGCAGCATAATGTCTGGTATTTAAGTGGCATATTACTCTCTTGGTTGATAGGGTTAATTCTAATTAACCGAATGAGAGCACAGGAACAATGGATAAGCCTGGATCGGTTTTATGGCCATGCCTATGAACACCCAAAGCAAGCTTTTGTATTTCTTCTTTGTTGCTTAGGTATTTCAGGATTCCCAATAACTCCCTCATTTGTCGGTGAAGATTTGATATTTTCTCATATTCATTCTGACCAAGTTTTTCTCGCATTTTTTGTCGCCTTAAGTTTAATCGTGAATGGTTTAGCCGCTATGCGCATCTACTCAAGGGTATTTCTTGGGCCACATATCAAAACATATCACGAGGTCGCAAAACGATCCTCATAAATTTTAGGAAATAAACCAATAAAGGATTCGACAATATAATTGATGAATTTAAGAGGCTAATCCATTTAAACATTTTAAAAATTAAATAATTATGAAAACAAAAAACATAAAAATTCCTGAAGATGGATTCTTAGGAATTAAAGAAAATTTTAACTCAGACGCATTGTCTGGATTTTTAGTCTTTCTTCTTGCTTTACCGTTAAGTTTGGGAATTGCTAAAGCAAGTGAATTTCCGGCAATTTATGGTTTAATTACGGCCATGATAGGCGGAGTGATTGTAAGTTTATTTGCAGGATCTGTATTAACAATTAAAGGTCCGGCTGCAGGGCTCATCGTCATTGTTGCGGGATCAGTAACAGAACTTGGACAAGGAAATACAGAATTAGGTTGGCATCTTGCACTAGGAGCAGTTGTGGTTGCAGGTGCAATCCAAGTACTATTTGGAGCGCTTAAATTGGGAAGATTGAGTGATTTTTTTCCATTATCTGCGGTTCATGGAATGTTGGCAGCCATTGGAATAATTATTTTAAGTAAGCAAATTCATATTCTGGCAGGTGTTAATCCAATGACACACGAAGGGAAATCAATGGTTGAACCTTTAGAACTAATAGGATTATTGGGTGAAACTATTCCTAATTTCTTTTTACATAAAGAAGTTGCTATAATTGGACTGGTATCCTTGATTATTGTTTTTGGTTGGCCAATGCTGAAAATCAATTTCCTAAAAAAAATACCTGCACCATTAATTGTTTTACTTGTTTCAATTCCACTAGGAATGGCGTTTGGATTAAAAAATACAGGAAACTTCAAACCTTTATTAACATTTGACAAGGGTTTCTTTGATATATTAGGGATAAAAGCAAGTTTTGAAGGAATAAGCCAAACTGGAACATTTATCAAATTTGTTGTAATGTTCGCATTGGTTGGTAGCTTGGAAGCGCTTCTTACTGTTAAAGCTATTGATATGATGGATCCTTTTAAACGGAAATCAGATTACAATAAGGACTTAATGGCTGTAGGTTTGGGTAATATTATAGCTGGACTTTTGGGTGGTTTGCCTATGATTTCTGAAGTTGCGCGTTCGTCTGCTAATGTTAATAATGGTGCAAAAACAAGATGGGCTAATTTTTTTCACGGAGTTTTTATTCTCTTATTCTTAATATTTGCAGTATCTTTTAGTAATCTTATCCCAATGTCAGCATTGGCCGCAATGTTAATTGGTGTTGGCTATAAATTGGCGCATCCAAAGGAATTTAGACATATGTTTAAAATAGGTAAAGATCAATTATCAATCTTTATTATTACTATTCTTGTAACACTGGCAACAGACTTGTTAATAGGAATTGCTGCTGGAATTATTCTTAAATTACTTATACATTTGACAAGAGGTGTTTCAATTAAACAATTGTTTAGAATAAAATCAACAATTAAAAATAATATTATCAATGTTGAAGGGCCCCTCCTGTTTAGTAATTTCTTAGGAGTTAAAAAACATATATCCGAATTTCCATTGAATAGTCACCTTATTTTTAATGTATCAAATTGCAAATTAATTGATCACTCGGTTATTGAATCTTTACATCACCTCAAAGATGATTTTAAAAACGAAGGTGGAAATTTTGAAATTCTCGGATTGGAAAAATTCAATTCTTCAACGGACCATCCCTATTCTGTTCATAAAAATCAACATTTAGCGTCATGAAAAAAATCGTGTTATTTTTTCTATTGTTTGGATTCAATGCTTTTGCGCAGAAAGATTTTTCAGACCAGCAACATGCTTGGGTTACTTATCTCGGTAATCACAAATTGACTAAAAAAGTTGGCCTGCATACTGAATATCAATGGCGTCGCGAAGAATGGTTTCAAAATTGGCAACAATCACTTTTGCGCATTGGTATTGATTATAACTTTAATCCAAATTTATCACTAACTGCAGGATATGGCTGGATCATTACCTTTCCGTACGGCGAACAACCGATATTAAATCAATTTAATGAACACCGAATTTGGCAACAATTAAATCTAAAAAGCAAAATCGAACTAACTAAAAAGGTTATTGACGTGCAGCACAGGTATCGACTTGAGCAACGTTTTCTTGAAACATATCATTCAAATAATCTTGGTTTTGCGGAAAAAGGTGATATTGTTTTTAGGCAGCGTATTAGATACCGAGCAATGTTTTTGATACCCATTACTAAGAAAACAATGCAGGATAAAACCTTATTTTTGAATGTTAACGATGAGATTTTCCTTGGATTTGGAAAAGGAATTGGAAAAAATGTTTTGGATCAGAATAGATTTAATGTGGCTTTAGGTTGGAGATTTAATAGCAATTTTAATCTTCAATTTGGGTATTTGAATCAATATGTTATAAAGGCAGATGGAGTAAAAGTAGAAAGAAATCATACTTTTTTAACGGCTGTAAATTATAATTTTACCCGAATTTTTAAGAAGAAATGATATATTCTAACAGGTAACAAATTACAGGATAAATCGTCAAAAGATTACATTTGTAAAAATTAACTAAATGAAAAAGATTTTTGTGATCTCCGCTATTTCTCTTTGGGCGACATTTTCAATAGCACAGAAGTATTGGCAACAAGAGGTGAATTACAAAATAAACGTTTCTCTTGACGACCAAAATCACTTCCTGAGGGGTTTTGAATCTATGGAGTACGTAAACAATTCACTAAATGTACTCGAGAAACTATATATTCATTTATGGCCGAATGCCTACCGAAACCGAAATAGTGATTTAGCAAAACAATTGTATAAAAATGGCCAAACAGAATTGTTTTATGGTCCTGAAAGTGATCGCGGTTGGATTGATTCTTTGAATTTTAAATCTGATGGAACAATGCTTAAATGGGATTATGATCCTGAGCATATGGATATTTGCATCTTACAGTTGCCTAAACCATTAAGGCCAGGAGAACGTATTACAATAGAAACTCCTTTTAAAGTTAAAATACCATCGGGAGAAATTTCTCGTCTTGGTCATGTTGGCCAGTCGTATCAAATTACTCAATGGTACCCAAAACCTGCAGTTTACGATAAGAATGGTTGGAACCAAATCCCATATTTAAATCAAGGTGAATTTTATTCTGAATACGGATCTTTTGACGTGACGATTACCCTGCCTGAAAATTATATTGTAGGTGCAACTGGTGATTTACAAACACAAAGTGAGCTTGATTTCTTATCTAAAAAGGCGAAAGAAACAGAATCTGGCATTGGAGATTTGTTAACACTTTCAAAGACTAAAGCATCTGAATTTCCGACGTCATCTCCCAACATTAAAACAATTCGCTACACACAGAATAATGTACACGATTTTGCATGGTTTGCCGATAAGCGCTATGCCGTGCTAAAGGGTGAAGTTGAACTGCCGCAAAGTAAACGTAAGGTTACGTCATGGGCTATGTTTGTGCCGTCAAATGCCAAGACTTGGCAACATGCGATTGAATACATTAACGATGGAATGTATTATTATTCACTTTGGAACGGCGATTATCCTTATAATCAAGTTACGGCTGTAGATGGAACTATTTCAGCAGGTGGCGGTATGGAATATCCAAACGTAACTGTAATTGGAAACGCTACGTCAAAAGAAGAGTTGGAAGTTGTAATTGTTCACGAAGTTGGACATAATTGGTTTTATGGAATACTTGGTTCAAATGAACGTGTTCATGGTTGGATGGACGAAGGAATGAATACCTTAAATGAAATGCGTTACATCCAAACGAAATATCCTAACAATACGCGATTTTCAGACATGGTATTAAATGGAAAATTCCACCTAAACGATCTAGATCATCACGACATTGGAGATATTTCTTACCGCGCTATTGCTGGTTTTGGTCTGGATCAACCTATTGAAACCCATTCTGCAGCTTTCACCTCGGCAAATTATGGCATTATTATGTATCAGAAGACCGGGTTGGTTTTTTTCTACCTTAAAGATTATCTTGGAGACGAGCTTTTTGACAAGGCCATGCATGAATATTATGAGCAATGGAAATTCAAGCACCCACAACCTGAAGATATGAAAAAAGTAATTGAATCTTCAACAGATAAAAATTTGAGTTGGTTGTTCACAGATTTAATTCAAACTACGCGACATATAGATTACAAAATTCAGCGCGTTAAAAAGGATAAACTTACCAATACGACACAAGTAACCGTCAAAAACGTAGGGCAGGTGCAAGGTCCCATAGAGGTGAATGCTTATATAGATAAAAAGGATAGAGATAGTATGTTAGTGGAGACCAAATGGGCGGAGCCAGCAAAGAAATCTATCATAACTTTTAACGGCACAAATTATTCTCGTTTTTCTATAGATGTAAGTAAAGATATTCCTGAATTGAAACGTTCGAATAACCATTGGAATAAGAAACTATTCCCATTCTGCGAGCCTTTGAAAGGTGAGTTTTTAATCGGCGATCACGATATAAATAAAACAAACTTCTTCTGGACTCCAACCATCGGTGGAAATGCTTACGATGGATTTATGTTTGGAGGTGTAATTCACAATCTTGGTATTCCATTTAAACCTTTTCAATTTGTTTTTGCTCCTCAATTTTCAACAGGTAGATTGCGACCAGTTGGTATGGCAGAGTTTAGCTACACTTTTTTACCGGAAACACGGATTAAATCCTCTAAACTTGGAATGTCGTTACGACATTTCGGAACTGGAGAATCTAAGGACGCGCAATTAGTTTCTTTGGCGCCTTATTTGAAATTCAATTTAGGAAATCGTGGAGAGGCGAGTCCTACCTCACATGATGTGTTAGTGCAAGGTTCATTTAGAAAGGATAATTATGGAGTGAACGGATTTACACAACTAGGAGGTTTTCTGCAATATTCATATAATGTTAATTTAACAGATCATCGTTTTGATTGGAAAGTTCGCTATGAATATGCAAATAGAAATCGTGTCGACGACTTAATAGATTATATTGAACCAAATGTTTCTATGAACCGAGTTCAAACCGAAATGAAATACAAATGGCGCTATTTACGAAACAAACAAAAACGTTGGATGGAGGTTCGTGCCTTTACAGGTTGGAATTTGGCAACAAATACAGATCAATCGTCATTTTTGTATTCCTTTGGTGGTGCTATGGGTGATCAAGATATTTATATGGAAGAATATTATTTTGGAAGATTTCAACCTAACGGATTATGGAGCAATCAACGTATGAATAACATGGGAGGTTTTAATACGGCGAATGACCAAAATGAGCGTTTTGAGAATTTATCGACTGTAAGTATTTACTCGGAGATACCTTATATTCCGAAATTGTTTGGTGTTTTTGTGGATGCAGGAATCGCTGGTAACAAAACAGCCTTGAATGCAGGAGTTGGAATGAAATTAGGACCTGTTTTAAGCGTGTATTTCCCACTTTATCGTGCCGGAAACGCCTTGGAAGCATTGCAATTTAATCAATATGGTCGCGAAATAAGATTTTCTTTGAAAATGAATTTGGTGAATTCAAGTTTGCGCTTAGGTAATCTGTTTTAACATGACTGAAGGAAAAATCAAATTCGGAAAAATATTTTGGCCTAGCTTCTTGGCGGTGTTAATCGGAGGAATAATTTCCACGGTAATATATATGTTATCACTTTTCGGTATTTTGACGTTATTCTTCGGGATGGGTGACAGTGAATTAGAAGTGAAAGATAATACCGTTTTACACATGAAGTTAGAAGGTGAAATTGCGGAACAAAGCTCGAGTGATTTATCAATTAGCACCTTCTCTTTTAAACAAAAAAAAGGTCTCCCAGATATTTTATATGGATTGAAAAAAGCTCAGAATGACGATAGAATTAAAGGTTTGTTTTTAGAGCTTGGAGATGTGAATTGCGGCGTTTCAACTGCCAAAGAAATTCGTAAAGCAATCGATGAATTTGAAAAAAGCGGAAAATTTGTTGTAGCTTATTTATCAGGAGAATATGCGTCTCAAAAAACATATTACATTTCTTCGGCTGCGAATGAAGTGTACGGTTTCCCATCAACTGTTTTTCAATGGACAGGATTAGGTGGAGAAGTCATGTTTTATACTGGACTATTGGAAAAATTGGACATCGAAGTTGAGGTCATTCGAGGAAAAAACAATGATTTTAAAAGTGCTGTTGAACCGTTTTTCCGAAAAGAAATGAGTGATTCAAGTAGGCTTCAAACAAAAACCTATATGAATTCAATTTGGAGCGATATATGCCAAGACATTTCAAAAGATAAAAGTATTAGTGTTGAAAAACTGAATATTTACGCGGATAGTTTGTCGTTGCGACGGATGCAAGATGCCGTGAAATTTAAGTTTATCAATGGAGTGAAATACCGAGATGAAGTGATGAAAGTGCTAGCAAAAAAAGTAGGCGTGGACAACCCTAGTAGTTTGAATATTCTAGCCGTGGAAAAATACGGAAAGTATTTCTTTTTTGAAGATCAAGAAATTAGACAGATTGAAAAACCGAAAATTGCTGTGATTGTAGCAGAGGGTGACATTTCGCGCGATGGAGATGGAATTGCCTCTAAAAAATTGTGTAAACTTTGGAAAAAAGTTCGAGAGGAGGAAAATATTGAAGCTGTGGTTTTTAGGATAAATAGTCCGGGGGGAAGTGCATTGGCGAGTGACGAAATTTGGCGTGAGGTAGAACTTACTAAAGCCAAGAAGAAAGTAATTGTGTCGATGGGAGATGTGGCGGCTTCAGGAGGATATTATATAGCGGCACCTGCTCATCGGATTTTTGCAGAAAACAGTACGATTACCGGGTCAATTGGAGTCTTTGGGATGATTCCTTACACAGGTAAAATGTTGGAAAATAAATTGGGAATCACCTTTGATCGCGTTTCGACAAATAAACATGGTACCTTATCTTTAAATCGCAAGCTAACAAAAGAAGAATTAAGTATTACACAAGCAGAAGTCGACGAAATTTACGATGATTTCCTTTCGAAGGTAGCGACAGGAAGAAAAATGACGAAAGAAAATGTCAACAAGGTGGCAAGAGGAAGAGTATGGGCTGGGTCTGATGCAGTCAAAATTGGCTTGGTTGATGAAATTGGTGGTTTAACAGCAGCCATTGCTTTTGCAGCAAAATTGGTTAACGGAGATAAAGACGAAATATTGTATTATCCACTGGTGGAAAAAGATTTTGCAGACAAATTAATGGATTTTCTAGAGGACGAAAATGAAAAGGAGGAAGATGAAAAAGATGTTTCTTCAACCAATCAACTTCCTGAAGAATTGTTGACTTACTACAAAGAATTGAAGAAAATTGAAAGCATGTCTGGTGTGCAAATGCGATTACCTTTCAACATAAAATTTTATTGATATTATACTTAATGATCTAAGATAAGTTTAAGCATAAGCTAAAACTAATAAGTTAATATAAAGCAGGAAACTTTACTGGATCGACCTCTTGCATTATACTATAAGCTGTTTCGATAATGTCATCAATACTAGGCTTAGAAAAATAGTCGCCATCAGTTCCGTAGGCAGGTCTGTGGTCTTTTGCTGTTAATGTTACAGGTTTGGAATCTAAGTGATAATAACCTCCTTGTTCTACTATTATTTTATCCAAAATATAGGCGCTTGCTCCTGAACTTACATCCTCGTCTACAATTAAAAGTCTATTGGTCTTTTTCAAAGATTCAGCTATTAGGTGATGAACATCAAATGGAAGTAGCGTTTGAACATCTATTAGTTCAACTGATATTCCAAGTTCTTCTAAAGTTTGCAATGCTTGCTGACATAAATTAAACGTGGAGCCATAAGAAACTATTGTCAAGTCTTTACCTTCTTTTACGATTTCAGGAACACCTAATGCTTCACAGAATTCACCAATATTGATTGGCATTTTTTCTTTCGTTCTGTATCCATTTAAAGGTTCCACCACGATAGCAGGTTCGTCGCCTTTGAGTAAAGTATTATAGAATCCTGCAGCTTTGGTCATATTTCTTGGTACGCACACATGAATCCCTCGAACAGCGTTAATAATCATACCCATTGGAGATCCGCTGTGCCAGATTCCCTCTAATCGATGTCCTCGTGTAGAAATAATAAGTGGGGCTTTTTGACCTCCTTTTGTTCGGTATTGCACGGTGGCTAGGTCATCAGAAAGTACTTGAATGGCATACAATAAATAATCGAGGTATTGAATTTCCGCAATCGGACGTAATCCGCGCATCGCCATTCCAATACCTTGACCAACAATCGTACATTCTCTGATTCCGGTGTCAAATACGCGAATTTCTCCAAACTGTTCTTGCAACCCTTCAAGTGTTTGATTAACGCCTCCAATTTTTCCTGCATCTTCTCCAAAAACAAGTACTTCAGGGTTTCTTTCAAGTAATTTTCTATAGTTTTCTCGTAAAATAATTCTTCCATCTTCCATAGTTGAATCACTCGAATATTCCGGAGATATCGTCGTTATTTTGGTTGCAGCTTGCGCTGAGGAAGAATATAATACAGAGCTGTATCGATCAAAATTAGCTTCTAATGCGTCTTGAATCCATGCTTGTAAGGATTTTTTTGCTGGAGATTGCGATTGTATAGCCAATCTAATTGCTTTCCTTGCATAACCCAATACATCCTTACGAATTGGTTCGAAGGCTTTTTCTAACTCATCTGCAATGCTTTTGATGGAATCCCCAATTTCAGAAGTTTGTCCTAACGTTCGTAAAATCGGAAGTAAGCTGTCAATGTCTTTCTTTATTTCTACAGTGAATGCTTTCCAAGCTTCATTTTTAGCTTGTCTCACTGTTTCTTTGGCTTCTTTGGCAATTTCATCCAATTCTGCTTCATCAGCTATTGTCAGGCCATTTACATTAAAAGCAAGTATCCATTCACGAAATTTTGCGATACAATCATAATCTTTTTCCCATTGCATGCGTTCTGCAGACTTATAGCGCTCGTGTGATCCTGATGTTGAATGTCCTTGTGGTTGATTAACTTCTTGTACGTGAACTAAAACAGGAACGTGTTCCTCTCGTGCTAGTTTTACTGCTTTTTCGTAGGTCTCACACAAATGTGGGTAATCCCATCCTTTCGTTACAAATATTTCATACCCAGGCTTCTCCTTGGTTCGCTGCATTCCCGCCAAAGCTTCTGAAATACTACCTTTAGTAGTCTGGTATTCACGTGGTACTGAAATTCCATAACCGTCATCCCAAACCGACATAACCACAGGTACTTGCATCACGCCCATAGCGTTTATAGATTCCCAAAAAGGACCTTCAGATGTAGAGGCATCGCCGATAGTTCCGAAAGCTACTTCATTCCCTTTGTTTGAAAATTTTTGAAAGGTTTCTGTATGAAGGTTGGAGTTATTTCTGTACACTTTAGATGCTTGAGCCAAACCTACTAATCGAGGCATTTGACCAGCAGTTGGAGAGATGTCCGAAGAACTGTTACGTTGTTCCATTAAATTCTTCCAATTACCTTCATTATCTAAATTTCTCGTAGCGTAATGCCCCCCCATTTGACGCCCAGCAGACAATGGTTCAACGTCAACATCCGTGTGCGCATAAAGGCCAGCAAAGTACTGTTGAATAGTCAACTCATGAATGGCCAACATAATCGTTTGATCTCGGTAATAGCCTGAACGAAAATCACCTTTTTGAAATTGCTTTGCAAGTGCGATCTGAGCAAGCTCTTTGCCATCACCGAAAATCCCAAATTTTGCCTTACCCGTTAAGACTTCCTTTCTTCCTAAAAGTGAGGCTTCTCTGGATTCACAAGCTAAGCGAAAGTCAGCAAGTACATGTTGTTTGAATTCTTCAAATTTCATTTGTTGAACAGATTGTTCGGTGGTTTTTGTGGCCATATAAGTGTTTCTACGCAATACAAATATAAGGAAATTAACCCCTTTTTTTTCGTAGGTTGAGTAATAACTCTTAAAAAATGACGAATTTTGATTATCATGAAGAACTCTATTTCTGTTGAACTTTGCGCTTCGTCTGTGGAGTCGTTACTTCTTGCTGCAAAATATAAGGTTTCTCGCATCGAACTTTGTCAAGATTTAGATCAAGGAGGATTAACTCCTTCTCCGGGCTTATTTCAGTTAGCGAAGGAGCTAAAGTTAGAAACCCACGTTTTGATTAGACCTCGAGCTGGAGGGTTTTTTTACAGTTCAGATGAAAAGAAAGTAATGATTAGGGATGTTGCTTACTTTAGTGCGAATGGCGCGTCGGGTATCACAATTGGAGGACTTAAAGAGAATTTTGAATTAGACATCTCATTTTTAAAGGAAATAAAATCACTAACTGGGAAATTACACCTTACTTTTCACAGGGCTGTAGACGAAAGTATCGAATGGAAAAGATCCTTGGATGAATTGATAGAGTTGAAATTCAATAGAATCTTAACTTCAGGATTCTCTTCAAATGTTGATTCAGGATTTCAAATCTTGAAACAGATGGTAGCCTATGCTAAAGACAGAATAGAAATTATGCCAGGTGGTGGTGTGAATTCCAATAATGCGAAACGTTTGGTGGAGGAAGCCAAAGTCAAAAGCTTGCATTTTTCGGGTACTCTAAAAGTGCTTTTAGACGAAGAATCTGCTTTTTCAGAGACCATATTACGTGTGGATGAAAAAAGAGTAAAAAGGTTGATGGAGATGATTATAAAACTAAATAATTAGTGTTGATATAATTCTCCCAAAGTACTATTTGTTCAGCATTCAATACTCTCGGCATTTTATTTTGTGCTCCTAATTTGTTTTGAGATTTCAGGAAGTTGTAAAAGGTGTCTTTTTTCACGTAATTCAAAACAGGTAGATTCAGTGCGTGCTTTCGTACATAGGCATAATCATCGTTTAACATACAAATTTTTCGATCAATAAGCTCCATAAGTTTTTGCGCGTCAATGCCATTATGTTGTACCATATACCATTCGTGAAATTGCTCGTCTTGACGTGAAATAATCGTATAATCACCATGAGGAAGATTAAGTTCAGAACAAACTTGTTTAACAGCTTCATTTAGGTTATCCAGCGTGAGATGCTCACCGCATAAATTAAGTGTTTGCTTTATTCGACCTGAAATAATAAGGCGCTTTTCTTTAACATCAACAAACTGTACTAAATCTCCTAAAATATATCTCCAAAGACCAGAATTTGTGGTAATTACAATTGCGTAGTCTACATCTTGTTCTACTTGATCTACTGTAAGTGCAAAATGTTTATTGATAACATTTCCTGAAGCATCAAAAAACTCTTTTGTAAACGGAATAAACTCAAAGAATATCCCTTTGTTAAGTAAAAGTTTCATCCCTTTTTTTAAAGGAATGTCTTGGTAAGCAAAATATCCTTCACTAGCGAGATAGGTATCCAACAAAAGAAGAGGTTGCTTGCATAATTTCTCCAAGCGCATCACATATGGGTCTAGGTAAACACCTCCGTGCACATAAACTCGCAAGTTTGGCCAAATGTCATGAATGCTCGTAAGTTGATGATGGCTAACAATTTCTTCCATCACCTTAATACACCAGGTTGGTATTCCTGCTATTATGCCGACATCCCATTTTGGCGCTTCCTCCACCATTTTAGCTACTTTCACTTGGAAATCCTTCAACTTGGTTATTTCGGGGCTAGGTAATGCAACATTTCTGGCAATTAATGCAGTGTGTTTTCTCAATATACCACTTAAATCCCCTTCGAAATAATCTCCTATTTTGTTAAGTTTTGTAGAGCCACCCACGGTTAGCACTTGACATTTATAAAAACTTACAGGAAAATCTTCTTTGTAAAGTACATTAAATTGACCTAAGCTCGCTAATTGAAAGCTTCTAATCATTTGTTTTGAAATGGGAATTCGCTTGCTTGGTGAACCTGTTGTGCCCGATGATAAGGCAAAGTGTTTGATTTTACCCGGCCATGTGATGTCACGTTTTCCTTCTAAGATCTTTTCAAGCCAGGTTTCATTAAATTCTTCATAAGTAGAAATTGGCACATACTTTTGAAAGTCTGCAATAGAGACCCCTGTGAGCGGTTTGATTATTTTTTCGAACGAATATTCAAAGCCTAATTCAGTAAAACTAGCCTTTCTTAACAATCTTGTGAGTACACGTTTTTGGGATATGATAGGATTGGTTCGTCGTTTTCTCCTTACAGGAATAATCGCTTTTGTTGTTTGTTGAATTATTTTACCAATGTAGATCATGACAGATAAGCATAGTAAAGATAATCAATACTTTTTACCTGAGAAGAGATTCGTAATAACCGTAAAGCTCTTGTTGTGCATGAAAAGGGGGTAAATTTCGTTTTCGATACCTAGTTTTTGAATCGGAGGATATTAATCGTGCTTTTACGCTTCCTTTCCATTGGAATTTAAAAATACGATCAAGTTCATCTTGAATTTCTTTAGACTTTACAAAAACACCAACTTCAACACGATTATCTAGGTTTCTTTCCATCAAATCAGCGGAAGTAATGATGTACTCCGGATTCCCAGCGTTTTCAAAAATAAAAAACCGAGCATGTTCTAGGTAGCGATCTACGATGCTAATAACTTCAATGTTTTCACTCAATCCTTTAACACCTGGTTTGAGGCAGCAGATTCCTCGAATGATTAAATGGATTTTCACTCCTTGTTTGGAGGCATCGTATAATTTTTCAATAATTTTCTTATCCGTTAAGTTATTGATTTTCATTCGAAATGCTCCTGTTTTTCCTTTTTTTACATGCCTTATCTCTCTTTCAATTAGGCTAAACAACCTTCTTCTAGAATTAAATGGTGAGACTAGTAACTGCTTGTATGTTCCTCGTTCTAAATTATTCTCAATCAGTCGAAATACCCGATTAACTTCTAATGCAATTTCTCTATCTGCTGTTAACAGTGATACATCCGTATAAATTTTAGAGGTTCTTTCGTTAAAATTTCCTGTGCCAATGTAGCTAATATACTCTTCTTTTTTGCCAGAAATTCTTGTTATTTGTAAAAGTTTTGAATGGACTTTTAATCCGGGTACGCCATAAATAACCCTTGCACCAAATTCTTTTAATCGATCACTCCAATAGAGATTATTCTCTTCATCAAATCGGGCTTGTAATTCCATTACAACCGTAACCTCTTTTCCATTGAATACAGCAGCGAGTAAAGCTTTCATTACATCTGAATTTCTCGCAACTCTGTAAATGTTTATCTTAATACTTCGCACTTTTGGATCAATAGCTGCCTCTCTTAATAAATCCACTACATGTTCGAAACGTTGATAAGGAAAATGTAATAATATATCCTCTTTTTCTATAACCTTAATTATGCTTTCAATATTTTTTAGTTTTGGATGGTCGTTTGGCACTTGTTTTTTAAACAAGAAATCTGATTTATCAAAATCTGGAAACTCCATGAAGTCTTTGAAATTATGGTATCTTCCACCTGGAATAGTATTCAATCCAAATTTCAATTCGAGCGATTTTAAAAGAAAATCTAATAAATCTTTAGGCATTTTTGAGTCGTAAACAAATCGAACAGGGATTCCTTTTTTTCGCTGTTTGAGGCTTTTTTCAATTTTCTCGATAAAAGTGGTAGTTAAGTCATCGTCCAAATCAAGTTCCGCATCACGTGTAAATTTAAACGTAAAAGCTTCTAATTTCTGTGGCTGGAAAATGGAAAAAATATCTTTTAGGTGAATACGAATAATGTCGTCAATTAGGATAACGTCTTTTGTTGTTTCGTTAGGTATAATCACAAATCTTTTGGGTTCACTTGGAATTTGAATGAGTGCATAACGTATTTTCTCCTTTCTGTCTTCTATCTTGATGGCAAGATAAATGGCATAATCACGTAATTTAGGAAATTCATTATTTTTATCGAGAATTAGTGGAAAAATTTCATGCTTAATTACCGAAAGGAAATAAGTTTTTAAATATGACAACTGTATGTCTGAAAGTTGTTTCTCGTTTATTATACGCACTCCATTTCGAGAAAATTCATCTGCAATTTGCTCATAAGCGGCTTTAAATTTCTCTTGTTGTTTTAAAACGATTTCGCGGATTTCTTTGTATAATTCTTCAGGAGAACCATTAAAGCCATCTATTTTTTGTTTTTTCAATGTTGTTAACCTTCGCAAGTTAGCCACCCGAACTCTAAAGAACTCATCCATATTGTTGGAATAAATTCCCAAAAAGCGCATTCGTTCTACTAAAGGAACAGTTTCATCCGTCGCTTCTTGCAGTACGCGTTCATTGAATCCAAGCCAACTAATATCCCGATTTATAAGATTCATCCAACAAAAATGTAAAAAAGCCCTACACAGAATTCAATTTCTATGTTAAACTTTTGTAAACTTTATAAGTAAAACAACCTAATCATTACTTCAGAAAGGAACTTTAGGTCATTTTAATTAAGTCGGCGATGATTTTCTTTTTCATTATATAATCATTCATTGCATATCCGTTCCCAATATCAAAGTCTTTTTCCATAACAATAGTAAATCCATTTTTTAAGTAGAAATTGACGGCTGTATTTTCGCGATTCACTTGAAGTTCAAGTTCTTTAAAATTATTTTGCTGACAAAAGGTATTACAAAAGTGAATAAATTCTCTGCCAATGCCTTCGTTTTGAAACTCAGGTAGAATATATATTTTCTGAAGTTTTAAAACTTCGTGTTTAGGATGAAGATGTATAAATCCAACGGCCTCTTTCTCTTGATAATAAGCGTAAAAAAAATCTCCTGAATTATGTGCTTTTTGAAGTGTTTCTCTGGCGTACATCCAATTTAGCATATATGAAATTTGATCTTGAGAAATCATTTCTTTGTATACTACAGGCCAAATCTTGTAAGCTAAGGTACTTACGATTTCTAGATCGTTATAGGTGATGGGTTTTATCATAGTTTAATAAAGCGCTCTTGCTGCACTTTATCTTGAATGATCAATCGAATAAAATAAGTTCCGGGAGATAAGTCAGAGACGCGAAGTTTTCCATCAAGAATCTTTTTTTCAAATACGTTTCCTTCTATATCAATTATTTCGGCGATCTTAGGAAGTTCTTCAACGATGGTGAAATGAAGTTCATTGCTCACAGGATTTGGGTATACATTCCAATCAAGCTCAGCCGTTAAATTTTCATAACCTATAGTCTGAAGTGCCAATTGTACTGCGGCATATGCATTTACTTTACCAGCACCCCATTGCACACTTCCGGAATCTGGTATTGCACTTGTAAAATTATCTTCGCGAGCAGTCTGCATTATTATGTCTTTAACCTGTTGAGCTGACAAATACGGGTTAGCATCAAGAATTAGTGCGGCTATTCCTGCCACCATTGGAGATGCCATTGAGGTGCCAGACATTTTTGCAAAATGATATGTTCTGCCATTAAAATTAACATTTGATTGTGAGGTAAATAATGCATCGGTAAAAGATGACATTGAGGAAATTATTGAAACACCTGGTGCTGCTACATCAGGCTTCATTACACCATCGTATCTAGGGCCAATACTTGAAAAAGAAGCAATCGCACCACCTACTGAACTACCGCTTTGTGTCTGATATTGAGTGGCATACGCTGCAACACTTATAACATCATACGAGCAAGAAGGCTCGCTGATTCCATTTTTGTTATCGCCAGCAACAGTACCTGAACCAGCAGTTGAAAATGGCATCCCCCAATTTCCAACGTCATTGGTTAGTTCGGTAACATTCCAAAAATGCACGGTGCCACCAGTTGCAATAGTTTTCATAACAACTCTGATTGAGGTATTTGTGTTTTTCACACGCATCCTTAATTGTGGTCTTCCGTTCAGTATGTGTGCATGATCTGCAGAGATCTTGTAGTAAATAGTGTCAAAGCCAGAAATAACAAAAGAATCTATTGGATTTGGTGTATTAATAGTAGAATAAAGCGGAGACTCTGCTAGAATTGTCCCCACGCTATTTATTACGTAAAACCCTGTAGAAAAGGATTTTCCAGCTTCACCCCATGCATGAATGCTTTGTCCCCACATATTTGGATTCGACGCATAGGAATAGAAATCTATTTTCGATTTCACCACCGTGTCTTGAGTGTTAAATGTTTTTTTGATATGAAAATTCACGTTTCCATTGTTGCCTCCTGAATTTGCAAATACAACTCCTGAATCTGCATAACTAGCTATCGCTTGACTAAGCAAGGAATTACCGTCTAAAGTACCCATGTGATAAAGTCCCCAACTCATATTTATAACGAGTCTTTTCCCGTCAGCTTGTGCTTTGTTATACATCCATTCCCAAGCATCTAAAACAGCAGCTTCATCTACCAAAAAGGTGCAAAACAAAAACTTCGCGTCAAAAGCAATTCCTTTGTACGGTGTACCTGCACCACTTCCACCAGCAATTCCTGCAACGTGTGTTCCGTGAGTTGCGTAGGAATAAATATTTGCCGTATCAGCACCTGCAGTAAACAGTTCATTGGGAGTATCGTATTCAGTTCCATAACCATAAGGGGCAGGAGAGGGTCCACTTAATTTATATTGATCCCACGCTGCAACAATTCGTGTTTGTTGAAGTGCTGTGTCGTAAAACATAGGTGATGTATAATCAAATCCCCAGTCAGTTACACCAATGTAAACGTCCTTCCCACTGTAACTTGAAGGTAAACCAATCCCCAAGTGTACACTGTCTGCTCGTGTGTCTTTAACAGCCTTGTCTAGTTGATTTCCGATTTTTGATGCTAGTTGTAAGTTTTCAAAACCGGGTAAATTAATCTTTTCTTGTAGTGCCAATAGAGGAATTCTTACACTGGCAATATTCCCAACTTTAGCAGATACTCTGATCCCTTGATTTTTAAATTCTTCATTGAATAAAGTAAAGGAAGAATCTGTTTTTCCAATAAACGAAAGGTAAGGTTGTTCATCAATCAATTGAAGAGGATATTTCTTTAAAAGTCCTTCAGTTACATTACCGCTCCTTGCAATTTCTTTTTTCAGCGTAGTTATATCATGCCAATCGTTCGCACTTAACTTCACTTGAGAAAGTACAGAGAAACTCAGGTAGACGAAAGAAAAAGCAATTAAAAACTTCATAAGGAGGTCCTTCAAAGATAGAAAATTATTGAAAAACATTGGTTCAAAATTACCTATTTATAATACTTTTTCACATGTAAACGTTTAAATCGAGAAGTCCATTCGTTGAATTCAACGTTAATTGTTAATAGATTTTTATTTTATTCTCAAATGTTTTTCGAATTATTCAGAACTTAGGACTATGGTACTAAGTAGATTTTGGCTCATTATTTTTATCTCGTCAATAATATTTATTGTTTCGGGAGTATTTACCTCGCGCAACTATTCCATTGATTTTGTTTTAAATGGTAAAAAAGATGATCCGGTTTTAATCGGAGAAAAGTACTTGAATCAACTTCCAACTAACATAAGAGAATCATTGATTAAATCTACTGACGGTTCGGTAATTATTAATGTAAATGATAAAGATCAGGATACAACTTATGTATACAAGAACCAAACGGTTCAGGTTTATACTGGTGTTCAGAAATCAGACGGTTTACTCGAAACGTGCAAGAACAGCTTAACAGATCTCATTCTTCCTCTTATTGCTTATTTGGCCTTTTTCTGTGGTATTATGCAATTATTAATTGATTCCGGAGCTACAGAAAAATTAGCACGGCGTTTAAGTCCATTTTTTGTTCAAGTATTTCCTAGTGTTCCCAAAAACCACGAATCTATTTCGTATATGACATTAAATTTCTCAGCAAACTTTTTAGGGCTAGATTCTGCTGCCACACCTTTTGGTTTAAAAGCCATGCAAAGCCTTCAAGAAATTAATCCAGATAAGGATAGAGCAAGTGATGCGCAAATCATGTTTATGTGTTTGCATGCAGCGGGATTAACGTTGATTCCTACTTCTATCATTGGATATCGGGCGGCTCAAAATGCATCCAATCCTGCGGACGTCATGTTGCCATGTATTATAACATCATTCATTGGCACAATCGCTGCTTTTATAATTGTAGGTATTCGCCAACGAGTTAACTTCAAGAGTGCATCAATTTTAATCGCTATTTTTTCTATAATTGCTGCAATCATAGGTTTGTTGTTTTATGTAAACAGCCTAGATATTTTAGGTAAAAATTATTTCACTAGCAATTTTTCCGGTTTGCTCCTAATTGGTATAATTGGTTTTACGCTGATATACGCGTTTGTTCAGGAAAGAAAATTCAAGGAAAAAGAAACCACTGTTTTTGATTCTTTTGTTGTTGGTGCGAAAAGTGGATTGAATACCGGAGTAACTATTTTTCCATATGTTTTGGGTATGTTAGTTGCTATTTCTCTTTTTCGAAATAGTGGGTTATTTGAAATCATTACAATCGGCATATCGGAGGCGTTTAAAATGGTAGGAGTTGCAAAGGATATTACTGATTCCTTACCTGTGGCACTGCTACGTCCTTTTAGCTCGGGAGGTTCTCGTGGTTTCATGATTGATGCCATGAATAGTTATGGGCCTGATTCGTTGACAGGGCGTTTGAGTTGTATTTTTCAGTGTAGTGCTGAAACTACCTTTTATGTTATTGCCGTTTATTTCGGTTCAATAAATGTAAAAAACACGCGTTACACATTGGGAACTATGTTACTAGTCGATTTGATTTGCGTCATTACCGCAATTTTTGTAGCTCTTTGGTTCTTTTAATAAATTGATATTTAGCCATGGTGTGGAATTTTTTTAGGAAAGAGGACAAAGTTGATAAAAAGCCAATTTCTGTAAAATCTCTGAAGTCGATAGATTATCCTTCGCTAGTTATTTTGGCTTGGGCAAAAGCGGTAGAAGGAAATGAAGAAATTCAAAATTGGTTGAAAGACAACGGATATCCCGAATTGTTTTTTAGTGTGCATGCAATCTACCTGAAAGATGAACCAAGAGATTGGTTGTTAAAAAATGGATACGCTCACCTAATGGCAATGATACATCTTGCAGAAGGAAATCAACAGGCGGGTAAATGGTTGTTAGAACAAAAGTTTGATACACTTTATCACATTGGACGTGCTGTTGATCACGAAAATGAGAGTTGGTTATGGTTAAGAAAAAATTCTACTCAGGATATTTTTATGCTCGCCAAAAGTATCCAGTTCATCAAAGATCAGATTGAGGAAAATCACAACGATATGCACTCTATAAACAAGGACCTATAAAAAAAGCTGGTTTCCCAGCTTTTCCATTATTCAATAAATCTCACTTCAACTCTTCTATTTTCTTGCCTTCCATTGGCGTTATTGTTAGAAGCCTTCGGTTTTGTTTCTCCGTGATAATCACAGATGATACGTTTGGTATCTATTCCATTAGCAATTAAGAAGTCTCGGACGGCATTGACACGATTTTTTGATAAACCAACGTTATAGGTTTCTGCACCAATGGCGTCAGTATGTCCTTGCAGCTCGATTTTAATCTCAGGTCGGTCCACTAAAATATTGATAAGAGATTCTAATTCTCCGTATGCTACTTTCTGAACGATGGCTTTATCAAATTCAAATAATATGTTCTTATTAATAAGGGCCGATTTGTCAATTTTTTTGGAGATGGTAGCCTTCTCGATATATATTGTATCCACCTTGGTTATTACAAGCGTGTCCACTCGAATTTCTACATTTCTAACCAAATTACTAGTGTCTTTGTCATTTTTAACGATTTCTTTCTGTTTCTTTTTGTTTTTACAAAATTTCAACCCTAAAACTACTTCATGCGATCCTGAACTGTAACTTGCAATATTCGCCATTGGACTTTCGTAAGCGTATCCTATGAAAAATAAATCTTGAATATTCACACCAACGCGAGCAATTAATCCGACCTGAGTTCTGTAACCTAAACCGCCGTAAAGAAAGTCTTTGTAAATGACATCCGCATTCATGTCTGTTTGAAAACCAGAGTTAATTCCCTTAGCAAATACCGATGGTTTAATGGTGAAATTAGCATTAACCGGAATTGCATAGGAAATTAATCCATTCATGTGTCGCCTAAGTCCGTATCCATCGAGTCCGTTGTAACTAAAATTAGTGTATGACTGAATTAGTTGTTTCGACGCAACAGCAACTTCCAAATTTTTAAATTGATACAACAATCCTAATTCACTGTTAATAGTTCCTGCTGAATTTACTCCACCGTTAGCGATAGGATCGTTGGGGTCAAATACAATGGCAGAGGAAGGATCAACTCGGTATTGATTGTACCCAACACTTGCACCTATGCGAATTTTGTGTTTAATACCCAAATTAAGTCCATAGGATAAAGAACCTAGTCCACTTACTTGATTTACCATGCCTATTTTATCAATAAGCAACTGACCTCCGATTCCAAAAGACTTGCCTATTCGTGTGTTTACTCCAACGTAACTTGTAAGTGGAGCACCTTCCACTTTTACCCATTGATTTAAATGAGAAAAGGTAATGTCTGTACATCCACTTGATCCAGCGTAAGCAGGATTTATAGCATATCTATTGTAATTATAGACACTACTTTGAGGAGTTTGCTGTGCCATGGAAATAGCTTGAAAACCCACAATCGATAAGAAAAGAATTGAATATTTCATGGCTAATTTATTTCTTAAATTTTAATAAATTGATTGATCCTGTGTATTCCTTATCATCACATTTGATGACGTAGAAATATACACCATCCGGAAGAACCTCACCCGTATTATTTTTCTTTCCGTTCCATTCGTTGTTGTAATTATCTGAGCGGAATACAACTTCACCCCAACGATTATGTATGGAAACCTGACAATTGTTTATTTTGTCGGGATCACTTACTTTCCAAACATCGTTCTGCCCGTCATCATTTGGTGTAATCATATTACTGATTTCGAATTCACAATCGACTACAGAAAGTTCCAAAATTAGAACCGAATCACATCCCGCAGCGGTTTGAATCGTATCGTAGATGATTCCACTTTGCGTGTATGAATTCCCACCAAACGTATAACTTTCCCCAATACATATTTCAGCAGTTTGGTAACTTGAATTCGGTTCGGTAAAGAATAGCGATAGAACTACCACGGAATCACAGCCTTCCGAAGTAGCAAGGGTTGTGTTGTACACGCCAGATTGAGTTAAATTAGTTCCATTGAAATCGTATGTTGCACCGGAACAGATTGTTGCGTCAATGTTGGTTGTAATAGTCGGCAACATAAATACAATCGACGTTACTATTGAATCACAACCTGTTACAGCCTGTAGCGTATCAACATAAACACCTTGTGATGTGTAGATACTTGCGCCAATTTGAATTGATCCTCCCGGACATAAATCGTGTTCTTTTGTCACTTTGTCAACAGGATTAATGGAAAGATTGGTGATAACGGTGCTGTCACAACCTTGTGCTGTAATGAATACATCCGTGTAGATTCCGGAAGAAGTTTGAAAAGAACCACCAAGTAATACTGATTCGCCTTCACAAATCGCTAAATCAACATTTGTAGTAGTTGGAGTACATGGATTGTTGCAGTTGGTGGCATCAAACGTAAATGTTTGCGGGCAGGCACCATCGTTAATTTGCACTGTATAGATGCCAGCTTCTGAACCTGTATAAGAAGAACTAACTCCAGGGGAAAGGGTTCCATTTGCCACAACAGCTCCTGATGGACTGGTAATCGAATAGGAATAAGGATTGGAATAATATCCATTTAAACCTCCCGTAGCAGAAAATGTAGCTGTACATGAAGCATTATCATAATTGAAAACAGCGTTTAATTGTTGCAAGAAAACGATTGGTAAACCTGTCGAAACGGTAGATGTTCCACAAGTAAAATCACCCCAATTAGCAGTTATGTCGCCGGCAGGTGAAATGTAATACAACGTATTAAATAATGGATTTCCAAATGAACCGCTTCCATCGCCGTTGTTTGTAAATGTTCCATTTAAACCAATTAATGTGTCTATATAAGCATTGTTAAATCCGGTGTTCGCAATTGGGTCAGGTAAATTTTGTACTTGGTGAATCACATAACCTGGAGTCAAACAATTCGGTAAGCTTTGCGTTGACTCACCAATTCCATTTACAGTAATACCTGGTGTGATAATATCACCAAAGCAAACGAAAGCGGTGTCTTGTTGCGCATTCGTCAAACTATCACCGTTCGCCAATTCCACATAAATATCACCCGCGTCACTATCAACTTCTTGTATGTATTCAATAATGTACTGTCCTTCATCTCCTGGTGATCCTCCATCTATTTGAATGGCATATAGCTTTCCTGGTTCTAAACAACATGCTGAAGTTTGAGTTCCTGTAAATCCAGCTGTTCCTGAAACTATTGGTGTAACAATCGGCGTATAACGTGTACCATCTTCAGTGAAGGTCGCTGGCCCTAGACCGCCATAACAATCTGTTCCATTCAATAACTCAAAAATACTGTATCTAAGAACGTCCATTCCAATATATGCTCGAATACTCATCTCTACAGCACCAGAAGGTGGAGCTGTAAAGTAATGCCAAACAGTCTGATTAGCAACATTTGCAGGAATTGGATCAGCGTTTGGTTCTCCAGCTAAATATTCCTGACAAGCGAAAACGTTTGATCCCGCTACCGCTTGGAATGTTGGATTTGTGCCTGCAAGTATTAAGGGTACCTCATAAAGTGGATTTTGTAATGTTAAGCATAGAATATCATTTCCTGGAGAATTTAGCGTTGGATCTGATACACTTGGATCGAACAGCCATGATTTTATAGATTGTGTACTTATAGGAGTTAAGTTATCAGAAGGATCTACCATACCATAGTATCGATATCCTGGTTCGAGGCATCGTTGATTTATTAAGGCACTTGGGTCACCACCTAAGAAACTATTGGTACCTCCTTCGTCTTGGTTTAAGAATTCTAAATTCGCACAGGAATAATCAGAAGGTATTCCGGGTGAAAATCTTTTATCGTAACCAAATAGAGCGTTGTTTTCACCATATAGCGCATCTTGATAATCAGATTCGAAGGTGATTCTACCGCTGTTTGGCGCTATGAAATTCAACCAAACAGATTCATTAACTACAGGATTATTTGCTGCTACATGGTTGTAATCATAGGCATGATAATTTTCTGGATTATTGTCCGTATGTGGGGCGCCAGTTTCGGCATAATTATTTCCGCCATCATAAGCACAACCGAAATTTAAGGTTACAGAAGCAGCACCACTACTCGTGCTGATAGCAGTAGTACCAATTGTGGCTGAAGTGCTCAAACAAGGTATATCTTCTGGATCTGCCCCAGAACCAGTTCCGCCACTGTTTACGCGAACTTCAACAATACCTGCTTGGTCGTCGTCACCAGTTAGCTGAACATAATATGTCTCTCCTGCAATTAATTTTTGATAGCTTAAAAGTGGTAATGGATCACATGCGTTAAGCGTTAACTCAGCTTCAGGATCTACTCCTAAAAAATCTGTACCATCAGAAAATTCAATATGAGATAAGTATTCAAATTTATCCTTGATTACAGCTCCAGTTAGCGGTTGCAAACCAGCAGTACATGAATTGCCGTCAGCAGCGTGGTAAATTTGAAAATAAGTACCAATTTCTGTTCCTCCCAAATCGGTTGTTATGGTAACTTCACCTGTAGACGGTGCTACAAACTTGAACCATGCTGAGGCTTGATTTGCATTTACATCGCCTGCACGCGGTTCGTTTGCTTCGAGTGTATTACTTTGACATAATGCAATGTTGTAGGAGGTGTTCAAATTTATTGCTTGAGCATCGCAAATATTATCAGGTAAAATAGTTACTGAAGTAGCTAAATTAATACGTTCTACGGTCAAATTGATTGTATAGTTAACAGCTGAAGGGCAACCGGCAGAACCACTTGCTGAAAAACTATAAGTTGCAATACCTGGAGATGCTGGAACAGCCATAGAAACATTCTGAAGACCAGTTTCTCCATCGGTATTTCCAACAACATCGTATGGGCCTGCGTCATCATTTTCATAGGCTTCCCAAGCTAGGTTGATTGAAGTTGGAACATCTATTGGACAAATGTAATCTCGATTAAAAAACAAAGCATTTGTAGCGAAATTGAACGGTCCATTCCCGCTTGTAGCAGTGTAATTGAAGTCAAATACTCCAAAAAGGGCAGGATTATTATTAGTGTATCCGAGTGTGTTATCTGTTGCAGTATACTCCCATACAAAATCGCTAGCTCCGGTAATATCCAAAAATAAATTATCACAATCAACGTATGAAGATGTCTGAACAGATGTTACAGTTATACGAATTGTGGCTTGACTGAATCCTTTTTGAAACAGAAAAAGAGTCGCTAGAAAAGTGATTGTAAAGTAGAGTTTTCTCATATTCAATCTATTAGTTTAAAATAAAAATCCCGAATTTCTCAGGATTTAAATGTAAACTATTTTCTAAAAGAATGTTAAATATGTTGATAACTCATTTTGAGAATGTTAATTACAAAAGCATCGCAACTGGGTTTTCCATGTATTGTTTGAAGGTCTTTAAAAATGCCGCACCAGAAGCTCCATCCACTACTCTGTGATCGCACGAAAGTGTAACTTTCATTATATTTCCAGGAACTACTTGACCATTTTTAACAACTGGAACTTCTTTAATTCCTCCTACAGCTAAGATACAACTATCAGGTGGGTTTACAATTGCCGTAAATGCTTCGATACCAAACATACCGAGGTTTGAAATTGTGAATGTATTTCCTTCCCAATCGGAGGGTTGAAGTTTTTTATCTTTTGCTCGTTGGGCATAATCTTTTACTTCAGAGGAAATTTGAGTTAGTCCTTTGGTATCTGCAAAACGAATAACGGGAACAAGTAACCCTTCGTCTACAGCAACGGCAACACCAATATGCACATGCTGATTTCTTCGTATTACATCTCCTAGCCACGCACTGTTTACTGTTGGGTGTTGTTTTAATGCATGAGCTACCGATTTAATAACCATGTCATTATATGAAACTTTTATTCCCTCCATTGCATTCAAAGACTTTCTTGCGAAAATCGCATTATCCATGTTGATGTCAAGAGTGAGGTAAAAATGTGGTGCCGTAAATTTACTTTCAGACAATCGTCTTGCGATTGTTTTTCGCATTTGAGAAATTGGCTCATCTGTAAAAGATTCTTGTCCTACTGGAGCTGAGTATACTTTTCTTTCTGCTGGAGCATATGGCGTATAATGATCCACATCTCTTTTGGTAATTCTCCCACCATCTCCAGTTCCCGAAACGAAGCCAATGTCTATTCCTTTCTCTTCTGCTAATTTTTTTGCCAATGGAGAAGCAAAAATACGCCCATTAGAAGAGGAGGCTGTTTGTGTAACTACTGGAGCAGTTTTTTCAATTACTGGTGTTGCTTGAGTTGCTGTAGGACTGGGTTGAACAGTCGGTTTTTCAGCTTCCTTCGCTGCTTCAACTGGTACTGGACTTGTCGAGAGGAGAGAAGTTACATCTTCTCCTGCTTGACCAATGATTGCAAGTATAGTATTGACTGGCGCAGATTTTCCAACCTCAACACCAATGTGTAATAAAACACCATCGAAAAAAGATTCGAATTCCATGGTAGCTTTATCTGTTTCTATTTCAGCCAAAACTTCTCCTGATTTAACAGCGTCACCAACTTTTTTATTCCATGCTGCAACCACACCTTCTGTCATGGTGTCGCTCAATTTGGGCATGTATACGATTTCTGCCATATCTTTTTATGCTAAATATTCTTTAATGTAAGGATAATCTTGTTGCGTGTATACGTCTTCGTAAATTTCATGAGCCTCTGGGTATGGTGAGTTTTCAGCAAACTCTACGGATTCATCTACTTCTTTTTTCACCCAAGCATCAATTTCTTCTATTTCTTTCTTCGATAACCATTTATTTTTGGAAATCACTTCCAAACAATGCTCAATTGGGTCTTTCTCCATCCATTGATTAACTTCCTCTTTGGATCTGTATTTTTGAGGATCCGACATGGAGTGACCTTTATATCTGTATGTACGGATGTCTAGAAGGGTAGGACCATCACCTCTTCGCGCTCTGTTAGCTGCTTCTTCAATGGCATTGTGCACATCCTCCGGACTCATACCGTTGACGATTTTTGAAGGCATTTCATAGGATAGTCCAATTTTAGACAAATCAGTTACGTTAGTTGTGCGCTCAACCGAGGTCCCCATCGCATAATTATTGTTTTCTATTATGAATATGACAGGAATTTTCCACAACATGGCCATATTGAAAGTTTCGTGCAGTGCTCCTTGACGAACAGCACCATCACCCATGGAAACAAATGCTACGTTTTCGGTACCATTATACATTTCAGCAAAGGCAACTCCTGCACCCATTGGAATTTGTGCACCAACGATTCCGTGACCTCCCATAAAGTTTTTAGATTTATCAAAGAAGTGCATTGATCCTCCTTTTCCTTTAGAACAACCCGTAGATCTTCCGTAAAGTTCAGCCATTAAAACCCTTGGGTCTGTTCCTAAAGCAATCGGATGAGCGTGATCCCTGTATGCCGTCATATGTTTGTCCGTAGGTCGACAAGCACTGGCAGTACCAACAGCAATAGCTTCTTGTCCTATGTATAAATGACAAAATCCACCGAATTTCTGTTGAATGTATAATTGACCTGTCTTCTCTTCAAACTTTCGAATTAGGAGCATGTCACGGTACCACTTTACGTACGTTTCTTTGCCAAATTTTGCTGTTTTATCGACCGTTTTAATCGTTTTTTTATCACTCTGTTTAGCTTCTTTTGTCGCCATTATTCAATTTTAGATTACAAATATAAAAGGAAATTACTAAAACACTTAATGTCAAAAATACACTTTCTATTCAAACTTTACTTTTAAAATAGCATTTAGTGCATCTAAATCTATTGGAACTGATACCATTCCCATTGAATAGGGGCCAATTTCATAAGGGTTGTAGTCGAAACACAAAGTGTTATTTTTAGCATTAAAATAAAAATTATTATTCGCTGCTATAACATTTTCAAACAGTCCGAAGTCATCCAAACGTTGTCCATTTGGAATTTTATAGGCCTTTCTAAAGTATTTCTCTACGAGTTTATTTAATTCTCTTTCACTCGTTACTAAATCAGCAATGGTTAGTTGTTTTCCGGTTGCTCTGTCGATAATAAAATTTGATGTGCCATAATTACCGTGGGCACCACCAGTGTAATCTGCGTATGAGCATTCTAGTTGAACAAATGAAATGAGTGTTGTGTCTATTTTGAATGTTTGTGTCATGTTCCATGGCATAGTTGAGAAAGGTTCGCCTTCTGTTTCATTTAAAAGATCCTTGAAATCTTTCTCAAACTTCACTAATGATAGCTGAAAATCCCTTTTACTGATTTCGGCTTTTGCATTTTTTCTATTTCCTTCAAAATTGGTGTAGAGGTTGGAATGGATTATCTTATTTACTGTTCTCTTGTACTCCGCGTCCAATTTATCTGACTTATAAAACATGTAGTCGATCGATGATTCCTCAGAACCATCCACACCTTTAAGTATGATTTTTATAGTACCAAATTCAATACCTTCCGGATCTTTTACCGGTGCAGCTGTGTTTGCTTCAGGGCTAGCCGATTTATTTTGGTTATTTTCTCCTGTTCCCGAATTCTCATCAGTTCCACATGAGCAAAGAATTAACGAAGTTAGAATAATACAAATAGCGTTAAATTTCATGATTGACTTTTTTAGAGCGATAAAGTAAATAGATTCCCGCAAGGACCAACGGAATACTCAACCATTGTCCTGTATTAAGTCCTGTAGAAACTGAAATTGAATCGTCGTTGACGGTTTGACCTAGTTTAACGAATTCTACAAGAAAACGTGCTCCGAAAATGAAAACAAGGAAAAAACCAAAAACAACTCCAGGTTGCTTCCATTTCTCTAATTTCCAGTACATGTACATCAGTGTGATGAATGACAACATATATAAAATCGCTTCATATAGCTGGGCAGGATGTCGAGGAGTCGGGTCAAAATTTCCAATCTCTTCGTTATAATAAAACTGAAAACTAAATGCCCAAGGAACGTCGGATGGATCCCCGACTATTTCGTGATTTACTAAATTTCCAAGTCGAATAAAGCATCCGGCGATGGCAATGGCTGGCGCAATCCGATCTAAGATCCACAAATACGGTTTGTTTACCACTTTTCGAGCATAATACCAAAGCGCAATGAGAATAGCTACTGCAGCACCGTGACTGGCGAGCCCACCTTCCCAGACTTTGATGATTTCACCAGGATTGCTAAAATAACCATCCTGACCCCAATATGGGCCATAGAAAAACACATGCCCAAGTCGAGCTCCTATAATCGTGGAAAGTACCATGTACAGTACGAGTTGATCCATCGATTTTTCAGGCATTCCTTCTTTTTTAAACATGGCGTTTACAACGAAGTATCCGCACGTAAGCCCACCTACAAAAAGCAGTCCATATAAATTCGGCGTTTTAAGGCCTTCTATCAGTTGAGAATCAACAGTCCAATTTATTGCTAACCACACCTTCGTCTTGTTTTAATTGTTCTATCAAAGGTAAAGGTTTTTCGTTATTAGATTTAAATTTTAGTTTTTCAGATCTTCCTTTTTTGAAGATTTTATTACTGTTGTTGAGCCCTTTTCTACGTTCTTTTTGAACTTCCTTTGGCAAATGAATCATCTCTAGGCATTCGTCTGAGCAACAATTCTCCATTTTTTCTTTACAGGTATTGCATTGTATGAACAGTAAATGACAAGCGTCGTTTGAACAATTGGTATGCACATCCGCAGGATTTCCGCATTGATGACAAACCGAGATAATATCCTCCGTAATTCGTTCACCTCTACGTTCATCGAAAACAAAATTCTTCCCTATAAATTTATTTTCAAGTCCTTTTTCCTTGCAATCATTGGCATACTTAATTATGCCGCCTTCTAGTTGATGTACATTTTTAAAGCCCTTATGTTTAAACCAAGCAGAAGCTTTTTCACAGCGAATTCCTCCGGTACAATACATCACAATGTTCTTGTCTTCGTTACCTTTTAGATAGGTTTCTTCAATGAAGGGAAGTGATTCGCGAAATGTATCAACATCTGGTAAGATGGCGCCTTTAAAATGACCAACTTCAGATTCATAATGATTTCTAAAGTCAATCAAAATTGTTTCTTCAGCATCAGTGAGCTTATTAAATTCTTCGGCATTCAAGTGAATTCCTTTGTTCGTTACATCAAAGTATTCATCGTTTAGACCATCCGCTAGAATTTTATCTCGAACCTTGATTTTCAACTTCAAAAATGGAAATTCAGCTTCACTTTCGTCAACTGCAAAATTTAAACGAATGCCATTCAAAAAATCAATTTCGTACAATTCCTCTCGAAATTGAGCGAGATTTTTAGTTGGTACAGCAATTTGAGAATTGATTCCTTCAGTAGCCACGTAAGTTCTACCGACTACATCTAATTTTGACCACATCAAGAACAGGTGATCTCTAAATAACCGAGGATTGACAATCTTTGCGTATTGATAAAAGGAAATAGTTACAAACTTGTGTCCTACCTTGCGCAATTGATGTTCTAATTCCTCCTTATTTAACGTATTCCACAGGTGCATACTATGTTTGTTTAAATAAATTGGAAGGCAAAAATAGTGACAATTTATTTTAGAAGATAATTTTAAAAAGTTTTATTCTGTTTTAAATCAAATACAAAGTTTTCACTGTCAGGGTCTAAAGACCATAAATATTTTGGTGAAAAATTTAGATCAATTTTATCGTTTACAAGAGGAATGGATAATTGCATTATTTGATGTACTTCGAAAGCTCAAATATCGCCGGCACCATCTACTGCACAACTTAATAGAATTGAGGCTGCAATTCGATTTTCGAGAATATTGAATTTAAGTGCTATAACAATTGTGTGAATACCATCATCCTGTATGCTTCCATTTGATAACCAGACACGTTCATAGCGTAGGCGAATGTCTGCTTTTGAATGTATTCCATATGCTGCATGAAAGCCTATGCTATTTAGTACTTTTTCGCCAACTCCATTCTCTCTGAAATTTGTTAATTTACCTGTTGGAGTAAGTTCTAAATTATTTTTTCCAGTAATTCTTGCACATTGTATTTCTTAAAACATAGGTGCACAAATGTTAAGAAATATTAAAATTGAAAGTGAGGCATAAAATAAAGAGTAGAATCGTTTTATAGGAAATCTTTTATAACCAAGATAAGCATTCTACAAATCTTTGTCAAATTGAATTACTAAAAGTGTATTTTTCTAAATTGCGAAAATTACAATTTTTCTTTGTGTTGAGAATAAAGTAATTGACATACCTTATCCATTGACTTAAAAATATTTGGATTAAAATTATCGTCTTTAGAAATCGCATTTAATAGTTTAACTGCATTATATAAGTGGATGTTGTTCTGATATTTAATCATTTCAACTAATTTAATTTTTAAACTTCCTTTTACTGAAACGGAGACAATTACTTCATTTTTATTTTCATCCGTTGCAAATAAATACGCCATATGATCATTGTTTTTTGTGAGAGATTAATTTAATGTAAATGGCATCGTCCATTAGCATTAGTTGTAAGATTTTTGCATCGAGTTCCTTTTTTCGTAGTGCCAGAACATTGGACAGCTATATTTTGATTTTGCCTATCGGGTCTAGTTGTATTTTTGGTAGTGTTTTCGTTACAACAATTATTTCCAACTTTTGTATTATGAACCTTACAATAACAACTATTCGATTTACTCCGATTACACTTAAAACATAGTAATTGAATATTCGAAGGCACGCTGCTCCCGCCACATGAAAATGGAATAATATGATCATATTCCAATTCTGAATAACTACCACAACACTGACATTTTCCTCCGTCTCTTGAAAAAACAATTTTTTTAGTTGTTATCGAAATATAGCGGCTTTGCGAGTAACACCCCCAGGAAAATATAACTAAAAATAAAATAAGAAATAATTTGGTCATTTAGTTTGCACTTATTTAGTAAAAAGAAATTTGAATATAATAATTTTATTAGTACAAAATACAAATGAAATTGAATTACCATGTGATGCAGTTTTTAGCATCATTCCATAGTATATTAAACAAGTATTTTGCTCCGAGTCATTTTTAATAAAATACTTTTTATCTTGAAATCACTATTTTTAACTATTTACTGTGTTTAATTTTTAAGTTCAGTTTCAACGATTCTCAAGGCGCAAGAAAGAATCGTTTAGAATATTTAGCATAAGGATGCAAAGATATTGGCTGTACAGTTGAGGTTGCAATGTATAGGGATACTTAAAAAATCTTGATGACGCGTTGACTAACGCAAATTAATTCTATTGTTTACAGGTTAAATTATGTGAAACTGAATTACTATTAAACGTTAAAAATTAAGTTAAAATTGAAATTAAACATTGTGAAAAGCTGATTCAATAGTATTTTTGAATGTATCCAGATTAAAAAATGATAAAAGTTTCTACTTTCATGATTTTGTTGTTTGCGCTGATTTATTTGTCTTCAAATCAAGTACTTTCCCAGTTGAGCTACAAGAATGAAGCAAAATTGAATGATAGCACGAAGACTCCTGAAATTTATTCGTTTCGCTTCAATAAAATAAACCGTGACACGATCAGTTTGGAAATTAACGACATATTGGTTTGCGACTCGTTTTGTGCCCAAGGCATACCCTATACATACGATGCACTTCATTCATTTAATGCACGTAGAATGGATCGGTTTGGGGGGTATTTGAATGTAAAAATTAATAAAGGACTGGAAGAAATTAGAAATAAGGGATTTCCTTCAGACATCAAGAAACTGCACATCCAAATCAACCCTGTTACCTTAAAAGTGTATTGGTTTGCCGTTTTAGGTCCTAGCACAGATGGTAAATCTTATGTGCGCGTTGACAGTCGCGGTTCAGCAGGTGGAGGTCTTCCAGCAGTAACAAAGCAATTGCCACGAATGCATCGAAATTACGATGGGTTAAGTGCTCATAAATTTTTAGAGTTTAATGAAAATGTTAAAGTGTATTACGATTGGAACGGCAATCAATTGTGTGATTTTAAAGGAGCTGTGAATATTAGACAGCATTTTTATAAGTACGGCACTTATGATGTTTCTAAAATTGAAAGTGTAGTTGTTGATTCTTCACAAACATCGGTAAATAAAATAGTTGCTCCTGAAATTATAACTACACAACAAAAGATACAAGTAAAAACGGTTACGAAGCCAAGGTATAAAACCTATAAAGTAAAATCGGGAGATACCTTATCAGAAATTGCTGCTAAATATCATGTTTCAATTTCGCACTTGAAAAAAACAAATAATCTGCGTTCCAATACGATTCAAATTGGTCAGATTCTTAAGATTCCAAATTAGATTTCAGCTTCCTTTTTAGCTTTTTCTTTCGCTTTTTTCTCCTCTTCTTCTCGTTTCTTTTTATTGGCTAGGAATTCTTTGTTGTTTTCTTCCAACTCTTTCACGGGGATAAAACCTCTACCTGTAATGGGGAATTCTTTTTGTAATTCACCTGAGTAATAAAATTCAAAACAGATACCACCAAAAGTATATTCTTTTTCTCCAATTACGAACAAGGATCCTCCAACTTGTGGGTCTTTTTTAGGTTTACTTTTTTCGTAACCCAAATTAAATAGGGTTCCAAGAACATCAGGACGATTTGCAAGTGAGTATCCTGCGCGCTCCCATTGCGATTGGTATTGACGAAGAAGTAGTGCTGTGTACAAATACGAATAGAAATGATCACCACCCTTTATTAAACGCTGAATGGTCTTGTGCTTGTGTGCGGCGATGGTATCGTTTACTCGATCAGGAAATGAATCCTTGAAATTCACAACATGTTGGAAGTAATCACCGGGATAAAATTCATTTTTTGGTTGGAATAAGGTGCGTTCGATGCGCAAGGCCGTGTGTTCAAGTATTCCAGAAACACCATAACCTCTGTTGGTGGGTAAGATCAAGTTGGCAAATGGGTAAACGTATTCTTTGAATTTTTCTCTTCCTGAATTGAACATGCGCAATTGTTCTGCAATGACACAAACAATAATTGTTCGCGATTCGACACCTGTTAGACGCGATACTGAATCAATAGCCTTTTTGTCTTTTACCAATGCTTGGCTGAACTGCTTCCAAACGGTATAATTAGACCACTCATAAACAGATTCTGTGTTGTATTCGGTTTGAGAACCCACCTTTGAAAGTTCACTTGTGAAATCCTGATTGTCTTTCATCATTAAGGCAAATGCATCGATCATACGATTCGCCGTTACTAAATTCCTGTCTGCCAAATAGGCTTCCATTATGGACTTTGCATTCGCAGGTCTGAATTTTGCAATCACACCAATTTTCTGAAATACGAGTATTTCTTCCTTTGGATTTGATGCGCCATCCTTTAAGAGTTCATCGCCGTATTTATCCGCGATGTCAGAGAAATAGCGATTTTTAATGTCTATTGCCCCTTCTACATTCGTAAGTTTAAACTCTACGGCAATGTACAAACAAACAATAAAACCTCCCAAGGCTGCAAGAAGATAGAGCACAGTCAAATAAGTGTATTTGAGCCACTTTTTCCACCGTTTTGTTTTTTTCTTTTCTTGGACCTCTTCTTCCATTCGTGCGAATTTAAAGGAAAGGATTTGAAAATAAAAATATCACCACTTTATTACAATTATATTGATTCGAGTTTGATTTAATTGATGCAGATTTACTATCCTAAATTTAAAGGAAATCCCTCCTGTACACCATCAAACAATTCCAACTAATTATCAAAAGTTTGCAGCAGTCTCTTCTACGAAAATGTTTAAAAGTTTAAGGAGGGAATTTGTTGTAAAGGATTCGATTATTTTGGGTCAGGCTTTATGAATTTATAGGAAAAACCGATGCTCAATTGTGAAAATAATCCAGTTTCGCCTGGTAAAAAACACAATCCGTATTCAGGTCTTATCGCCCATTTTTTCAGGTCATTGCTTGCTGATAATCCTAGGTTGAACGCAAAAAAGTTTTCATTGTCTGGGTCAAAAGTCCATAAATATTTTGGTGAAAAATTAAGATCAATTTTATCGTTTAAAAGAGGAAGAGAAAATAGCATTGTTGGATGAATCTCAAATAAACCAATATCGCCTGCTCCATCTACTGCACAACCTAAAAGTAGCGAGGCAGCAATTCGATCTTTAAGAATGCTGTATTTAGGAGCCAAACCGATTGTGTGTATACCATCATTCACGATGCTTCCATTTGTCAACCAGACACGCTCATAGCGCAAGCGAACATCTACTTTTGAATGTATCCCATATGCTGCTTGAAAGCCGATACTATTTTGTACTTTTTCACCATCTCCATTTTCTCTGAAATTTGTTAATGTACCTGTTGGCGTTAGTTCCAGGTTGTTTTTTCCGGTCATCCTTGCACTTTGAATATCTGAAAATACAGGAGCACAACTATTTAGAAAAATTAAACTTGAAAGTAAGGTGTATAATATTGTGAAGATTTGTTTCATGAGAATACATATTATAATGTCAAAAATAGGCAGTTGGCACCTCGATATAAAATTGAATTTCACAAGTATATATCCCTAAGTTGCGCTAATCACAATTTTTTTCTTTGAATGAAGATGTTGATAATACTTTACCAATGCGTAAAATGGAATCACTATGTTATGTCATGTGAAGGCTCGGTGCCTCAGGCATTAATTTGTTTTTTAGCAAGCAGTTCTACCGAAGATGCTGTGCGAAAAGCTGTTTTGCTGAACGGTGACACAGATACCCAAGCTGCCATTGCAGGGGGCATAGCTGAAGCATTTTACAGGGATTTAGCAATATATAAGAATAAAATAAAAAGCTTTCTACATCCAGAAATGTTATCTGTTTTAGAAAAATTTGAAGAAACTTACGTATAACTTGTTACTTTTTTTCTTCACCTGCGTTTTGTTAGTAAATCATTCAGAGTTTCCGGAAAACGGAATGCCAACCGATCCTGAGCAGGGCACGGTGGAACAACGATGAGAGGTTCGCACCTAAAAACAATTGCGCAATCCCTTTTTTCAAAATTCTGATGGTGAATGTTTCATTTAAAACGTATTGCCATGAAAAAAATGTTAATCGCCATTTCCATCTTCCTCGCTTTTGGAACAGCCCACGGACAATGGATAGCAAACAAAAAGAACTTCAAAAAGGTTGATGAGCACACGCGAGTATCAAAAAATTTCTCTTACAAGTATGTCAGAGGAATGATTATGATAGTTTTAGACAATAACAATTATCTGCCAGACACGATGATATTCGACTCTAAAGGCCCTGTATTATTCTACCATGCATGGGAGACACCAAGCGATGTCAAAACAATGGCTGTAGTGAAAAATGAAGAAAACAGATACGACATCTACCTATTTCACCACAGACGAGAGGATACTTATTATTTCACATTGAATGGTCAAGACTACGGATATAACGTGGAGTAGGAATTTTCTGTAGCAGCAGCCCAATTTCCCAAATGTTAATTTAAAACTAAAAAAATGTATAAATCGATTATTTTATCGGTCGCTTTGATGACCGCTCCGTTCGTTGCCGATGCGCAATGGTCTGTACCTAAGAAAGACTTCAAGAAGGTAAATGAGTACACTCGTGTGCTAAAAGACTTTTCAAGAAGACGCATACGTTCAATGATTACAATTGTTCTAACGAATCACAACTACATCTTGGACACGATGATATTCAACTCCAAGAGTCCTGTACCTTTCTTCCAAAGTTGGGAGTCATCAACTGACGTAAATACTATGGCAGTTGTTGAGAACGAGAAAGGTAATTACGACATCTACCTATTTCACCACAGACGAGAGGATACTTATTATTTCACATTGAATGGTCAAGACTACGGATATAACGTGGAGTAGGAATTTTCTGTAGCAGCAGCCCAATTTCCCAAATGTTAATTTAAAACTAAAAAAATGTATAAATCGATTATTTTGACGGTCGCTTTGATGACCGCACCGTTCGTTGCCGATGCGCAATGGATAGCAAACAAAAACAACTTCAAAAAGGTTAACGAGCACACGCGTGTTCTTAAAAATCATCCAAGAAGAATTATTCGCTCAATGATTACTATCGTTCTAACTAACAACAACTACCTTTTAGATACGATGATATTCGACTCCAAGAGTCCTGTGCCTTTCTTTCAAAGTTGGGAGACGTCTAGTGAGGTAAAAACAATGGCTGTTGTTGAGAACGAGAAAGGTAATTACGACATCTACCTGTTTCACCACCGACGAGAGGAAACCTATTATTTCACGGTAAACGAACAGAATTACGGATACTTACCATGAGTCATGAAAAGTTTAATTTTTAATAAGAAATGCAATGAACTATTTATTTTCCCGATTTGGAGGCCACATGATGCGCATAGGACATGGAAAGGCGAGTAAGGAACGATTGCCGGAGGATCAATCCTTGGATAATATGCTGGACCATTTTTCAGAAGAAGTTTATCCCAACTGTTTTGTGTTGTCCTCATATGAAATGCTGCCTTCCTTCATGGGAGCTAGAGAAAAGTTACCCGACTTTGCTGTGAGACTTGGTACTTTACATCATGTATTCAACGATATGATGTTACAGAATGATGTGGTTGTAAAAACAGATATTTACATAACCACACATGAATACAACAACGTATTTGCGCTACACTTGCATACCGCTGGGGATGGGATGCAAGATGTGATGGATGACTACATACCCACGTTCGATTATGTGCAGACCACTTTTTTTAGAGATGCCCATTCCGAGGAGCGCTGTTCGCTTTCAGATCACCCGAATTTGCTGGCCTTGATGCTGTATGTTTTGTTTTATAAAATGGAAATTTACCACTCAAAATTTACTTTCGTGCCCTCAAAGTCTTACCTGGGAATATGTTTAAAACAAGAATTTTTGGCATCCTTGCCTACGTTTTACGAGGACATCAATCACAGCGTTGAGCTGCGACAAAAGCTCCAAATGATTTTCCTTAGCTTGTTCGAAGAAAATGGCTCGATTTCCGAATCCGAATAGACAGATTAGATTATATTCCCCCCATTCGTGACGTGTGTGTCAGAAGTGCAGATTGAGCGTAGAGACATTTTACTTCTCCCCTGAGGGTCTGACGATTCAGATGAGTGTCAAACTCCGTCTGAGGAGAAAGAGTGGGGTGATAATTTTAAAGCAAGAATTCCACAAGTCACCTCCCTTTATCCCTCCTCGAGGAGGGAGAAATTTGACTAACTACCTTTGTGGTCATATCAGAAGTGTAGATTGAGCGTAGAGACATTTTACTTCTCCCCTGAGGGTCTGACGACTCAGATGAGTGTCAAACTCCGTCTGAGGAGAAATAGAGGGGTGATAAATGCCAATTAAAAATTACCGGTATTTCTCCCAAAAATCCTATCTTTAGCGCATGAGTGAAATCCGTGAACTTATGGAGGCCTTGAAGGCATTTCGGGACGCGAGAGATTGGCAGCAATTTCACGATTCCAAAAACTTAGCAGTGGCGCTCTCCATTGAGGCAGCCGAACTGAATGAAGTTTTTCTATGGAAAGATGTGCTTGCTTCTGAAGAAGTGGATAAAGCCAAAATCAAAGAAGAACTTGCCGATGTGTTTGCTTATGCTTTATTACTTGCTGAAAAACACGGACTCGATGTGAAAGATATTGTGTTAGAAAAAATCGCCAAAAACAACGAAAAGTACCCTGTTGACAAAGCCAAAGGAAGCGCAAAGAAATACGATGAGTTATGATTGTCTACGCGGCGTGTAGACAATTTTACTTCAATTAAGAAGAAAAAGCATGGAAGACTTTCTACCTTCGTTACAAATAAACAAATACGCTTTCACAAAGGAAGGAGCGGTGGAGTACACCCTAAATTCGTTCATGAAAAATGCTTGGCCAATTGTTTACATTATAAAAAATGATCAACTTGGAGAGGCGTATGTGGGTGAATCTACGAATGCAATTAATAGAATGCAACAGCATTTGAGCAATCCAGAAAGACAGCGTCTAAAAGACTTATTGGTGATTAGCTGTGATAAGTTTAATAAATCTGCGGTGTTGGATGTAGAATCGGAACTGATTAAATACATGAGCTCAGATGGGCGCTATAAACTTCAAAATGCTAATTCTGGCTTGGTGGATCATAATTATTACCAACGGAAAAATTATCAGCAATTATTTCAACGGATTTGGAGTTTTTTGTTAAATGAAAAATATGCGAAGAACCCTTTGCAGCGCATTGATAATTCGGATTTATTCAAATACAGCCCTTATAAAGCCTTAACTACAGATCAACACGAATCTGTTCTGCAAATTTTAAAAACGCTTAATTTACCGGGAAAACAAACCTTGTTTGTGGAAGGTGGCGCAGGAACTGGTAAGACAATTCTTGCTGTTTATTTAATGAAATTACTTTCTACACAGATTCAAGCGCATCATATAGACGATTCTGATCATGTATATGCAGAAGAGATTTTGAATGTGGTAAACTTCCACAAAAACTTTCCAAAACCAAAGATTGCACTGGTGGTTCCCATGACGTCCTTGCGAAAAACACTTAAAAAAGTATTTGGCCAAATTAAAGGTTTGAGTTCTTCAATGGTTATTGGACCTTCTGAGGCGGCAAAGGAACATTTTGACATTCTTATTGTGGACGAAGCACACCGTTTGCGTCAACGAAAGAACATTACCAATTTTGCAAGTTTCGACGAGACCAATGCTCGTCTTGGATTCGATAAACACGAAGGAAACGAGTTAGATTGGATTTTAAAAATGTCCACTTTCCAAGTGCTTTTTTACGACGAGGGACAATCCATCAAACCTTCAGATATTAACAAAAATGTTTTCAGTAAGAAGAAATGGAGCGCTAAATTAATCCGTTTGCAATCGCAGATGCGTGTTAAAGGTGGTTCGGATTACATTTCCTTTGTAGATAATTTGCTTCATGGTTCGAGTGCTTCCTTCATCCCTTTTGAAAATAGAAATTACGAGCTGAAGCTTTTTGATTCGCTTGCAGATTTGTATACTGCCTTGCGGGAAAAAGAGGACGAATTTGGGTTGTGTCGCTTATTGTCTGGTTACTCGTGGGAATGGAAGTCACAAAAAGCGGATGTTCCCGATATTGAATTGGATGGAGTTTCCTTGAAATGGAACAGTACCAATGAGGATTGGATCAACAGTCCAAATGCCTTTCAGGAGGTTGGTTGCATTCATACCACGCAAGGCTATGATCTTAATTACACCGGACTCATTTTCGGAACAGAAATCACCTATGATGAAAACACGAATCGAATTGAGGTTATTCCTGCAAACTACAAGGATAAAAAGGGAAAACATGGAATTGATGCCCCAGAAAAACTCCGTAGCTATATATTAAATATTTACCATACCATGATGCTCCGTGGCATTCGCGGTACCTATGTGTATGTATGCGATGAAAAATTGAGGGAGTATTTTAGAAAACAAATTGATTTGAGGATTGATGAATAAGTTTCGTTTATTAGAAGAGTATTTGAGTAAACGGATGCGGATGAGTCATGTTTATCAGCCTGTCATGATAATGAAACTTCTATCAAATCAAGGAAAAGCCAAAGCGGATGAAATTGCCTTCGATTTGGTGCAGAATGACTTAAGTCAATTGGAATATTACACTGAACGTGTTAATCAGATGGTGGGAAAAGTATTGCGCAACAACCAAATTGTGTCCAAAGAGAAAAATGAGTACCAACTGATTGGTTTTGAAGAATTATCCGATGAAGAACGTAAAAAACTTATTGAATTGTGCTCGACTAAAATAAACGAGTATAAAGAAAAGCGTGGACTTCAGATATGGGATCATCGTAGAAAAAATCGAACGCCTATAGATGGTAGCATTCGTTATCAGGTATTGAATAGAGCAAATAATGTTTGTGAATTATGTGGGATATCGTCGCAAATTAGAGCTTTAGAAGTAGATCACATTGTTCCAAAAAACTGGAATGGCTCTGATGAACTTTCTAATTTTCAAGCACTTTGTTACAAGTGTAACGCAAACAAACGCGACACAGACGATACGGATTTCAGAAATAGGATTCACATCTTTGGAACTCGGAATGAAAACTGTGTGTTTTGTAATATGAATCGGGAAATTATTTTTGACCATCCCATGGCTTATGTAATTAAGGATAAATATGAAGTCACTCCCGGGCATCATTTAATTGTACCGAAAAGACATTATGATAATTACTTTGATTTGAAATCAGCTGAATTGCTCGCTTTTAATGATTTAATTATAAAGACAAAAGATAAATTACTTCAAGAAGACAAGTCTATTCAAGGATTCAATATCGGAATTAATCAAGGAGAAAGCGCCGGGCAAACAATTTTCCATACCCATATACACCTTATTCCCAGAAGAAAAGGAGACGTGGAAAATCCTAGAGGTGGAATTCGAAATGTGATTTTAGGTAAAGGAGATTATTAAATTTGTAATATGAAAGAAGTCCACGTAACAGCCGCTGTTATTATTAAGGAGAACAAAATACTTTGTGTTCAGAGAAATGAAAACAAATATGATTACATTTCTAAAAAATGGGAATTTCCTGGTGGAAAGGTGGAAGAAAATGAACAGTTAGAAGATACAATTAAAAGAGAAATTCAAGAAGAGTTGAATTTAAACATCGATGTGAAATCATTTTTAATACAAGTGAATCATCAATACCCTGACTTTAAATTGAAAATGGACACTTTCATTTGTGAAATTACAAGTGGAATTATTAAATTGAATGAACACATAGACTTTAAATGGCTTTCAACTAACGAACTTCCAGATTTAGATTGGGCAGCAGCAGATTTTCCAATTGTTGAAAAATTACGCTTGAATTAAACTTATGGAAGCGCTAAAACTTGCCATTCAAAATGCAGTAACTACTGGTTTCGTAGACGACCAATTTGAATCCTTTTTAGATTATAGACCAAGTATTCTTACGAATGAACCTGTAATTAATGAAAAAGTACTTTCCACAATATTAGACGAACTTAGAACATGTGAATCCTTTTTCTTATCTGTTGCATTCATAACCTCTGGTGGTGTTGCATCATTGTTTGGTACATTACTGGATTTACAAAGCAAAGGCGTCTCGGGAAAAATTCTTGTTTCGGAATATTTGAATTTTACAGAACCGGAAGCATTGAGAAAAATTCTTCAGCTATCTAATGTGGAATTAAAAATTGCAAGAAATAGTGATTTTCATTCAAAGGGGTTCCTATTTACTCACAAGTCTTACTATACAATAATTATTGGAAGCAGTAATATTACGCATGGTGCGTTAACCAAGAATAAAGAATGGAATTTAAAAGTTACGGCTCACAAAGACAGTGAACTATTCAAAAATACGATAATAGAATTTGAGAATGTGTTTGAAAATTCACATCCAGTTACGCTTGATTATCTAGAAAAATATGCATTCGTTTATCATTCTGAAAAAAAGTTAAGACAAGGACTTAGAAAAGCATTACTTGAAGTTGAAGACAAAAGTATTCAGCCCAATGAAATGCAAAAAAAGGCAATTGAAAACTTACGTAATCTGAGGGAATTAGGCAAAAATAAAGCTCTTCTAGTTTCAGCAACAGGTACAGGAAAAACCTATTTGTCGGCTTTTGATGTGGCACAAGTTAACCCAAAACGCATGTTGTTTTTGGTTCACAGAAGAAATATTGCACAAAAGGCAATGGAAAGTTACCAATCCATATTACCTATTAACAAGGAGTTTGGACTTTATTCGGGTTCTACTAAGGACACAAATGCAGATTATCTCTTTTCAACAGTTCAAACATTTAGTAGAGAGGAACATTTGACTAAGTTTCCTCCGAATTATTTTGATTACATCGTAATTGACGAAACACATCGAGCAAGTGCATCAAGTTATCAAAAGATAATGAATCATTTCAAATCCTCCTTTTTGCTTGGAATGACTGCTACGCCAGAAAGAACGGATGGGTTAGATGTATTTGCGCTTTTCGATTACAACATAGCTTCGGAAATTAGATTACACGATGCATTGGCAAATGAAATGTTAGTTCCTTTCCATTATTATGGTATTTCAGAGATAGAAGTTAACGGGAAATTACTTGATGAAACAGCTACAATAAATGAGTTAAACAGACTTGACAGAGTAAATCACATAATTGAAAACATCAATCTCTTCGGTACGGATGACGGAATCAATAGAGGTTTAGTATTCTGTTCACGACAAGAAGAATGTCTATTCCTAGCGGATGAATTCAACAATAAAGGACTACGTTCAATAGCATTAACTGGAAATTCAACGGAGGAAGAACGATCAAGAGCAATAGATTTACTTGAAACAGATGATTTAGACATTAAGTTAGATTATATTTTTACAGTTGATATCTTCAATGAAGGAATTGATATCCCGAGAGTAAATCAAATTGTTATGTTGAGGCCAACTCAATCGGCCATCATTTTCGTTCAACAATTAGGTCGTGGTTTACGGAAAAGAGAGGGTAAATCGTACGTTACAGTAATTGATTTTATTGGTAATTATCAAAATAATTTCTTAGTTCCAATCGCTTTATTTGGTGACAAAACCTACATAAAAGATAACCTGCGAAAACTTGTTCATCGTCCAGAAAAGTCAATAATTGGAGCATCTACTATCTATTTTGACAGAATTGTCAAAGAGAAAATTTTCCATTCCATAGATACAGGGAAACTTCAAGAAAAAAGAAGAATGGTTGATGATTACAAGATTTTGAAAGGTAAAATTGGAAGAGTTCCTTCTATGTTGGACTTTATTGAACATGGAGAAAGAGACCCTTATCAATACATAACTCATTATAATTCTTACTACTCATTTTTACTTGGAATGAAGGAGGATATTACATCAATAGATGATTCAATATCTCAACTTCTTGCTTTTCTTTCTAAAGAGATATTAAACCCAACTCGTTTTCTGGATATACACTTATTCAAAAACATTCTGATTCAGGAGCAAATTTCATTAACTGAATATCAAACACTATATGAAAATGAAACTTCAATAAAATTTGAGATTAAAACATTAGAGCATGCTTTGCATGTAATAAACGGCCATTTCCATACAATGCCTGTCAATAAAAAAATGGTAAAAGTTGGTATCCACAAAACCTATAACCTAATTAAACTAAATAACGAACACCTAGAAATAGGCCAAACATTAAAGAAATTAGTTTCCATTTCAGACATCAAAAATTACCTATTAGATCTTTGTCTATATTCATTAAATACAATTTCTGCGAAGAATCAAGAATACGTTAAGAATGATTTTATCTTAAACAATCGATACTCAAGAAAAGACGTTTTCAGAATTCTGCAATGGGATGAAAATCCGGTAGCACAAAATGTTGGAGGATATATGGTCGAAAAGAATCAAAGAGACTGTGCTATATTCGTTAATTATCACAAGGAAGAGGATATTTCAGAATCCACCAAATATCATGATAGATTTACATCGAGAAATGAATTCATTTGGATGTCAAAAAACAAAAGAAAACTATATTCTCCCGATGTAAGCCAAATATTATCACAAAAGGAAAACCAAATGCGTATTCCTCTTTTCGTCAAGAAAAACAATTCAGAAGGAGTTGAATTTTATTATTTAGGAAACATAAATGTTATAAAGAATTCTGCTATCGAAAAATACATGAATGATGCAAATGGAAAGCAAGTTTCAGTAGTAGAAATGACATTTTCACTTGAGCATCCAGTAGAAAAATCCCTTTACGATTACCTTGTAAATTCGAATTAATGAAATTCGGTTTCCGCATACCATCTCTAACCAAACGAATAGCAGCACGCACA
>CAZLHR010000016.1:0-52950 GCA_964559685.1 uncultured Lishizhenia sp.
AAAAGGATAAATATTGCCGCTTCAAGAAGAGTGGTATTAAGTTCATCGACTACAAAGATCCTAACTTCCTATTGAAGTTAGTAAACGAACAAGGTAAAATTCTTCCACGCCGTATCACTGGTACTTCTGCGAAATACCAAAAAAGAGTGAATAAGGCGATTAAAAGAGCACGTCACTTGGCGATTTTACCGTACGTTGGTGACATGTTGAAATAACAATTGTTGAACTTTAAAGCATCAGAAAATGGAAGTAATATTAAAGAAAAATGTAGATAAACTTGGTTATGCGAACGACGTAGTAACTGTGAAGCCTGGATATGGAAGAAATTTCCTTATTCCTCAAGGTTATGCTGTTTTAGCAACACCAAGCGCAAAGAAAGCTCACGAAGAAGTGATGCGTCAGAAATCGCACAAAGAAGCAAAACTTGTTGCAGAGGCTCAAGAAATTGCAACAAAATTAACATCAGTATCAATTTCTATCTCTACCAAAGCAGGTGAGAATGGAAAAATATTTGGATCTGTGAATACAGTTCAATTGGCTGATGCATTGCGTAAAGAAGGTTTTGACATCGATAGAAAATCGTTGAAAATTAAAGACGAGCCGATCAAGGAAGTTGGAACGTTTGAAGCAGAGGCAAATTTATTCAAAGGCGTAAAACAAGCCTTCAAATTTGAAGTTGTAGGCGAATAATCGTTCTATATAAAAATAGAAAGGTCAATCTCAGGATTGGCCTTTTTTGTTTTTAGGAACTACATGTGTTGACATTATTCTCTTGGCTTCATGTTTCGTCAGTTCTTGTTTCTGAAAAAAGTGCAACTCTTGACTTGCAATTTTCCCACTTACCTCAGGATCTGTAAGTGGTTTTGGGTAATTCTGTCCCAAAGTGAACGAATAAAATAGTTGTTCCATTTCATTTATTTTCCAAGGACAAATAGCGAGATCATTTGGTAAATTTCTAAGTTCTGGAACCCATTCCTTAATGAACTTTGCCTCTGGATCGTGTTCTTGAGCTTGTTTTATGGGATTATAGACACGTATGGTGTGATAGCCAACTGTTCCTGCTTGCATTTGAACTTGCGAGTAATGTATTCCAGGTTCATAGTCGGTGAATTGCCTAGCCAAATGAATAGCAGCCGGTTGCCAAGGTTGCCACAAGTGTTGCGTCCAATAAGAGATTAACATAGCACGCATTCTGAAATTTAAATACCCCGTCTGATTTACACATCGCATACAGGCGTCAATCAAAGGAATACCCGTATTTCCTGTTGACCATCTTTCCAGCCAGTCAACATTGAGTTGATTTCTTATATGGTTGTATGCGAGATTTTGATTTTCAAATTCAATTCTTGGTTCGCTCTCCAATTTTTGAATAAAGTGACAATGCCAATGCAAACGAGATTTGAAATTTTGTATTGCGCGTGATGGTTTCTGAATAATCTCAATATCTTGAATGAGCTTTCGAATGGAAATTGTACCCCAGGTTAAGTGCGGTGATAATCGACTGCAACTCTCACGACTTTCATTCGGTTTAGATATATGCCTACTATAATTCTTATACCGAAATTCCAAAAAGGTTGTCCATAAATTTAATGCCTCTTTTTCTCCTCCTAATTGTAAATCAATTTCTTTCTTGGGATGATGGATTAATTTATATTTCTCCATGAATTGAAGATCTAATTGAAATGGGATGATGTTATTCAGATTTACATCCTTTTGAGAAACTGACATAAATTTACTCCATTTTTCTACCCAATTCAGTCGGTTTTTAAGACCTCGTTGAACCGCAAATTGAGGGTATTCTCTCCAAACAATGCTATTTCTCTTACAAAATGACTTGATATTCGTATCTCTTTGATAGGTAAAGTTATTACCTGTTTCTTCATGGCTAAATAAATTGAAATCTCCATGTGTTAATTTTAGTTCATTGAAAATAGCCAACACATCTCCTTGTAAAACATGAAGAACTTTAGTAGTTTTATTAAGTCTTTTGCCAATATCTATAAGACATTCATAGGCAAATCTCCAATGACGATTCGAAAAATCATTTTGCTTGAGCCATTCATTCTGTAAAATAAATAGAACAACTGTTGGATATTTAGTCTCAATTGCTGTTGTTAAGGCAACATGATCGTGCAGACGCAGGTCTTTTTTTAGCCAGACAACATTGAACATACGCTAAAAACAAGCGAGTGCAAGAAGTGTTTACTTCCTTTTAAGTAAATAATTTTGAACATAATCTTTCACACCGCTTTCTAAGGTGGTGAAAGGGGATGAGTATCCTGCCGCGATGAGCTTAGTCATATTAGCCTCGGTGAAGTATTGGTATTTATCACGAATATCTTTAGGTGTATCAATGAATGAAATATTGGGTGATTTGTTTAATGCAGTAAAAGTAGCCATAGCTAAATCTAAAAACGTACGAGCTGTTCCACTTCCCAAATTGTAAATCGATGAGGTAGGTTTTTCGTTCATTAGAAATAAACACACACTTGCAATATCTTTCACATAAATAAAATCCCGTAATTGACCGCCGTCAGTATACTCAGGATTATGTGATCGAAAAAGTTTCATCTCACCTTTTTCCTGAATTTGATTGAAAGCATGAAAGATAACGCTGGCCATTCTACCCTTATGATATTCGTTTGGACCATAAACATTGAAAAATTTCAGGCCTGCCCAAAAGGGAGGATGAATATCCTGTTTTATTACCCATTTATCAAATTCATTCTTCGAATCACCGTAGGGATTGAGTGGAACTAGTTTGTCAAGAATCTCTGTATTGTCATCGTAGCCAAATTCCCCATTTCCATAGGTGGCGGCACTACTTGCGTATACGAGCGGGATATTTTTTGAAGCACAGAGTTGCCAAATCGCTTTTGAATACGCTAAATTGAGTTCTTCAAGGATTTCCCATTTAAATTCAGTGGTATCGGTTCGTGCACCTAGGTGAAAAAAAAAGTCTATGGTTTCTTCTGTTGAATTTAACCAAGAGATAAACTTAGAACGTTCAATTTTCTGATACGAATTAAGATTTTCGTGATTTGCGATTTTTTCTTGTTTACTAAAGTCATCAACGAGAATTAGGTTGTTAAATCCTTTTGCATTTAGCACCTCACATAGGTAGCTACCAATGAATCCTGCTGCCCCAGTTACAACAATCATGATTGTTCGGTTAGAAAAGACCGTTTATCTCCGCATCTATGGAATGGATAATTTTACCAAGATCTTCTTGGCTCTCAGGGAAACGGTTATTATCTACATCTATAATAAGCAGCTTACCTTTGTCATAAGTTGAAATCCATGCTTCATAACGCTCATTTAAACGCTTCAAATAATCCAAGCGGATACTTTCCTCGTAATCTCTTCCTCGTTGCTGAATTTGATTTACCAGAGTTGGAACACTTGCGCGCAAGTAAATCAATAAATCTGGCGAAGAAACAAACGAATCCATCAAATTGAACAATGAAAAATAATTTTCAAAGTCTCTCGTGGTCATTAATCCCATGGAGTGCAGATTCGGTGCAAAAATGAACGCGTCTTCGTAAATAGTGCGATCTTGAATAACAGTATGATTAGTATTTTTAATTTCTTGAATCTGAGTAAAGCGACTATTTAGGTAATAAATCTGTAGATTAAACGACCATCGCTGCATATCGTCGTAAAAGTCATTCAAGTAAGGGTTTTGATCCACATCTTCGTAATGTGTTTCCCATCCATAATGTTTTGACAATAAATTTGTTAAGGTGGTTTTTCCGGATCCAATATTTCCTGCAACAGCTACATGCATAGTTCACTAATTTGAAACTGCTAAAATAGTGAAATTCGACCCTTTGGAGTCAGTTGTTAGTAACTTTTTAGGCGATTTTATAAACGTAAACTTTTCTTCCTTTTTTGAAATAAAAATTACCGTTGGAATAATAAATATATTCTGCATCCGGAACAGGATTTTCTCCTATACCTTGGTCTTTGGAATCAAGGTTTAAAACAAACAAGACATCTTGTTGAAATTCAAAATATGTATTTAATGCAATGAAACTCGTTATCCAAATTGTTTGATTGTTTGAGGTATTGAATCGCGAGGAAACGCATTGAAAATCATGTGTCTCTAACAGGTTTAAATTAAGGTCAAAACAATAAGTTTTCTTGCCATCACTGATCCACAATTTCTCATCGTCTTCTCTCATAAACGTAATATTATTTGATAAGCCAATAAGCCCGCTTAAATTTCTTAATCGTTGCAACAAATTTTTCTTTTCCGTGTCTAAAAGTAAAATAGTAGAATTTACACGATCAAAAACCCAAATGCAATTTGCCCTACTAGATGACGCAATAAGTGTTGCATTGGAAATTGCAAATTCATCTAAATTTAGACACGTTGAAACAGGGGTAATGGTGTTGTCAAAAACACAAATTTGTTGTTGTTCCTCGGAGAAAGAAATTATTTTTTGAGCACTATTAAAAACTAATTGAGAAATCTCTCCTTGTGATTTTATAGCTTGGCTAAACAGCACTTTACCTAAAGAGTCTATTTTACTTATTTTGTTGTTGTCTAATACATAATGATTTCCTATCGGATCTACATACCATCCTGGGTTAGCACTTGGAAGAGAAAATTCTCTTTGAAATTGTAATTGCGCAGTAATTGAATGAACAAGAAATAATACAAAAAAAGATATTTTTATTTTCATCTTGGTGTTTCGCTCAAAAGTTGTTCCACTAATTTTCGATCATTCATTAATCGCGGAATTTTATGCTGACCTCCGAGTTTTTGACGATTAGCAAGCCATTGATGAAATGAACCTTTTGCAAGGTAATGAAATTTAGGTTTACCAATATTCAAATCAAGAAATCGTTTAGCTTCGTAATCAGCATTTTCTACTTTTAGCTGTTCGTCTATCGCCTTTTCAAATGCAATTATGTCGTCTGGAGCTTGATCAAATTCGATAAACCATTCATGGCCACCCACAGCCTCGTTTTTGTTAAAATATGGTGCAATGGTAAAATCTGTTACGCGAAATCTCATTGCTCGGTTTACTTTCTCAATCGTATTTTCAACATGTTGAATAAGCACTTTTTCTCCAAAATAATTCAAGAATTGAGTTGTTCGACCAGTAACAATAAAACGATAAGGATGCGTTTGGGTAAACCTCAAAGTATCTCCAATAATGTAGCGCCAAAGTCCGGCTGACGTGGAAATCACCATAGCGTATTCTGTTCCTGTTTTTACATTTTCAAGCGCAATTACATGCTTAGAATCTACACCATCAAATTCATCCATAGGGATAAACTCAAAATAAACTTCGGAATGTGTCATTAAAAGTAGCTCATGTGCATTAAGTTGATCTTGCATTCCGAAATATCCTTCTGATGAATTGTAAGACTCAATATAATTAATTTTTTTACCGAGTAATTCATCAAATGTAGAGCGGTAAGGACCGAAATTCATGCCTCCGTGAATGTACAATTCGAGATTTGGCCAAACTTCATCAATAGAATTTTTATTGCTAATCTCAAGAATTCTTCTCAATAGGAGGGAAGTCCAGCTCGGCATGCCTGCAATAATGCATACATTTTCGTGCACAACGGCCTTTGCCATTTGGTCTAATTTAATTTCCCAATTTCCTTGAAGCGCAATTTCCTTGGCCGGTGTTCTTCTCATTTCAGTCCACCAAGGTAAATGATCAATAATTATGGCTGAGAGGTCTCCGATAAATACACCATTACTTTCTTTCCGAATTTCGCCGCTTCCTCCAACAATGAGATGTTTGGCATTAAATAATTTTCGATTTGGTAAGTTCGCGTAGTATTGGGCTAAAAGGTCTTTTCCGTTGGCATAATGATTCTCTTCTAACGATTGAAGTGTTACCGGAATTAGTTTTTTTCTATCGGCAGTTGTTCCTGAAGATTGCGCAAACCACTTTGTTTCACCTGGCCAAAGCACATTCTCTTCACCTTGTATCGCTCTTTCAATATATGGTTTTAAACTTCCATAGTCTTGAAGTGGGATTTCATTTAATGTAATATTTTTCCCTTCCAGAACGTGCTGGTGTTCTCTGTAAAAATGAGTTTGCTGAAGTTGATAATTTAAATATTCGTTGACACTTCTTTGTGCAGCAATAGGGTTGTCGCGGTAGAAATTAACTCGGTTCATCCTTTTCCCGATAAACCAAGCAAAAACGGCATTAAAAGCCATACACGAATACTATTATCCCCAAATAAGTATAGATACAATGATACTCAAAAGTGCTAACGTATATAACGTACCCAAGGCAACTGTTGAACTTTCAAAAAATGTATCTCCTTTTTTATCGTTTGAATGACCTCCCATAACGTGTTTTTTTACAAATGTACTAAGTAATTTAATTTGATTTTGTCGAAAATTAAATTCTTTTTTATTCTCGACCCCCTAACAACCTAAGTAGTGAAAGAAATAAATTAACAAACAAAATGTAGAGTTGTAACCCACCAATAAGCGACATTTTTTGCATCTGTTCGCCGTTAAGTCCTGATTGTGATACTTGTTTAAGTTGTTGCATTTGGTAGGCAGTAAGTCCTGTAAAAACAAATACGCCTATGCACGAAATAATAAAGTCTAATTCACCACTTTTAGTAAACATATTTACCAATGAAGCAATGATCATTCCAATCAAAATCATGTAAAGAAGACTTCCAAATTTAGTTAGGTCAACCTTGGTAGTATAACCTAGTAAGGCCATTCCTCCAAAAGCACCAGCACTAACAAAGAATGTTCTGATGATGTCACCCATTGGAAAAGCGATAAAAATGGTACTTAAACTCAGCCCCATCAACGCAGAGTATGCGACAAAAAGCAATGTTAAAATGCCCATGGAAAAACGTTCGACACCCCATTGGATTGCAAGGCTGATTAAAATAGGTGAAAAAACCACTACATAAAATGTAAATGAAATTTGACCATCTGCAGTTAAAAATAAGTTTGCAAAATATTGCAAATTAGTTCCCACCATATAGGCTAAAATTCCGGAAATACCTAAAGCACCAAACATATAGGTGTAAACGTTGCGGAAGAATACGCGAGTGGCATCCGCTGTGTAATAATTGTTATTGTATTCACTCATGATTAATGTATTTTTGCTTGTACTAAATTAATAAATTCTTTTCTTGTGGCGTCGTTTGTTAAAAACAAACCTGTAAAAGCACTAGTTGTGGTTGCCGAATTTTGTTTTTGTACCCCTCTCATTTGCATACACATGTGCGCACATTCAATGACAACAGCAACACCTTGAGGGTTCAAATTTTTTTGAATACAATCCCTAATTTCGATGGTAAGTCTTTCTTGAACTTGCAGGCGTCTTGCAAATGCGTCGACAACTCTAGGAATCTTACTTAAACCAACAATTTTGCCATTTGGTATGTAGGCAATGTGCGCTTTTCCAAAGAAAGGTAACATATGGTGTTCACACATGGAATAGACGTCAATATCTTTTACGAGTACCATTTCCGAATATTCTTCGTTAAAAATGGCTTGTTTAATAATGTCGTCAGCGTTTTGTTCGTATCCTTGCGTCAAAAACTTCATCGCTTTTGAGACGCGTTCTGGTGTTTTTAATAATCCTTCTCGGTTAGGGTCTTCGCCAAGTTCTTCAATTATTTTACGGTAGTGTTCTTCCATTGATTTTCTTATCAGTACCTTAACGAAAGATAGTTAAAAAGGTTCTTTTCCTCCGAAATATTCAACAAAGTTATTCTCAGTTTCTTCTAACTTTATTTTTGCTAATTCTCCACCTTTCTTTCGAATAGGTTCCTCTAAGATTTCCCAAATAGCAATAGCTACATTTTCAGTTGAAGCCATTACTCCTACTAAAAACGGAACATCTAGATTCAAATTTTTATGATCAAGTGCTTCGATAACAAGGTCTTTTACCAATTTAGAGAGAGTCTTCAAATTCATTACAAATCCTGTATCCTTATTGGGAACGCCTTTAACGGTTACCCATAATTCAAAGTTATGTCCGTGCCAATTTTTGTTGGCACATTTACCAAAAACTTCTTCATTTTTTTCATCTGTCCAATCCTCTTTGTATAGCTTGTGTGCGGCGTTGAAAGTTTCTCTTCGCGTAATGTATATTGGTTTCATGCTAACGACTTTTCATCTATTGTACATTCTACAAATCCTTCACTGTCTATTTTCTTCAATAGCACAGGAATAATTTGGTTGACTAATTTTGGATTGAACTTATGTTTCACTTTAATATAATTATCTGTAAAACCGTATATCCAACCGTTGTCTTCTTCTTGCTCAAATAATACCACTCTTGAGGTGTTTATATGTTGAGAATAAAAATATCTTTTTTTTCTGTCTGAAAGTAAATGTAATTTTTTACTACGTTCTCTTCTGGTTTCCATTGGGACCTTTTCTCCGAGTTTAGGAGCCCCTGTATTGGCGCGTTCTGAATAGGTAAAGACGTGCAAATAACTTACGTCCAGGTCAGTTAAGAAATTCACAGTTTCCATAAAATCAGCCTCTGTTTCGCCCGGAAATCCAACGATAACATCTACTCCAATACAACAATCAGAATTGAATTTCTTAATGGTTTCAACACGTTCTTTGTATAGAGAACGTTCATACTTTCGCCTCATTAGTTTTAATAAGCGATCGGATCCGGATTGCAAAGGAATATGAAAATGGGGCATGAAATGATGCGATTCGCTGATGCAATATTTGATAATGTCGTTTGACAGAAGGTTAGGTTCTATAGACGAAATTCTGAATCGATCAATTCCTTTTATCTTGTCTAATTCTCTTATTAATGAATAAAAATTATCATTTGATCCTTGCCCAAAATCTCCAATATTAACGCCTGTTAAGACAACTTCTTTTACATCCGTTTCTGCAATCATCGAGGCTTCTGTTACCGTTTTTTCAATAGATGCATTTCTACTTTTTCCTCTTGCCAAAGGAATGGTGCAAAAGGTACAGAAATAATCACATCCATCTTGAATTTTTAGAAATGATCGTGTACGATCTCCAATCGAGTAGGAAGGAATAAATTCCACTACATGTTTAATGTTTCCTTGAGCAATCACAACCTGCTCAGAGGTGTCGTGCTTATCGATGTAATCAAGAATATTAAATTTTTCATTCGCCCCAAGCACTAAATTTACCCCGGGAATCTTGCCTATTTCTTCTGGTTTCAATTGCGCATAACACCCCACAATGGCGACAAAAGCTTCTGGGTTTATTTTTTTTGCCCGTTTCACCAACTGCTTGCATTTTTTATCGGCATTTTCGGTAACGGAGCAGGTGTTTATAACATAGATATCTGGAACTTCTTCAAAGTCAACTTTTGCAATACCCGAATCCTCGAATAATCTAGATATCGTAGATGTCTCGGAGAAGTTTAATTTGCAACCGAGTGTGTAAAAAGCAACTTTTTTGAATTGATTCATTTCTTGAAGGCAAAGGTACATAGTTCCGAGGTTATCTCAAACTTAAAACGTAACTTAGAGGCTCAAATTAGTGATTGTTTTTCTTTATGGGGAAATCCAAACTTTGGTTCAGTATTTTTGATTTTTCTTTTAACTATAAAGGGGATGAACCTAGTTTTATTGATGAAAATTACCGATGGATGAATGAATTTAGTCTGCAACTTGCCGACATTCAAGCGGAATTATATGCATATTTACGTGAACATCCCCCCGAGGCATATTTCAATCAATCTATGGTCAATGAAGAAAATTGTTGGAAAACGATTTCTTTAAAATGGTGGGGTATTGAATTTCGTAAGCGACAATTGGAGTTTCCGGTAACTCAAAAAATTTTGTCTGAATTTCCTGAGCTAATTTCTCTTTCATTTAATCAGTTAGAACCACAGGGAAGGATAAAGCCACATTGTGGTGATACCAATGCCATTTATAGGTGTCACTTTGGAATTGAAATCCCATCGCAATTACCGGAAACAGGTTTTCGCGTGAAAGAAGAATGGCGGTCATGGCATGAGGGAAAATGGTTACTTTTTATGGATGCCTATGAACATGAGGCTATCAATTTAAGTGGTAAACGAAGATTAATAATCGTTGTTGATTTTCTAAGGCCCGAATTTCAGTCGCGAAAACACCTGGTTAAATCGACAGTTTTGTCTTCTCTCTTTTTACAAAAGCGCGCTGAGAAATGGCCGATATTGAAAAATACACCATCTTGGTTAATTAAATTGAGTGCTTTTTGTTTGCGACCGTTTGCATTTGCTGCGGTCAAATGGGTTAACTTATTCAGATATTATTAGTTAAACTAAACGGAAACTGTTTTCCTTCGTTTTCTTTTGATGAATAATTTGATTGATAAAGGAATCAAGAGGTAACACTTCAGAAGCCAGTTTCTGTATGCTTTTGCCAATATTTTGTAATAAATACCTGAAATAGCAGTGGTATTATTGTCTTTAGTAGTCAACTTATAGCCAAAATGCGTCAATTCATTTTTGCAGATAGATTCAATGAATTCTATTTCCTTTTGGGATAATTTTTTCTTGTATTGTTCGATTTTATCTGTTGATGATGGTCTGCTTAATCCACTATGAAATTTGAGCAAATGTTCAACAAATTTAGGATCTAATCGATCTTTTTTGGCTTCAATTAATTCTTGGTATTTCCCTTCAGTTTCTGTCATACCTTGTTGAAAAGGGACGTTAATCCAGTCGCAGATTTTTTGTAAGGATTTGGTTGGATTTGCCATGATGTCTTCGTATCTGATCACTATATAAGACGAAGGCTTTAGTACGCATAATTGTTGATAGGTATCTTTCCACAAAGAAGCTAAAAAAAGAGGGTGTTGGTTCCAGTTTAATTGACGATTTTTCTTTGAAACAATATTATCTCGAACATCTCGCACCAAAATGATAAATCGTGCTTCAGGGAATATTTTTATTAATGTGTTTAAATGAAAGAAGTACTTTATTTGCTTATCAACAATGACTTCAATGTTGGATTTATCTTTGATGTCAATGAAATGTAAGTAAGTTAATTTTACCACTCTAGACCAATTGAGAATGGCTATATGACGAATCAAATTTTCTTCAAAAACATGACGTTCACTAAAATATAAGTCAGTATTTTTTTCTGCAAGTAAATAAAACTCTTCAACATACTTCGAAATGTCTTCTTTGCTCCATATCGTTTTGTCTTTGTATTTTTTATGAAAATAGAGTGCGAATGGTTCTTCTGAGGAGCTTAAAATTTTACTATTTAAATTTAACATTAAACTCAGTAAAGAACTACCGGTTCGCTCCGTACATAAGATGAAGTGAAGTTTTATAGTGTCAAGTTTTTCAGCGGAAAAATTCATTTCGAAAGCATAGATTTCAACCTCCAAAGTTTAACTTTTGTCGGAGTATAAAAAAGTATATATTCTTTGTAAATATGCCATTTGGCCAAAAGATACCAGTTTAAATTACTCACGACATAATAAAAATAGGATTTAGTATTCTGGGAGGATTGATATTGATAATAATTTAAAAAAGGTTTAGTGATGCTCTCAATCATTTTATTTTCCTGATCCGACAATTCTTTTTTCCATTTTTGAATATGACCATCATGAATTGGTTGATTTAGCTCTTTAAAGTGATGATTTGCGAAATTCTCCAGTGATTTATTCTCTATTTCGAATTTCGAATTTTGTACTTTATTTACCGAAGACTTTATCTCGCCCTCTATTCCAATAAAGTTAAGAATGGATTTAATTGAATTGTCAGGTTTCGAAACAAAATCTTCATATTTTAAGAATAAGAATTTCTTGTTTTCAGTGAATGCTTGAATTTTTTCATAAAAAAAACGATAGCGAAAAGAATTGTAAGCAATATTCCCTGGCTTATTATTAACCTTAGTCTTTCGTGATAAAATATTATCTCTTGGATCTCTAACGAGCACAATAAACTTAGCATTTTTATCCAGTTTCATTAACGTTTCAATGAATAGCGAATAATGAGGGTTTTTGTCTACATAAATGTCATATTTCTTACTCTTATTTTCTATTTTGAATTTGGAAAAAAGTTCTAAAGTAAAATCGTAGTAGTTATTGTAGTTTGAATGACTAAAAGAGTTATCACTGGTGATATCTACTTGTTCAATTGGTCGAGTTTTTTGAATTAGATTTAAGTAATTGTTTACCTCATCTTCCAACCTTTGATTTTTCCCTTGAATATGCTGATACTTATTAGCAAAAAATAAGAAAACAGGAATTTCAGGAATTGCCTTAATTTTCTCATGACGATTGAGCGTCTTTGTAAGTAAAGTACTTCCGGATCTTCCAATACCAATGATGTATATCATTTTATTGTATTTTTTTTAAGTGCTAATCTTCTTTTTATATTCAAATAATGGTGTGATTTTACACCAACAAGTACAAAATATGCATTGACAGAAATGTACCATGGGAAATTCCAAAATAAGACATTTAATTTTTGAAAACTCGAAACAGGTGTTGTTGTTCTGTAACCTATCTGTTCGCCTAGTTTTCCGCAAATGACTTCTGCTTTTTTAATTTCACCTATCGATAAATTATTTTTCCAATTACAAACATTTTCTCCTGAAATTGGCCTCAAAAGGTCCGTCATCTTTTTAAACAGGCGAGGGTAATTTTCTTTCAGATCACGATAGGAATTGAGATGTTCTTCAATTTTAATTTTGTAATCAAAAATTTTATCATCGAATTCAACTTGAAGAAAGGAACAAATATCTTGAAGCGATTTTTCTGGAGAATTTAGAAAATCTTCCATTTTCACCAAAAGAATTTTCCTTTTATCAGCTTCTGAAAGTTTTAGATAATTGGAGACATACACATTCCAACTGCTTGCATAAAATCTCACGTTTCTTTTCTTTTGAAAAGTGTGAGGACTGTTCAAATGAGAATGAATAAATCCTCGGTAATCGCGCACCAGAAAAATAAACTTTGCTTGAGGGTAAATATCCAAAAGCTTATCGATGTGTTGCGTATAAAATGGATTTTTATCGATGATGGCCTTAACTGGTTTGTTGAAATGAAGTACTTTGTGAATTTCAACACAAAAATCTGCAAACGATAAATTTTCCTTTATATCATATATTTTTTTTTCGTCGAATTGAAACATTGGATTTAATGAAGCTGTTTTCAGTTCTATGAAATAATTTATGAATTCGGTTTTTATTTCATGATTAAATCGAATGCATGATTTATACTTTTCGTAAAAAAATAGAATGTGCTTTATTTCGGGTGAGGCAATTAGGTCTTGGTGATTATTCAACAACATCATAAGTAAGGTGGTTCCACTTCTTCCTGGTCCAATTATGAAATGAATTGGTTCGATTTCCTTTTTTTGATGTAAATCAGCCACGTTAAATTTCTCCTTTCAGAATTTTTTCTTTAAAAGCCTTTAGGTTCTTTAATTCTTTGGTTAGCATATTGAGTCTGTCCTCCTCTGTTTGTGTTCGATTGGCTTTCTTTAATAAGGCTTCTTTTTCTTTTTTAAATTCTTGTGCTCCTTTTTGAAAATACGATAAGGCCTTTTCACGTTGTTTAAGATTTAAATAACCATTACCCATTTGAACGTATTGAGGTCCGTGCTGCTCTTCCGGAAATTCTTTAATTAGTTGTTCTTGTATGGATATTAACCAATTATAATCGTTGAGCTGGATGGCAAATTTCTCCTCAATTATAAAAATATTTTTATCAGCACCAGCAAGTTCGTGCGTCTTTTTAAAATAGATTTTGGCGGAATCAATATATTGATTCTTTAAATTGGAAAGTGAAGGGTATATTGCGGCTTTGGTTAGGTTATTTTCAACAAGAATTTGATTGAAAATTTGGGAATTATATTGCAAAATACCATTAAGAATACCTTGAGCATTGGTTTGTATGAATAGGTTAACATTGTCACTCATTTTTGACGCAAATGAGTTCTTTTTCAGCGATTCTGATAAGTTTCCTAAGTTTTGTGCATTCGCTTTAATTTGAAATGCTAATTGATCCCTAGAAAATTTCTTTGCGAAATCACGAATATTTACGTCAAATTGCTTTGTGATCGCTAAAGTTTTATATAATTCATTCGAAAAATAAAGGGTCAAAACTTGTTTGTCGGTAGTAATGGAAGATTGAATTGTGTCAACATTTCCATTTAGCTTTTCAAGTTCCAAAAAACCTTCCGCTAATTTTGCATAACTGTTCGCACAATTAAGCATACCTTCTTTGTAGGATGGGTTTACCTTGATGGAATGTTTAAATAAACTTAAGGCCTTTTCATAATCGTAATAAAATGTGTAGAGTAACACACCTCGGTTATTCAAGTTAGATTCGTAGTCGCCATAAAGTGAAAGTGACTTTTCATACATCATCAAGGCGGAATCTACTTTTTCCATCAGTACTTCAAAGGTGGCATTTCCATTCTTTTGAATATCCATTACTTCGAGCTGGTATTCTGATCCTAAAAGTGAATTAGCTTTAACTGAATTAGGAACATGTTTAATATCATTTAAGTACAAAGATTTTTTTGAATGCCAGACATTATTTCTATTAATAGAATACACCAAACTCGGCAAAATAACGATTAACAAAGGAATCATAAGTTGAATCGATAACCTTCCAGAATGAAATTCATCTTTTTTCCATTCAGAAAATAGGTAGGCCAACACAATACATAAACCGATTGACGCCGAAAAAGCAAATCGCTCCGCAATAATTCCAACCATTGGGGATAATAAATTAGCAGCACCGCCTATTGCCAAAAAGAAAAATAAAATTCCAAAAGAGAGCAACGATTTATTTCCAAGCCCTTTAATCGCGAAATACAATGCAACTAACATTACGATTAACCCCAAATAAAATTGCCAATCGCCAAAGCCCACCAAAGGAACTGCGTCAAAACCGTAGTAAAATGCCAAGGGATAAGGAAAAATGAGTTTCTGAATGTACAGCCAGTTGGTATAAAAAAACATAGGGATTCGATCGATAAAGTCCATTTCAAATAATGGGTTTTCAAAATATGAGAAGTCCCGATTTGTGGTTTCGTTCAGCCCCATTACATGATTTTTGAACACGTTGAAGCCAATCTTCATTGAAAACAAGAGAAGAAAAGTTAATCCTATTGTCTTCAATTGGACATCTCTGAAAAAATATACCATAAGCGGAATACTCACTATAAATGGTAAATTAGACTTTTTGCTTAGTAAGGAAAGAAGAATGAATAGGGCAATCCATCCAATTCTCCATACATTCTTTTGGTCTAACCATTTGAAAGTTTGAATTGTAGCTAACAAAGCAAATAAGAGACTAAGTAACTCATCGCGGTTTTTAATGCTGTTAACCACTTCAGAATGAATCGGATGAATCATAAAAAGTATCGTAATAACAGCCGAAAGTGTAGAGGTCTTACCTTGAAATAAAACCTGAAGTAATTGGAAAAGAACAACACCAATGAGCGCATACAGAATTACATTGAAGGCATGCGAATAATGTACTCGGTTTTCACTGTTTTTAAATAATGACCACTCGATAGCGAAAGTGTAAATCGAAACAGGCCTATATTCATAGTTTTGTTTTCCATCGATAAAGGAGTGACTCGTGAAAATTTTTCCGAAACCCCCAATTCCTTTTTCGGTGAGTTCATTTTTTTGATTCAATGTAGTTGTTACGTATTCATCATCCATGGAATAACCATTTTTTATGGAGTTTCCATAAAATAAAAAAGCCAATACAAAACTAATCCACCACATGTTTTTAATGGAAAAGAAAGGATTTTCAACTCCAATATTTAATGTGTTTTGCTGTTGATTTTTAAAATTCTGAGTATTAGTTTTCTTTGCCAATGGCTTAGTTTTTAACGAAGTTAATTCATTTTTTACAAATCATGAATAACTCAGAACCATGTCTTGGTTTAATAGAATTATAACAGGGGGTTAAAGATATTTCATTAAAATACTTGGAAAAATATGTTTTATATTCTTCAATATCTCCTCCAAATGGTGGTCCACCTGGAAATTCTCTGTTAAATAAAACGCCAACAAGCTTACCTCTTTTGGCTAGTAATTCTGCACTCTTTTGAGCATACATTTCTCTTAGTTTTGGAGAGATAGCACAGAAAAACGTTTGTTCGACGATTAAATCGAAAGTCTCGTATAAAGAAAAGAAATCGCCATGCACAAAATAGCGATCCTCAATTTTTGGATTTCTATTCTTGAGTTTAGTTAATGGTAATTCGCTTAAGTCAACCACGTAAACGTTGGTGAAGCCCTGGTTCCATAGATATTCTGCCTCGTACGCATTGCCACAACCTGGAATTAAAATTCGGATATTTTTGTCTGTGAGTTGATCGAAGTAAGTTTTTAATGGTGTGGTGATCGAACCTACATCCCAACCTGTTTCAGCATTTTGGTAACGGTTTGTCCAATAATTCTCGTTTAGTTCCAACATTATTAAATTGTTTTAAGTTGCTTTTCCACGAAATTGAATAGCAATTTTCTTTTTTGAATTTCAATTCTGAAGTACTTCTCGCGTTTTTTTTGTTGAAATGATTTTTTATAATATCCGAAAGTCAAGACATTCCCGCAATGAGCCAATATAGTTAATTTAGGTTCAAAAGAAATAGCTATAAGACCTAGTTTAGAAACTTCTTCATTAATTTCAGGACTTATCGAAAGTGTTAAAATATGTTCCTTAACTATTTCAGCTAAATGAGCGTATTTACTTAAATAATTACTGTCGATTTGGGATGATTTCAGCATTTTACTCGCTTGAAAATCAAGGTCTACGAAATGTTGATATAATTCATTGATAGTCATAAAAGTGAGAGGAATTGACGGATTTTTTCAAAAATATACTGTTGTTCCTCTTCTTTCAAGCAATAAGGTGGGTTAATAAAAACAACATTCCCCAAAGGACGCAACAACAGACCGTTTTTCAAAAAGAATAGATAGGCTTCCTCTTTAAGTATAGAAAAGTAACCGTGTTGATCATTTTCAATCTCAAGTGCTAAAATTGTCCCTAAATTTCTAACAGCAACGGGTAACTCTTTCCCTTTTATTTCCTTTGCAAACTCCTCATTCATTCGACAGATGCGGGCTATGTTTTCCCATGTTGATTCTCGTTCAAAAAGAGTTAAACTCGCACAAGCCGCAGCACAAGCCAATGGATTTCCCGTGAAGGAATGACCGTGCAACATTGCTTTATGTTTTTCATCTCTCCAAAAAGCATCGTAGATTTTTTGGGACGCAACGGTTAAACCAAGGGGTAACACGCCTCCTGTTAGTCCTTTTGATAAACAAACAATATCAGGAACTTGCTTCAAATGATCAAGTGCAAACATCTTACCAGTTCGTCCCCAAGCCGTCATAACTTCATCAAAAATTACCAAAGTTTCATAACAACGAGCCATTTCCACCAATTTATCGAGAAAGAAACTGCTGTATGTGCGCATTCCCGAAGATCCTTGTATCAACGGTTCTACAATTAATGTGGCATATTCTCCGGTACTTAGAAACTCATCGGCCATTTCAAGCACGGCCATTTCATTTTTCTCATTTGGAAAATCAATGAAGTCAACACTAAAAAAGTAATCTTCAAATGGTACGTTAAAGTAATCGCGCTCTCCGGCAGACATGGCCCCAAAGGTGTCACCGTGATATGCACCTCTCATAGCCAGAATTTTTTTCTTCTTAATTCCCTGATTGTGCCAAAATTGAATAGTCATTTTTAAAGCTACCTCAACCGCTGTTGATCCATTGTCTGAGAAGAACACTTTTTCTAGATCCGAAGGTAGTAGCGTTGCAACACGTTGTGCCAACTCTATAGCCTTGTGATGCGTGGCACCGGCAAAAATAACATGGTCAACTTTTGAAAATTGTTCGTTTATAGCTTGCTGAATTTCCGGGTTACCGTGTCCGTGTACATTAACCCACCATGAAGAGTTGCAATCCAAAAGCGTATTTCCGCCTTCCAAATATAACGTTGCATCCTTGGCCGACTCCACAACGAATGGATGTGGTTCCGTTTTTTCTTGTGTGAATGGATGCCAGACGTATTTCCTATCTAATTCGTTCCAATTCATGTGTTAAATTAAGGTAAATTTCTTCACCATAGGTTTCGCAATAGGCTTCAATAGTTTCGTCTGTGAAAGGCTCTAGAATAGGTATTTTAGCAAGAACAGGAAGGTTCGTAAGCATACCAATGACTTCCTCTGTTCCCGGCATCGCTTCACCAACGAAAATAATTCCAGCAATAGGTATTTGTTGACTTATTAAAGCCTTTACAGAGAGCAAAGTGTGATTAATACTTCCTAAGTAATGACGAGAAACCAAAACCACGGGAATCTTTAGATGTTCAATCAAGGATAAAATGGTATCTCCATCTGAATTCATCGGAACTAACAAGCCTCCTGCTCCTTCAACAATTAAATTTCGTTCAGTATCTGGTAATTTAAAATCTGTTACTTTTAATTGTATTCCGTCTATTTCTGCTGCAGCGTGGGGTGAAAGCGGTTGAGAAAGTAAAAATTGTTCCGGAAATACTTGAAAGTTTTCATCTTGAATCGATGCTACTTTTTGTGAGTCTAGTGCATGTAAATCGCCCGATTGCATTGGTTTCCAATAATCTGCTGACCAAACCCGACATAAAATTTTACTTACCAATGTTTTTCCAACATCAGTTCCAATTCCGGTAACAAAAATTTTAGCACTCATTTGATTTGCAAAAATAAGCAAGGAATTCCCTATTTCCATCACCACCTAAAATTGGTGAATCGATTACGTCAATAAACTCTAGCTGATTTTGACTAGCTGAGGTTTTTATTTTTTCAATCAATTCAGGAAATAAGTTTTTGTTCACAACTATTCCGTTTTTATTAAGATTTTCTTTTCCAACCTCAAATTGTGGCTTAATAAGTAAGACTACTTTAGCTCCATTCTTTAAAAATGGATGCAGAAAGGGCAATACTTTGGTGAGAGATATAAAGGATACATCCACTACAAGAAAATCTATGACCTCAGAAACAAGATTTTTTGTTAACTCGCGAACATGGGTTTTTTCCAGATTAATAACGCGATAGTTGTTTCGCAATTTTGAGTGTAATTGATGTTGTCCTACGTCTACAGCATACACTTTATTTGCTCCAAGATGCAAGAGAACTTCGGTAAATCCACCTGTTGAGGCCCCAACGTCGAGGCATGTTTCTTGGTTTGCGGTTAAATTCCACTTATCAATTGCTGCGAGAAGCTTTAAGGCGCCTTTTGATACCCAAGGAATTTCATCTTCGATTAGTTGGATGGTAACTTCGTCCGGGTATTTTTTTCCTGGCTTCGTTACAAGAATGCCATCAACAAGCACTCCATGTGTTGTTATGACTTGCTCAGCGCGTGTTCGTGTGCTAACGAGCCCTTTGTTTACGAGAATTACATCTAGGCGGGTCAAATTAATTTAAGGCTTGAAACGATATAAAATTTTATTGTCATATCCATTGATAGACAATAAAATCTCACTGTCATTTTGAGTATAAGCAAACTCACGAATGTCAAAAGATAGCGTTTCTATGATTTGTTTTTTACACATATCGTTATTTGCCTGATGAACCAAAACCACCGAACGAATGGGGGGTAACGATTTTGCAATCATTGGACTTCCAATAAGTTGAAAATTATGAAGTTGACAACCGCCACTGTAAGATACTTCTATGTTGATTGTATTGCCGGAAATCGTAGCGCTTAAAATATGGATACTATCGCTCACTTGATTTATATCTCCAAGCTCCGCTTTTTTGTCTGAATTCATGATGTTGACCTGATGATTTTTAGTTTTCGCTTCACGTGAAGATTTACAACTTATGGAAAGGATAAGAATAAATAAGAATAAGATAGGTTTCATAATACTCGTTTCTTTTCGTAGTTCAAAGATAGTACCAATTCCTTAATTTCTAGGAGAGGCAGTTCCTATATAATGGTAGGTCAATTTCGTTTTCCAACCTTGTAATATCAAATCGATTACATCATTTGGCGTTTTGGAATAGCATAATTCACTGACGTTAATAATTTGTGTGCTGTATTCCAATGATCTACAAGTATCTCCACTCGGAATTATTACCAATTTTACATTTCTCTTTGGGGGGTAAACACTGGCGTCTGATAAAGTCCCATAAAATTCAAATTTATCTTTCCCATTACACGATGCCTGGTATTCGAAGGATAAAAATAAATAGTTTCCGTCTAAGGAAACATCATTGATTTTATAATTCGCTGTAGGAGGAAAGGTTTCTGTTAATTGGCCCATTAGCGTTGGTTTTTCCATCTTTTTACCCGTAAGTAGAGCGGCATTCATGTTTTTATTTGAACTGCAGGAAGAAAAAACTAACAGTATTAGGATACTGTATAAAATCGGATAATTTATCATTATGCTTTTGGTTTAACGAAAGTATGGTATTTTTGCCTTGGAAATGAAAACCAAAACGAAAAAAAAGAATAAAGTTAACGTTGTTACTTTAGGTTGCTCCAAAAATGTATTCGACTCTGAAGTTTTGATGGCTCAATTGAAAGCTAACCAATTTGAGGTAGAGCATGAATCTCAGGAAGACGACGCAGAAATTGTCATAATTAATACCTGTGGTTTTATCGACAACGCGAAACAAGAATCGATAGACACAATTTTGCGATTTGCTGATGCAAAAGCAGAAGGCCTTGTGGATAAGGTATACGTTACTGGATGCTTATCAGAACGCTACCGAGATGATCTCGAAAAAGAAATTCCTGAAGTAGATGCGTTCTTTGGAACCAGAGAATTGCCGAGGCTTTTAAAAACCCTGAAAGCTGATTACAAACATGAGTTAGTAGGTGAGAGGTTACTGACAACACCTAATCATTATGCCTATTTTAAAATCGCAGAGGGTTGTGACAGGCCCTGTTCATTTTGTGCAATTCCATTGATGAGGGGAAAACATTCTTCAACCCCAATAGAAGATCTTGTAAAAAATGCAACAACTTTAGCCGCGAATGGTGTCAAAGAGTTGATTTTAATTGCTCAAGATTTAACATATTATGGTCTCGACCTTTACAAAAAAAGGGCGCTTTCGGATTTATTAAAAAGACTTTCTGATGTCGAGGGTATTTCTTGGATTAGGTTGCATTATGCATTTCCTGCAGGTTTTCCGATGGATGTGTTAGATGTAATGAACGAACGCGACAACATTTGTAAATACCTTGATATGCCTTTGCAGCATGGTTCAACAAAAATATTGCAGGCCATGAGACGAGGAATTACTCGCGAAAAAACTGAAGAACTAGTTCAGGCCATACGTCAAAAAGTTCCAGGTATTGCTTTACGCACCACGTTGATTGCTGGTTACCCTGGTGAAACAGAAGCAGATTTTCAGGAAATGTATGATTGGGTGGAACGTTCAAGATTTGACCGATTGGGTATTTTTACATACTCGCATGAAGAAAATACCCACGCATTTAATTTTAAGGATTCAGTTCCAAAAAAGTTAAAACAGAAACGTGCAGATGCAATTATGGAACTGCAATCAGGAATCAGTTATGCACTAAATCAAAATAAAATTGGTCAGCAATATAATGTTCTTTTTGATAGAACTGAAGGGGATTATTTCATTGGTAGAACTGAATTTGATTCTCCAGAAGTTGACAATGAAGTTCTTGTGAAAAAAACAGATGGTTACATTCGATTAGGTGATTTTACGAGAATAGAAATCACCGAAGCTAATCATTATGATTTATTTGGTAAAATTATAGAATGAGAATCCTTTTAGTTTCATTTCTTATGTGTTGTTTTTTACCTTCCACCTTATTTTCCCAAAATTCGGTTTCTGATAAAATTCGTTCCACTTTTGTTTATGGACTGCCAATTGAAAATGGAAAGAAGGTATTTATTTCTCAAGGTTATGGGGGATGGTTCTCACATAAAAAACAATTTGCTCTTGATTTCAAATTAAAGGAAGGAAGCCCAATTTATGCTGCTAGGGATGGAATAGTATACAAATGTGTCTCTCATAACACAAAAGGAGGGATAAAGAAAAAGTATTTATCTCAAGGTAATCATATCATTATTCAACACGATGATGGATCATTTGCAGCTTATTGGCACCTAAAACATAACGGCGTTATTGTTGCTAAAGGAGAAAAGGTTGCTAAAGGTCAGCAAATTGGATATTCAGGTAATACGGGTTATTCAACCTCGGCACATTTGCATTTTGAAGTATATACCTACGATGAAAAAGGAAATCAAGTGACTTTTCCAACTCAATTTGAAACATCCAAAGGAATAAGACTTCTAAAAGCGTACAGATTTTATCGAAGATAATAGTAACTTCGTCAAAAAAAGTAAATATGCGTGTTTACCTTGACAATGCAGCCACAACACCAATTGCACCCGAAGTTGTAGATGTGATGTTGTCGGTCATGAAAGAACATTTTGGAAATCCTTCGTCTACGCACTTTTATGGTAGAAATGCAAAAGCCTATATTGAAAATGCACGAAGGACTGTTGCTAAATTTCTGAATTGTGCACCCTCCGAAATAATTTTTATGTCCGGAGGAACGGAAGCAGATAATATGGCGATTCATGCTTCAGTAAACGTTTTAGGGGTTGAAAGAATAATTACAACTTCGATTGAGCACCATGCCGTTGGACACACTGTTGAACATTTGCGTGACCATGGAAATATTCAATTAGATTATGTTCGCGTTTCAAACACTGGAATTGTAGACCTTAAACATTTGGAGGAATTGTTGCAGCAAAACAAGAAAACTTTGGTAAGCCTTATGCATGCTAATAACGAGATTTCCACCTTACTTCCCTTAAATAAAGTATCAGAAATATGCAGAAAATATGGTGCTTTTTTTCATTCCGACGCTGTCCAGACGATGGGCCATTATGCTTTTGATTTGCAAACATTGGATATCGATTTTTTAACCTGTGCCGCTCATAAATTTCATGGTCCAAAAGGAATTGGTTTTCTTTACGTCAATCGGAAAACAAAAACGGAGTCATTTATACACGGTGGAGCACAAGAACGAGGTTTGCGTGGGGGGACAGAAAATATTTATGGAATTGTTGGTTTGGCTAAAGCAATGGAATTAGCATACGAACATTTGGAAGAACACATGAGGCATGTGCAATCCCTCAAAGATTTTATGATTTCAGAACTTAAAAAAACATTTCCATCTGTATATTTTCATGGTGAAACGGAACCTTCGTTATCCCTTTATACCGTGTTAAACGTTTGTTTACCTGCCACAGAAAAATCGAATATGCTACTTTTTACACTAGATTTAAAAGGAGTTGCGGTAAGTGGTGGTAGTGCTTGTTCATCGGGAGCAACAAAAGGTTCCCATGTATTGGAAGGTATTGGCGCCGACATGACTCGTCCAAATGTTCGTTTTTCGTTTTCTCGATTTACAACGAAAGAAGAGGTCAAATTTGCGATTGAGCAATTGAATTCAATCTACCAGCAAAACCTATAGTCGACACATCATGAGGATATTATTCCTGACCTCTGCTCATTCTTCGATCGATGATAGAATATATTATCATCAAGCCAAATCCATGTGTAGGGATAATCAAGTGGCGATTTATTCGACCTATTCGGGAATTTCAAGTAAGGATGATCTAATTGAATTGACTTATGATGATAGAACTTTTTCATCTCGGAAATTGAAAATAGAGGCATTTTCAACAAAATGTGAAGAGTATCTACCTGATGTCGTTATTTGTTCTGAACCAATACCTATTCTTGGTGCACATCAACAAAGAAAAAAAAATATGTCTTCAAAGTATAGGATTTTGTACGATGTTACCGAGTTCTATCCGTCAAAAAAGAACCTGCAAGGCTCAAAAGGACTAAAACGATTGGTTAAAACAATAGCCATGGTGCAATTGAATAAAAAGGCGGCCTCATTGGTAGATGGCTTTATATTTGGAGAACATTTCAAATCGCTTTTTTACAAAGCTCATTTTAAGAAGAAACGAAGTGTTTATTTGCCTTATTATCAAGATTTGTCTTATTTTCCTTTATTTCAATTACCACCTTCTGAGTTTGTTATTGGATACTCAGGTAAATTTTCCGAAGAGAAAGGAATTTTTCGATTTGCCGAGGTTTTAAATCAATTTGCGAAACATCAGAATAGTGAAAATTGGAGAGTAGTCTTAATTGGATGGTTTGCGGACAAACGAACTGAAGAAGAGTTTAATTTTCGAACTAAAGATTTACAAATTGAACTGAAAGAAAACATGCCTTTTGAATCGTACTGCAAATCCCTTTATGATATATCGGTTTTCATGGACTTGCGAGATTCAGATGCAGAAAACAACCTTTGTGTTCCCATAAAACTCTTCACATATGCTTCTGCCGGTCGCCCGGTAATTTATTCTGCATTACAGGCAATTGAGACGGCATATCCAAATGAAAAGTTTATAACAAATAAACGTACAGAGGACCTCCAAGGTATGGTAGAAAAGCTGTCACAATATTACGAGAATAGATCTGAATTGGAAATCGATTGTGATGCTGCATTTCATTTTGCCCGAACTCACCAATGGGATATAATAAAAGAAGATTTTATTCGCTTTGTAACGCACACATGAGAGATCGAAAAGAACTTTTTTTTACAGTTTCATCAAGGTTCATTGCATTGATTTCAACCTTTGGAATTGTGCTCATTTCTTCAATTTTACTTGGCGCTGAGGGGAGGGGTTATATTTCACTTACCCTTACAGATGCTGCACTTGTGGCTATCTTCTCTAATGTTATTTCAGGAAGTTCAGCGATGTATTTCCTAAACAAGATGGGTGAAGGTAAGGTATTCTTTTCGGCCTTTTTATGGATTTTATTTTGCTCAATGATTGGAAGTGGAATTTTATCATATCTACATGCATCGCCGTTTTTATTGTTGTTTTTGCTTTCGACAGCACTATCATTTCATACATTAGTATACAATCAGCTATTTGCTAATCAACAGTTTATTAAAGGGAATTTTCTATCTATATTGGTTCAAGTAGCTTTTTTAACTGCCCTGCTTCCCTTATTTATATTTGAATTGCCAATGAAATGGGAAATGTATTTTGTTATCCAAATTTCGATTTGGTTTTTGGTTACGATTCTCTTTTTAAAGCACACTAAAATTGGGTTGGTCAATCTTTCTGAATTAAAGACAATTTTCAAGTACGGAATCAAAAATGAACTAAGTTTTTTCTTGCAATTCTTTAGTTATCGACTCAGTTATTTTTTTATTTTCCATCAACTTGGCGTTCGTTCACTTGGCGTTTTTGGCGTTATGGTGATTATTGCAGAATCGGTATGGGTAATCAGTAGAAGTTTTTCGACGGTTTCTTTTGCCAAACAACTAAAAGATGAAGATATTTCAGGTTCAGTTGAAAGGACAAATTACTACACAAAACTCTCCTTATTGCTTAGTTTTTTAATTCTCTTAGTTTTGGTAATAGTTCCTGAAAATTGGTATTCTTTATTTTTTACAAGTGAATTTTCTGGACTACAAGAAATACTATTGGTTGTGTCACCCGGGATTCTAGCAATGTCCGGCTCAACAATTATTGGGCATTTTTTTGCAGCACAAAACAGACAATGGGTTTTGATATACAAATCATTAGCTGGTGTTCTGGCAACGTTGTTGTTAACACCAGTTATGTTAGATTTATATGGGATTTGGGGAGCAGCATTGGTAATGAGTATTTCTCATTTAGTAAGTTCAATGATTCTTTATGGCTATTATTTTTATATAATTAAAAGAATTTCAGTTACTTGAAAGTATATTTTTTCTGGAGAAGGTAACTAACCATTACGACTAAACAACTAGCAATGACATTACTTACAGAAGGGTATATTCCCATTATATCAATGAGAAATTTGAGCAATAGCCATGAAACAACACTTGATATTAGTGAACTTATGCCGTATCGAAACAGTTGAATTCTTCCTTTCAATTCACTATCGGTAAAAACTACATATTTCATGAGTAAAAAACCGATTGAAAAACTTATGATAAAACACAACATAGCACTTGCTGTATAAGCGCTTAAAGTAAATTGGGAAAACTCAATGTTGTCTTTGGTGAAAAGGAATTGATAAAACACGAAAAACAAAATCCAACTCAAGACCAAATTCCCTCCGCCGCAAGCCGCATATAAGAAAGTTCTTTTGTCCATAAATTTGGAAAAAAGAGGATAAAAGAACAATATTACCTTAGTTAAAGTACCGGTCATAAATTAATGGTTACATCATAACCTGTATGTCTACGTATATTAAGGACATTATGTTCATCAAAGTACAGGTATTGTCCTCTTATACCTGTTAGTACTCCCTTAATAGTTGGAAAATCATCAAGTGTGATTGAGCACACGGAAGCTGGGTATTCGTTGACAGGGTATTGAATGGATAAAACATCATCGTTCTCAGTCCAGAATACAGATAGATCAGAGGGCATTTGTTCGTGAGCTTCCCATTTTTCTTGAATAAGGTCAATTTCACTTTCTCTCTTGTTGATCAACATGTTTTTCCAGTTGGTTTTGTCGGAATAAAAATTCTTCATTGCCACTTCGATTACTCCTGCTTGGTAACGATTTTCTGTTTCTGCCAAAACGATTACATCTGCTGCTCCTTGATCAATCCATCGAGTAGGAATTTGAGTTTTTCGTGTAACGCCTACTTTTACAACATCTGTATATGCAAGGTAAACGACATGCGGTTGCAAATGATGTAATTGCTCATACAACACGTCTCTGCCCTCACCAAGGTGAGCGCGACAAAGTTCTGGTTTCAAAATACATGGACTAGCCTCGGGAGCAGTTTGAAAGCATGTAAAACAAAATCCTTCCCCAAAACTTTTTTTAGTCGATTTTTTGCACTTCGAACAAATAATCTTTCCTGTCCATGATATCGATAATTCCTTTCCTATTAAGTCATTTAAGCTCAACACGGAATCGTTATCACCTAAAAAATAATGAACTGGTGAATTTAATTTTGTTCGAAGTTTTGATAGAATCATTTAGTAGGAAGAATATTCATTTTTTCTGCAAAATGATAGCAGTAATCTCGTAAATCTTCTGAGATTAGGTGTTCGCCTGTGGCCTTTTCAAAAGTGTCAGCCATCGTTAAAAGGGTTTGATGAAAAAACTGCTTCATCTCATCAATCGTCATGTCTTTAGTCCATAAATCTATTTTCATTGTGTTTTTCTCTTTTACGTCCCAAATTGAGAGTAAAAAAGCAGCAGCCTCTGCATCGTTTATTCCGCCATCAGTGGCACTCCAATTCATTTTAATTGGGAGATGGTTGGGGTCAAGGTCTATTTCAATAGAGATGGAAGAGGTTTTCGCAATATTATCGGCCATGGTAAATTTAAGGTTTATAGGATTTGTAAATTTCTTCTGCTGATGCGCTCATCAATTTATCTAATTTGAAATCTTCTGACGCATTCTCTTTCATGAATTCTTGTACCATTCTAAATCCAATGAATTTCCCTATTCTGTCTGGACTTTCGTTCTTACCGTCTTTTTCTAGGTTTGGAGTAAAAGGTCCTTCTGAAAATAAATTCATTATGGTCTTCTCGTTTGACTGAAAGAGTAATTCATTTTCAACAAGGTAAGACCAAATAGCTTTTTCTTGGTTGTGTGACCAGTCTAATTTACTTTTATCATAGCGCAGAATATACTCTTCAGACATATTTGGGAAAGCCGCATTAAGAAAGTATAGAATTTTACCATAGCGCACAGCTTCGTGAATGACATCTGCTTGTTCATTTTTCTTTACAGGAAAAAAGAATTGTTCCAACCAGGCTTCCACAACATCTCTTTTAAGGTATTCTTTCTTATAGCCATTTATGGTCCAATTGTGCACGAATTGATTTAAAGGGGGCATTTGAAGAAGAGATAAATTCCCTCCAATGTACTTCTCTTCTTGAATAATAATGCTCTTTTCTTTTGGAATAACGAAAGCTCCAATAGGGATATCTGTAGGTTGATTGTTTACAATCGCATTAACACAGAAACAAGTATTGGCGAAAATCACTTTTAGTGGTAATTCCCCTGAAGGATGATGAACCTTTAGTCGTTTGAAAGCATCGAGAATGTCACTTTTCAATTGTTCATCTTTCGGTATGTCTTTAGTACTCTGTTCAATTTGTTGAATATCTTGGTAGGTATAAAATGCTTTAATTCTTCTTAAATAAATCGAATCGACATCTAAATCGATCCCAAGGCATCCAGCTAACAAATATTCTAAAACTTCAGAATTGTTTTTTTTATATTCTTCTCTAAGTTTAAGTAAATGTATACTATCGCTAGATTTCAGTTCATTATTCAAATCAACAAATGTAAGTTCAAGGTTGACTTCCGAAATGTCTACCTCAAAAGGATCGAAGGGTTTGCGCAGAACAAAATAGAGAAGAATAACTGTCACTGAAATAATCCCAATTCCAATCCAAATCCATGTTTTTCGTGTCAAGACTTTTGTTATTTTTGTCAAAAATAGTAATAATGATGGTATCAAATAGAATTGTTTTAATCTCATCTTTAGCATTAAGTATTGGATTTACAAATGCTCAAAAAAATGTTGATGTGAGTGGAGTTAACCATATTTCTAAACCGATACAAGCAGGGTTGACAATGCATTCAGGAGTAAATATGGTCACTCCTGGTTTAGTCCAATACATGGATAAGAAAGATGGTTTGTCTTCTAATTTTGGAGTAGGAATGATGTTTGTGAAGTCCTTTAAATCTTCTCCAAATATAGGCTTTCAATCGGGACTTGAATTTGATTTTGACAAAATAAGTTACGAATCACGTAAGAATATTTATTACGACTACAAACTGAATGTAATCCAAACGAATGTTCTGTCAGATAGTACGTGTGTTCGTTTTAAAATGGATTCTAGAAAACAAAACACAATTTTTGCAACTGTTCCTTTATTTTTAGTCTTTCGAACACAATATGTTGGTGATTTTCGCTATTTTGGAAAATTTGGTATTAGAAATTCTTTTCTCTTTAAAAATACAATTAACGACTTGGGTTCACTTGTTGATACCGCCTACAATATTGATGTTCAAAATGTTGAGAATATAAGGTTTGAAAATCCGGGTGAAACATTTTTATATAGAGGAACAGTTGGTGTTTCAGCAGGTGCGGAATGGAAATTTATAGAATCCACTTCTTTGGTTGCAGAAATTGGATATCATTATGGTTTTACGCCGCTTTACTTTCAAAGAAAGAACGATAAAAGAACGTTATATGAGGTGGAAAATGGACAAAGAAATTATTTTTCGAACAAGGCAAATTTAAATCAGCTTCTTTTCAAAATTTCAATCTTGTTTTAATTGCAACTTATTGAGTATATTTCGAATTGGTTGAATGAATACCTATCCAAGTCTAATTTAAACGGCTTTGTTGTTGGAATATCAGGTGGTGTTGATTCAGCGTTGACGGCCTCCTTGTGTGCTAAAACGGGACACAAAGTTTTATTATTGAACATGCCAATTCGTCAAACTCAAAGCGAGTTTTCCAGAGCATGTTTACAAATTGCTGACCTTGAGGCGCACTATGAGAATGTATCCTCAATTCAATTACCACTGACGACAGTGTTCGATGAATTTACTAAAGTTGTCCCTGAATCTGTACAACAAGATTTTTTAGCAATGGCGAATTCGCGTTCAAGGTTGCGAATGACTGCTCTGTATGCCATAGCACAGGCGAATCGGTGTCTTGTTGTAGGTACTGGAAACAAAATTGAAGATTTTGGGATTGGTTTTTTCACAAAATATGGTGATGGTGGTGTTGATTTAAGTCCAATTGCCGATTTAACAAAAACAGAAGTGTTTAAATTGGCAAAAGAAATCGGAGTAATACCTGAGATTCTCAATGCTAAACCTACAGATGGATTATGGGAGGATGGCCGTTCGGATGAAGATCAAATTGGCGCAAGTTATCCTGAGTTGGAATGGGCGATGGATTACGAAGGCGACACAACTAATCTTTCAGTTAGACAAGCTGAGGTTTTGGACATATACAAGAGATTAAATGCTGTGAATCAACACAAAATGCAACCTATTCCCGTTTGTAATATACCTGTTTCGATGAAAAGTGAATTAAAATGATGCGTTCACTATTTTTCATTTATATATTATTTTCTTTCCACTCGATTTTTTCGCAACGATTTAGCTGCGGTTGTTCGGAACTAAAGGTAGAGAATTATGCCTCTTCGCGAAATCAATTTGAAAAGTTAACTCACAATGAATTTTTAAAAAATGCCGGTCTTTCACGTTACTTTTTTGTTAGAAAAGAAAATGAATTAGCCTATGAAAGAGCCAGTCTAGCGTTGGATTTATGGTCGAAAGTATCCTTGAAAGTCAGGGTAAAAGCAGCAGCGTGCCAATTAGATTCTATTCGTTTGGAAGAAATTAAAAGATTGTCGGCATATAGTGAATTCGAGAAAATGATTACCAATCCTACCGTTGAAGGCTGGAGCAACTTAATAAGTAAATTTAATACCACTATTAATATGGAGGAAGCATCATACCATAGAGATAGTCTGATACTGTTCGAGATTTTTGAAACCAAGAAATCTGAGAAAGTTAGAGAATTTATTACCCAATTTCCAAATTCACATTTTATAAATAAGGCCCGTGAATTTTATTGTGAATTTCAATACAATGAAGAAGTACCAATCGAAACTCTTGAAAATCTAGAATCTTTCGTTGAAAAGCATTCGGATAATTGTAAAATTGATCAGGTTCACTTTTCGATTTATTCACTTTTTGAAAAGACGCAGCGTATTGAAGAGCTTCAGCGTTACATTTCAAAATATCCTAATCAACCTTGGGTAAATCAAGCATGGAGAGCCATTTATGAATTGTACGTGGGAGAATGGAATGAGGATAAAATCGCAACTTTTAGAAAGACTTATCCAAATTATCCATTTATGGATGAATTGACTCGCGATTTAGATTTGTTAAATGAGGAATTATATCCAATTGAAAAAGATGGACTCTATGGATATACAAATGCTAAAGGTAAAGTGATGATACCTTATTCATATGAAGATGCCGGATTTTTTAAGAATGGAATCGCAGTGGTTCAAAAGAATGAAAAATTTGGAGCAATAAATAAAAGAAATCAAGTTATTATTCCGTTTCATTACGAAACCATTTATGATTTTGATCAAGATATTGCTATTGCTGGGGACACCATATTTTACGGCTTAATTTCAAAAAATGGAGAGAAGATAGTTCCATTTAATTATATAGAAATTAAAAAAATAAGTCCAGTGGTTTACGTTTTTCAAGATTCTTTAGGATATGGATTTTATAATGTGAAAGGAATTCAATTGAAAAAAGAAATTTATGAGGACATCACAGAATTACCAGGTGGTTTGTTTAAATGTAAAGTGAATTCGAAAATAGGAATATTAAACGTTAAATTGAATGAAATTGTCCCAATACAATTTGATGATGTTGTAAAATTCGACGATACCTTATTTATTGTGAAACAGTCGGGAAAATACGGTATTTACAATGCAAATAAAGGTATTTTGGTTCAACCAAATTATGAACGTCTAAAGATTTTAGATGCTTCAAAAGGACTTATGCAGATAAAAAAATCAAAAGAAATTATAATTTGCAAGTTTAATGGGGTTAAACAGATTACCTTTTCTATGGAATATTCTCCAGAGTTATTTGATCTTATTTCATTTCATCAGAATATGTCTGTTTTTTCCCAAAAAGGTAAATTCGGCATAATAGATGTAAATGGTAAAATTCTTTTAAAACCTCAATACCAAGAGATGGGAAGAACAAATTTCCTAACACCTATTAAACTAAATAATCAATGGGGATTTTTAAATCAAACCACAGTGAAAGTTAATCCAATATATGATGCCTATTACACACCAAATAAAAGCGCGTATATCGTGGAGAAGAATGGAAAACAAGGTTTAATTGATTATAATGGTAAGGAAATTATCGCATTACAATACAACTCGGTCAAATGGTTAAAAGAAGGGTATTATATTCTTGATTCGAATGGGTTATTAGGATTGGCCGATCAATTTGGCTCCATTATTGTCCCATGTACTAACAAAACTATAAAAGCTAAGGATAGTGACTTATTTCTATTGCAAAATTCAGGTGAAATACGTTACTTTATTCCTTCTAAATCTCTTTGGATAAAAGCTCAAAATGAATAAACTACTCAACAAGCCTGATTATTTTTATCTAGCGATCGCGCTGACATTCACAACTTTAGTGATTGGCGCGGTGGTAACTACTGTAGATGTGTTTAAAGCAGAAAAAAAAATATCAAGATTTGATGAAGGATTGGTAGTAGAAAACGAAGAATTGGAGGAATTGAATTTTGAAAATTTCGAAGTGACAAATTCTGGTGGAGGGGAGGTTAAAAATGTAATCGCTGACGCTAACGACAAAAGAAATAAATCTTTTGATGACTGGTCGCAAGATGTTACCAATACTGGAGCTGGAAATCCTGAGCAAAGCGCAAAAGATTTCGAGCAACAACTTTTTCGCGAGGCAGAAGGAAATGAAGCGAGAAAAAAAATGGAAGAACAGCGAAAAAATAAAGATAATTCTACTTCTTCGAAAAACACGACACAAGTAAATAAAACATCTTTGGGAGGGTCTGAAAATCAATTTGCCGGAAATGTTATGGTTCGTTTTAGTTTAAGTGGTCGAACTGCCTTTAACGGGAATAATTGGTATGTGCGGAATCCGGGATACACGTGTGGCAGAGGTTCGGGTCTAGTAGTGGTAAACGTTGTAGTAGGAAAAGATGGAAGAGTTACAAGAGCTGTTGTTGATAATGCAAGGTCAACTGGTAATGCTTGTATGAGGGAACAAGCACAAAAGTATGCAGCTATTAGTAGGTTTAGTATTTCATCAACAGCACCGGATAGCCAATCAGGATATATTCAATACGAATTTGTATCTCAATAATCGCCTTTTGGTTAAAAAATAATCACCATTAAGATTAAAAAGTAATATTTATTTTTTAGATTTGTTTTTTAATTTTTCGAAATGATAGGTCAAAATCTTAAGGCGCTTAGAAAGAGAATAGGAAAATCACAAGAAGACGTGGCAAATGCAGTGGGTACGAATCGTTCTACTTATAGTGGTTATGAAAATGGTGTAGCTTCTCCAGGAATTGATGGGTTATTGGCCTTTAGTGAATTTTATGATGTGACAGTCGATTCTTTACTAAAAACAGATTTCTCTTCCTTTTCGGATGTCGATTGGTCTCAATTTGAGGGTGCTTGGAAAAAAGAAGCCAAGGGTTCTTCGCTACGTGTGCTTACAGCTGTTGTTGATACTCAAAATTGTGAGGTAATCGAAATGATTCCACAAAAAGCAAGAGCAGGTTACACAACAGGTTATTCTGATATAAGTTTTATCAAGGATTTACCCATAATGCAGCTTCCCTTTTTATCAAAGGATAAAAAATACCGTGCTTTTCAAATAGAAGGAGATTCCATGTTGCCAGTTCCTTCTGGGTCATATATCATCGGGGAATTCGTTCAGGATTGGACCATGGTAAAATCAGGAACTGCCTGTATCGTGTTAACGAAAAATGATGGAATTGTTTTTAAAGTTGTATACAATGAACTTGTTGAGAATAAAGGTTTTTTATTGGTTTCTTCAAATCCCGTATTTGAACCTTATCAAGTGAAGGTGGATGATATTATTGAAATTTGGAAATTTGTAACGCTTATTTCGTCTGAGCTTCCAGAAGTAGGGCTAGAGAGTGAAGATTTAGTGGAAGGAATTAAAAATATTCAAAAGGATGTTAGAGTTATTTTGAATAAATTATCAAAAGCTTGATAAACCTTATATTTTTTGGCTGATTCGCTATATCTTTGCAAAAAAAAATAATGATTAAAATCACGTTCCCTGATGGTAATGTCCGTTCTTATGAAAATGGAGTAAGTGCCATTGAAATCGCCAAAAGTATTTCAGAAGGATTAGCACGTAATGTTTTGGCAGCAAAAGTTAACGGTAATATTCAAGATGCTATTTTACCAATTGTTGTAGATAGTAATCTTCAGTTACTTACATGGAATGATGCAGAAGGTAAATCTACCATGTGGCATTCTTCTGCTCACATAATGGCCGAGGCTCTAGAGTTTTATTACCCGGGAATAAAATTAGCAATTGGTCCTCCAGTTACAAACGGGTTTTATTACGATATTGATTTTGAAAATTATTCCATAAAGGAAGAAGATTTACCCAAAATAGAAGCAAAAATTCTTGAGTTGTCTAGAGCAAAAAGTCCATTCATTCGAAAACAGGTATCAAAAGCTGAAGCAATAAAATATTTTACCGAAAAGAAGGATCCGTATAAATTAGAATTATTGGAGGATTTAGAAGAAGGATCCATTACTTTTTATTCCCAGGGAAACTTTACGGATTTATGTCGTGGGCCACATATTCCTGATACCAGTTTTGTTAAAGCAGTAAAACTTACAGCAATTGCTGGTGCCTATTGGCGTGGTGATGAAAAGAATAAACAATTAACGCGTATTTATGGCATCACTTTTCCTAAACAATCCGAGCTAGCTGAATATTTGGATCGATTGGAAGAAGCAAAGAAAAGAGACCACAGAAAACTAGGTAAAGAATTAGAATTGTTTACTTTTTCTCAAAAGGTTGGACAAGGACTTCCTCTTTGGCTTCCAAAAGGTGCGGCGTTGAGAGAACGATTAGAAAATTTTCTCAAAAGAGCACAACGTAAAGCAGGTTATCAGCAAGTAATTACCCCGCATATTGGGAACAAAGAACTTTATGTAACATCTGGGCATTACGAAAAATATGGGGCAGATTCTTTTCAACCAATACGTACACCGGATCCAAATGAAGAATTTTACTTGAAACCAATGAATTGTCCACATCATTGTGAAATTTTCAAGTCAAGGCCAAGGTCCTACAAAGATCTGCCAGCGCGCTTTGCGGAATTCGGAACTGTTTACCGCTATGAGCAATCTGGGGAATTGCATGGCTTAACGCGTGTTAGAGGATTCACACAAGATGATGCGCATATTTTTTGTACGCAGGAGCAGGTTAAAGATGAATTTAAAAATGTTATTGATATTGTTCTGTACGTTTTGAAAACCTTGAAATTCGAAAATTACAAGGCGCAAATTTCTTTAAGAGATCCCGAAAACAAGACAAAATATATCGGAAGCGAGGAAAATTGGCAAAAGGCTGAGCAAGCTATTATCGAGGCTGCAGCTGAAAAAGAATTGCCAACGGTGGTTGCATACGGTGAAGCGGCATTTTATGGTCCGAAACTAGACTTTATGGTTCAAGATGCTTTGGGAAGAGAATGGCAATTGGGAACAATTCAAGTAGATTACAATTTGCCAGAGCGTTTTGAATTGGAGTACATTGGTTCAGATAATCAAAAACATCGCCCTGTGATGATTCATAGGGCACCATTTGGTTCAATGGAACGATTTGTTGCTGTCCTTCTCGAACATTGTGCAGGTGACTTTCCGCTTTGGCTTTCCTCAGAACAATTTACAGTTCTTCCAATATCTGAGAAATTCAATGATTACGCCCAAAAAGTTTCAGATTTACTAAATAATTCCGATATTCGCGGTCTTGTTGATGTTCGAAATGAAAAGATAGGCAAGAAAATACGTGATGCAGAGTTATCTAAAATTCCTTTTATGCTGATTGTTGGAGAGAAGGAAACTGAAGAAAATAAAGTGTCGGTAAGAAGAAGAGGTGAAGGCGATTTAGGAATGATGGACGTCGATAATTTTGTTGAACGAGTAGTGGAAGCAATTAACGAAGAATTAAAATAACTTTAAAAACTGAATGAGAAAAAACCCAAGACAATTCGTAAAAAGGGAAGAAGAGGCGCAGCACAAGATTAATGATAAAATCACTGCTCATGAAGTGAGATTGGTTTTTGACGGTAAAGAACCTGAGGTGATGTCGACAGCGAAAGCAATTGCATTAGCTGAGGAAGAAGAATTGGATTTGGTTGAAATCTCACCAAACGCAAACCCTCCGGTTTGTCGTATAATGGATTATAAAAAATTCCTTTACAATCAAAAACGTAAACAAAAAGAGCTAAAAGCCAAGCAAAGCAAAGTTGTAGTAAAGGAAATACGTTTTGGTCCCAACACAGACGACCATGATTTTAATTTCAAATTAGCACACGCTAGGAAATTTTTAGAAGAAGGTTCAAAAGTGAAGGCTTACGTATTCTTTCGTGGAAGAACAATTGTTTTTAAAGATCGTGGAGAAATTTTGTTGTTGAAATTTGCGCAAGAATTGGCGGACTGTGGTGCGGTGGAACAACTTCCAAAATTAGAGGGTAAAAAAATGATCGTAATGATCAATCCTAAAAAGAAATAAAGAAGCTGATATATAAATGTTTAACTCAAAAAAAAGTAGAAATGCCTAAAATGAAAACAAAATCCAGTGCCAAGAAGCGATTCACGGTAACGGGTAGTGGCAAAATTAAACGCAAGCATGCGTTCAAAAGCCACATTTTAACAAAAAAGGCTACGAAGCGTAAGCGTAATTTAACACATGCAGGATTGGTTCACGATGCCGATATGTCAAATGTTAAATTGCAACTTTGCATGAAGTAGCAAGGTTTATTCATTGTTTAACCCAGTAACGAGTAAATAAGCCAACTGAAAAAGTGTTGCACTCTTTATTAAAAAACTTAAAATTATGCCAAGATCAGTTAATCATGTAGCATCAAGAGCAAAGAGAAAAAACTTGATGAAACTAGCCAAAGGATACTTTGGTAGAAGAAAAAATGTTTGGACAGTAGCAAAGAATGCTATTGAAAAAGGATTAGTTTACGCCTATTCTGGTCGTAAACAAAAGAAAAGAAATTTCCGTTCGTTATGGATCACGCGTATCAACGCAGGTGTTCGTCAACATGGAATGAGTTATTCACAATTTATGGGAGCCTTACACAAAAGTGGCATCGAATTAAATAGGAAGGCTTTGGCAGATTTAGCCATGAACCATCCTGATGCTTTCAAAGCTGTTGTGGAAACGGTTAAAAAATAAAATCCTCATTAAAGTATCAGCGAAAAACGACCTAAGGGTCGTTTTTTTTGTTTGTTGGGATTTGCAGATTGTAAATTTTAATTAACTTAGCTCATTCTAACTAAAAAAATTTTTATGAAAAAAGTGTTTATTATGTGTGTAGCTTCTGCGGGATTGATTTTGGCTTCTTGTGGGGGAAAAGACGAAAAGGGTTCAGATGCGTCGAAAGATGCAAATTCCGGAAAAGGTGGAGCAACCGCTGGAGGAGATATTTGTGAGTGTTTGAAGTCCGCCAAAAGTGAGGAAGATGCTAAGAAATGTGATCCATCTAAGTCAGTAGATGAGTTGAGATCTATTGTTATGGAATGTATGAAAAAATCAATGCCGGAGCAAACTGAGCAAACAGATAATTCAGGTGGAGGAGACATGTCAGGTGGTGAAACTGGAGGTGCAGAAATGCCGGAAATGCCTGAGGCACCAGAAATGTAATTCTAAATAATTAAGTCATATTACAGAAGGGAGGCTCGCCTCCCTTTTTTTATGTGCTAAAACAATTTGTTTAACTTTGAAGAAAAAAGTAAAGTGATAAAAATTGGTCTTGTTGGTCTAGGTCATTTGGGTAAAATTCATCTCAAAAATCTCTTAGAGTTATCACACTTGTATGAGATTACAGCTGTCTTTGACGAAAATAGCGTACTGCGTCATGAAATGAGTAATTTACATAATGTCCCTCAAGTTAATTCATACAAAGACCTTTTAAATCACTGTGATGCTGTGATAATTGTAACGCCAACAGTCACGCATTATGAATTAGCTGTTGAAGCGATAAAACGTCAATTGCCTGTTTTTATTGAAAAACCAATGGTAGAAACTATGGAAGAGGCGAAAAGATTAGTCTCGCTCATCGATGAGGCAGGTATTCATGTTCAAGTAGGACATGTAGAGAGATTCAATCCTGCTTTCCTTGAGGCACAGAAGTATTTAGAATCACCCATGTTCATAGAAACACACCGACTAGCGCAGTTTAATCCAAGAGGTACAGATGTTCCTGTTGTTTTAGATTTGATGATTCATGATATAGATATTGTTCTCAGTACTGTTAAATCAAGAGTTAAAAGGATATCCGCATCTGGTGTTTCAATTATTAGCGATTCTCATGATATAGCCAATGCTCGGATAGAATTTGAAAATGGTTGTGTAGCCAATCTTACCTCTTCACGTCTTTCATTAAAGAATATGCGTAAATCACGATTTTTTCAAAAAGATGCCTATATAAGCGTAGATTTTCTAAACAAGGAACTTGAGGTAGTAAGGATGGAAAACACTGTAGGAGAACCAGATCCTTTTGATATAGTCTTGGATTTAGGAAAAGACGATATTAAGAAAAAAATATGGATAGAAAAACCCGACCTTGATAAGTCAAATGCTATAAAAGATGAGCTACAAGAATTTTATAAATGCATTACCTCCAAAAAAACACCTATTGTTGATCATCACTCTGGATACAACGCTATGGAAGTGGCCTTAGAAATTTTAGCTATAATGTCCTAACTTAACACAATACTTCGGTAACAATTTCGTTTAATTTTTATGTTTCGATTTTCATTTTTGCTTTGTCTGTTCGTTTTATTTATAACTAGTTCATGTTTGAAAAATAACCCGGAGCCTGCTTATTTAGAAGTTACCCAGTGGACTTTGCAAAATAATGTGGCTTTGTCCGGAAATGAAGGGGAATTGTCTCATAATTTTTCAGAAGCATGGGTGTATATTGACGACGAAATAGTTGGCGTATTTCAGGTACCGTTTAAAATACCTATTTTAAAAAATGGTCCTGTTAATATTAAAATTTATCCCGCTGTAAAGAATAATGGTATTTCGGCCACCAAAAAGGTTTATCCATTTATGGAGGTCTATGAAGTGAATGCCACACTCACGGCAAATCAAACCCTGACATTAAATCCAATAACACGCTATAATAACTTAACGAACTTTTGGATTGAAGATTTTGAAGATCCCTTGAATCTTAAAATTGAAGTTGATCAAAATACATCGGCAATTTTAACAACACCCACAGACAATCAAGACTTACAATGGTTCAACGGAAATTTCTATGGAAGAATAAATTTAAATTCAGCCGATTCCTCATGGATTGCTTCTACTAATGAGCAATTAGCTATCCCCAAAAATCGTGAAGCTTATCTTGAGATTGATTACTACAATACGAACAGTTTGTTGACAGGTGTCCTTTGGATAAGTCCTACTTCTATTACGGATAATCCAAATATTCAGCTTAATGCGCAAGCACAAGATATTGTAAGATGGAAAAAAATATATATTGATTTAAAAGAACTCATTGGAAATTCACCAGCTGGTTCGAATATTCTTCAATCCCTAAAAGCAAGACTTGATGAAGGAAAAACGAATTCAGAAATTCGAATTGATAACATAAAGGTTGTTTATTTTAATTAATGAGAACAACCTCTTGGCAAATATCACTTTTTATTACTGATTTAACTTCAGCGTTCTTTTCTTGGTGTATTTTCTTTTATTTACGTCAAGAATTAATAGAAGGTAAAACGTTTCATCCTGATGCAAATTTCTATTGGGGTATGCTTATTTTACCGATTTTTTGGTTATTGTTTTATTTTATTCAAGGTACTTATTACGAGGTTCGAAGATTGTTTCGTATCAAAATTTTTAACCTTACAACTACAGCTTCAGTTTTTGGTTCCGTTGTACTTTTTTTTGCATTGCTATTGGACGATGAAGTGCGATCATACAGCGATTATTATGAGTTATTTCTATTATTATTCTTGATTCATTATTCGTGTACCTTGGTTCCAAGAATATTTTTGGTGACGTTGTTAATTTCATCTATTCGAATAAGAGGTGCAGGTTTTAAAACACTAATTATTGGAGGAAATGAGAAAGCTTTAGAATTATACCAAGAGATTTCATTGCATCCAAAGAACGTCAACAACTTTGTAGGATTTGTGAATGTGAATGGAAAAGATAAGTTATTAGAGCCTTATATTCCATATTTGGGTCACGAGAAAGATTTGGAGTCTATTCTATTAAACACTGATATTGAGGAAATAATCATTGCTATTGAAGCGACAGAACACGATCGATTAAAAAATATTTTATTGCGAATTGACGATGGAAAGAAAAGGATAAAACTCTTACCGGACACCTTCGAAATCCTTTCAGGATCAATTAAGATGACCAATATTTTTGGTGTTGCCCTCATTGAGTTACTTCCTGACCCCATGCCATACTGGCAACAAGCAATCAAACGCTTAATGGATTTGGTATTGTCGATTGTTGCAATATTGATTCTCATCCCTTTCTATCTTTTTTCAGCCGTTGCAGTAAAAATATCAAGTCCAGGTCCAATCTTTTTTCTACAAGAGAGAATAGGAATAAATGGTCGTGTGTTTCGAATAGTTAAATTTCGCACCATGTACGTTGATGCTGAGAAATTCGGACCGCAATTATCATCTGAAAATGATCAAAGAATTACTAAGATTGGCAGATTTATGCGTAAAACAAGATTAGATGAATTTCCTCAGTTTTTTAATGTGTTGAATGGCGACATGTCACTTGTAGGACCCAGACCGGAAAGGCAATTTTACATAGATCAAATTGTATTGCAAGAACCACAATACCTTCAGCTTACTAGGGTTAGACCAGGGATTACTTCTTGGGGACAAGTAAAATATGGTTACGCAGAAAATGTCGATCAGATGCTTCACCGTATGAAATATGACCTCATTTACTTAAAAAACAGGAGTCTTGCATTGGACATAAAAATTATGATGTATACTATGCTTATTGTTTTAAGAGCAAAAGGGAAGTGATTTTCTTGTTTTTTACTAAAAGATTCGTATCTTTGCACCCCAATAAATAAATTATAAACCGAGGTTTCGTACCTCACATTGTAAGAAAGAAAAGTATGGCAACAAGAATTAGATTGCAAAGACACGGTAAAAAAGGAAAGCCCTTTTTTCATTTAGTAGCAGCGGATAGTAGAGCTAAAAGAGATGGTAAATTCATCGAGAAGTTAGGTACATACAACCCAACAGCCAATCCTGCTATTATTGATATCAATTTTGAAAACACATTGGCATGGGTTCAAACCGGTGCAGAAATGTCAAACACGGCTAGAGCAATTTTATCTTATAAAGGAGTTCTTTACAAAAACCATTTATTGAATGGTGTTAAAAAAGGCGCGTTAACTGCTGAACAAGTGGAAGAGAAATTTGCAAAATGGTTAAGTGATAAAGATGCAAAAATTCAAGGTAAAAAAGATGGTTTAGCTAAGAATGCAACAGCTGAAAAAGCTGCCAAATTAAAAGCAGAGCAAGAAGCTAATGCAGCTAAAGCGGCAGAGGTAGCTGCAAAAAATACCCTTGAAGTAGAAGTTGCTGAGGAAGTGGAAACTGAAGTTACAAATACAGATGAGAATGTTACGGAAGAATCAACTGAAACTGCACTAGAAATAACTTCGGAGGTAGTTGCTGAAGAAGCTCAAGAAGACACAGCACAGGAGCCAGTTGCTGAAGTTACAGAAGAGCCGAGTCAAGAGGAGGACGCCTCTGCTGAAATTCAATCAGAAGAGCCAGAAGCATAAAAATGAATATAAAAGATTGTTTCTATTTAGGAACAGTAGCGAAACTTCACGGATTTAAAGGTGAAGTTTCGTTGTTTTTGGACGTTTCCAATCCAAATGACTATCAACAATTGACCTCAGTTTTTATCGAAATTGATGGTGCATTTATACCTTTTTTTATCGAGCATGTGAAGGTGAAGAACAAAGGGTTTATTACGGTTAAATTTCAAGATATTGACAATGAGCTTTCTGCAAAAGCGCTATTAAAAAAATCGCTTTATTTGCCACTAGATCAATTAGTCGAATTAGATGAAGCATCTTTTTATGATCACGAAGTACTTGGATATTCTGTAACAGATGTCAGAATAGGGGAGATAGGGATAGTGTCTAACGTTGTTGACATTAAATCGAATCCATTGCTCGTTGTCACTAATAATAACAAAAAAGAAATATTAATTCCTATTTTCGAGGGGCTCGTGAAAAAGGTAAATAGAAAATCAAAAGACTTATTTATTGAAGCCCCAGAGGGATTGATAGCATTGTATTTATAAAATAAAAAGGCTGTCTATTGGATAGCCTTTTCTATTTATTCGCTAAACACAGTTCTCTTCAACCACTTTCTGTTTTTCCATTTTTCTTGCAATCTATCTACCACATAATACATCATAGGAACCACGATGATGGTGAGAAACATAGAACTTGTTAAGCCGCCAATTAATACCCAAGCTAAACCATTCTTCCATTCTGCTCCTGATCCCGTAGCAGTGGCAATAGGAATCATACCAATGACCATGGCAATCGTAGTCATTAATATTGGTCTCATTCTTTCTCCAACAGCTTCAAGCAATGCATCGTAGGTACTCTTTCCTTTTTCTTTCAAATGATTGGCAAAATCAACGATAAGTATCGCATTTTTTGCTACCAATCCAAGTAACATAAGCATACCCAACATGGTAAATACACCCATATTTGAGGCGCTTAAATTCAAGGCTAAAATTGCGCCAACAAGAGCAACAAGTATAGAAAATAATACCACGAAAGGATATATGAAGTTATCATACAATGCAACCATAATGAGGTAAACAAGGCAAAGACCTATAAGCATCGCTGTTCCGAGCGCTCCCATTGATTCTTTCTGACGTTTAATTTCACCACCCCACAGCATTCGGACATTTGGATCTAATGGTTTTTCTTTTAAATAGTTCTCCAAAGCTGCAGAAACATTTCCGGAGGCAGTTCCTTCCACATAACAACGGATAGTCGTATTCGAAATTCTATTTTTTCGCTCCAGGGACCCACTTCCATTTTCAACGGTTATTGATGCAAATTCTTTGAATTGAACTTGTTTTCCATCGTTGGATGTAAAGTACATATTCTTAATGTCGTCTATATTTTTTCGGTCAAATTGATCCATCATTACCTGAATATTGTAATCTTGACCTTTTAAGTCAAATTGATTGTCATTGTTTCCTGTTAGTCCGTTCTGTAATTGAATTCCAACGGTGGCAATCGGAATTCCTAATTGCCCCATTTTTTCTCTATTTAACTCAATTCTAATCTCTGGTGTTAAATCTTCTGTTGATATGGTAGGGTCTTTCGCTCCTTTAATATCCAAAAGCGCAGCCTTTATTCTTTTAGCTTCCGACATGAGTAGCTCAGGATTATCTGATGAAAGAAATATTTCAATTGGAGCTTCTTCTGAGGCAACTAATCCCATATTTAGCGCTTTCACTTCAATACCAGGATATTTGTCCTCTATCATTTTTCTGATTTTATTCATGTATTGAATTGTTGGGATTTCTTTTTGTTTTCCCTCTTTCATTTGAACTGTTATCTCAGATTTATTTTCTGCCCCAAATGATGCGGCCCCCATTCCTGAACTTGGTCCGGCTACATTAGAAAATACAACATCAACGACATCTGTTTGTGCAAGAATCAATTTTTCAATCTCCAATGTCGTCTTGTTATTTTCCTCAAAAGTCGTGCTTTTATCGTATTTAAGTTTTATCATAAACTTTCCTTGATCGCCCTGAGAAACGAATTCCTGTCCAACAATTCCAAGTCCCATTGTTGCCATACTACCTATAAAGATGACCAAAATCACGATTCCCATGATTATTTTGTGACGCAAGGACCAACCTACTAACTTCACATATTGCTCAGTAAAAATTGTTACACGCTTTTCAAACCAAATTAAAGGAACATGTAACCAGTTTTTGGGATTTAAATGCACTTCTTTGGCAAATCTTGAAGCTAACCATGGTGTTAAGGTGAAACACACAAATAAGGACATGAGAGTTGAGATTACTACGACGATTGAAAACTGATGTAAAATATCTGAAATAGTTCCTTCAATAAATACAACAGGTGAGAATACTACAACGTCCACTAACGTAATGGCTAAAGCAGTAAAACCTATTTCATTTCTTCCATCTAATGCTGCCTTTCTTTTGTCTTTTCCCATCGACAAGTGTCGGTAAATATTCTCCAATACCACGATGGAATCATCTACTAAAATTCCAATTACTAAAGACATTGCCAACAAAGTCATAAGATTTAAAGTGTAACCCAACATATACATGGCAATGAAAGTAGAAACCAATGATGCTGGAATTGCAATTAGTACGATAATTGCATTTCTTAAGCTGTGCAAAAACAACAACATTACCGCAGCAACTAGTAAAATGGCAATTTCAAGGTCGTGAAGTACAGCGTCAACAGAGTCAATGGTAGGTTTAGATGTATCGGTGGCTACCGTAAATTTTAGTCCAACGTCTTTGTATTTTTCCTCGAGTACCTTAAATCGTTCTTTCGTTGCATTCGACATATCTACAGCGTTCGCATCGCTTGACTTTTTAATTCTTAAACCGATTCCATTTTGCCCATTATACCTACTAATAGCTATTCTATCCTCAATATCATCCACTACCTCAGCTACATCAGATAATTTCACTGTTGATGTCCCTCTAGAAAAAAGTATCAAATTTTCAAGGTCTGAAATAGTTTGGTATTTCCCAGCTAACCTAACTGTCATCTGTTCCTTTTCGCTTTTCACCTTACCTGTTGGAAATTCAAGGTTCGATGCAGCAATGGCTTGATTAATATTAGCCATGGTTAAACCATAGCGCTTCATTTTATCTTTGTCGACATTAACCCTAAACGCTCTTTTTTCACCACCAATCACTTGAACTTCTCCTACGCCTGCAACTTGCTTCAATTGAGGAAGAATTTGGTCATCCATTAGAACCATAAAATCGCGGTCATTGAGTTTGTCAGCATTCGCACTGACTTGTAAAACAGGAGATGCGTTTGGTTCAATTTTAGCCACCACGGGATTCTGAACATCGCCAGGAAGTGTACTTATAATATTATTCACTTTTCGCTGTGCATCCTCTAATGCTGCATCAATATCAGTAGAAGCGTTAAATTCTAATAATACTACTGATGCATTTTCTAATGAAAAAGAGGTTACTTCTGTTATATTCTCCAGTCCACTTAGCGCATCTTCTAACGGTTTTGAAACCTGATTTTCAACTGTTGCCGGGGAAGCTCCAGGATATACTGTAGTAACCGTTAATACGGGAGGGGAGAAATCTGGAAGTAATTCGTAACTGAGCTGGTTATAGCTGATAAGTCCACCGCCAATTAAAATCGTAAATATTACGATAATTAATGAAGGTCTTTTTATGGATATTTCAGTAAGTGTCATGTCCCTATTTGGTTTTTATGTTGCTGTTATTCTGAAGATTGATTTGTCCTTTAATCACGACTTCATCCGAAGTTGACAATCCGGAAATAACCTCGATAAATTCCCCATCGCTAGTTCCCGCATTGAAATTTACTAAAACAGATTTACCATTTCTAACGACATAGACTTGTGGGCTTTTAGAGGATCCAACAAGGGCTTTCCTCGGTATTGACATAGCACTTACGCTAGTAGAATTTGTTAGTGTTAACGAACCGTACATGCCGGCCATAATTTTGTGTTCATTCGAATTAGTTACAATTGCCTGAACTTTATAATTATGGGCTGCATCTGCTTGAACTCCGATAACTTTTATTTCCCCATCAAAGGTTGTAGTACCGTGAATGTCCGCTTTGGCACTGATTTTTTGACCAGTTTTAAACTTCAAAACATCTCGCTCCGGAACTGAAACCGTTAATTTCAATGAAGAAATATCAACTAATTCAACAATAGGGGTGCCTGGAGCAATCATAGAACCTAGATCAACCATTTTCTTACTAACTACGCCACTAAATGGCGCTGTAATGGACGTGGATTTTAGTTGTTTTTGTAATTGCTTGAGTTGTACCTCTGCCGTTTTTAGTCCAAGATCTACTTTTTCAAACTCTGAATTTGTCACTACATTCTCTTTTTTCAGTGCAGACAAACGCTCAAAGTCATTCTTCAATTGATTAATATTTAGTTTAACTGTTTCGATTTGTAAAAGAATCATTTCATCGTCTAATTTTGCTAATACTTGGCCTTTATTGACAAAGTCTCCCTCTTTTACATTTATACTTACCAATTTTCCACCAGCCTCTGAAGCAATATTATTTTGAAGATTGGCATCAAAAGTTCCTAAAAACGAAAGAGAGCTCTCGAAGGTATGATTACTAGGTTTGGTGACTTCTACTAGCACAGCAGTTGATGGGTCGCGCTCAAAAATTTTAGTAGCCGCTTCCTCTTTATTCGACATAAGTTTAATGGCTGCCAAAATAATAACGGCTAACGCGAAAATTGAGATAATGATGATTCTTTTCATAAGTAATTATTTAATATTTCCGATTGATTTTAGGTACTCTAATTCTGCTTGTCTCAACTGCACATAAGTAGAGACAATATTATTTTGAGCCTGGTAAAGACTGTTTTCTGCAAGAATAAGTTCTGTTGAATTGGCTAGTCCTTTTTCAAATTTAAAGTTTGTTTGTTGGTATACGTTTTCTGCTAATTTCAATTGTTCCTTAGAAAGTGATAATGCATCAGATTTAAGTTTTATTTGTCTTTTAGCTTGATTGGCAGCCATTTCCAATTGTTGGTTTGCCAATTCATATTGATTAGTCAATTTGTCCGAGCGTATGGCGTTCATTTTGCTTTTGTGCATGCGTTGTAAGCCATCAAACAAAGACCAATCGAGACGAAGACCAATAAATACACCATCAATTCCTTTTCGAAAGTCATCATCCGGTTTAATGTTATAGCTGTAATTATATACACCGTATAGATTTAAATTTGGTAGGTAGCTCATTTTAATTCCTTTGCTCTCCTCTTTATTCATTTCCTGCTGTGATTCGATTAATTTTAATGGGTAAAACTGTTTATTGTCCTCTACTTTAATTAATGATTGTTCGATAATAACATCTTCAGCAAGAGTTAGTATTTTATCCTTTGGATAGCCAATTAAAATTTTCAGAAGGTCTAAAAGTTGTTCTTTAGATGCTTGAACGGATGCGATTCCATTCTCCAAATTCAACAGGTTTACTTTAATTTTATCAGCTTCAAGTTGAAGAGCTAAACCTTTTTCAACTAAAGAATTCATGTTTTTTAATACTTTGTTTGTTTGAGACAGGTTACTTTGAAGGAATGACAATTGTTTTTCTAATCCTTGTAGTAGAAAATAAGTGTTGGATACTTGATAGCGTATTTCTTGAATTGTCATGTTGCGTTGAACCTCCACAATTTCAGCATTGATTTTTAAGGCAGCAAGGCCATAATTCAATTGAGAATTAAACAGTATTTGAGTAAGTTGAACATTGTTCGACAACACATACGGAACGCCGAATTGCACTGTGGCATAAGTTCCTGGTTGTCCACCAAAAAACGCTGCCGGAACTACTTGACCAGGAATTTTTGCATTGTACTTGTAATCAGCATTAAATCCTAATTGAGGAAGACGAGAGGACAGATATGAGCTACGCTCTCTCTTGTTAATCTCAATGTCAAGTTCTGCATTTCGAATTGTTAAATTTGCAGTATCAGCCATTGCTAAACACGACTTCAGGTCTATTTGTGCCGTTAAGTTTTGTAAACCAAGGAAAAGACATATAAAAACGAGTAGTTTCATCATAAGATTTAATTTGGAAATAAATAATTCATTAACATATCAGTTACCACATGACGGTGTTCAGTAAGTTTTTTGGCTATTTCCTCTTCAGTCAATTCTTGCATTGTCATGTGAAAATTTTTTGAGATGAAAGGAAAATCACAATTCGACAATATAAGCAGTGTTACATGAAACATGTCGATTTGCCTCATTTCCCCTTTTTGTTGTGAAATTAATGCCTCTTCGAATATTCCAGTTGAGGCAATTTTGTCGAAAATCTTTTTGTTGTGTTCGGAGAAGGCAGTATTGCGTTTTAATTCGTTATGAATGAAATTGGGAAATTCTGGATTCTTCTCAACAAATTCGTAGCGTTTGTCTATTAAGATACGCATTTTATCTTTCAATGGCATTTCATCTTGAAACACTTGAATCAATGAATGCATAAACTCTTCCATTACCGATTGAAAAATCAATTGAAAAAGTTGATCTTTCGAACGGAAGTAGTAACAAACTAGCGCCACATTCATTCCTGAAGCTTTTGCAATCTCTCTGATTGTACAACCGGAAAAACCTTTTTGAATAAAAACAGTCTTTGCTGCTTCTTTAATTTTTTCTTCTGTACCTATCTCTTTTTTCATGAACTGCAAAATTAAACAACTATTTTAAACATTTGTTTAAATGTATAATAAATTGGGAATTGATTATGTAAATTCAGTATGGAGATTACATATTATAAAAAAGATAAATTAATCTTGTAGAGATCACTAGAAATAAGTAAAAAACTACTACCTGTGAATTTTTAACTTAATTTTTTTAGGCTTTAATGTCGGATTCCATTGAAAACCTGAAATCCATTTTTCTTTTTCGTCAATTTGATCGATGGGATAAAAGATACCATCTGGTTTATCGAAGTAGGTAATTTTTTGAACTTCACCACTATCTAGATAAATTCTCAATTCAGATGCAAATAACCTGTTCATCCCAATGCGCTTTTGCCTTATAACTGAATCTGACTTTTCTTCTGAAATAGGATAAAAAATTGTCCAAGCATTCCCTTTAACATCCACTTTTATGATTTCCTCACCTTTAAATTGTGCATTTATTTTTTTTCCAGATATTTGATTGTAGAAATTTCCGCTATCAACTTCCATAATTGCTGAAGCATTTCCTATAACAATTGCAGAATCAACAAGAGAATCTTTTAAAAATACACGAATACTGTCTCCTTTTAATTCTACGTTTTCTGCCCAAACCATAGGCGTTTTGTGAAGTGTTATAAAGTTTTTAGAAACATCATAAAAGCTACTATCAGATTTTCCTGTCATACTTTTGTACCAGAATAATGCGTTGTGAAAAGCTTTAATATTTTGTGCGTTGAGCATGCTGTCTTTTGAAAGTAAAATTGTATCAGCTGAAACGATGAGTGTATCAAACTGGATTACTATTGAAGCAGTGGCATTGCCTGTTGCGAATGAAAGTTTCTTATCATCTGATGAAAATAATTGCTGACCAGAACAAGATAGATTTTCTTTTCGATCTTTATAAATTGCATTTCCTTTAGCTCTAATTTCGTTGGTTTTACCGTTGTAATATAATGTGTCTGCAGAAATTTCTAGCTCGTCTTTAATTACTTTCACTGATTTAAATAATTGGGCGCGTTCCTTTTGAACATCATACCATCCTTTTTTACAATTCAATTGTAAACTGTCATTTTTTATAGATGTTGGCCCGAAAAAATAAGCAATTTGTTTAGCATAGTTAAATTTTAAAGTATCAGTAGACATACTTAAGCCGTCTTTAAAATACTTTACTTTTCCTCCAAAAGACACATTTTTTGTTTCAGGATAAAAATACCCTGTCTTACTAGTTATTTTTTCAGATGAAATAATAGATTCTATCCTTCCATAGTTTCGATAGATGGCTTTTCCATTTTTTGCATCATAATCAATAGAGTCAGTTGTAATCTTGTATTCTGAGTCACGAATACGAACATTTCCCCACAACTTAGCATATTTCACCGAGGTTTTATAGTAAAACGAGTCACAATATAAATTAATATCACCCTTCTGCACTTGAACATTTCCATAAGCTTTAATAGTCTGTGTTTTTTCGTTGTAGGCGGCTGAATCGCAATACATTCGATTACCTTTATAGGTAAAGTTTACCGTGCCTAATAATTTGTGTTCACCTGTTATTTTGTTGTATTCGACTTTCTGAGAACCCGGTAATAATACGATTGGGTATTTTTGTCCATTAACCTTAGAAATAAAAAAAACTGCGAAGTAGACCAACGCAGTTTTCATCAAGTTATTTAATGTTTTCACCTCTTGGTAATAAGTGTTTGTTTTCTATCTGGTCCTACAGAAACAACGCTAATAGGCACATTTAATTGTGATTCAAGATAAGAAACATAGTTTTTCAGTGCTTCGGGACTATCATCATATGATGAGAGGTGGGTTAAATCTGAGGACCAACCTTTTATTTTTTTGTAAACAGGGGTAATTTCTTCATCGTTAACATCAAATGGAAAATCAAATACTTCTTTACCGTTTATCAAATAGTGCGTGCACACTTCAATTTCTTCAAAAATACTTAGCACATCAGATTTCATCATAGAAAGTTCTGTGACACCGTTTATCATGATTGCATAGCGCATTTGTACCAAATCAATCCATCCACATCGCCTTGGTCTCCCCGTCGTTGCACCAAATTCTCTTCCTTCTTTTCTTATTTCTTCACCCACTTCGTTATCTAATTCAGAAGGGAATGGTCCGCTTCCAACACGCGTACAATAGGCTTTAAAAATCCCGATAACTTTACCGATTCGTGTCGGTGCTAAACCTAATCCTGTGCATGTTCCAGCTGTTACTGTATTGGATGACGTAACAAAAGGGTAGGTTCCAAAATCAATATCAAGCATAGTGCCTTGTGCGCCCTCAGCGAGTACTTTTTTTCCACTTAACAAGGCGGTATTGAGGTAATGTTCGCTATCAACAGCAGTTAGATTTCGTAAAGTTTCGATTCCTTCGAACCAAGGTCCTTCTAATTCCTCGAGGTTATATGTGAAATCTTCGTGATGCTGAAGAATCCCCACATGTTTTTCAACCAATGCATCGTATTTCTCTTTAAAATTAGAAGAAAAAATGTCCCCCACACGTAGACCGTTTCTACCTGTTTTATCCATGTATGTTGGTCCAATTCCCTTCAAAGTTGATCCTATTTTATTTTTACCTTTTGCCTGTTCTGATGCTGCATCTAATAATCGGTGAGTAGGTAAAATGAGATGAGCTTTTTTCGAAAGTAAAAGTCTTTTAGAAAAGTCAATACCAAAAGGAGCCAATTTATCTAATTCATTTTTGAAAATAACGGGATCTATAACAACTCCATTACCTACAAGATTAATTACATTTTCATGAAAAATACCTGAAGGTATAGTGTGTAAGACGTGTTTAATGCCCTCAAATTCGAGCGTATGTCCGGCGTTTGGCCCTCCTTGAAAACGTGCAATGATATCATAGGACGGAGTCAATACATCGACAATTTTTCCTTTTCCTTCGTCTCCCCATTGAAGACCTAATAATACATCCACTTTCATAATATTTATTTAAACACCGTTTTTGCTTCATTCAAGGATTCCACGATAGGAAAAACTTCATGCATTTTTGTTATTTCAAATAGTTTTTTAATTCCATCTCCTACCTTCATGATAATAACTTCCCCACCATGAATTCTAGCTCTGGTCATCGATTTTACTAAGAATGCAATGCCGCTGGAGTTGGTGTGTTGTAATTTCGATAAATCGAAAACCAATTTCCAAGTTTTATTTCCATCCAACAAGCGATGTGCAGGTTCGAGATCTACTTCAGAAAGTATGCGTCCCTCCAATTCAATAATTTTGAAATCGTCTTGATATTTTACATGAATGGAAAGGCTCATTTTTCTTGATTTTTAGTTCCGTAAAAATATAGTGAATGATGATGAACTGTAACGCCAAACAAATCCTCAATCGTATTCTTAATTTGCTGTATTCGAGGATCACAAAATTCAATTACTTCACCTGTATCTGTACAAATAATGTGGTCATGTTGCTTACTGCTATGCGATTTTTCAAATTGAGCGATGTTCTTTCCAAATTGATGCTTACGTACCAAATTACAGGCAAGTAGTAAATCAATTGTGTTGTAAAGCGTCGCTCTAGAAACTCGATAATTATGATTTTTCATTTTTAAGTACAAAGATTCTACATCGAAGTGACCTTCATAATTGTAGATTTCATCAAGTATTGCAAATCTTTCTGGTGTTTTTCTATGGCCATTTTGTTGTAAATAGGCTGAAAATATTCCTCTAACTTTTTCGACTAAATTCATTAAACACCAAAGAAGCAAATTTAATCATAAGCTTTCTCTTGACATCGCCAAATTCAAATGTTTATCAACACATTTTTAACGAAAAAAGGGAGCCGAGGCTCCCTTAATTTTATTATAGATGAGACGATTACTCGCCTTTCTCCATTTTTTCTTTTAGTTCAGCTAAAGCATCGATATCACCAAGTGTTGATTTTTCTGATGCATTGTTGACTGCTTGTACAGCTGTGTTTCCAGAAGAAGCTTTTTTACCTTTCGCACTTGCGCTTGGTTTGTCCTCTCCTTCTTCAAATGTACGGGTATGAGACACAACAATTTTCTTTGCGTCTTTGTTGAACTCAATCACTTTGAAATCCAAGACCTCCTCAACTTTCGCATTACTTCCGTCTTCTTTTTTCAAGTGTTTAGATGGACATATACCTTCTACTCCATAAGGCAATGAAACTATTCCAGATTTGTCTTTCATGTCAATGATTGTTCCGCTATGAATTGAACCCTCAGAGAAAGTAGATTCGAAAACATCCCATGGATTTTCTTCAAGTTGCTTGTGGCCAAGTGAAATTCTCCTGTTGTCGCGATCAATTTCTAAAACCACTACATTCATTTCTTCACCTACCTTACAAAATTCAGAAGGATGTTTAATTTTCTTCTGCCAAGAAAGATCAGAGATGTGAATTAAACCATCAACACCTTCTTCCAACTCAACAAAAACGCCAAAATTGGTGAAGTTTCTAACTTTTGCACTATGTTTAGAACCAACTGAATATTTAACTTCAATGTCACTCCAAGGATCTGGCATTAATTGTTTGATACCTAAAGACATTTTTCTTTCTTCACGGTCTAATGTCAACACAACTGATTCAACAGTATCCCCAATGTTCATGAAATCTTGTGCTGAACGTAAATGT